>NZ_CP108509.1:600000-1200000 GCF_035917275.1 Streptomyces sp. NBC_01237 | reverse complement strand
TCGGGTCCAGGGCGGACGTGGGCTCGTCCAGGACGAGTACGCGGGGGTGGGCGGTGAGGACGGAGCCGATCGCGACGCGCTGCTGCTGGCCGCCGGAGAGCTCGTGCAGCGCGCGGTGGCGCAGGTCGGCGAGGCCGAGCAGGTCGAGGGTCTCCTCCACACGTTTGCGCATGGTGGCGGGCACAACCGCCAACTGCTCCATCGCGTAGGCGAGTTCTTCCTCGACGGTGTCGGTGACGAAACCGTCCAGGGGGTCCTGTCCCACGACCCCCACCACATCGGCGAGTTCACGGGGAGGGTGGTCCGCGGTGTTCCTGCCGTCGACCAGGACCCGGCCGAAGAGGGTGCCGCCGGTGAAGTGCGGGACGAGGCCGTTGACGGCGCCGAGGAGGGTGGACTTGCCGACACCGGTGTGCCCGACGACCAGGCAGAGTTCGCCTTCCTCCACCGTGAGGTTCACGTCGCGCAGTACGGGCTCGGCCGTGTCGTCGTACTGGACGGCGACCTGATCGAAGGTGATCATCTGGGTTCCTCGGTGCGCTGAGCGGGGACGGCCGGCCGGGCGGGGGCGGTCGGGGGCGGGGCCAGGAACCCGGCCGTGCCCGCGAGCAGGATCGCGGCGGCGGGTACGAGCGGCAGGGTGGGCCAGCTGAGCGGGTAGATGGAGGGGTTGAGCTCGGCGGCGTCGAAGCCGGCGTTCGTGAACAGCAGGACGGCGGAGAGGACGCCGCAGGCGGCGACGCCCCACTCCGCGAAGTGCCAGGGGTCGGGGCGGTACGTGGTCCGGGTGACGCGGCGGCCGCCGAGGCGCAGGCCGGCGAAGCACAGGAGTGCGCCCGCGCCCATGGCGGGCAGGCCGAGCAGCTTGGGGGCGGTGGCGTCGAGAAGGCCGTAGGCGCCGGCGCACAGCCCGCACATGCCGAGCAGCATGAGGGCACCGGTGGCACGCCGGGAGCGGCGGGTGGCGGTACCGGCCCGGCCGTAGCCGCGCGAGTCCATGGCCGCGGCGAGCCGCAGGGAGCGTTCCAGGGCGTCTTCGAGGACGGGCACGATGATGCCCCGCAGCGCGCGGAGCCCCTTGGAGGGCCCGGCCCGCAGCCGCTTGGCCCGGTGCACGCGCTGGACGCTCTGGACGAGCTGCGGGGCGACGCTGATGGAGACGGTGACGGCGACGCCGAGTTCGTAGAGGGCGCCGGGCAGCACGCGCAGGGCTCGCTTGGGGTTGGCGAGGGTGTTGGCCGCGCCGATGCAGCACAGCATGCAGGCCAGTCGCAGCCCGTCCGTGGCCGCGGAGAGCAGCGCCTCCAGCGAGACGGGGCCGCCGAGCCGAATGCCGGCGTACCAGTCGGGGGTGGGGATGTGGGGGAGCGAGAAGAGGAAGTGGTCGCGAGGGGTGATCCCGGTGGCGAAGATCGCGCGGAACACCACCCGGACCGCCACCACGGTCAGTGCCAGGTAGAGGTAGTACGTGAAGCCCCGGGCCCAGGGGGCCTCGGTGCGGCGCATGGTGACGACGTACCCGAGGACGGCCAGGACGAGGAACAGCAGCAGCGGGTTGTTGGTGCGGCTGACCGCCGTGGCCAGGGCCAGGGCCCAGATCCACCAGGCGACGGGGTGCAGGGTGCGGGGCGGACGACGGCCGCCCGCGTCCGGTGCGAGGCCGGACACCGGCGGCTCGGCCGCGGCCGTGGTGGTGCGTGACACGCGGCTACTCCGTACGACGACGGCGCTTGGCCGCGCGTACGGCGGCGGCGCCGATGAGGAGCACCAGGGCCCCGGTGGCGACGGCGGGCAGGTACGAGCCCACGTCGTGTTCGGCGTCCGCGGCGGGAGCCGCGTCAACGACCTGTGGGCCGGGGGTGACCACCGCCGGGGCGCTGGACGACGGTGACGGCGAGACGCTCCCGGAGGGGCTTGCCGAAGGTGAGGGGCTCTCCGACGCGGTGGGGCCGGGCGGCGGTGTCGTCGAGGGAGGGCTCGGGTCGGCCGGCGGCGGATTCTCCGGCTCGGGGCCGGTGTTGACGTCGCGCGGCAGGGGCGCCGCCGTACGCGTGTCCTTGGGGGCAGCTCCACCGGTCGGCCTGGTGTTCTTGGCGCGCAGCTGGTCGGGGGTGATGGTGGGCCTGCCCTCGGTGCCCTCGATATCGGTGCCGCCGAAGATCCACAGATCGACGCTGCCCGGGTTCGGCTTGTAGAGCATCGCGCCGAGCCGGCTGTACTCCCAGGTGTTGCGGCCCGGGTCCGCGTGCCAGTACGACCAGTACGCGGAGGCCGGCGGGGTCAGCACGCAGTCGTCCTGCTGGGGCGTCGGATACTGCTTGCCGCCCTTGTGGCCGCTGTATCCGATGCGGCAGATGAAGGCGGGGCCGTCGTGGCCGGTGCCGGTGGTGGCCCAGCCGCCCTGGTTGAGGAGCTCGTAGCCGGTGGTGGGGGCCGTCCCGCAGGAGCGGTAGACGGGACCGCCCCAGTGGCTGAAGTCCACGGCCAGCACCACCCCGGAGGAGGTGGTGCACCTGCCCATCGGCTGCGGGGCCGCGGCCGCCGGGGCCGCGGTGGCGGCGAAGGCCACCACCGTCAGCCCGAGGGCGGCGACCGTACGGGCCGGGGCCCGCAGGAGTCGGTTGCTGCTCATGCCTCGCTCCCGGTGTTCTCACGGCGGCGCCCGGCGGCGCGGGTGAGGCCCCAGCCGCCGAGGGCCAGGACCAGGGCTGCGGCGGCGAGGCCGCCGACCCGCGCACCGGTGGAGGCGAGGCTCCCGCCGCCCGAGCCGGAGGCGCCGCCCCCGGAGGAGCCCGTGCCTCCCGCGTCCTCGCCCGGGGTCACGATGACGGGCGAGCCGTCGCCGCCGGAGGAGGAACCGGCGGTCCCGCCGTTCGTCCCGCCGGACGTGCCGGGGACGGGCTCAGGGGTGGTGCCGTCGAGGTCGCGGGTCAGCAGGCCGAAGGAGATGCCGGTGGCGCCGCCGACCGCCTGGGCGGAGGCGCGGACATCGGAGCCCGGTTGGCCGCCCTTGGCGATGTTGAAGCCGCCGTCGCGGTTCTGCTGGCTCGCCAGGAACTTGCGGGCCCTGGCGATCTGCGCGCTGTACTTGGGCGCGTCCAGGGAGAGTCCCTGGATGGCGAGGGCCGCGGAGTTGACGGAGTTGCCGGAGGCGCCCGGGAACCCGCCGTCCTCCTTCTGCTGGGTGGCGAGCCAGGCGACGGCCCTGTCCGCGGCGGCCTGGGAGGCGGCGTCGGGCAACAGGTCGATGGCCATGGCGGCCATGGCGGTCGAGTCGACCTCGGCACCGCTCGGCTCGCCGATCAGGCTGACCCAGGCACCCGAGGGGGTCTGGAGGCTCTTGAGGTAGGCGACCGGTTCGGCCGCGGCGGCCTTCTCACCCGCCCGCAGCTGCGCGATGACGCCGAGGGACTGGGAGAACACGGAAGTCGCGTAGGTGTAGTTGCCCTTCGCCGCGCACTCCTGGCGGGTCGAGGTCCTGGCGGCGCAGGTGCCCTTGGCGAGTGCGGCGATCAGGTCCCGGCCGCCGAAGTCGCGGGGGTCGCGGCCCACGGCCTCCGCGAGGAGGGCCGCCTTGCCGAGGGAGCCGCCGCTCGCGTACTTGGTGCCGATGAGCGTCCAGTCGTGGATGCCCCGGCCCCTGCCGTCCTTGCC
Source organism: Streptomyces sp. NBC_01237 (assembly GCF_035917275.1). Classification (NCBI taxonomy): domain Bacteria; kingdom Bacillati; phylum Actinomycetota; class Actinomycetes; order Kitasatosporales; family Streptomycetaceae; genus Streptomyces; species Streptomyces sp. NBC_01237. The sequence continues at coordinate 1,196,346 of NZ_CP108509.1, read as the reverse complement.
GCCCTTGTCGAAGAAGTCGACGATGTTGCGCAGGGTGGCGTTGTCCGTCCCGGTGGCGGCGAGGGAGTAGGCGCCGTCGATGGTCATGCCGTAGTCGGCGTGGCCGGTGCCCGCGCCGGCCTCGTAGTAGCGGCCCTGGATCAGCCGGCTGGGGTGGGTGAGGTACGTCACGCCCTTCTTCAGGTCGGGCCCGTCACCCGCCGGAGGCATGGTGGGAGGGTCGGTCTTCCTGGTGGTGAGTGTGACGAGGTCGCTCCTGGCGCCGGCGACGGTGACCGGGGTGGTGGCGAAGAGCCGCGATTCGGTGTCGTCCTCCTCGAAGCCGAAGCCGCCTCCGGGGAACTGGTGCCTGGAGAGCCAGGAGACGCCGGCGTCCGCGAAGGCGGCGTCACCGAGGGCGCGCAGGGCCTGCGCCGCCCAGGCGGTGGAGGCCGGGCTGCCGGTGGTCAGGTAGGAGGCGGAGGGCCAGGCCCCGGACTTCAGCTGGGACTTCTTGAGGTAGCCGCGGGCCTTCTGTACGGCGGCGTCGTGACCGCCGGCCCGCTTGAGGGCCAGGGCGATCAGACCGGTGGAGTTCGCGTCGCTGTCGCACCACCCGCCGGAACGGATCAGGATGGAGGTGAAGCCGCCGTCCTCGCACTGGAGCCCGGTCAGTCGGTTCACGGCGCCGGCGGGGGGAGTCACCCCGCCGTTCAGCAGGGCGATGACGGCCATGGCCTGTGCGTCGGACTGTCCCGTCGTGCGGAAGTCGCCCTTGGTGAGGCAGCCGTCGATCGTCTCGCCGTCGCCGATGTCGCGCGGACAGACGTAGGTGAGGAGGTCACCGAGGAGGTCGTGCCCGCCGAAGGCACGGGGGTCCTTGCCGGTGGCCTCGGCGACCAGCGCGAGGCGGGCGGCGGCGCCGGCGTCGGGTATTCCGTCCTTGCCCGCGGGGTAGGCGTACGCGTCCGTCTGCGCGGGCGTGGCCAGGAAGTCGGCGATCTCGCGGGCGGCCCGGCTCTTGGCGTCGGTGGACGCCAGGGCGAACACGGCCTCGGTGGTGAGGAAGTGGTTCGGGGTGGTGGACCCTTCGTCGACGACGCGCTTCCCGTCCGTCAGCTGTCCGGTGATCCAACGGGTGGCGGCCAAAACGTCGACCGCTCCCGCGGGCACGTCGGGCGGGTCGGTCGGCACCGTCGGGTCGGGGGTGGAGCCGCCTGCGGCCCGGACGTCGTCGGGGGAGAAGTCCGGCTTGCCCTTGGTGCCGCCGATGTCGGTGCCGCCGAAGACCCAGGCGTCCACGTCGCCGGGTTTCGGGGTGCGCGCCATGGCGCCGAGCGGGCTGTAGGTCCAGTTCTTCTGGCCGGGGGAGGCGATCCAGTACGACCAGTACGCGGTGGCCTGCGGGGTGAGGACGCAGGCCTCCTTCTCCGGAGTGGGGTACTGCGTACCGGAGTCCTTGCCTATGCGGCAGATGAAGGCGGGGCCGTCGTGGACGGTGCCCTCGGTCGTGAAGCCGCCCGTGTGCAGCAGTTCGTAGCCGGTCGTCGGGGTCGTGTCGCAGCCGCGCTCGACCTTGCCGCCGAAGGGGCCGAAGTCCACGGCCACGATGGCGCCGCTGGTGGCCGTGCACCGCTCGATCGGTTCGGCGCCGGCGGAGTCGGGGACTGTGAAGAGCGCCACGCTCGCACCGAGCGTCAGGAAGGACGCGGTCATGAGCGAGAGGAGGCGTCGTCCCGTCCCCGACTGCCGTTTCGCCTGCTGTTCGGTCCCCACCGCGGCCCCTCGTCTCTGCCGGGCGGCTGCGTGCGTGGCGATGTGCCCCCGCACGGCTTCCTTCGCCATGGGGAGGCTTCGACGACCACACCGCAATCCGCGACGGCGCTCTTCGTACTGTGGCCCAGCCCCAGGCATTCCGGCTCACCCGGGACGAGCCCGGGCCTACGGTTGCGGGTCAGCGCCGGAATTCGACCGGCTTCCCCTGGAGTTGAGCAGTTATCAGCCGGAGTGCAACACGGATTCCATGGACGCGTCAAGGTGGCACAGGACCCGGCGGACCGGCCCCGGATGCGTGCGGTCCGCGTTCCGGTCCGGATGGCTGGCGGTCCCTCGACCACTCGGGTAGCGTCCTGGGCTGCCACTTGGGGGAATCCGGTGAGATGCCGGAGCTGACGCGCAGCGGTGTGGGACGGCGGGGGCCGTTTCCGAGCCCGAATGCCCAGACGGCGATGCAGTACAGGAAGCCGTACCACGCGTTCCGGACCACGGCCCTCCGACCAGGCTCTGCCGTGCCCCTACGGCGGTGACGTGCGGCCTGCGCGGGAGCAGCCGGGGTCCGCCGATTCCAGGAGCAGGACATGTCCCGTCCCCGTATCTCCCGCCGCCTCGCGCTCGCGGTGCCCGCAGCCCTGAGCGCGTTCGCTCTCACCGCGCTGCCCGCCTTCGCGACCTCGTCTCCCGCGCAGATCGCCACGTCCAGGGCGAACGGTGTCGCCTACCTCAAGTCGCTCCAGGCGGCCGACGGTTCGTACGCCGGTTCCGGCCTGTCCAACGAATGGGCCTTCAGCACGTTCGCCGCCGCCGGCACCGCGGTCGTCGACGTCTACCCCGGCGGCGACACCACGAAGAACGCCCGGACCGTCTACCGGAACCTGCTGTCCACGGCGGGCTGGCCGTCCGGCGCCCCGGTGGTCACCGACTACGAGCGCGGCACCCTGAACGCGTACGCGGCCGGTATCGACCCCGCCCGGGTGTCGGCCTCGCGGAACCTCGTCGCGAACGTCTACGCGCACTGGCAGACCGCCGAGGCCGGGTACTTCGGCCCGTCCGCCAACTTCAACGGGACCGTCTTCGCGGCACTCGCGCTGCGTGGTGCCAAGACCCAGGGCGGCGCGAACCGTATCCCGCAGGCGCTCACCGACTCGATGGTCACGCGCATCCGCGCCAACCAGCACGTCGACGGCGGCTGGACCTACAGCAAGGCCGAGGGCGACCCCACTGCCCTGAACGCTCCCGGCGACGTCGACATGACCGGCTCCGCGATGGCTGCCCTGTGCGTCTCCGGCGTGCCGAACACGGACGCGGACGTGGTGCGGGCGAAGAACTTCCTCAAGGGCAAGCTGATCGCGGGCACCGGTGCCTTCAACTCCCTGTACGGGGTCAACACCAGCTCCAACGGGTGGGGCGTCGCGGGCCTGAACGCCTGCGGCATCAACCCGCAGACCGGAGACTTCCTGACGTCGAGCGGCAAGACCCCGGTCGACTTCCTGATCGCCAACCAGTACAACCCGGCGGGCGGCTTCAAGTACCAGCCGGCCGACACCGGCCCCTCCGCCTACTCCTCCATCGACGCTCTGCGTGGCGTCGTCGGCGGCGGTTTCACGACTGCCCCTCCGGTCCCGGTCACCCCTGGAGCCCCGCAGTGGGTCGCCCAGCCCGCCTTCACCGCGGGCACCGCCACCACGTTGGCCCTCACCGTCGACGACGGCGCGGGAAACCTGAAGGTCTGCTCGGTGGCCTTCACACCCACCGCTACCACCACCACCCTCGGTGACGTCCTCGACGCCGCGGGCAGCGGGGCCACCCCGTCGGGATGCGTCACGAGCGTGACCCCCTCGTCGGGCACCGGCACCCTCACCGGCATCAACGGCAAGGCCAACAGCGGCTCCAACACCTGGAAGGCCGGTGTCGACGGCTCCGCCTTCGCCGCCGCCGCCCGCAACAGAGTGATCAACGTGGGTGACACCATCGCCCTGCGCTGGGGCGCCTGACCCCGGTCCGGGTGCGGCCCCGCACCGGGGCCGCACCCGGCATCGGGCCCGTCCGGCCTCGGACGGCCCTGGGGCAACGGCCGCCGCGTGGCCGGGCTCCGGACGTCCGGCTGGACCTGTGTGCGGTGCCGCCCGCCCGCGCGGCGCGGGCGGGCCGTCCCACCGGACGGCTTCACTCCCTGTTCAATACCTCCGCGTACTCGGTGAGCCGGCCTTCCTGGTCCTGGGTCAGGTGCCGGATCTCCCAGACCAGCGCGGCCGTGTCGACCACCTCAGGGATGAGTGCGCGGCTCTCCGCCGACGGGCGGATGCCGGTCAGCCCGGCGAGCACGGCGACCGGCACGCCGAGCGTCGCGGCGAAGCCGTCGAGCGTCTCCGCATCGAGCGCCTTGGCGCCCCGCCCCACCGCGCCGATGGTCGAAGCCGCCTTGCAGACACCGGACATCAGACACATCACCTTGGCCGTCCCCGACCAATTCAGGTTACGGAGCGCGAGCATCCGCAGAAGGAGCGAGCCGAAGCCCGGCGGGTAGTGCGCGTGCACGCGGGGCCGAGAAGGAGTGAGCGTGCCCACCGGAGCGGTCATGGAGCGTGCACGGGTGCGCAGCACTTGCCGAGCGGGTGCGGGCAGGGCAAGGGAGTGCCGCACCAGGGAACTGGACGCGCCGGCCGACTCGTCGAAGAGCCACGCGGTCCCGGGCACGGGAAGGTCCGCGACGAGCAGGAGGTCGTGGGTACGCAGACCGGTCCGCTCCGCGAGACCGTCGAGGTACTCCCCGGTCGGGGGCCACTCGGCCGGGAGCCCGACCGCGCTCGCGAGGCGTGCCAGACGTACGTCGGGTCCGGGGTATGTCGAGGGTTCCATGGTCACCGCGGCTCCGTAGGGGGTGTTCAGTCGGGTCGGCTCCGCCGGGAAGGCCATCACGACGCTGCTCCCGGTGGTCGCGACCGGGCCCGGCTCCTGCCGGCCCGGCCCCAGGGTGTCAGCCGTGGCCCGGAGAGGCTGTGCCCGCGACGGGACAGGCCGGGCACACCCTGCCCGCACCGGAGCCTCCGTCCGGTCACATCGGCTCCGCGGGTGGTGCGCGGGATCGACAACGCGCTGCCGCGCGCCGTCCGGATCGCCACCGCTCCGGGGCGTCCCGCCCTCGCCGGGGGAGGCGGGCGCCGGTGCTCCGGCCTGCGTGGGGCGAGTCGTCATTTATGCTTCAGGGCGGCCGCGGGGCGATGGCTCCTCGCGGTACGCGACACCTGCGGAACGGTTCGTCCGGCCGTAGGAGCGCGGTGCGCGTCGGGACCTCGGTCCGGCCGGGACCTGGATGACGCCGATCATGAAGATCTTGGGGAGTCGGGTGGCCGCCGACCCGCGTCCCGGTGGTGGGGGTGTCCAGCCCCCGCCCGTGAACAGAAGCCCCCAGGGAGAAGCGAGGTATGCCGGTGATCTGCGTCGGAGGCATGATCGGGATCGGCAAGACGAGCGTGGCCGAGCTGCTCGCCAAGGAGCTGGGCAGTGAAGTCTTCTACGAGAGCGTGGAAGACAACCCGATCCTCCCGCTCTTCTACACGGCGAGCCCCGAGGAGATCCAGGCGAATCGTTACCCCTTCCTGCTCCAGCTGTACTTCCTGCAGACACGGTTCGCCTCGATCAAGGAGGCGTACAAGCAGGACGACAGCGTCCTCGACCGGTCCATCTACGAGGACTGGTACTTCGCCAAGGTCAATCACGACCTGGGGCGGATCAGCTCCCTCGAGATGCGGGTGTACGAGGGGCTGCTCGACGAGATGATGCGCGAGATCGACGGCCTGCCGTACCGCAAGGCACCCGATCTCATGGTCTACCTCAAGGCGGACTTCGAGACGGTGCTGCATCGCATCGGGCTGCGGGGCCGCGATTTCGAGCAGGACGAGAGCCTCGTCGAGTACTACCGGACGCTGTGGTCCGGCTACGACGACTGGGTGCACACGCACTACTCGGCCAGCGACGTGCTCGTCGTCGACATGAACCACACCGATGTGGTGAACGACCCCGAGGACGCGGCCCGCGTGCTGCGAGAGGTCAAGGGCGCCCTGACGGCGGCGGGGCCCCGGGTCTGAAGCCGCTCCACGCGGGTGCCCCCACAGGGAGATCCAGGACGGAGCCGACGGGCGGGCCGTGGTCCTGCTCCAGGGGGCGTCCAGGGATTACCTGGGCCCTGGCAGGGCTCGGGCAGCGTGGTCCTGCTCCAGGGGGCGTCCAGCCCGTCCGGCGGCCCCTCGCGGCCCGGGGCGCCGGTGCCGGTGCGGGGGCCCTGGATAGACTCGGCCCCATGGTCCGATCGTCCTGTGGTGAGGCGACCCCCGGGATGTGGCGGCGCGAGACGGGTACCGCCCTGCGCCGGGTGGCGGCGCTTCCGGAGGGGGAGGCAGCCCCTTTCGCCATCGTCGCCGGGGTCCGGGTTCCCCGCGTTCCCACGGAGTGGGCGCCGCATGCGCATGCCCTGCACGAGCTCGTCTGGGTACGCGGGGGAACGCTGACGTCCCGGGTGGAGGACCGCGTCTTCACCGTGTTCGAGGGGTGCGGTCTGTGGATGCCCGCCGGAGTGGTGCACGGGGGCAGAGCGACGGCCGGTGCGGAGTTCCATGACGCCTTCTTCGCTCCCGACCGCACGCCGTTCGCTTTCGGGGAACCGAAAGCGATCACGATGACGCCGCTGCTCGAGTCGCTGCTGACCCATCTGTCCCGCGAGGATCTTGACGCGGAGGCCAGGGCGCGGGCGGAGTCGGTCGTGTTCGATGTGATCCAGCCGTCGGAGCGCCAGTTCGCTCTGCAGCTGCCCGGTGACGACCGGATCGACATGATCGCCGAGGCGCTGCTGGACGATCCCGCCGACGGCCGCTCGCTGGAGGAGTGGGCACAGTCGCTGGGGATCAGCGACCGCACCGTCACCCGTGCGTTCCGTCACACGACGGGTCTCTCCTTCGCGCGGTGGCGGCAGATGCTGCGTGTGCACCGGGCGCTGACGCTCCTCTCCGAAGGCTTCGATGTGATGACGGTTTCGGAGACACTCGGCTACGCGCAGCCCAGTTCCTTCATCGCGGCCTTCCGGCGGGTCATGGGAACCACGCCGGGCGCGTTCTTCGGCGCGGCCGACGGCAGTCACGGGAATGTCCGGAATCCCGTATCGCGTGTCCAGAACTCCTGATTGTCGACTCGGCAAGCGGAATATAACCTTCACGGAGTTAGGTGACCCTTAGTTGGTGCTCGCCGCGAACGGTGCTCTCTCCGTGCGTGGGTGAGCCGCGGCCCGGCCGGTGAAGGCCGGACGGAGGGTGCCGCAGTCCTTGCCCCTCCGACCGTCCGGACCCCTCGATGTTCACAAGCCCCTTCCGGCACGCCGGCCGCCCCGCGGTCGGCCGCGCCGCGCCGGCTGCCGCTCTCAACGGGCACGACCTGGTGCTGCGGTACAGCGGCAAGCCCGTCGTCCACGGTGTCTCCATCGCCCTGGAACCCGGCCGCGCGACCGCCCTGGTGGGACCGAACGGCAGCGGGAAGTCCACGCTGCTGCGAGCGCTCTCCCGACTGCACCGAGTGGAGGGCGGCCGGGTGACGCTCGGCCCCCGCGACGGGCAGTCCGAGCGTGACGCGGCCCTGCTCAGTCCCCGCCGGTTCGCCCGCGAGGTCACCCTCTTCTCCCAGTCGAGGCCCGCGCCCCAAGGGCTGACGGTGACGGAGGTCGTGTCGTTCGGACGCCACCCCTACCGGACCGGCTTCGGCGGACAGACCGCCGAGGACCGGACCGCCATCGACCACGCCATGGGCATCACCGGCGTACGGGACATGGCCGCCCGGCCGGTCGGGGAACTCTCCGGCGGGGAGATGCAGCGTGTCTGGCTCGCGGCCTGTCTGGCCCAGGACACCGGCGTCGTGCTGCTGGACGAACCGACCAATCACCTGGACCTGCGCTACCAGATCGAGACGCTCGACCTGATACGCGATCTCGTCGAGGAGCACGGCATCGCGGTCGGGGTCGTGCTGCACGACCTGGACCAGGCATCCCGTGTCGCGGACACGCTGGTCCTGATGCGCTCCGGCCGGGTGCACGCGGCGGGCGCGCCTGCCGACGTCCTCACCGCCGAGAACATCGGCGAGGTCTACGACATCCGTGTCGAGGTCGCTACCGACCCCCGCACGGGCCGTCTCCGTATCGACCCGCTCGGGCGGCACTCCTCCTGAAGCAGGACATCCGCCCCCCAACGCATCGCGAACGAACCCAAGAAAGCAGGACCCTTCATGAACCGTGCCCATCGCCTGGCGGCGTCAGCCTCCACCGGGCTCGTCCTCCTCGCCGCAACGGCCTGCGGCACGACCGATGTCGACAAAACCGAGGCCGGCGGCACCAGCGCGTCGCCCGCGTCGAAGAGCTGTGCCGAGGACACCACGGCCACCTCGACGAAGCCCGTCTCCTTCAAGGACGGCGTCGGCCGGCAGGTGAAGCTCGACAAGCCCGCCGAACGGATCGCGGTCCTGGAATGGCAGCAGATCGAGGACGCGCTGACCCTGTGTGTCACCCCCACCGCCGTCTCCGACGCGAAGGGGTACCGCACCTGGGTCAGCGCGGAGAAGCTGCCCGGCGGGGTGACGGACATCGGCACCCGTGAGGAGCCCGACCTCGACACCCTCTACGCGGCCAAGCCCGACCTCATCGTCGTCGAGGCCTTCGACGCCGACGACGAGACCATCGCGAAGCTGGAGAAGCGAGGGGTCCCCGTGATGGCCACACGGGGTGCGAACCCGGCCGACCCGATCGGCAACATGCAGGAAGTGTTCAGCATGATCGGCAAGGCGACGGGGCGCACCGAGCGTGCCGACCAGGTGCTCAAGGAATTCGACCAGCACCTGGCCACGGCGAAGAAGCGGGTCACCGACGCCGACCTGCCGACGAAGGACTTCCTGTTCTTCGACGGCTGGCTCCAGGGGGGCAACCTGACCGTCCGCCCCTACAGTGACGGCGCCCTGTTCACCGAGATAGGCAAAGAGCTCGGTATGAAGCCCGCATGGACCAAGGACATCAACAAGGCGCACGGGGACGGCGGCGTCGATGCCGCCTACGGCCTCGCGCAGACCGATGTCGAGGGACTCACCGCCGTGGGGAACGCCAACCTCTTCTACGCCAATGACGAAGGAGCCGGCGGGTACGTCGCGGCGCTGGCCAAGAACCCGATCTGGAAGACCATCCCGGCCGTGAAGGAAGGCCGTGCGCACGCCTTCCCGTCGCGGGTATGGGGCGCAGGCGGTCCGCGCTCCTGCGAGCAGGCGATCGACGCGTACGTCGACGTACTCGACAAGAAGTGAGCACACCGCAGACAGTGAAATCCGCAGGGGGAACGCTGCCGCGCGCCGAGCGCGGTGGCGGCCCCCAGGGCGTGGCCGTCCTGGCACTCCTTCTCGTCGTGACCGCGCTGGTGGGCATGTGGCACCTGACGCAGGGGACGTCCGGCGTCGGCGTCGGCGACCTGGTGCGCCATCTCGCCGGGAACCGGGAAAGCACCGGTGACGCACCGGTCGGTGAGATCCTCACCGGCTCACGCCTGCCGCGCCTGCTCGCGGGCGTCGCGGTGGGCTTCGCCCTCGGCACCGCCGGTGCGCTGCTCCAGTCCGTCACGCACAACGCCCTGGCCTCCCCCGACACCCTCGCGGTCACGGCCGGGGCCTACCTCACACTCACACTCGTCGCCGCCTTCGGCCTCGCCGTTCCGCTGTGGGCGTCGGGGGCCGTCGCCTTCACCGGCGGCCTGGTCGCGGCGGCGCTCGTGCTGCTCCTCGCGGGCCGGGCGGCGGGCACCGCGGGCACCCGCCTCATCCTCGCCGGATCGGCGACGGCCATGGCCCTGGACGCGGCGACCGGGATGCTCCTCATCCTGTTCAACCAGAACACGACCGGGCTCTTCGCCTGGGGGAGCGGTTCGCTCGCACAGCTGAACATCGACGCCGCGGCACGCGCCTTCCCTCTCGTGGCCGTGGTGCTGTGCGTCGCCCTGGTGCTGTCCCGGCGGCTCGACGTGATGAACCTGGGTGACGACGCCGCGTCCACCCTCGGTGTGCCGGTCCGGACCACCCGCGTGACAGCCGTGATCTGCGCGGTACTTCTGACCAGTACGGCGGTGACCCTCGCGGGCCCGATCTCCTTCGTCGGCCTCGGTGCCCCCGTCCTGGCCCGCCTGATCGCGGGACGCGTCCGGGCGTTGCGCCGGCACCTCTTCCTGGTGCCCGCGGCCGGGCTGTTCGGCGCGCTGCTCATCCTGCTCGCGGACGCGTCCCTGCGCGCGGTGCAGGGGGCGGACGGGGCCGCCTCCATTCCCACCGGCGTGCCGACCGCGCTGCTCGGCTCCGTCGTGATCGTGGTCCTCGCGCTGCGCCTGCGCGACACGGGCCGGCTCCGGCAGCCACCGCCCTCACGGGTCGCCGCACGCTCACGCCGCGGGTTCCTCCTCGTCGTGTTCGCTGTGGTGACACTCCTGGCCGGGGCGGTCCTGGTGGCAGTCCTGGCGGGCAGCCTCTGGCTGCGGACGGGGGACATCACGCTGTGGTTCCGCGGCGCCGCCCCGGACCTGATCGGCCAGGCGCTCGACGACCGGGTGCCCCGGGTGACGGCCGCGGTCCTCGCCGGCGCGGCGCTCGGACTGGCCGGATGTGTCGTGCAGGGCGCGGTACGCAACCCGCTGGCGGAGCCGGGGGTGCTCGGCATCACGGCGGGCGCCGGGCTGGGCGCGGCGAGCGTGGTCACCTCCGGCCTGTCGGGCGGTCGGCCCGTGCTCATCGCGGTCGCGGTCGCGGCGGGGCTCGCCACCTTCGGGCTGATCGCCCTGCTGGCCTGGCGCGGCGGCTTCCTGCCCGACCGGTTCGTACTGATCGGCATCGGGTGCGGGTACGGCCTCAGCTCCATCACCACCTTCCTCCTGCTGCGCGCCGACCCGTACAACACGCCCCGGATCTTCACCTGGCTCTCCGGCACGACCTACGGCCGCACGCTGCCCGACGTCGTACCGGTCGCGGTGGCCCTGGCGCTCGCGCTTCCCGTGCTGTTCGCCATGCGGGGCCGGCTCGACCTGCTCGCCGTCGACGAGGACACCCCGCGCATCGTCGGCGTCAGGGTCGAACGCACCCGCTTCGCCGCGCTGGCGATCGCCGCGGTGCTCGCCGCGCTCAGCGTGATCGCCGTCGGCGTCGTCGGCTTCGTGGGTCTCGTCGCCCCGCATCTCGCCCGGTCATTGGTGGGCGCCCGGCACGGCCGCGCGATTCCGGTCGCGATGCTGCTCGGCGGATTGCTGGTGTGCGTGGCCGACGCCCTCGGCCGCACGCTCGTCGCGCCCGCCCAGATGCCGGCGGGCCTCATGATCGCTCTGGTCGGTGCTCCGTACTTCATCTGGGTGCTCCGGCAGTCCCGCGCATGACACCGGGCGGCAGCGTCCCGCGCCGACCGGCCTGCCACCGGCCCCCGGGCGCGGGGCCACGCCCCTCCCTCTCAGATCCACCAGGAGTACCGGAATGACGTCCCAGCAGAAAACGCCCGTGAATCCCCTCGTCGTCCCGTTCGAGGCCGGTAGCTCGCCGACCCCGCTGAGACGACTCGGACACCCTGAGGTGCTGGAGCGCTGGCACGCCGTCGACCGCACCGCCCACGCCCCCCGCATCGTGGCCGTTCCGGGTGAGGACGGCGAGGACTGGACCGCTGCCGCGCTCGTGACGGCACGCCCGCACACGGCCTATCTGAAGATCGTCGACGCCATCGGTGACATCCCGGCAGCCGTCGCGGCCGTCGTCGCCCACGCACGCGGCCGGGAGCTCGCGCAGGTCAAGTGGGAAGGATGGACGGCCGGCCCCGAGGACGCCGCTGCCGCCGGTTTCGCCGCGCTGAGCCCTCCGCTCGCGCGACCGGAGGACGTTGCGGGGCCCGCGGCCGGTTACGTTCGCTGGCTGCACGACAGCACGGTGACCGAGCCTCCGTACTACGGGCAGACCACGCACTTCACGTGCGGCGCCGTCACCGCCCTGGTCGCCCAGGCGCATGCGGGGGTGCTGTCGCGGGAGGAGTTCGACCGCCGGGCGGAGCTGACGCTGTGGCGCGACGCGACCAACTTCCCCGCGTGCGAGCCCGTGGGACTGGGCGTTGCCGTACGCCGGGCCTGGCCGTCGTCCCCCGTCGAGGTCCACCTCGACGTGGACCGGCCCGTCCTGCTCGACCACCTTTCGCAGAGCGAGCAGGAGTGGCGTGCGCACCTCCAGCGCATGTCGCGTACGGACGCCGGACGGATCGGCGTACCGATCGCCCCGCACCGTCTCTCCACGGCCGCGATCCGCTCCGCGGTCGGCCGACGGGAGCATGTGCTGCTCCTGGTCTCGCTGGCCGGGATGCAAGGGTTCGACGTACCGCACTGGGTGCTCTGTCACGGCGTCGTGCCCGGCGCCGTGGTCGTCGATGACCCGTGGGCCAACGCGGCAACGGGGGACACCTGGGTCGATGCCCATCTGCTGCCCGTTGCCGATCGATCGCTGGACACGATGTCGGTTGTCTCCGGCTTCAGCGGTGCCGTGACCATCGGCCGCCCGCAGCGGAGCGGTGCGCCTTCTTCCCGGCCGGCCGACGAGTAGCCCCCTCGGGGCCGGCACCCCACCCGGCATCGGCGGCGGGTGGGTTCGTCAGCTCTCGGCGGGCCCTCGGCAGGACCGGTAGGTTTGCCGAGGTGACTTCGATGGAGGCGCAGGGCCTTGTGCCGATGACCGACGGGGCGCGGTTGCGCTGGGTGGCGTCGGGGGATACGACCCGGAGGCCGGCTGTGGTCATGCTGCATGGCGGTCCGGGTCTGCCGGACTATCTGGGCGATGTCGCCCCCATGGTCGCGGACCTTGCCCCGGTGTACCGGTATGACCAGCGTGGTACGGGACAGTCCCCGTGGCGGGGCCCTCATTCCCTTGCCCGGCATGTCGAGGATCTCGCCGGGCTGCTCGACGCATGGGACGTGCCCGAGGCCGTGTTGATCGGGCACTCCTACGGCACCGATCTGGCGAGCCGGTTCTGCCTGGCGCACTCGGACCGGGTTGCCGCAGTGCTCCTGATGTGCGGACCCTTCGTCGGTGACTGGCGTACGGGGGAACAGGCGGAGCGCGGCCGTCGCATGTCCGTGGTGCAGCAGGCGCGACTCCGTGAGCTGGAGGAGTTGTCGCACCGCACGGAGGAGCAGGAAGTCGAACTGCTCACGCTGGCCTGGTTCGCCGACCACGCCGATCTCGAACGCGGGTGGCACTGGGCAGCCCAGGGCGCCCGGCGGCGTCGCCCGGTCAACTGGGCCATGAACGCCGAACTCGGCAGGGCAGGGCGCGCGGACCCGCTCGACGAGCGCCTGGCCGAGCTGCGCGCATGTTTGCCCGCACGGGCGGAGCTCCTCGGTGGACGCGGCGATCCCCGCCCTCTGGCGGCACTCGAATCGCTCGCGCTCCGTCTCGCTGTACCGCTGACACGGATCGAGGGCGCAGGACACGAACCCTGGTTGGAGCAGCCCGACGCCGTCCGTGCGCACCTGCGGCGATTCGTGCGGGGCGCCGTCGGCGCACAGGGCTTCGACGGATGACGGCTTCTGCTGGTGGCTGCTGCGGGACCTCACCGGCTACCGGGGTGCCGACACCTCCGACGCGTGGGACCCCACCGGCCCCGGGGCCGGGAACCGTCCACCGGACTACCGGACGGATGCGATGCCGGTCAGTATGAGGTCGATGCCGGCGAGGAACTGCTCGCGGTCGTCGTGATCACGCAGCTGCGTCGCCACCTGACGCATGAACGGGTACTCCGCCGGGGCGAGCTGCGCCCACTCCGCGGCGAAGACCGCGAGGAAGGCCGACCGATCCGTCTCGGGGGCCTGGAGGCGGGCGCCCGCGGCGTACTGCCCCGCGAGGCCGAGGATGTAGTTCACGAGCGCGGACGCGCAGTCGAACTGCGCCCGTTCGGGGACGCCCAGCGCCTGGAGCTGCTCGCCGACGCTTTCGAAGATCTGCAGCATCGCGGAGTGCCACGGCTCACGGGAGAGCTGGGCGCCCACCCAGGGATGTGCGTCGATCGCGTCGAACACCCCGAGGGCGATGGCACGGATCGCCTCCCGGGGCTCCGCGACGCTGACCACCTCGGTCATGGCACGCGCGATGACGGAGTTCGTGGTCGCCGCGAGCAGGTCGCCCTTGTTGGCGACGTGGTAGTAGATCGCCCCGCTCCCGGTGGCCAGGCGCGCCGTGAGTGCCCGGAAGGTCAGAGCGCTCTCGCCCTCGGAGTCGAGGATCTCGATCGCGGCCCCGACGATCCGCTCCTTCGAGAGCGCGTCCGTGCGCCGATCGGTCCGCCGCGACTTGGTAGCCATGAGCACGATTTTGACATAGATGGATCGCCGTTCCAAAGTGGTTGTGGAACGGCGTTCTAATCAGTTTGCGAAAGGACCATCATGGCGACACCCATCACGATCGTCGGTGCGGGCCTCGGCGGCCTCACCCTCGCCCGTGTGCTCCACGTCCACGGCATTCCCGCCACGGTCTATGAGGCGGACCCCTCGGCGGAGGCCCGTACGCAGGGCGGCCAGCTCGACATCCACGAGGACGACGGGCAGCGTGCGCTCGCGGAGGCGGGCCTCACCGACGAGTTCCGCGCGATCATCCACGAGGGCGCCGAGGCGTTGCGCATGCTCGACCGGAACGGCGCGGTGCTGCTCGACGACCCCGCCGACGGGACGCAGGGGCGCCCCGAGGTGCTGCGCGGAGATCTGCGCCGGATCCTGCTCGGCTCCCTGCCCGACGGCGTGGTCCGGTGGGGACGCAAGGTCACCGGTGTCCGGCCCGTCGGCGACGGCCGGCACGAGCTGGCCTTCGCCGACGGCTCGACCGTGACCAGCGGCCTCCTCGTCGGCGCCGACGGTGCCTGGTCGAAGATCAGGCCGCTGCTTTCCGATGCGGAGCCCGAGTACATCGGCACGACATTCATCGAGACCTACCTCTACGACGTGGACGAGCGGCACTCCGCGACGGCCGAGGCGGTCGGCGATGGCGCGATGTACGCGCTGACCCCGGGGAAGGGGATCGTCGCGCACCGCGAGGCGGGGAACATCCTCCACACGTACATCGAGCTGAACCGTTCCGCCGAGTGGATCGCCGGCATCGACCTCACCGACCCCGCCACCGCGAGCGCGCAGGTCGCGGCCGAGTTCGACGGGTGGGCCCCGCACCTCACCGCGCTGATCACCGAGGGCGGGACCGCACCGGTCGCGCGTATGATCCACACGCTCCCGGACGGACACCGGTGGGACCGGGTGCCCGGGGTGACGCTCCTCGGCGATGCCGCACATCTGATGCCGCCGTCCGGCGACGGCGCGAACCTGGCCATGCTCGACGGGGCCGAACTCGGCAGGGCGATCGCCGCTCACCCCGACGACATCGAGGCGGCACTCGCCGTCTACGAGGAGGCGCTGTTCCCGCGCAGCGAATCCTTCTACGCGGACGCCCACGAAATCCTGGACCTCTGCCTCGGCGACCGCGCACCGTTCGGCCTGATCGACTTCTTCAGGGGCGCCTCCGACTGAGCGCCGCCCGGCCACCTACGAGCGTCACGGGCCGATCCCGTCCTCGTCGGGCAATGGCGCGAACGGATCACCCGGTCGCTCCTGCGACCCGCATCACCCGCCAGCAGCCGTGACGCACCTGGCGCGACAGCGGCCGGACCCTTCAGGCTCATGGTCCGGGAGGCTTCGAGTGCCGCGTCCCGCTCCACGGGTTCGCCCCGTCTCCGTCCGGGCGCCACCGGCCCGGTCGGGTGATCTGTCGTGCGGCAAACGGCTCGGAGCGAGTGTCCCGCACGGGTCATCCCCCGCGCGCGTGCGACAACGCCACATATGAAACTCCTCACCCAGCTATCCGGCCGGGGGCCCACCGGACGCCCACGCACCCGAGCCTGGGCCACCGGACTCGCGTACATGGTCGCCGCCGCGTCGGCCCCCGTCATCGCCCTCGGTGCCGCGGCTACACCGGCCCTGGCAGCGCCCCTCCCCGGCGGCCTCGGTCCCTGCGTCCCGGGCGACTGCCCGGATCCGTACCCGCCCGTCAGCAACGGCCCGATCATGGGCCGCGACAACGGCATCAACATCTTCACGGGCGGCGACTACCGGGTCCGCGAACGCGCCGCCGAGGCCGAGGGCCGCCTCGTCGTCCTGGGCGACTTCGACCAGAACAAGAGCGCCGCGGGCAGCGCGATCTACAACGTCGGCATCGTGGGCGTCGGCTCACGGGTCCCCCCGCCGGACGGCGCGGACTTCCTCACCACGGGCGGCAACGTCTCCGTGGCCGCCGGTCAGCGTCTGCTCGCCGAGGGCGGGGTCGTCCGGCACGCGGGGACCGCCACGGGCACCATCGAGGGCACGGTCACCGCCGACCCGGACGCCGCCGCACCGTACGCGCAGCTTCCCGGCCTGCTCACCACCGCGAGCCAGTGCTACGCGCGCACGGATGCCGGACCGCGGCCCGCCACCGGCACCGCTGTCAACCAGGGCGGCCAGACCCTCTTCACCGGCGACAACACCTCGGCCCTCCAGGTCTTCAACGTCGACTTCGACATGACCACGAGCACCGGTGCCCAGCAGGGCCTCGTCTTCCAGAACATTCCCGCGGGCGCCACCGTCCTGGTGAACGTCCTCGGGACCTCCCGCACGCTCAGCACCTTCAGCGGTGGCATCGCGGACACCGACCCGCTCAACCAGCTCCGCCCGCGGCTGCTGTGGAACTTCCCGGACGCCACGACGGTGAACCTGGCCGGAACCGGTCAGTTCCAGGGCAGCGTCCTGATCGGCAACCCCGCCTCGGAGGCGACCGTCTCCCTGCCGGGTGTCAACGGCCGTTTCTTCACTACCGGTTCCCTCACCCACACCAGCTCCGCCAGTGGGGGCGGCGGCCAGGAATTCCACGCCTACCCGTTCGACGGCGACCTGCCGGACTGCTCGGCCCCGACGCCCCAGGCCCCGGTGACGGTCGTCAAGAAGGACTCGGCGACCGGTGACGTGCTGCCCGGCGCGGTCTTCGAGCTGTGGGAGGAGACCAACGGGGTGGCCGGCCTCCAGACCACCGGTGGGACTCCCGACACCCAGGTCGGCACCTCCTGCACCACCGGTGCCGACGGCGAGTGCTCCAGGACGGTGGACCTCGGTACGTACTACTGGCGCGAGACCGCGGCCCCGCCCGGCTACGAGCTGCCCGCGCAGACGGTCTTCGGGCCCCTGACGCTGACCCAGGCACAGGTTCCGGACGGCGTCAGTATCACCGTCGAGGACGACAGGACGCCCGTCCCGGGCTCCGTGACGGTCGTCAAGCAGGACGCGGCGACGGGTGAGGCGCTGCCCGGCGCGGTGTTCGAGCTGTGGGAGGAGACCAACGGGGTGGCCGGTCTCCAGACCACCGGTGGGACTCCCGACACCCAGGTCGGCACCTCCTGCACCACCGGTGCCGACGGTCGGTGCACCAGGACCGTCGAGACCGGTACGTACTACTGGCGGGAGACGGCCGCACCCGCCGGGTACGACCTGCCCGACCCCGCGGTGTTCGGCCCGCTGGTACTCACCGACGCGAACGCACCCGACGGTGTCACCGTCACCGCGGTGAACACCAGGACATCGGTGCCGACCGAGGAGTCGACCATCGAGGTCGCCAAGACCGACGCGAAGAACGGCAAGCCGCTCGCCGGGGCCGTCTTCGAGCTGTGGCGCGAGTCCAACGGGGTCGCGGGTCTCCAGACCCGCCCGGACGGCACCGTGCCGCCGGACACCCGCACCGGTCCTGGCTGCTCCACGGACACCGTCGGATCCTGCGTCTTCGACGAACTGCCGCTCGGGACGTACTACCTGCTGGAAACAGCCGTACCCGAGGGTTACGTCCTGCCGGAGAACCCGGTGAACGGCCCGTACGTGATCACCGAGCAGAACGCCGGTGAGACCGTGACGGTCAAGGTCGCGAACAAGCGGGGGGAGCCCGGCAAGTACAAGTGACCCATTTCCCTCCCCGAAACCGGTGAGGCCCCCGGACGGCCGCGTTCCCCGTGTGCCGTCCCGGGGGCCTCACCGGTTCGGCATACTCCGCGCGGCGCGGACGGGCCGCTCCTGATAGCTGTGGGGTGGCAGGGGCGACGGTCGCCCGGTGAGCGCCGGTGGTCACACGTCGCCGGGAGCTGTGCCGCACGAGACGCGGAGGTCGGCATGAGGTCTGCGGATACCAGCGGACGTACGGGAGGGCCGTCCGCAGGAGGCGACCGGGCGGCAGCGGTACGGGGGAGGGGCGTACGGGCGGGGCTTCGGTGCGGTGCGGTGCGGCGGCGGATCGCGGTGCTGGCCGTGGTGGGCGCGGGACTGACGGCAGCGCTGCCCGGGACGGCGGCGGCCGCGGCCGGGGCGGAGGCGTGCACCGCCGCCACCGGCCCCTATCAGCGGCCCATGGAGGAGTACCTGGAGCGGACCGTCGACGGTGCGCAGTCCCCCGAGGACTGCGCGGCGATCCGTACCTTCCAGCGTTCCCGGTCGATCACCCCCGCCGACGGTTACGCCAACCTCGTCACGTACCGGACGATGACGGCCGTCAAGGCAGGCGCCGACCCCAACGCCGCCGGTGACTGCCCCCAGCGCTCCTACCGCGTCACCTGCGTCGACCTCGACCGTCAGCTCCTGTGGGTCCAGACCGGCAAGAACGTGGTCTTCGACCCCGTACCGATCCGCACCGGGCGCGACGACGAGGAGACCCGGACCGGCTGGCACGCCGTCTACTGGCGCGACCGCGACCACGTCTCCACGATCTACAACAACGCGCCCATGCCTTACTCGCAGTTCTTCGACGGCGGCCAGGCCCTGCACGGGCGCCCCGACGGTCTGTTCGACGGGGGCGGTTCGGCGGGCTGTGTGAACCTGCGGCTCGCGGACGCGGCGGCCCTGTGGGACCTGCTGGACATCGATGACGCGCTGTACATCTGGGGCACCAAGCCGGGCACGGCCGACTGATCCGGTCGGGCCCGGGGGAGGCACGGGGCCGTGGCGTGGGGCATTCCGATGTCCAGGAAGCGGGCGAGGTCCGGCTGTGCGGGGACACGGCCGAGTGCCGTCCGCCCGTGGATCCACACGCCCAAGTGGCCGCGTGTGCCGGGAATCCGGGGCCGAACACCCCTTCCGGGTAAGCCCGATCACTCCGAGCGGCTGTTACACAACGATCATTGAGTGCGTCCGAGCGACCCCGGCATACTTCAGAAATCCGGGGTCGTACACGTATCCGAATGCGCCCCGTGCGGGCTGGGCCTTCGCCCGCCCGATTCACTCCTGAGCAGGGGCAATCTTGCGTAGACAATCAAAGAAGGCGTGTGCCGTCATCGCTGCGGCCGTCGCCCTCACGGCGGGCATGACCGGCCCGGCATCGGCGAAGATCAGCGGTCTGGATACGGAATCCCCGGTTGCGGCCAAGGAGTTGGGGGCAGCGGGCCGGACTCAGCACACCGTCACCCTGATCACCGGGGACCGGGTCCTCGTGGACTCCCGCGGCCGGGCAGGCGGAATCCAGCGGGCGAAGGGGCGGGAGGACATACCCTTCTTCACCCAGACCTACGAGGGCCGTACCTATGTGGTGCCGCGTGACGCCCGCCGGCTGATCGCCGACGGCACGCTGGACCAGCGGCTGTTCGACATCACCGCACTCGCCAAGCCGGAGAGCCGCAAGGCCAACCGGGCCGGACTCAAGGTGATCGTCGGCTACCGGGGATCGGCGGCCGAGTCCGCCCGCGCCGAGGTGCGTTCCTCCGACGGCACCACCGTCCGCCGGACCCTGTCGGCCCTCGACGCCGATGCCGTCACCACAGCCACCACCGACAGCACGGGCGCGCTGTGGGACGCCCTGACCCGTCAGCGGAGCGACGGTTCGGCGGCCACGGCCTCCGGCATCTCGCGGATCTGGCTGGACGGCGTACGCAAGGCGACGCTCGACCGCAGCACCGGTCAGATCGGTGCCCCGGCCGCCTGGGCCCGCTCGTACGACGGCACGGGTGTGAAGATCGCTGTCGTGGACACCGGAATCGACGCCACCCACCCGGATCTGGCGGGCAAGGTGGTGGCGGAGCGGAACTTCAGCGGCTCCGCGGACGCCAAGGACCATGTCGGTCACGGCACGCACGTGGCCTCCACCGCGGCCGGTACGGGCGCGAAGGACCCGCGGTTCAAGGGCGTTGCGCCCGGGGCCCGGTTGATCAACGCCAAGGTGCTGGACGACCGGGGCATCGGCGACGACTCCAGCATCATCGCGGGGGTCGACTGGGCCGTCGCCCAGGGCGCCGACATCATCAGCATGAGCCTGGGCAGCCCCGACACCGTCGGGATCGACCCGATGGAAGCCCAGGTCAACAAGATCTCCGCGGAGAAGGGCATCCTGTTCGCGGTAGCCGCGGGCAACAGTGGCCCGGGACAGGGCACGGTCGCATCGCCGGGCAGCGCCGACGCGGCCCTGACCGTCGGCGCCGTCGACGACAACGACCTGATCGCCGACTTCTCCAGCGTCGGGCCCCGCACCGGGGACGGCGCCGTCAAGCCCGACATCACCGCGCCGGGCGTGGGGATCACGGCGGCCGCGGCGGCGGGCACCGCGGGACAGAACCCTCCCGGATACATCAGCATGGACGGCACGTCGATGGCGACCCCGCACGTCGCGGGCGCAGCGGCGATCCTCAAGCAGAAGAACCCCACCTGGACGGGCGCACAGATCAAGGCGGTCCTGACCGGATCGGCCAAGGGCAGCTCCCAGTCGGTCTTCCAGCAGGGCTCGGGCCGGCTCGCCGTCGACAAGGCGATCGACCAGACGCTCGTCTCCGAACCGGGATCCGTCAGCCTGGGCACCCAGCCGTGGCCGCACACCGACGACACCCCCGTCACCAAGCAGGTGACGTACCGGAACAACGGCACCGCCGACGTGACCCTCGACCTGTCGTTGGCGGAACCCACCGGCGGGGACGGAAAGCCCGCGGCGGCCGGGTTCTTCACCCTCGGAGCGCAGCGGGTCACGGTCCCGGCGGGCGGCACCGCCTCCGTGGACCTGACGGCCGACACCCGCCTCGGCGGTACGGTCGACGGCTCGTACTCGGCCACGGTCGTCGCGTCCGGGGGCGGCCAGACCGTGCGCACCGCGGCAGCCGCGGAGCGCGAGAGCGAGTCGTACGACGTCACCTTCAAGACCATCGGACGGGACGGCGAGCCCAGCACCGGCTGGCAGGCCGACCTGAAGGGCTACCGCGAGTCCGCCGCAGGCCGGCGGTTCTTCCCGGACCTGTCGTCGGGCTCCACCACGGTCCGGCTGCCGCGCGGTACCTACAGCCTCGCCGCCAACATGCTGGTCGACCCCGCGGCCCCGCACAAGGGCGCCGATCTGATCAACAATCCGCAGCTCTCGGTGACCGGTCCCACCACGGTCACCCTCGACGCCCGGACCACCCGGCCGGTGACCTTCAAGGTGCCGGACGCGGCCGCACGCCCCACGCGCGCCGGAATGATGAACACCCTGAGCACACCCGAGACCTACATCATCGAGGGGGCCGATTTCAGCAGCTTCGACAACGTCCGCACCGCGTACCAGGGTCCCAAGATGGACGACGGTTCCCTCGCCCAGCAGTGGTCCGCCAACTGGGCGCGGGGCACCACCGAATACAACGTCCTCACCGGCGGCCCGGTCCAGGAGCTGGCCACCGGCTACAGCAAGACCTACACGGCCAAGGACATGGCCCTGGTGAAGGCGAAGATCGGGTCGTCCGTACCCGGCCTTGACGGTGCCCTCGCGGCGCACGGCCTACTGGACTGGGGTGGCGGCTTCGACGCTCCCTTCGCCGTGCAGTCGGCACCGGGAACGCGGAATGTGTATCTGTCCACGGCCGACGGGGCCGCCTGGAACATCGTCGCGGGTGTACTCGGCGAGAAGGACGCGACGGGTTACCGCGGCTTCGACTCGGCGTACGAGCTCGGCGGGCCGCAGCGGTTCACCGCGGGGAAGACCTACACCGAGGACTACAACATCGGTGTCATGGGACCGCGGATGAACGCGGACGAGGGGATCGTCCGCGACGGCGACGACATCTTCGGCGCGTTCCCGCTGGTCAGTGATGGGGCGGGCCATTCCGGGTTCGCCGAGTACTCCGGTGCGAGCACCACCATCCACCGCAATGGCGAGCTGTACGTGCAGAAGGACGCCGCCATCGACCAGGAGCCCTTCACCCTGCCGTCGGATTCCGCCGCGTACACGGTGTCGACCACGATCCACCGGAACCCGAAGTTCAACCGCACCGGGACCCGGATCGACGCCTCGTGGACCTTCCACTCGGCCCGCACCGAGAGCCCGACCGTGCTCCCGGTCTCCACGGTCCGTTTCCTGCCGCAGCTCGCGCTGGACTCCACCGCTCCGGCGGGCAGCAGGCTGACCGTCCCCGTCAAGGTGCAGGGCGCGGCGGCCGGTGCCAACCTGAAGACCCTTCGGGTCCTGGTGTCGTACGACGGCACGACGTGGCTGCCCACCCCGGTCACGGCGGACAGGATCGAGGTCCGCGCCCCGGCGAAGGACAAGGCGATCTCGCTGAAGGCCGTTGTCACCGACAAGGACGGCAACCGGTCGACCGTCACGATCCACCACGCCTTCTTCGGCAAGTGAGGCATCACGGGGCCGGAACCCTTGGGCGTCGCGCGATCGGGTGAGACCCCGACGGGCAGGGCACGGCCCCGGGTGAGTCGAGGGGGAGCGGTCCGCCGGAACGGAAGTTCCGGCGGACCGCTCCCTTTTCGTGCCGGACCGGTGTCCGGCCGTCCGCACGCCTTCGGTCACGGCTCAGCGCGCCGGCACCTCGACCGGGCGAACGGGGCAGTCGGCCGGGGCGAGGCGCCCGTCCTGCCCGACGAGTCTTACGGACACGGCCCCCTGCGCGTGCGCCGCGTACGCGGCCGTGCAGACGATCTGGTCGCGGGCGGGGGCGGTCAGCCGTTTCACCCGCAGGCGCAGTTCGACCTCGACGGCGGGGCCACCCGTCACGATCCGTTCCGCGGCGGATGCCGCGCCGGGCATCGAGGGAGCATTGCGCAGCCCGGCCCGTCGTTCGGCCTTGTCCGGTCCGGCGAGCAGGGCGGTGACGGCCGCGAGCGGCGAGAGGGACTCGCCCGTCCCCTCACTGGCCGGGAGCGACCCGCCGGAGCCGTCCTGTCCGTGCGGCTCGTCCTGTCCGTGCGGCTCGGAGCCCGCGTTGCCGCTTCGCCACGGCGCCTCGACGGTCCGTGGCACGGGCAGCAGTTCGTTGGCGGGGGAGAAGAAGAACAACAGCACGCGTCCCTCGCGCGGGGGAAGCAGATCGGCGACAGCCGGTCTCCCGGCCTCGATCACGGCCGTCTCCCGGACACCGCAGCCCATCAGCGGGCCCGCGGCGAGCACCAGCAGCGCGGCGAGCCGGACCGCTCGACGCCCATGTGCTCGACGCCCACGCGGCGCCGGCTCCCTCACGCGGTGGCCCCCGTCCGGTCTCCGCTGTCCCTCGGCCCCGCACGGTGTGCGGGCGACGGACCGGCCGGCGCGTCGCTCCCGGACGCGGGCCCGTCGAAGGGGAGTTCCACCGTGAACAGCGCTCCGCCGCCGGGCGGGTTCTCCGCGCGGATCGTGCCGCCGTGCAGCCGTACGTTCTCCTCCGTGATCGCCAGCCCGAGGCCGCTGCCCGACGAGCGGGAACGTGCGGTGTCCGCCTTGTAGAAACGGTCGAAGATATGCGGCAGCGCGTCCGGTGCGATCCCGGGGCCGCTGTCGTGCACCTCGGTGATCAGCGCACCCTTGTGTGCCGACAGCCGCACGGTGACCGGTTCGGCACCGTGGCGCAGGGCGTTGCCGACCAGGTTGGCCACGATGACGTCGAAGCGACGCGGGTCCAGGCGTATCCGGAAGCCGTCGGGCAGCTCCCCGCGGACCCGGCCGAGCCACTGCCTGCCGGACAGGGTGCTGCGCACGGCCTCCGCCGCGTCCACCTCGTCGGCGTTGAGCTCCGCCGCGCGGGCGTCGAAGCGGGAGATCTCCATCAGATCCTCCACCAGTACGGCCAGATTGCCGGTCTCGGCGCTGATCAGGCGCACCGCCCGCGCGGTGTCCGGGGCGAGTGCCGCGGCGTCCTCGTCCAGCACGTCCGTGACGGCGAGCATACCGGCGAGTGGGGTGCGCAACTCGTGCGAGACGTCCGAGGCGAAGCGCCGGGCCCGTGCCCCGGCGTCCCGCAACTCCTGCACCGAGCGTTCGAGGCGGGCCGCCGACTCGTTGAACGTCCTGGCCAGGTCGGCCAACTCGTCCCGGCCATGTACGGGGATACGTGTGTCGAGCTGCCCGCCGCCCATGGAGTGTGCGGCACGCCGCAGTTCACGGACGGGGCGCAGCACGCTGCGCGCCGAGAGCAGCGCGGGCACCAGGGCCACGGCCAGCCCCGGCAGCGCGCCGTCGCGGGCAGCGGTCACCAGGGCGTCGATGTCCACCTCCTCGTTCGTCATGGGCATCACGGCGAAGAGGACCAGGCCGCTCGGCACCGCGCCGCCGCCGGCGACGACCCGGGTCATCACCGGCATGGCGATCGTCAGATACGCGCTCCCGTCCTTGACGACCCGCTCGAAGCTGCCGTGCGGCGAAGTGAGCGCGGTGCGGCGAAGCTCCGCGGTCAGCACACCGGAGACGGACCTGTCACCTGAGGAGACGCGCAACGAGCCGTACTCGGCGAAGACGATCCACGGATGCGGTTTGGCGCGCGCCGCGATGTCGAAGAGGTCCCACCGCAACGACTCCACGTCCAGGGGCAGGCCGGGGGCGAACCGCTCGACCTCCTCGCGGAAGGAGACGACGGCGGTGTCCTGCGCACGCACGAGGACCGCGCTGCGCGCCTCCCGATAGGTCAACGCGGCGGTCGTGACAGCGCTGACAGCGGCCACCAGCAGGAACGCGATCACCAGCCGGGTGCGCAGCCCGAACGCGGCGGTCGCCCCGGGCATCCTCACAGCGGACCGAAGCGGTAGCCGAAGCCCCGCAGGGTCTGGATGTACCGGGGATCCCGGGACGGGTCCTCGATCTTGGCGCGCAGCCGGCGCACACAGGCGTCCACCAGCCGGACGTCACTGTGGTAGCTGTGTTCCCAGACCTCTTCCAGGAGCCGCTGTCTGCTGAAGACCTGTCCCGGCACGGCGGACAGGTGCAGCAACAACTTCAGTTCGGAGGGCGCCAGGGCGATCTGGTCGCCCGACTTGACGACGCTGTGACCGGCGCGGTCGATGTCGAGTTCACCGTGGTGCTCAACGGCGGGCCTCGCGTCGACCGGGCCTTCGACGCGGCGCAGCACGGCGCGTATACGAGCCTCGATGACCTCACTGCGGGCGGGCTTGACGATGTAGTCGTCCGCGCCCGCCTCCAGCCCGACGACGATGTCGGTGTCGTCACCGCGCGCGGTCAGCATGATGATCGGCAACTGGCCGGCCGCACGCACCCGGCGGCACACCTCGACGCCGCTCATGGCGGGCAGCATCAGGTCGAGCAGCAGGAGATCGGGGCGGAACGCACGCAGTGCCTTGAGACCGGCCTCGCCGGTCGCGGCGGCGAGGACTTCGTGCCCGCGCCGGCGCAGCCCGATCTCGACGCCCTCGCGCACGGAGGGGTCGTCTTCGACGAGGAGTACGCGTGGCATGGCGGTGTCTCCGGGATCGTGGCGAATGGGACGGTGTTGCCATGACAGCAGTCTGGGGAACACCGGGCCGTATCGGAAATCGATGATCTGTCCGCAACTGGCGTGATCGGAACGGTCGTCAGGGTCGGGTGCGAGCTCGGGGCGGTGCGTCGGAGGGCCACGAGCGACAGCGGCGGGCGCAGGACGGCGATCACCCCCGAGGGCGAGCTCGGCCGGCCGTCGATACCGCTCACCCGGCACGAGGCCGTCAGTCCTGGACGGCGCCGGTCGTGTGGCCGAACTCGGCAAGGATGTCACGGGCGTTCTTCCGCGCCTCCAGAGCGGTTCCCGGATCGCCCGCCGAGTCCGCCGAGTCGGCCAGGTGAGTGAGCAGGGATGCCTCGTTGAACCGGTCGCCGAACTCGCGGTAGATGCGGAGGGCTTGTTCGTAGCAGGCAATGGCTTCCCGGTGCCGTCCCACCCGGTGGTACACCAGGCCGAGGGTGTCCAAGGTGGCGCTCTCGCCGTTGCGGTCACCGATCTCCCGCTGGAGGGACAGAGCCTGCTCGCAGCATTCGCGGGCCGTGGGATACCGGCCGAGCCGGGTGTTGCACCAGCCCATGTTGTTGAGCGCCCGGGCCTGGCCCAACCGGTTTTCGACCAACCGGTAGTTCGCCAGTGCGGAGGTCGCCTCCGCCAGTGCGGAGGCGAAGTCGTGCTGCCGCTCGAACACCAGGGTCAGGGTGTTGTGACAGTGCGCCTGTCCGAGCGGGTCGCTGAGCTCGTGAAAGAGCAGGACGGCCCGGCGCAGGAGGAGGCCGGCTTCCCCGTAGCGGCCCATCCTGGCGTTGGCGCGCCCCAGTTCACCGAGCGCCGCGCCGATCCCCGGCCGATCGTCCAGCCGCTGCGCGGCGTCCAGCGCGGCGTGCTGGGTGGCCACCCAGTCGGGCCAGTGGCCGCGCTGTTCCAGGTAGGTCGATATCGCCCTGGCCAGCAGACCCACATGGCTGTCGGGGGCCGATTCGACCGCGGCGAGCAGGGTCCGGTGCTCGGAGGCGAACCACGTCGAGGCGCTGTCGCGGTCCGTGAACGCCGCCGGCGGCACGTCCGGCGCGGGCGGGGGAAGGCTGATCGCATCACGCGGGCCCAGGAGCGTGGTGGCGGCGTACGCGGTGTGCAGGTAGTAGTCGACGAGCCGCCGCTGGGCACCCGCCCGGTCGGCGGGTGTGACGTGGTCGTGCGCCAGCGTGGTGGTGTACGCCCGCAGCAGGTCGTGCATGCCGAACCTGTCCGGGCCGACGAAGTGCACCAGGTGTGCGCGGGTGAGCGTGGTCAGCGCCTGGCGGGTGTCGTCCGGACTGCGCCCGGCCAGGGCGGCGGACGCGCTCAGAGAGATATGGGGCCCGAACTGGAGGCCGAGAAGCCGGAAGAGGCGCGCGGCGGCCGCCGGCAGGTGCTCGTAGGACCAGGAGAACACCGCACTGACCGAATTGCCGACCGAGTCCAGCATGCCGAGGCGCCGCCGGCTGTCGGCCAGTTCGGAGACCAGATACGGCAGCGGGGTGGTATGCAGCGTGGCCGCGAGCTCGGCTGCCACCCGCAGCGCGAGGGGCAACCCCACGCATTGGAGCGCCAGTTCCTCACCGACCCCCGTCCTGCTGTCCACGCGGTCACCGATCAGCCTGCGCAGCAGGTCCAGCGAGTCGCTCATCGGCAGCAGGTCGAGGTTGACCCTCCGGGCCCCGTGCCGAGCGATCAGCCCGCCCAGGGTGTCACGGCTGGTCACCACCACCGAGCAGGATCCCGTTCCGGGGAGCAGTGGGCGCACCTGCTCCACCGAGGAAACGTTGTCGAGCACGATGAGGACGTGGCGCCCGTTGAGTTCGGTCCGGTACCGGGCCACCCGATCGGCCTCGTCCAGGGGGATCTCATGGGCGGGCAGGCCCAGCGCGGACAGCAGCCGGGTCAGGGCCTCGCTGCCGGACAGCGGCTGCTGTGGGTCGTAGCCCCGCAGGTCGACGTAGAGCTGGCCGTCCGGGAATCTCGACCTGACGCCGTGCGACCAGTGCAGGGCGAGTGCCGTCTTGCCGACGCCGGCGGTTCCGGAGATCACGGCCACGGGGACCGCCGCGCCCTCCGGCCGGGTCAGGGCCTGCTCGAGTTCGGCCAGTTCACGCTGCCGGCCGACGAAGTCGGGCACGTCACCCGGCAGCGTCGCGGGCACCAGCCTGCGCATCGGGGGCCCCGTGGTGTGCCGGGCGTCGTGCGTCAGCAGCGCCTGGTAGGCGGCGATCAGCTCGGGGCCCGGGTCCATCCCGAGCTCCTCGGCCAGCCTGCGCCGTACCTCGTGGTAGGTGTCGACGGCCGCCGCCCGTCGCCCCGCGGCGTCGTAGCCACGGATCAACCGGGCCAGCGCGGCCTCGTCCAGGGGACGTGCGTGGGCTGCCTGCTCGAAGAGGGCGACCGCTTCGTCGGCGGCCCCGGCGGACAGTAACGTCTCGCCCTTGGCCGCCAGGGCCGCGAACCGTTCCTCGACCAGGGCGCGGGTCGCGGGATGGGCGGCCAGCGCAGGGACGTCGGAGAGCGGGGAGTCGGCCCGCCAGAGCCCCAGTGCCGAGTCGAACAGCGCGAGGGCGTCCGTGTGATCCCCTGCCCGCCGGGCCGCTGCCGCTCGGGTCAGGACACCTCGGAACGCGCGGATGTCGACGGCGCAGGCCTCCGTGGGCAGTACGTAGCCGTCGCCGGCGGAGGGCAGGACAGAACTGGGGGCGCGGGGCGAGCGCTGGGGTTCGAGCAGCTTCCGCAGATGCTTCACATGCGTCTGGATCACGTTGACCGCCGAGTTGGGCGGGTCGTGCGACCACAGGGCGTCGATGAACTCCGCGCGGGACACCGGGCGGCCGCCGGCCAGCCCGAGGAGACCGAGAACGGCCCGCCGTCCCGCCGTCGGTACGTCGTGCCGGACCGCCCCGTGCAGCACTCTGACCGGGCCCAGCAGTTGGATCCGCACGCATGGTTCCCCGTGTGTCGTCAATGCGTCCCTCGCCCCGTGTGAGGGATGACCACTCGTCGTCCAGTTGTCGTCCAGTCGTCATCCAGTACCGATTCATACGGTAGTCGAAAGATCGAATCGGGAGAGCGATGCTGCGTCTGCATGCCAACGAACACCCGCAGGGACCTCCGGCCGGTGTGGCCGAGTCCCTGCATGCGCTGGTCCCGGAGCTGCACCGGTACCCCAGCGGGGAGGGCGCCCTGCAAGCCGCGATCGCGGAACTGCACGATGTCCCGCTCAACCGGGTTCTGGTCGGCGCGGGCAGTGCCGAGATCATCAGCCTGGCCTGGCGCGTGTTCACCGGGCCGGAGCGGGCGGCGTTCTTCCATGAGCCCGAGTTCGAGTTCTATCCGATGCTGAGTGCTCAGTGCGGCACCGCGGCACTGACCCGGGCGTGGCCGCCCGAGGAGCACCTCGCCGAGTACCTCCGGCAGGAGCGGGTCGGTCTGATGGCCCTGTCCAACCCGCACAACCCCACGGGCGCCTGGCAGCCCCGGCAGGCGATCGCCGACCTGGCGGGACGCCTGCCCGACACCACCGTCGTACTGAATGACGAGGCGTACTACGACTATGTGGACGTGCCGGACGCCGGGCCGTCGCTCAAGGCGCTGTCCGAACTGCCCAACATGCTGACCACCAGGACCTTTTCGAAGATCCATGGTCTGGCCGGCCTGCGGGTCGGTTACGGCGTCGGCAACGCCCGGCTGATCGGCCTGCTGCGTGCACTGCAGACGCCCTTCAGTGTCAGCAGCACCGCGTGCTCCGCCGCCCTGGCCGCCCTGGCCGATCAGACGCTGGTCCTGGACCGTCGTACCCGGAACCGGGAGCAACGAGAGGCCATGGCAGCCGCGTTGACGGGGCGCGGATTCGAGGCGGAGCCCAGCCAGGCCAACTTCCTGTACGTCCGGCCGCCGCGTGGCACCTCGGACTGGGGGGCCGATCTGCTCGACCGCGGCGTCCGTGTCTACCCCGTCGGTACCGCACTGCGGGTGACGGTCGGCTCCGCTGCCGAGACCGCCGTTCTCATCGCGGCGGTCGACGACATTCTGACCAGTACGCAGACCAAGAGCATGGAGGAAATATGACCGGTCCAGGCATTGACGACCTTTACAACCACACGCTCTCCGCCTTCGCCATCTCGGCGTCCTGGGAACTGGGCCTGCTGGATCGGCTGGAGAACTCCGATTCGCCGGTGGACCTCCGTGACTTCTCCCGGGAGCAGGACCTGGACGCTCCCTCCGTCGAGGCCATCGCCCGGGGCCTGGCCCTCGCCGACGTCGTTGTGCTCAGCGCGGACCGCACCACGGCCAAGCCGGGCCCGCTGTTCGCCGACACCCTGGCGAAGAAGGGCTTCTTCTACTGGCTCACCCGCGGCTGCGGCGAACTCTTCACCACCATGCCGGAGCTGGTCCGCAACGCCAACCGGCCCGAGGGATTCACGGTCCGCCGTGACTACAAGGCCATCGGTCTGGGGGCCCGCGAGGCGGGTTTCTCCTACGTGGACCCGGTGTTCTACAAGATCATCGCGGACCGCGGCCTGCGCCACGGCGCCGATCTCGGCTGCGGCAGCGGTGAACGGCTGATCAAACTGGCCGGGAGCGACCCGGAGTTCCGCGGGATCGGGGTGGACTTCGCCGCCGGAGCGCTGTCGCTCGCCACCGAGTCGGTTGCCCGGGCCGGCTTCAGCGACCGGATCTCCGTGGTGCACGGCGACGCGACCCGGATGGAACCCCGTCCCGAATTCGACCAGGTCGACTTCGTGTGCACCTTCATGATGGGACACGACCTGTGGCCGCGGGCCGAATGCCTGGCCAGCCTTAAGCTGATCGGTGAGGCGTTCCCCCGGGCCACCGACCTCATCATCTGCGACACCTACCGCTCCGACCTGCCGTCCACCGAACGGCACCCGGTCTTCACCCTCGGCTTCGAGACCGCGCACGCCGTCATGGGACAGATGATCCCCTCGCTGGACGAGTGGACGGACGTGCTGGCCGAGGCCGGCTGGCTCCGGACGGACGTCATCGACTTCGACCTCCCCCCGTACACGGCGCTCATGCACCTGACCCGCGAGGTGACGGGCGAATGAACGCCCCTGCTGCGGCGGGCAGGCACATCCTCGTCCTCAATCGTTTTGATCAGGGCGTGGGCTGCGACTACACCGCGTACATCGACCACACCACCGACCGGGTCGCCTACCTCGTCCCGCCGGCGGGTATCAGCGGCGTCGACGCCGGAACGGCGGAGACCGTGGTCGTCGTCGACGACCTCGCGGACTGGCTGGCGGTCTCGGAACGGGCATGTGACATCGTGCGGCGCTTCGGTCCGGTGGACCATGTCGTCGCCCTCTTCGAACGCGACCTCGAAACCGCGGCGGCCCTGCGCGAGCTGCTCGGGGTTTCGGGCCCCCGGCCGGAGGACATCGCGCGGGTGCGCGACAAGGTGCCGATGAAACAGCTGGTGGCATCGGCGGGCCTGCGGGTACCGCGGTTCGTGGAGGCCCGCGAGCCCGAGCAGGTACGCCGGCTCGCCGCCGAGTGCGGCTTCCCGGTCGTGCTCAAGCCCCGTGACGGCTCCGGAAGCCAGGGCATCTACCTGATCAACTCCCCGGGTTCGCTGGAGGAGACGCTCGCGCTCCCGCTGGAGAACTACGTCTGCGAGGAGTTCGTCAGCGGGACGATGTACCAGGTGGACGGGGTGATCCAGGACGGGACGGTACGGGTCCTGCGTGCCTTCCGCCTGCTCAACACGTGCCTGGACTACGCCCTGGGCGACTCGTTCGGGTCGGTGGCCGCCGACGACCCGGAGCTGGAACGGCGGCTGACGGGATACTCGGAGGTGGTGCTGAGTGCCCTCGGTGTCCGCAGCAGTGTGTTCCACCTCGAAGTGTTCACTGTCGACCCGACCGGGCCGGGGGAGTACGACGGGCTCGTGTTCCTGGAGGTGGCCGCGCGGGCCGGCGGCGCGGAACTTCCGCACATCTGGCGTGACGTGTACGGGCTCGACCTGCTGGAGATCGCCACCCGGCTGGCACTCGACGAGTCCCCGGTACTGGCCTCGCACGGCCCCACGGGTGAGGCCGGCGGCTATCTCCTCATCCCGGAGCCGCCGGTGCGGCCCTGCCGCGTACTGTCGGCCACCTCGCTCCTCGACCGGGTGCCCGAGATGTATGCGGAGATCCTGCCCGAGGCGGGCGCGATCCTGAACGGCACCGGCGGGGCGAAGGAGACCGGTGGCCGCTACCGGTTCCGTGCGAGCAGCGGCGACCGGATCGCGCTCGCGATCGGCCGGGTGCTCGCCGAGTACCGTCTCGACTGGGAGCCGGTGGCGGAAGGGGACCTTCCGGTGATCCGCGCAGCCGGACGTGCGCAGTCGGTGGCGCGTCCGTGAGCAAGGCCCCGGCGGTGCCGCGCTTCAGCCAGGTCTTCGTCATCCGCGAGTTCCGCATGCTGTGGCTGGCACAGCTGATCTCGGTGGGCGGCAACCAGCTCGCCCGGGTGGCGCTGGCTGTGCTCGTGTTCGACAGGAGCGCATCGGCGGGGCTGGCAGCACTGACCTACGCCCTGACCCTGCTGCCGGAACTGGTCGGCGGTCCGATGCTCTCCTGGCTGGCGGACCGCTACCCACGACGCGGACTGATGGTGGTGTGCGACCTGGTCCGCACGGGCTTGGTCGCGGTCATGGCCGTGCCCGGCACGCCCCTGTGGCTGTTGTGCGCACTGGTTGTCGCCGTGCAGTTGGTCCAGTCGCCGCACATGGCGGCACGAGCGGCGCTGCTCCCGACGATCGCGCTCGGTGAGCGCTATCTGGCCGCGTCGGCGGTCGTCAACCTGACCGCTCAGCTCGGCCAGCTCGCCGGGTTCGCGGCGGGGGGCGCGGTGGTCGCTGCGCTGGGCCCCTCGCAAGCGCTCCTGGTCAACGCCGGTACGTTCACGCTCTCGGCGGTGCTCACCCGGTTCGGCCTCGCGCGGCGCCCGAGGCCGAGGCCGAGCGGCCCCGCGCCGGCCGGTGCCCGGTGGAGTGTGATCACCGGTGGTGCCGGCCTGGTCCGGGCCGACCGCCGATTGCGCCTGCTGATGGCGTTCGGCGCCGTGTCGGGTTTCTACGCCTGCAAGGAAGGCCTGGCCACCCCCTACGCGGAGACCCTGGGGGAGGGACCGGCCGGGGCGGGGTTCCTCCTCGCGGCAAGTCCGGCAGGCGCGGTGGTCGGCATGCTCGTCATCACCCGATGGGTGAAGCCGGATCGCGCTCTCAAGCTGCTCGGGCCGCTGGCCGTGGCCTCGTGCGCGGTGCTGATGCTCACCCCGGTGTCCTCGGGCATCGCCGTGACCTGCGTGCTGTGGGCGGCGTCCGGGCTGTTCTCGGCGTTCCAGCTCCCCGCGAACGCCGAGTACAGCCTCTCGGTCCCCGACTCCGAACGCGGCAAGGCGTTCGGCCTGGCCTCCGCCTCCGTCCGGGTGGCCCAGGGAGCGGGCATCTCGCTGGCCGGTCTCGCCACCGCCGTCGCCCCGGTGCCCCACGTCATCGCGGCGTTCGGTGCCGTCGGCGCGGCGGCCTCCGGACTTCTGGCGATCCGCTGGTCCAGGATGCCGCCCCGCGTCGCCGACTCCACGGGCGAACCCGTACGGGCACCGAACCGCCTGACTTCACGTCCCCCCGACTTATCCAAGGACCTCGAATGACCACTGCCGCACCCACGAACACCGAGCCACCGAAGGAACAACTGCGCAGCACCCTGCGTTCGCACCACCTCACCATGCTCGCGATGGGCGGAGTGATCGGGTCCGGCCTGTTCGTCGGCTCCGGGGCCGGCATCGGTGTGGCGGGACCGGGGATCGTGCTGTCCTACGTGGCCGCCGGTGCGCTCACCCTGCTGGTGATGCGCATGATGGCCGAGATGGCCGCGGCGTACCCCTCCAGCGGTTCCTTCTCCGTGCACGCGGAGCGCGCCTTCGGCGCGTGGGCCGGGTTCACCATCGGCTGGATGTACTGGCTGACCCTGGTCGTGGTGCTCGCACTCGAATCGACCGCCGCCGCCGTCATCGTCCACAGCTGGCTGCCGGCCGTCCCCCAGTGGCTGCTGGTGCTGCTCTTCATGGCGGTCTTCACCGCGATCAACCTCACGGAGGTCGCGAACTTCGGTGAGTTCGAGTTCTGGTTCGCCCTGATCAAGGTCGCGGCGATCGTGGGTTTCCTCCTGATCGGCGTGCTGGCGATCATCGGCGTGCTCCCCGGCGGGGACTCCGGTGCGCTCGACGGCGACCTGCTGCCCCACGGCTGGGCCGGAGTGGCGGCGGGCCTCACCATCGCCGTCCCGGCCTTCGGCGGCCTGGAGATCGTCACCATCGCAGCCGCGGAGTCCGACGACCCCGCCCGCGCCACCGGCCGCGCCGTCCGCAGCGCCGTCTGGCGCATCGCGATCTTCTACATCGGCTCGATGGTGGTCATCGTCAGCCTGCTGCCCTGGTCCGACGAGTTCCTCGACGTGGGCCCGTTCGCCGCCGTCCTCGACCACATCGGCGTGCCCGCCGCGGCAAAGATCATTGAGCTCATCGTCCTGATCGCCCTGCTGTCCGCGCTCAACGCCAACACCTACGCCGCCGCACGGATGGTCTTCTCCCTGGCCCGCCGGGGCCAGGCGCCCGCCCTGCTGGCCCGGCTCAGCCGGACCGGAGTCCCCTGGCCGGCCGTGCTCGCCTCCGCCGCGTTCGGATTCGTCGGGGTCGTCCTCAATCTGCTGTGGCCGCGCACGATCTTCCTCCACCTGCTCAACGCGATCGGGGCCGTGCTCCTGCTGGTGTGGATCCTGGTCGCCTGCTCCCAGCTCCGCCTCCGCCCGCGCCTGCCGGCGGCCTCGCCGGTGCGGATGTGGGGACACCCGTACCTGAGCTGGGCCGCCCTCACCGCCATGGTCGCGCTGCTCGGGCTCATGGCCGTGAGGCCCGACACCCGGGTCCAGCTGATCAGCTCGGCCGTGCTCGCCGCGATCGTCCTCACCGTCGGACTGATCCGCGGTCGCCGCAGGATCACGGCGACCGAAAAGTAGAGAGAGAGCCATGGACCGCATCTCGCTGACCCGCGAATACCTTGCCGAGCTGGCCGAGGAAGGGGGCGCCGGTCACTCCTGGCCGGGAGGCCGGGCCGGTTCGGAACTGCTCGACGGGATGTACGAAGGGAGGTATCTGTCCCGGCCGCTGTTCCTCGGCCACGCCGACCGTGTGCGGATACACAGCGACCTGGAGAACCTGCGCACCGCCCTGGCGGCCCTTCCCGATCTGCTCTTCGGCGGCGATTTCGAGGCGTTCGCCCGTGCGGTCGGACTGACCGACGTCCAGATCTCCGCCGTGATGCGTGGCCGCGGGGTGGCGGTGAGCCGTCAGACCCGGGCCGACCTGTATGTCGACGACACGGGCTTCAAACTGCTGGAGCTCAACATCGGCAGTGCCGTTGCCGGCATGGACAACGCCGACATGTGCCGGGAGCTGCTCACACACCCGCCCCTCGCGTCCTTCGCCGAGCGCCACAGGCTCGGCTTCGTGGACTCGCTGCGGGAGCAGGTCAACAACATCATCGTGGAGAGCGGATTCCGGCACGGCGACCGTCCCGTGGTCGCCCTGGCCGACTGGCCGGACGGCTACGAGCGGATGCTCCCGTACATGGAGGCGCTCTGTGAGCGTTGGCGCGGGCTCGGGCTCGATGCCCACCCCTGCCACGTCGGACAGTTGGAGGCGAGGGACGGCCGGGTCCGGCTCGGGGACAAGCCCGTGGACATCGTGTTCCGGGTGTTCCTGATCGGCGATCTGCTGGAGTCCGCGGAGGCCCTGCGCCTGGTGGACCCGATCCTCGACGCGGCCGAGCGCGGCGAGGTCCGGATATTCACGCCGCTGGACTCGGCCGTGTATGCCAGCAAGGGGGCGCTCGCCCTGCTCTCCGACGAGAGCAACCGGGGACTGTTCGGCAAGGACGTGCTCGCCAGCCTCGATCGCATCCTGCCGTGGACGCGCATGGTCCGCCCGGGACCGGTCACCCTGGAGAGCGGCGAGCGCGTCGATCTCGTCGAGTACGCGCTGGCCCACCGTCAGGAACTGGTCCTCAAGCCCACCTCGCTGGCCGGCGGCAGCGGAGTGCTGCCCGGCTGGACGGAGGGCCTGACGGCGCAGCAGTGGAGTGAGCGGATGCTCGCCGCGCTGGACGGCCCGTACGTCATCCAGCGACGGGTCCGCCCGACGGCCGAACTCTTCCCCGACGACAAGGGCGAACTCCATCCCTGGACACCTCTGTGGGGGGTCTTCACCGTGGTGAACGGCCACGGCGGTGCCTTTATCCGCGCCACCCCCGCCGCCTCCGGAGACCTCGTCGTCAACCTCGCCACCGGGGCGTACGGAGGCGCCGTGCTCCACGAACTGCCGCCGCACGGGCAGGCCATCGCAGTCTGAGGAACTCCGGCAGGCACGAACTCGCCCTCGACGAGAGCCCCTTGCCGCCCCTGGAACGGGTGCGCATCCGCACCCGGGCCCTTCCGGGTGAGGGGCGTACGGCTGACCATCGGCGACCGCGGGGACAACGACGCCGTCCTCGATGCCCCGCGCGACTCCTCCCCGTCCTCGACCACGCAGCGGCAGAACAGGGACGGCTATTCGGAGGACAGCCCTTAGGGGCTGGGAACGAGAAAGAAATGCCGGCGCCTGGCGAACGAGTGGGAGCGTTGAAGTATTCGGTTCAACGCGCCGGGACGGCCGCCCAGTTCCCTGGCGCTGTCCCGGCGCGCGTCGGCCCCGGTGACCTCATCAAGATCAAAATGGACCAAGACGCACGGAATCGATATCAACCGGCGCATGACGGCAAGTGAGGATTGCAGAGGGTGACCAAATCCCCTCAACGCCTCCCAGCGGCACGTGGATCGCGACTCCAAAGAGCGTTGCCGCTGAGCCAATCCGCTACTAAGATCCCTACGGGCGCCGCCGGTCAACCATTGGCAATCGATCGGAAAGGAACCCGGCGTTCTCCAATCGGCATGGCGCTGAAGTCGAAACAGCGCCACGAAATCGAGGGGTACCGTATGGCCAATCCGTTCGAGGACGCCGACTCCACCTACATGGTCCTCGTGAATTCGGAGGGGCAGCACTCGCTCTGGCCCGCTGCCATCGACGTGCCGGCCGGCTGGGAGATCGTGCTTCCCGAGTCGGGCAGGGACGCATGTCTCTCCTATGTGGATGAGCAATGGACCGACATGCGCCCGAAGAGCCTCATTGAGGCCACGACTCGCTGACCACGAGAACAAAGGATCCTCCTGAGAAGAATCCTCCGATGCAGGAACGATACGGCGAACAAGATCCTCACCTCCGCCCCCCGGACATCGAGGGCATCACCGACCGGATCATCCGGACGGACGGCGTAACGGCGGACCGGCTCGGCCTCCGGCTCTGCGACGACCTGCCCTTCGACGCATGGCACTCGGTGGGACACCGGATCATCGACGTCAGCGAATCGTCGGCGTGGTGGATCGGGGACTGGATCATCTTCGGTCAGCAGTGCTACCGCACCCGCTACCGTGACGCAATCGCGGGCACACAGCTCGACTATCAGACCCTGCGCAACTATGCCTGGGTGGCTCGGAAGTTCGACATTGCGCGACGCCGTGCGGAGCTGACGTTCCAGCACCACATGGAAGTGGCCGCACTTCCGCCTGTGGAGCAGGACCACTGGCTGGACTTCGCCATCAAGTTCGGGTGGTCACGAAATGAACTCAGGAAGCAGATAAAGGCGGCCGGTGAATCACCGGAAGGTACGGAATCACAGCCGGATCCCGAGGCGTATCAGCTGCGCCTCGTCCTGAGTCAGGACCGAATTCGTCGCTGGCGGGCAGCGGCCCGACGGCAGAACTTAGACCTGGCCGACTGGATCGCGAATGCCGTCGACAAAGCGGCATCCTAGACGCATGATCCGTCGCCGCTTCCGCTACATGAGAGGCCAGCGCAGGTGCGCTCAGAGCTCGACGCCAAGGCAGTCGTGTGTTCCATTTCGTCGGATGCACACACCTGGAATCTCGTCTACTTGCAATTGCTTCTCGAAGACTTGGGATTCGACGTACGAAACCTGGGAGCATGCACCGAAGTCGCCGACCTCATGAAGCTCTGCCGCACCGAGCCGCCGGCACTCGTCGTGGTCAGTACGGTCAACGGCCACGGTCACATCGAGGGTCCCGCGTACGCGGGGGCGGTCCGCTCGTTGCCCGGCTGCCGTGACACCAAAGTGGTGATCGGCGGAAAGCTGGGAATCGACGGGGCGGGCGACCAGCACACCGCCGCGCTCCTAGCCGCCGGGTTCGACGCGGTCTTCAGCCCCGGAGAAGCCGAGCTGGCACGCTTCCGGGAGGATGTCGCGCCGCTCGCCCGCACCGGGGCCCGCCATGCCCGGATACCGACCCCGACCGAGGTCACGTGAACAGCCCACACCTCGCGGTCAGTGTCTTCTCGCGGTATGTACGGGACTCGGCGCGGGCCACCGGTGTTCCGGTCGTCCAGCCCCGCATGGGCTTCTCCGATCCCGAGGCGATGCGCCAGGGCCTGACCGCGGTGAAGGCGGTGGGGTTCCCTGCCTGCGGCACCCTGACACTGGACAGCTACACGAGGGTCGGCGACCACGAGGCCGCACGCGCGGCATGCTCGGACGGCGTACCGCTGAACGGCTATCCGATCGTGGCGCACGGGGCACAGAACACCCGGGCGGTACTGGCGGGTCTCGTCGGAGACGACTTCCCGGTCCAGGTCCGGCACGGCTCCGCGGCCCCCTTCGACCTCTTCGAGGTGATGCTCGACGCGGGTGTGCGGGCGAGCGAGGGCGGTCCGGTCTCGTACTGCCTGCCGTACGGAAGGGTCCCCCTGGCGACGGCCGTCGCCGAATGGCAGCGTGCCTGTGAACTCCTCGCGTCGGCCGGTGGCGTACATATGGAGACGTTCGGCGGATGCATGCTCGGGCAGCTGTGCCCGCCGAGCCTCCTCGTCGCGCTCTCGCTGCTGGAGGCGATGTTCTTCCAGCAGCACGGACTGCGCAGCCTGTCGCTCAGCTACGCCCAGCAGACATCCTTGGAACAGGACGTCGAGGCGGTCCTCGCCCTGCGCAGTCTCGCCGCGCAGTTCCTCCCCGGAGTCGACTGGCACGTCGTCATCTACACCTACATGGGGGTGTACCCGCACGATCCCGCGAAGGCGGGGCACCTTCTGCGGGGCAGCGCCGAACTCGCGGTGCTGACCGGCACCGAGCGGCTCATCGTGAAGACCCCGGCCGAGCACTCCAGGATCCCGACCGTCGACGAGAACGTGAGCTCGTTACGTACCGCGGCGAACCACGCACGGCAGGTGCGCGCGAACCTCACCGCGACCGCCGGACAGAGCCCCGCCTCCGCTCTCCGCTCCGAGGCCCTGGCCCTCATCGAGTCCGTGCTGTCGCTGGACGACTCCCTGGGCACGGCACTGCTGCGGGCCTTTCGCACCGGACTGCTCGACGTGCCCTACTGCATCCACCCGGACAACCGGAATCGCTCGCGCAGCTTTCTCGACCCGGCCGGCCGGCTGCAATGGCGCAGCACCGGGAACATGGCGGTCCGCCCGCATCCCGGTGCGTCCGCGGACACCGTCGCGGGCCGGCGCGCCGAGCAGTTCGAGCGACAGCTGTCCCACTGGAACCGTGCCGAGACCTTCTACAGCCCTACCTCCGCGCCGACACTCATCGACGGTCTGCCGACCTGCCCGAGCCAGGCTCGGAGCCGAACGGGAAAGTCCTCATGATCCCCCTGTCTTTCGCACAGCAACGCCTGTGGTTCATCGACCAGGCCGAAGGGCCGACGGCCGCCTACAACATTCCGCTGGCGATACACCTCCGGGGAAGCATCGTTCCGGAGGCGCTGCGGGCAGCGCTCACCGATGTGGTGAAGCGCCACGAGAGCCTGCGGACCGTGTTCGTGGACATTGACGGTGTGCCGCACCAGCAGATCCTGGACGCCGAAGCGGCCCACGTTCCGTTCCGTGTCGTGGAGTCGGGCGAGGAAGCGGCCCGTGACCTGCTCGTCGGGGAGGCTGCCGCCCCGTTCGATCTGTCCGCCGGAATCCCCCTGCGCGCTCTGCTGTGCCGGGTGGGGCCGAGGGAATCCGTGCTGTCACTGGTCATCCATCACATCGCGAGCGACGGCTGGTCGACCGGCCCGCTGGTGCGCGACCTCGGGACCGCCTATGCCGCGCGCTGCACGGGGGCCGCACCCGAGTGGACCGAACTACCCGTCCAGTACGCGGACTACGCGATCTGGCAGCGTGATGTGCTGGGCACGGAGGGCGACCCGGAGAGCGACCTGGCCCGGCAGTCGGCCTATTGGTCGAAGCGGCTCGCCGGGACACCCCAAGAGGCGACGCCGGTCACCGACCGGCCGCGCCCGGCAGTGGGCAGCGGGCGCGGTGCCGCGGTACCGGTCCGCATCGACGCGGATCTGCACCGCCCCATGGCGGGACTGGCGCGGGAGACCCGGGCGACCCCGTTCATGGTGCTGCACGCGGCACTGGCCGTGCTGCTGCGCGAGTTCGGTACGGGCGACGACGTTCCCATCGGCACGGTCACTTCGGGCCGGACCGACGACGCGCTGCACGATCTGATCGGGTTCTTCGTCAACACACTGGTGCTGCGCACCGATGTGTCGGCCGACCCCACATTCCGTGAACTCCTCGCACGAGTGCGGGAGACGGACCTGGAGGCGTACGCACACGCGGACCTGCCGTTCGAGCGCCTCGTCGAGCTCCTGAAACCGGCCCGGTCATTGGCACTGCACCCGCTGTTCCAGGTGATGCTGTCCGTTCACCAGGATGCCGACCTGGAATTCGCCGTGGGTCCGCTCGCCGGACGGCTCGTGCCGGTGGACGTACCCGTGGCCAAGTTCGACCTCGCGCTCTCGCTGATGGAGCGATCGGACGGGGCGGGCGCCGCGCGTGGCATCGACGGTGAACTCCGTTACTCCACCGATCTGTTCGACCGCGCGACGGCGGAGCGGATGGCTGCCGCGCTCCTGCGGATTCTGGACGGGGCAACCGCCGCCCCGGACATCCCCGTCGGGCGGATCCCGGTCCTCGGCCCCGAGGACCGGGAGCGGGTTCTGGACTGGGGGCGCGGCCCGGCAGGCCCTGAGCCGGACCCCGGAGGCTTCCTCGGCCTGTTCGAGGCGCAGGCGCGACGCACGCCCACCGCCATGGCGGTGGTCCACGGCCGGACCCGGCTCAGCTACGCGGAACTGGACGCGCGGGCCAACAGTCTGGCCCGGCTCCTCCGCCGAGAGGGCGTGGACAACGGCCAGTTCGTGGCGCTCGCGCTCCCTCGGGGTACGGACGCCGTGACGGCGATGATCGGCGTGCTCAAGGCCGGAGCCGCATATGTGCCCATAGACCCGGAGTATCCGGCGGACCGCATCGCCTTCATGCTGGACGACGCGCGGCCCGCGCTGCTGCTCACTTCGCACGCGGTCACCGGGCTGCCCGCCGTCCGGATGCCCGTGCTGCGGCTGGACGACGAGGCGACCCTGAGCCGGCTGGCCCAGCTGCCGGCCACACCTCCCGAGGGAGCCGTGCAGGATCCTCGGCATCCCGCCTACGTGATCTACACATCAGGTTCGACCGGCCGCCCGAAGGGCGTGGTGATCCCGCGCAGCGCGCTCGCCGACTACGTGAGCTG
This sequence comes from Streptomyces sp. NBC_01237, assembly GCF_035917275.1. Lineage (NCBI taxonomy): Bacteria > Bacillati > Actinomycetota > Actinomycetes > Kitasatosporales > Streptomycetaceae > Streptomyces > Streptomyces sp. NBC_01237. Next base: position 1,155,118 of record NZ_CP108509.1, on the reverse strand, counting down.
GTGCGCGAACGCGTACCCGGGGATGTCCGGTGTGGCGGTCGTCCCGTCGCCCCTGTCGTTCGACCTGACCGTCACCGGCCTGTGCACGCCGCTGACGGTCGGCGGCTGCGTCTGCCTGGCCTCGGTCACCGAGCCGACCGATGACGAACTCGCCGGTGTCGCCTCCTTTCCCGCCACCTTCCTCAAAGCGACCCCCAGCCATGTCGCGATCCTCGACGAGGCGGAGGCCGGATTCTCACCCTCGGGAGAACTTCTTCTCGGCGGTGAGTCACTCAGCGCCGAGATGCTGGAGAACTGGCGCGTCCGTCATCCCAAAGCCACTGTTTTCAATGTCTACGGGCAGACCGAGACGACGGTGAACTGCACCGAATACCACATCCGACCGGGCCAGGAAACACCCTCCGGGGTCCTGCCGGTGGGCCGGCCCCAGGCGCGGCAGGGCGTGTACGTCCTCAATTCCGCGCTCCGGCCCGCACCGCCCGGCGTCGTCGGGGAAATCCATGTGACCGGGGCCGGTCTCGCACACGGATATCTCAACCGGCCCGGACTGACGGCCGAGCGTTTTGTCGCCGATCCATTCGGCCCGCCCGGCGGGCGGATGTATCGCACCGGGGATCTCGGCCGCTGGAACAAGGACGGCGACCTCGAATTCGTGGGGCGCGCCGATCAGCAGGTGAAGATTCACGGCTTCCGTGTCGAACTCGGCGAGATCGAGGCCGTGGTCGCGGGCCACCCGGAGGTCGGCCGGGCCGCCGTCGTCATGCACGACGTGCGGGGCGACCGGCGCCTGGTGGCGTACGCCGTGCCCGCCGAGCCGGGAGACGCGCCCGACGTGTCCGGCATCCTTGCGCACCTGCGGGGCCAGCTGCCCGCCTACATGGTGCCCTCGGCCGTGGTGGTCGTGCCCGAGCTGCCGCTCACACCGAACGGGAAGCTGGACCGGGCGGCGCTGCCGCAGCCCGACCCCACGCCGTCCGCGCAGCATGTCGCACCGCGCACCCCTGGCGAGGCCGAGCTGTGTGCCCTGTTCGCCGGCGTTCTCGGCACCGGCACGGTCGGCGTCGACCAGGACTTCTTCGCGCTCGGTGGGCATTCGCTGCTCGGCATCCAGCTGATGCGCAGGATCGACGAGCGGTTCGGGGTGACGCTGCGGATCCGTGACCTGTTCGAGGCGCCGACGGTCGCCGGGCTCGCCCGCCGGGTCGCCGACGGATCGCGGCACGACACGTTCGACGTGCTGCTGCCGCTTAGGGCCTCGGGCAGCAGGCTGCCGCTCTTCTGCTTCCATCCCGGCGGCGGAGTCGGCTGGTGCTACAGCGGCCTGCTCGGCCGGATCGACCCGCGGATCCCGCTGTACGGGCTCCAGGCGCGCGGGCTGGCCGACACCGCCGCGCGGCCCGGCTCGGTGGAGGCGATGGCGCGCGACTACGCCGCCACGCTGCGCGGCGTCCAAGCCCGCGGGCCCTACCGCCTCCTGGGCTGGTCCTTCGGCGGGCTCGTCGCCCACGCCGTCGCCACCCTGCTTCAGGAGGCGGGTGAGGAGGTCGAACTCCTCGCCATGCTGGACACGTTCCCCTCCTCGCGGATCACCGGCGAGAGCGAGCCGGAGGGCCCTGACCCGGCATCGGGCCCTGACCCGGCGTCGGCGGACGCCCTTGGGCAACTGCTGACGGGCCTGCGGCAGGCCCGGGCGAAGAGCGCGACCTCCGCTGCCGTGCAGCGTCAGGTCGATGCGCTGGGCGCCGCCATCGGTGGTCTGGACGGGATCACCGAGGACGAACTGCCGCGTGTGATCGAGACGATCCAGCACCACCAGGAGTTGCGCGAGGAGCATGTGCCGCGTCGGTTCCGTGGCGATCTGCTCTACTTCACCGCGAACCGGGGGCGGCCCGCGGACGCGCCCACCGCCCGGTGCTGGGAGCCGTTCGTCACCGGCCGCGTCAGCGACGTACCGCTGGACTGCCGCCACGGCGAAATGATGAGTCCCACCGTCCTGGACGGCATCGCGCCGGCCATCCTCAAGTCGCTCAGCGAGCGTTGAGCCCGAGGGCTGTCCCGCCGGGATGGCGGGACAGCCCTCGGGCGGCACCGTGCGGAGTCAGCGCACGACGCCGCTGACCTCCGTCGGCCGCAGGGGGCGCGGCCGGACGCGGCGCAGCCCGCACAGGACGGCGCTGACGACACCCAGACCGAGCGTGGCCAGGGTGGCGGAGAGGAGAGTGCGGCCCGCACCCCAGCCGGCGACGATCAGTCCGCCGATCCCGATTCCGGCCGGGCCCGACGTCACCAGGAGCGCGCTCCTGGCCGCGAGTACCTGCGCGAGGTCGTCCGCGCCGACGGTGCGCTGGATGAGGGCGGTCGAGGTGGCGCCGAAGGGGGCGTAGAGCACGCCGACGGCACCGAAACAGGGCACGGTTACGGCGATCGGTGCTCCCAGGCCGAGCGGCAGGAGGGCGAGGCCCGCGCCGATCACGCTGCCGTTGAGGACCAGCCAGTGCGGCAGCCGCCCCAGGTGTGCGGCGAGCAGTCCGCCGCCGACAGCACCCGCGCCGAATGCCGCGAAGTGCCACGCCAGGACCGAGGCCGGGGCCTTGAGATCGTCGGCGACATGTACCGGCAGACCGACTTCGATGGGTCCGTACAGCAGATAGAAGCCGAACGTCAGTGCCATCACGCCGAGGAGCGCCGGCTGTCGGGCGATGAACCGGAATCCTGCGGTCCGGTCCTTCTCCTGCTTCGCCCGCTCGGTACGAGGCATCGTCGGCAGCGCGAACCGGCAGGTGACCGCCAGGATCGCGAAGGTGAGCGCGTCGACCGCCAGCGCCCACAGCGCTCCGACCCAGGCGATGAGCAGTCCGGCGATCACCGGTCCGATCAGGATTCCGGTCTGGCTGAGCGTCGAGATCAGTGCGTTGGCCGACAGATGCCGGGACTTGGGAAGCATCTCCGCGACCAGCGTGTAGTACCCGGCCGAGCCCCATGAGCGCAGGAGCGACGAGGCGGCCAGCAGCCCCACGTACACGCCGATGGACAGGACGTCGAAGAGGGCTGCGACGGGTATCAGGCCCAGCCCCACTGTCCGCAGCCACGCGTTCCACGCCAGGAGCTGGGCTCCGCCGCGCCCACGCATCAGCGGCCCCAGCAGCACCACCCCCGCGGCCCCCGGCAGCGTGTAGGCGCCCACGGCGAGCGCGACCCACAGCCCGTAGCCCTGCTGCGGGGCCAGCTGCAACGCCAGCCAGCTGACCGCGACGGCACTCATGCCGTCGCCGAGGAACGAAACGATGAACCCCGGCCATACGCGCCGCAGCCGCGGGTGCGATAACACCGGAGCAAAGGGGACGTACCGCTCGACCCACCGTGCTGTTTGAGCCACCACTTGCCTTTCGTTCTCCCGTTGAAGCGCGCCGCATCCTGCCGCAAAGAGCAGCACCGGGACTATGGCCGTCCCGCCGGCGAGACATCGGGAATTCGGCGGCCCGCTTCGCATACGACCAGTCCCACCAGCCACCTACCATACGGATCTGCCTCCAACTGACGACCTCCGGCCATCTGTTGAAAATCGCTTTCTGCATATGCTCCTCAACGCCGCTGGGCACGCCGGATGCGCGTCGGGCGATGGGGGGAATACAAATGAGCCAACTCACTCCTGAACAGCAAGACCTCATCAGGCAGCGCCTGCGGGGGACTGCGACGGGAACTTCCGGGAGGGCGGCCCGGCCGGCCGGGATACCTCGCGCACAGGACAAGGGCATTGCGTCGTTCGCACAGCGGCAGCTTTGGTTTCTTGAGCAATTGATGCCGAAAGCCCCTATGCATGTCGTCGACACACTGTGGTCGATCGGCGGAGAGCTCGACGTGGCGGCCCTGCGGGCCTCCCTCGATGCCATATGGCACCGGCACGACTCGCTGCGAGCGCGGTTCGAGGAGGAGGACGAAACCCTCCGGCAGATCGTCGCCGAGCCCGGGCGGTTCCCCCTCGACCTCGTCGACCTCTCCGCGCCGGGCCCCGCCCCGGCCCGTGCCGAGGCGATCCGGCTCGCAGGCGCGGACGCGGCCGAGGGCTTCGACCTGTCGGCCGGCCCCCTGATGCGCGCCCGCCTGTTCAAACTCGCGCCGGATCAGCACGCCCTGATGCTCAACTTCCATCACATCGTCGTGGACGGCTGGTCGATGGGGGTGCTGTGGAGTGAACTCAGCACCCTGTACGGGACGTTCCGCATCGCAGGCCCGTCATCGCTGCCCCCGCTGCCCCTGCAGCACACCCAGTTCGCCGCCCAGGAGCGGGAGTGGATGCGCGGCGAGGAGGCGGCCGACCGGCTGCGCTTCTGGAAGGAGCTGCTCGACGCCGCCCCCTCCGCGCTCGACCTGCGCACCGATCTGCCACGTCCGCGCACGCTCAGCGGTCGCGCGGGGAAGGTGGAGTTCACCGTCGACACGGACGTCGCGGAGGGACTGCGCAGACTCGGGCGTGATCACGGTGCGTCCCTGTTCATGGTGCTGCTGGCCTCCTTCGACGCGCTTCTGTCCCGGTACACCGGCAGCACCGACATCGTCACCGGCACCCCCTCCTCGGGACGCGCACGTCCCGAGCTCGAAGGTCTCATCGGATTCTTCGTCAATCTGCTCCCGTTGCGCGTCTCGTGGTCGGGCGACCCGACCTTCCTGGAACTGCTCGAAAAGGTCCGGGACGTCTCGCTCGACGCCTACGCCAATGACGGCGTGCCCTTCGAACGCATCGTGGAGGAGGTGGCACCCACCCGTGACATCAGCCGTACCCCGCTGTGTCAGATCTGGTTCGACGGCGGGCGAGACCACACCTTCGAACAGCCCCATGGCCTCGATGTGGCGGACCTGCCCCGCGACCGGCACAGCGCGCGCATGGACCTGGAGCTGCGCATCGCCGTGGACGAGGGGGAGCTGGCGGGCCACTTCCTGTACAGCACCGATCTGTTCCTTCCGGCGACCGTGGAGCGGCTCGCGCGCCATCTGAAGACGTTGCTGCGCGCCGTGGCCACGCATCCCGAACTGCCGCTGTCGCGCCTGTCGCCGCTCGGTCACGACGAGGCGACCACGCTGATCGAGGGCTGGAACGCCACCAGCACACCGGTGCCGGCCGACGCCGAGCCGGTCGCGGCCTTCGACGCCTGGGCTGCCCGCACCCCCGAGGCCGTCGCCGTCCGCTGCGGCTCGGACACCCTGACATACCGCCAACTGCGCAACCGGGCCGACGGGTGGGCGCGGTCGCTGAGGTCGAGGGGAATCGGTCCCGAGGACATCGTGGTGCTGGCCGTGCCGCGCTCGGCGGCGACAGTGGTCGGGATGCTCGCCGTCCTCAAGTCCGGGGCGGCATACGTACCACTGGATCTGGACCAGCCGGTGGGCCGCGTGGCCCACATCCTGACGGACTGCCGGGCGACGCTGATCCTCACGACCGCCGAGGCGATGACGGGTCTGCCCGAGACCGGCACACCGATGCTGCTGCTCGACAGCCTCGACAGCCTCGACAGCCTCGACGACGTCGACAGCCCCGGCAGCCCTGACATCCACGGCGGTGCGGTGCTGCCCGGTTCCGCGTCCGGACCGCTGCCGGCTCCCGCGGTCGAGCCCGCGCACCCGGCGTACGTGATCTACACCTCCGGCTCGACCGGCCGCCCCAAGGGTGTCGTCATTCCCCGCGCCGCCCTGGCCAATCTGCTGGGGTGTGTGGCCGAGCGACTGCGGCCCGGCCCTCAGGACCGGTTCCTCGCGATCACCACGACGGCGTTCGACATCGCGGCGGTGGAGATTCTGCTGCCGCTCACCACGGGCGGCCAACTCCTCTTGGCGGAAACGGAGTTGCTGAAGGACGCAGGCGCGATCGCCGCTGCGGCCCGAGAGCGCGGCGCCACGCTGATGCAGGCCACCCCTTCGCTCTGGCACGCCCTCGCCGAAGCGGACCCGGAGAGTCTGCGCGGGCTGCGCATGCTGACGGTCGGCGAGGTCCTCCCGGCCGAACTCGGCGCCACCATGCACGCGCTGGCCGCCGACGCGACCAACTTCTACGGCCCCACCGAGACCACGATCTACTCCACGGCGAAGGTCCTGGACGGTTCCCCGGGCGCCCCGACCGTGGGAGTCCCGCTGTGGAACAACCGCGCGTACGTGCTCGACCGGCATCTGCAGCCCGTACCGCCCGGAGTCACCGGTGAGCTGTACATCGCGGGTCTCGGGCTGGCCCGCGGCTATCTCGGACGACCCGGTCTCACCTCGACGTGCTTCGTCGCCGACCCGTTCGGCGCGCCGGGGAGCCGGATGTACCGCACCGGAGACCTCGCCCGCTGGACCGCCGACGGCGAACTCGAATGCCTGGGCCGCACCGACCACCAGGTGAAGCTGCGCGGCTACCGGATCGAGCTGGGCGAGATCGAGTCCGCGGCGGCGGCGCACCCGGGCGTGGAGCGCGCGGCCGTGCGGCTGCGCCGGACCCCGGCGGGCGAGCCGGCACTCGCCGCCTATGTCGTCCCCCGCCCCGACGCAGCCGGCCTGCCCGGCCTTGAGGAACGCCAACTCGACGCCTGGCAGGCGGTGTACGACTCCCTCTACCGGGACGCTCTGCCGGCTGACGGCAAGGCGGTCGAGGACAGCTTCGCGATCTGGACCAGTGTCTACGACGGCGCCCCCATCCCTGAGGCGGAGATGGCCGAGTGGCGTGAATCCACCGTGCGCCGCATCCGCGGCCTCGCACCTCGCAGGGTCCTGGAGATCGGTGCGGGCAACGGCCTGCTGCTGTCCCGGATCGCACCGCACTGCGAGGAGTACTGCGCCACGGACGTATCGGACGACGTGGTGGAGCGGCTGCGGCAGCTCGTCGCGGGCCGCGCGGACCTCACGGGCCGCGTTCGGGTGCGCAAGCAGGCCGCCCACGTGCTCGACGGTCTGCCCGAGGGCCACTTCGACACCATCGTCCTCAACTCGGTCGTGCAGTACTTCCCCAGTGCCTCCTACCTCGCCGGCGTCATGGAGGCCCTCGTCCGGCATCTCGCGCCCGGCGGCGCCGTCTTCGTCGGCGACGTACGCAACGTGCGACTGCTGCGGACGCTGCGCACCGCCATCCGGTCGCGCGACGGCGGCGACCCCCGGGAGATCGCGGCCCAGGTGGCACAGGACCTCGTCCAGGAGCGCGAACTCCTGGTCGATCCCGACTGCTTCATGTACCTGGCCCGTACGCTGCCCGCGGTCGAAGGCGTGGACATCCAGCTGCGCCGCGGCCGGACGCACAACGAACTGACCCGCCACCGCTACGACGCTGTTCTGTACAGCACGGGCGCGGAGGTCAGAGACCTGACCGAGGCCGACAGCACGGACTGGGACTCGCTGGGCTCACTCACGGCCCTGGAGGAACGGCTCGTCGGACGACGTCCTCGCGAGCTGCGGGTGACCGGCATCCCCAACGCCCGTCTGGAGGCCGAGGCCGCCGCACTGCACGCAGTGCACACGGACACGGACGCACCCCGTCCCGGCGGGACGGCCGTCGACCCGGAGGACGTGTACGCCCTCGCCGACAGCCTCGGCCTCCATGCCGCCGTCACCTGGTCGGGGCCGGGGGGCGAGCACCTCTTCGACGCGGTCCTCATGGAACGCGGTACGGCGCGGGCGGCCGGCACCTACCGGTCCCTGGCGCCCCCTCCCCAACGCGTCGACGAGCTGACCAACGACCCCGGGCGGCGACAGCGCGCGACGGAGCTCGCCGCATCCGTGCGGGCGAGCCTCGCCGAGCGCCTGCCCTCCTACATGGTCCCGTCGGGCATCGAGGTGCTCGATGAGCTGCCGCTCACCCCGAACGGCAAGCTCGATCTCGACGCGCTGCCCGACCCCGCTGCCCCGGCGTCCGGCGCCGGACGCGCTCCCCGCACATCGCAGGAGACGGCACTGTGCGAGATGTTCGCCGAGATCCTCGGGCAGCCGAGCGTGTCGGTGGACGACGACTTCTTCACGCTCGGCGGCCATTCACTGCTCGCCACACGTCTCGTGAGCCGGGTGCGCGCCCGCCTCGGCCTCGATCTGCGCATCCCCGACGTGTTCGAAGCACCCACCGTTGCCGAGCTGGCCGGGCGGCTCGGACGGGCCAGGCCGGCACGGCCGGCCCTTCGGCGTGCGAGGCGCCCCGACCCCGTATCCGCCGGCCCCGAGAGCGCACCTGAGGCGTCGCAGTCATGACCACGCAGACCTTTCCCGCACTGTTCGCCGCCGCGGTGGCCGCCCGACCGGGGGCCACGGCGGTGCGGGCCGCCGGCACCACCCTCAGCTACGCGGAACTCGACCGCGCGTCGAGCCGCCTGGCCCACCAGCTGATCGAGCGCGGCGCGGGACCCGAGAAGGTGATCGCGGTCGAGCTTCCCCGCTCCCCGCGGTGGGTGGTGGCTCTGCTCGCGGTCCTCAAGTCCGGCGCGTGCTATCTGCCGGTGGACCCCACACACCACCCGGAGCGGATCGCGGCACTCCATTCGAGTGCCCGCCCCACCTTGACCATCCGGGCCGGCGCGGACGGTACGGCGCCGGACGCTACGGCCACGGACGGTACGGCCACCGACGTGCTCGTACTCGGCGAAGAGCCGGATGTCGCCATGGGCTACCCGGAAACGGCGCCGACCGACACCCAGCGGCGCGCCCGGCTGCTCCCCGAGCACCCCGCGTACGTCATCCACACCTCGGGTTCGACGGGGACGCCCAAGGGAGTGCAGGTCACGCACACCGGGCTCACCGATCTCCTGACGACCGCGATGGACCGCCAGGGCATCGGTCCGGGCAGCCGGGTGCTGCAGGGCGTCTCGCCGAACTTCGACGTCAGCCTCGGCGACCTCGTGACGGGCCTGCTCAGCGGCGCGACCCTCGTCCTTCCGGCGTCGGGCGGACAGCCCGTCGGGAACGAACTCCTCGCCCTGCTCCGGGATCACGCCGTCACCCACCTGGCCACCACGCCGGGCGTGCTCGGGACGCTCGTGCCCACCCAGGTACCGACGCCCCTCACCCTGACCGTCGGCGGGGAGGCGCTCTCCGCCGAGATGCTCGCCCTCTGGTCGGCGCACCATCAGGTTCTCCTGGCGTACGGGCCCTCGGAGGCGACGGTCCAGGTCACGCTGAGCCACGCGGACGACGCACGCATCCCCTCGCTGGGCCGCCCCGGCGAGGGGGTGCGCATCCACGTGCTCGACGGGGCGCTGCGCCGGGTGGCGGACGGGGAGACCGGGGAGCTGTACATCGCAGGGCCCTGCCTGGCCCGCGGGTATCTCGGGTCCACCGCGCTGACCGCCGAACGGTTCGTCGCGGACCGCTTCGGCCCGCCCGGCACCCGCATGTACCGCTCGGGCGACCTCGTGCGGACGCTGCCCGACGGGACGCTCCGGTTCATGGGCCGGGCCGACGACCAGGTCAAGGTCCGCGGCCACCGCATCGAGCCCGCCGAGGTGGAGGCGGCCCTCGCCACGCACCCGGAGGTGCGCCAGGTCTGTGTCGTGGCACGCCCGACAGCTCTGGGGCAGCAGTTGGTCGCCTGCACCGTGCCGGCCGGGGCGGTTTCACCGCGCGCCGCCGAGCTGCGGGAGTTCGTGCGCGGACGCCTGCCCGACTACATGGTGCCGGGCATCTTCGTGGAGCTGTCCGAACTGCCGCTGACCGCCAACGGGAAGGTGGACCGCTCCGCGCTGACGGTGCCCGCCGCACCCCGGACGGCGCCCCCGGTGCCGCCCCGCAACGACGCGGAGCGGCGCATGGCCGCGCTGTGGACGGAGATCCTCGGCGGCGCCGAACTCGGCATCGACGACGACTTCCTCGAACGGGGCGGCCACTCGTTGCAGGCCGCGCAGATCGTCTCCCGTACCCGCGAGGCGTACGGCGTGGACGTCCCGGTACGCGGCCTGTTCGACCACCCGACAGTGCGCGCGTTCACGGAGCTGGTGGCGCACGCGGGCGGCGCCACCGTACCGGCCATCGCCCCCGCCGCCGGCGATCCCCCACTCTCCTTCGCACAGCAGAGGCTGTGGTTCCTGGACCAGGTCGGCACCGACTCCGCGCTCTACAACGTGCAGGGGCTGTGGCGCATCGTGGGACGCCTGGACGTCGGTGCCCTGGAGCGGGCCATCAACGAGGTCCGGCGCCGTCACGACGTGCTGCGCAGCACCTTCGTGAGCGTGGCCGGCCTGCCGCGCGTCGTCATCGGTGCGCCCGGTGACCTCCCGCTGATCTGGACGGATCTGTCGGGCCTGGACCCCGAGCGGGCCGGGACCGAAGCGCGTGCGGTGGCACGGCGGTGCGCGGACGAGCCGTTCGACCTGGCCCGCGGCCCCTTGATGCGCACGCGGCTGATGCGCACGGACGACGCGACGCACTATCTGGCGGTGACGTTCCAGCACATCGTCGTGGACGGCTGGTCCATGAACGTGTTCTGGGCGGAGGTGTCCGCCCTCTACGACGGTCTGGCCCGGGGACGTTCCGTGCCGCTGCCCGAGCTGCCGGTTCAGTACACCGACTACGCGGCGTGGCAGCGCACGATGCTGGACGACTCCGAGAACGCGCGTCACCTCGCCTTCTGGCGTGAGCAGCTGGCCGGGGCACCGGACTCCCTCGACCTGCCGACGGACCGTCCTCGTCCCAGGACGCCCTCCGGGCGCGGAGCGCAGGTGGACTTCACCGTCCCGGTCGCCGTGGCCGACGAGTTGCGTGCGCTGGGGCGCGCCCACGGCGCGAGCCTGTTCATGGTGCTGCTCGCCGGGTTCGACGTGCTGCTCGCCAAGCACAGCGCGAGCAGCGACATCGTGACCGGTTCCCCCGTCTCGGGACGCGTACGTCCTGAACTCGACAAGCTCATCGGCTTCTTCGTGAACACGATCCCGCTGCGTCTGCGCTGGTCCGGCGATCCGCACTTCACGGAGCTGCTGCGGCAGGCACGCGAGGTCACCCTGGACGCCTACGCACACGAGGCGTACCCCTTCGAGCATGTCGTGGCGGAGCTGACCGGCGAGCGTGACCTCGGCCGCAATCCGGTGTTCCAGGTGTGGTTCGACGTCGACAGCGTCGCCGAGCCGACGCTGCCCGGCGACCTGGAGTGCGCGCCGGTGCCGATGCCCGCCCACGTGGCCCGCTTCGACCTCGAAATGTATCTGGAGGACCGGGACGGCCTTCTCTCGGGGCGGCTCGTGCACAGCACGGACCTGTTCACCGGGGAGACGGCCGCGGGGCTCGTCCGGCAGTTCCTGCGACTGCTCGCCGGCATCGCCGAGCGGGCCGACCGCCCGCTGTCGCAACTGTCCGCCCTGGAGGACCGGGAGCGTGAGACGCTCCTGGTGGAATGGAACCGGGACCCGGTCGACGTGCACACCGGCGGCAGCATCGTCGACACGTTCACCGAGCAGCTGGCGCGCAGCCCTGACCGCACCGCACTCGCGGACGGCCAGGAGTCCTTGACCTACGCAGAGTTGGAAGCCCGGGCCAACCAGGTGGCGAACGCACTCCGCGCCCGGGGGTGCGGCCCCGAGCAGGTGATCGGCGTCTGCATGAACCGCGGCGTGGACGTGTTCGTGCTCATGCTCGGCATCATGAAGGCGGGCGGCGTGTATCTTCCGCTCGATCCGATCCACCCCGCCGACCGTCTCGGCTACATGCTGGAGAGCGCGGGCGCGGGCCTGGTCGTGTACGGGGCGGGATTCGAGCAGTGCGTCGCCGGCGGTACCGCGGCGCTGGTCGGGGCCGGGGAGTTCCTGGCGCGGGCCGGCGCGGCGCCGACGACCCGGCCCGAGCGGAAGGCGCTGCCCGGCCATCTTTCGCACGTGCTGTTCACCTCCGGCTCGACCGGCCGCCCCAAGGGCATCGGTCTGTGCGACAGCACGCTGGAGAACCTGGTGGGCTGGAAGCTGGCGGACGGTCACGGACACCGTCGTGTGGCCCAGTTGTCGTCCATCGGCTTCGACGTCGCCCTGCAGGAGTTCTATGTGACGCTCGCGGCGGGTGGCACGCTCACCGTGATCGACGACCGCACGAGGGAGGACCTGGACCGCCTGCTCGACGTGCTCGCCGAGAAGCGCGTCCAGCGCATGTACTCCTCCCCGTCCATGCTCCAGCAGCTCGCCGCGACCTGGGCGCGGCGAGCGGACCGGCATACGCTGCCGCTGACCCTGACAGAGGTGATCGTCGGTGGTGAGGCGCTGCGTCTGACCACCGAGATCCGCGAGTTCCTGGCCGCACTCGACGGAGCGGTCCTGGAGAACCAGTACGGGCCGGCCGAGACGCACGCCGTCACGCGCCTCACCCTGGGCGGCGAACCGGCGTGTTGGCCGGCCCGCCCGCCGATCGGCACGCCGCTGCCCAATGTGGCGGTCTACGTCCTGGACGAGCGGCTTCGTCCCGTGCCCGTCGGAGTCCGCGGCGAGGTGTATCTGCGCAGCTCCGCGCTGGCCCGCGGCTACATCGGACGCCCCTCCATGACCGCGGCGCGCTACGTCGCCGACCCGTTCAGCGGCGAACCGGGCAGCCGGATGTACCGGACCGGTGATGTGGCGCGCTGGACGACGGACGGCCGGCTCGAGTTCGCGGGCCGCACCGACGACCAGGTGAAGATCCGCGGGTTCCGCATCGAGCCGGCCGAGGTGGAGGTGGTCATCAGTACGCACCCACAGGTACAGAACGCGGCCGTGCTCGTCCACCCGGGGCCGGGCGGCGGACTCCAGCTCACCGCGTACATCGTGCCGGTGGCGGGCGGTACGGCCCCGGCCGCCAAAGCGCTCAAGGACTTCCTGCGGACACTGCTGCCGGACTACATGATCCCGGTGTCGTACGTTCCCCTGCCCGAACTCCCCCTGAATCCGAACGGCAAGGTGGACCGGCGGGCCCTGCCCGAGCCCGACGCGGTCCTGGGCGGGGGAGCCGTGGCCGAGGCGCTCGGCTCGGCGCAGGAGGAGATCATCGCGGGCATCTGGACACAGGTCCTCGCAGTCGGGCCGGTCGGCCCGCACGACAACTTCTTCGACCTGGGCGGGCATTCGCTCCTCGCCACCCAGGTGGTGTCCCGCGTGCGCGAGGCCTTCGCGGTCACGCTGCCCGTCCGCGCCCTCTTCGAGAACCCGACCGTCTCCCTGCTCGCGCAGAAGGTCGAGGAGGTGATCACGGCGGAGGTGCTGGGCATGACGGCGCAGGAGATGGCGCGCTTCACCTCCGCCGACGACGGACCGGGCGACACCGCTCCCTCCTCCTGACCCCTTCACCCGGCTCATCCCCGTGCGCGCACATGTCCCCTACCGGAAGCAGGTCAAGCATGTCGCTCGGCGCCGCTGCAGGACGCGTCGTCATCAAGATCGGTACGTCCTCCCTCATGTCGGAGGGACGCCCCGACCCGGCCAAACTGGACGCGCTCGCGGACGCGGTGGTGCAGCTGCGCGCCGACGGCGTGCAGCCGGTACTCATCGCGTCCGGGGCTATCGCCGCGGGTGACGCGCTGCTGCTCACGCCTGTCGGAGGACAGCCGGCCCACAGCCGCCAGCTCGCCGCCGCTGTCGGACAGGGAGTGCTGTTCGACGCATGCCGCCAGGCCCTGGCCCACCGTGGACTCCTCGCGGCACAGATCCTCCTGACGCCGCCCGACCTCACGCACCCCGAGCACCGCGACAGCGCCCGCACCGTGGTCGAGGAGAGCCTGGCGAGCGGGCTCGTACCGGTGGTGAACGAGAACGACGCCGTCATGGTCCGCAACAACGATGTGCTCGCGGCGCTGCTCGCCGCGGCGCTCGGCGCGGCGAGACTGGTCCTGCTGACGGATGTGCCGGGACTGTTCGAGAGCGATCCGCGGCGCGACGCCGACGCCCGGCTCATCCCCGAAGTGCTCGCCATGACCCCGGAGGTGGAGCGCCTCGCCGGTCTGGCCGCGCAAGGACTCGGTACCGGCGGAATGCCCGCGAAGCTGTGCGCGGCGTGGATCGCCTCCATGGCCGGTGTCCCCACCGTCATCGCGGGAGCCGACAGCCCCGACGTCGTGGTGCGCGCGGTGGTCGGGAAGCCCGTCGGCACACTCGTCCACCCGCGCACGCCCGACAAGGAGCTTGACCTCGGCCGACTGTGGCGGGCCCTGGGCGCGCCACCCGCCGGCCGGGTCGTCTGCCACCCCGAGGCGGTCGCCGCCGTGCGCGACGGGCGGCCGCTGACGCTCGGTCACAGCATCACGGTCGAGGGCACCTTCACCGCGGACTCCGTGGTCGATGTGCTCGTGCCCGGCCAGGGCGTCATCGCCCGAGGCCGCGCCAGTACGGCCTGCGACACGATCACGGGCATGCGCCACCCCACTGGGACAACCGTCATCCATCACGTCGACTACATCCGTTTTCTGGAGGCCTGAGATGTCCGTACCTGTCAATGAGATCTGCCGCCGTGCCTACGAGGCGTCGCTGGTCGTGAAGGAACTGACGACCGAGGTCAAGGACCGGGTGCTCATGGAGATGGCCGAAGCCATCGACACGGCCGCGGCCCGGCTGCAGGAGGCCAATCAGCTCGACGTCGCCGCCGCCCGCGAGGCCGGCACCTCGGCGACCCTGATCGACCGGCTGACCCTCACCGACAAGCGCATTGCCGGCATGACGAAGGCGATCCGTACGATCGTCGACCTGCCCGACCCCGTCGGCGCCGTGGTTCAGGGCTGGACCCGGCCCAACGGCCTGCAGATCGAGCAGGTCCGCGAGCCCCTCGGCGTTGTCGCCGTGATCTACGAGGCGCGGCCCAACGTCACGGCCGACGTCGCGGCCCTGTGCCTGAAGACGGGCAACGCGGCGGTCCTGCGCGGCTCGTCGATCGCACAGCACACCAACGCCGCCATCGCCGATGTCCTCACGGAGGTCCTGCGGCGGCAGGAGGACGTGCCCGACGACGCGGTGCAGCTCGTCCGCGACACATCGCGCGAGGCGGCCCTGGAGCTGCTGCGCGCCGACGAGTACCTCGATCTGCTGGTGCCCCGCGGCGGTCCCGGCCTGATCAAGACGGTGCAGGACAACGCGACGGTACCGACCGTCATCGACGGCGACGGCAACTGTCATGTGTACGTGGACGCGACAGCGGACCGGGCCATGGCGACGGACATCGTGGTCAACGGCAAGACGTCCCGCCCCAGCGTGTGCAACGCCGTGGAGACACTCCTCGTCCACGCCGACCTGGCGGCGGACTGGCTGCCCAAGACCCTCGACGCGCTGCGGGACCTGGGCGTCGAGATCCGCGGCGACGACCGCACCCGCAAGGCGTGGCCCGCTGCCGTGGAGGCGCGGGAGGCCGACTGGGAGACTGAGTACCTGGACCTGGTGCTCGCGGTGAAGGTCGTCGACAGCCTCGACGACGCCCTGGCCCACATCAACCGCTACGGAACGCGCAACGCCGAGGGCATCGTGGCGCAGGACATCGCGGTGGCACGGCGCTTCGCCCGCGCGATCGACTCCGGCAGCGTCTTCGTGAACACCTCCACGCGCTACTCCGACGGCGGTGAGTTCGGCTACGGCGTCGAGATCGGCGTCTCCACGCAGAAGCTGCACGCCCGCGGTCCGATGGGCCTGGAGTCGCTGACCTGTGTCAAGAACGTCGTCTGGGGAAGCGGGCAGGTCCGTGTTCTCTGAGACCCCACTGCTGCCGCCGCGGCACTCCAGCCTGCTCGACGGGATCTCGGAGGCGTCATCGATCCGGCTCAACAACCGGATCTACGAACTCCAGGAAGCCGGCCGGGACATCATCACGCTCTCCCTGGGCGAGGCGTTCTTCGACATTCCCCTGCCGTCGTTCGAAGGGCTGCCCGCCCAGAAGATCCATCACTACTCCCACTCCCGGGGCGTGCCACTGCTGCGCGAGAAGCTGGCCGCCTACCAGCAGGAGATCTCCACCGCGCCGGTCGACGCGGCCCAGGAGATCCTGGTGACCGCCGGGTCCAAGGCGGCGATCTACATGGCGCTCACCGCACTGCTCGAACCGGGCGACGAGGTGATCATCCCGGAGCCGCTGTGGGTGAGCTATCCCGACCAGGTGCGCCTCGCCCGTGCCGTGCCGGTGATGACGCCCTGGTACGAGTCCGTGGAGGAGTTCGGCGCCCGCATCACGCCCCGCACCAAGGCGATCATCGTCAACAATCCCCACAACCCCACCGGTCGCCGCCTGAGCGCCGATCAGCTGCGGGGCCTGCACCGGCTGGCCGACCAGCACGGCCTGTTCCTCATCGCCGACGAGGCCTACCACGAGTTCGTGCCCGCCGGAGAGCGCTTCGTCTCGGCCCTTGAGCACGACCCGGACAAGCGGCACACCATCGTGTGTAACTCGATGTCGAAGAACTACGGGATCTCGGGCTGGCGGATCGGCTATCTGGTCGCGGGAGCGTCCCTGCTCTCACAGATCATCAAGATCCAGCAGCACCTCGTGACGTGCGCACCGACGATTCTGAGCTACTACCTCGCGGAGCACTTCGAATCCGTCCTGGAGCGCACCAGGCCGCAGATCCGGAGGGTGGTGGAAACCCGCAACCGCATGGGGCGGCTTCTCGCCGACCGGGGTGTCGACTGCCTCGAAGGGGACGCCACCTTCTACCTGTTCGCCTCGCTCGGCGGCTCGAAGCTCAACTCCGACGACTTCGCCCATGAGTTGCTCGTGCGGCATGGCGTCGGAGTGGTACCGGGCTCGGGCTACGGCGCCTCGTGCGACCGGTTCGTACGGATCGCGGTCGGCGCGGAGAGCGAGGAGCGCCTGATACGTGGGGTCTCCGCGGTGGCCACCCTGATCGAGGAGACCCGATGAGCGGGGCGGCCCACCCGACGCTCGCGTTCATCGGCTGCGGCCGCATCACCCGCGCCCTGGTGCAGGGCCTCGTCGGCGCCGGACACCCCGCGCACCTGCTGCGCGGGGTGTCCCGCAGCGGGGCCGGGGCCCTGGCGCTGAGCCGGGAGTTCGGCATCACCGCGGTGGACGGGAGCGCCGACGCGGTGCGGGGCGCCGACATCGTGGTGCTCGCCGTGCATCCGCACCAGACACCCGAGGCCCTCGCCGCCCTGTCCGGCCTGCTCGGCCCGGAACAGACGCTGCTGTCACTGGTGGCGTCATGGCGGACGGAGGCCGTCGCGGCACCCCTGCCCGGTGTGCCGGTGGTGCGGGCCGTGCCGAATGTGGGGGTGGGGGTGCGCGCGGGAGCCACCGTGTTCTCGGCCGGCCCCCGTACCGATGCGTCCCGGCTGCGTGCGGTGGAGCAGCTGTTCGCGCCGCTGGGAGAGACGCTCACCGTCGCCGAGGAACTGCTGGAGACGGTGAGTGCGGTGTCCGGGGCGGGCCCGGCGCTGGTCGCGCACTTCGCGCGGTCGCTCGCCGGGGCGGGCGTGGCTCAGGGACTCGACGAGCGGACGGCAGCGGTCCTCGCCGCCCACGCGGTCCGCAGCACCGGAGCGCTGCTGGCCCAGGACGCGATGACCGTGGACGCGGTCATCGACTCCGTCGCCTCGCCGGGCGGCATGACGGAGGCCGCGTTGCGTGTGCTGGACGCGGACGAGGTGCCCGCCGCCGCGCGGCGCGCCGTGGACGCCGCGGTGCGGCTGTCGATGGGACGGCTGGCACGTGCGTGACCGGGGAACGCGGCCGCAGGGCGGGGTGGGCTTCATACGCGGACTGCGCAGATCACTTGCCGCCACCGTGTGCTGCGCGTCGTGCGTGGCCGCGCTGGCACGGGGGCACACCCCACGCCCGCACAGCGGCTCCGCGGTGGACCGGACGCCAGGTACCGGTCGGGAACACGTCTGAACCGCGCGCCGTGCCTCGCGCGTGTGGGCTGAGCGCCGCCCGGAGCGGGAGCGAAAGGGGCTCCCGCTCCGGGGCGCGGCGGAGCGGCTGGATCCGGGGGACCGGGGGCGGGTCGGGCCTCCCGCCCGGAGTGGCCCGCCGATCGGCGCCGATCTCGCGAGCGGGCCCGATCGAGGAGAGGCCGCCGGGAAACCCGCACTCCGGTATCCCCGCGGTCAGCGAACTCCGGCCAACTCCACCTGATCGCTCCGCGCGGCGCGCATGAGGTGCCCGTGGTACTTCGCGCACAGGTCCGCCGACGCTTCGTCCGCGATCCGTTGCGGCCGGACGGGCAGGAAGCCGCAGTCCGCGCCCTTCAGGTACGCCACGTAGTGGTCCAGCCCCGCCGTGAACTTCCGGATGTCGCGGACGAGGGACCGCAGGAGAACCCTGTGCCTGGCCCGCAGCGACGGGCACAGATCGAGGATGCCGCGATGCCAGTTGTCGCACTCGTTGACTCCACACGCGTCGACGAGTTTGACGAACGCGACCTGTCCTTCGTCCCGCACATCGACCGAGCCGTTCGCCGCCTTCAGCCATGCCGTCATCTCGCGGGCCATGGCGACGTAGTCGCAGCAGTCGCAGGCCACCAGCAACTCGGGGTCGGGCACGACGGTGGAGAGATACGCGCGCTGCGTCCGCAGCAGCGCGGACAGGCTGTCGGAGTCCCGCCAACTCGTCGCCAGTTCGGCCTGTGTCCGCTCCGGCAGCCCCCGGAACACGAACCGGTGCCGCTGTCCCAGCCAGACGTAGTGGCTCCACAGGGCCCACGCATCCGTCTCGGACCGGGACCACGAGTCGTCGCGGATGCGCTCCACGGCCCACTCGATCGCGCCCCGGGCACCGGACTCGCAGAGGGTGTCGAGGAGATTGCGCTCCCCGCACATGGCCTCGTCCACCATGTCGACGCTACTGCAGATGATCATCACGCCGAGGCGGGCGACCACGCTGCGCGCGAACTCGTCGCAGTCGGACTCGACATCGCCGAGGATCCCGAAGTTGACGAGTTCGGAGCCCAGCAGGATCGGAAGCGGGTCCACCCCGGCGGGGAGAGCCGCGTCGCACAGCCAGTGGGCGTCCACCCGCCCACCGGAGTCCACCCCCTGACTGAGTCCGAGGCACACCACTTCTTCCGCGTCACGCACCCGGCCCGGCAGCGTCGTCGCCCGCTGTACCTTGAGCCAGTCCGCGTACTCGTAGTGGTCTCCGCCCTGGTAGTCGCATGCCCAGCCGAGGCCCAGCCTCGATGCCGCCCAAAGGTCCGACCGGGCGTGGGCGAGCGGGAATCCGCTGGTCAGTACCAGGATCGCGCATTCGCCGACATGGTCGTCGCACAGCTCCGGGGCGGGCCGCAGGAACGGGTTCCTGCCGAGCAGCGAAAGCTCTTCGCCACCTCCCGGATTCTCGAAGTGGTTTCCTCGGTGCCATTCCCGCAGCACATCGCCCACCACCTTGAGGACGCTTCCCAGAACCGCCGCTTTGGTGATCCCGGTGGCACCCTTGTGTTCGTCCTTGAGCAGGCCGTCCATGAAAGCGCCGCGACTTGCCTTCTCGGGGATTTTCGCGGCCCTGTACGCGGTGGACAGCCAGCGGCCGCCACATGCCGCGCACATCGCTTCCCGCCCCTGACCGCAGCCGCAGAGCGCGGACGGCGATGCCGGAACGTGCGCACCGAGCGCCGCGAAGTACTTATAGGCCACACGGATCAGGGAATCGACATCGGCGACCTCGCCCAGAGGAGCCGCGAATTGTTCGTGGAACCCTTCCGCCTGCCCGCCTTCGTGAGCGCACACGGCAAAAATCGGCCAACTCTGATGACTCATATCTGCTACCACCCGGAAATTTCGGCCTTCCATATGCTCATGCCGGTACGTTGACCACCGCATGCGCCATCGCTCCCGGGGGCGGCACTGTGCCGACGACAGCCCGGGAGGGCCGACAGACAGTGTGAGATTGCGCCCGCCGATCTGACCAGGCGTGACATAGGTGCTGAAAGATCGAACTACGGCGCGCCACCCGCGCGCTCCCCCTGCGCCACCTCGGCCCGCGGTGGCTCCCGAGGGCTCAGGGCGCATCACCCGGACCGGGCAGCGGTGCCTGGTGCGGACGGGTGCGAAGTCCGTCGAGAATGATCGCCAGATAACGTCGCCACGCCTCGGACGGGTGTTCGGCGGGCAGGGACATGACGGCGTCGATCATCGCGGCGATCGGCGCGAGGTCGGCCTCGGTGACTCCGTCGCGCAGCGAGCCCTGGGTGCGGGCCCGCGCCACGAGCTGCTCGCAGTGCGAGGTGATCTCCCGCCGGGCTCGGGCCAGGCCGGCGCCTTCGACGGTGCCGTGGCGCATCAGCTCGCGCAGCCCGCGGTTGTGCGCGGCCCGTGCCAGGGCCCGCTCAAGGAAGTCGGCCAGGGCGGCGAAGGCGTCGCGCCCGGCCCGGGCCTCCTGCGCCATCGCCGCGATCTCGTCGAGCTCCTCGCCGAAGACGGCCTGCGCGAGCGCCTGTTTGTCGGGGAACTTCCGGTAGACGGTGCCGACTCCGAGGCCGGCGTGGTGCGCGACGTCGTTGAGCGTGGCCTGAAGGCCGCGCGCCGCGAAGACCTCGCGCCCGGCCCGGAGGATGCGCCGGCGGTTGAGCTCGGCATCCCGTCTCAACGGGCGTCCCGACGCCACGGCGGGTTCCTCGTCCTCCCGCTGCCTGCCCATGAACGGCTCCTTCCGTCGGTGTAGCTCCATTGAAACGGATACAGCATATCCGGTTCGTGGTACGGTCCCCGCGTAAGCGGATAGAGGATATCCGTATATTGGTTCCGTGGGATCGGGCCGCGTGTCCGTCACGCGGCCCGGAGGGAAAGGGAGTCGGGGATGCGGACCGTGGTCATCACTGGAGGAACCGACGGGCTCGGCAAAGGGCTCGCTCTGCACTACCTGCGCCAAGGTGCGCGGGTGCTCGCAGTGGGCAGCACACCCGCGAAGGGCGAGGCCCTGCTGGCGGAGGCGTCCGCCCTTCCGGCCGGTGACCGCGTCACATTCCTGCGGGCCGACCTGACCTCGGTCGCGGCGGCCGAGGAACTCGTCGCCACGGTCGAGAGCGCCTGCACCTCGGTGGACACACTGATCCTGTGCGCCCAGCGGTACCGGCTCTCCGGCCCCCGCACCGTCACCCGCGAAGGGTTCGAGCACAGCTTCGCCCTCGCCTACCTGAGCCGGTACGTCCTCGGCCACGGCCTGCGCACGGCGCTGGAGTCCGCACCACGACCGGTCATCATGAACGTCGGCACCCCCGGCGTCCCCCTGGGCCGGATCCACTGGGACGACCTGCAACTGACGCGCCACTACAGCGGCACCAGGGCCACCCTGCAGTCCTTCCGTGCCAACGACCTGCTCGGTACGGCCTACGCCACCGTGTACGCCGGCACCCCCATCCGCTACATCGGCTACAACCCCGGGGTCGTGGCGACCGGCATGCCCGACCATCTTCCACAACCGCTGCGCACCCTCACCAAGGCGTCCTTCGCCCTGCTCGCCACCTCCGTGGCGAAGGCCGTCGCCCCCATGGCCCGCCTCCTGGACGAACCGCCGGCCGAACGCTTCACCGCCTACCGTGTCACTCGTCGACTGCCGCTGAAGGGGCCGTCGTTCGACCCGGACGCCGCACTGCGTCTGCACCGCCTCACCCAGGATCTGGTACGCAATCGGAGCGAGTAGTCATCCTGGCCACCCAGCAACCTTGTGCGGCGAACAGAGTGAGGGGCGTGCGCTGACCCACGTCGCGCGCGAGGTACTACGAGCGCCCTGCCCGTACGCCTGGTGGAGCTCTTTCTGATCATGCCCAATTGAGTACAAAGGAAATGTATCGCTCCCGGCGTCCGGCGTGTGACCGTCGGCCGTCGCGGTGACGAGAGGTGGGGGTGGGCATGGCCGGCGAGGATGCGACGGGGGCAGGGCGGTTGGTGGTGCTGTGCGGCGGGCCACCGGAACTCCCGCGTGTGCAACGGCTGCCGGAAGGGATCGTCGCGGACGCATCGCGGCTCATCGTGGCCTTCTACGGACGGCATCAGCGCTTCGTGCGCACCAGCGAGACGGCGTTGGTGGAGGGCCGGACGGTGCCCGTGTTCCGGTTCCACTACAGCACGAAGATCGCCGAGTAGGCAGTGGCGCATCAGGTTTCGGTCGGCCCGGAGCTTCTGGAATATGTCAGGGAATCCTCTCTCAGGGAGGATGAGATCCTGCGCGATCTGCGCCGGGTGACCGCAGAGTTGCCCGGTGGGGAATCGATGCACGTCATGGCCGAGGAGGGGCAGCTCCTCGCGTTCCTCATCGCGGCCGCGGGTGTCGCGGACGTGCTGGAGATCGGCACGTTCACCGGCTACAGCACCTTGTGGATGGCTCGCGCTCTTCCGCCGCACGGTCGGTTGGTCACCTGCGAGATGAGTGAGCGGTGGCCCGAGATCGGTGCCGGCCATTGGCGGCGTGCCGGCGTCGAGGAACGGATCGACGTGCGCATCGGTGCCGCGATCGACACTCTTGAGGAGATGCTCGCCGACGGCCGTTCCGAGAGCTTCGGACTCATTTTCATCGATGCCGACAAGGCGAACTATCCGCGCTACTACGAGCTGGCGTTGCGGCTCGTGCGGCCGGGCGGACTGCTGGTGGTGGACAACACGCTCCTCGCGGGCCGGGTCATCGACCCCCTCGCCGACGACGCGGACACCGCCGGTGTCCGTGAGCTCAACGCCAGGATCCGGGACGATCGGCGCGTCGACCTCTGCATGCTCCCGATGGCCGACGGCATCACCCTGGTCCGCCGACGGTGACCGTCACCGGATCGGGCCGGTCCGACCGGCCCGATCCGGTGACGCCGCGCTCACTCCGGAAGGCCCGAGCCCCCGGCCGGTGAGGTCCGGTCGGTCAGATGCGGAGCGATCAGGCGGGCCACCGTGGGGGAGTCCCGGCGATCGGCCACGAGGTGCAGCAGCTGGACGTCGTCGCCGGAACTCCCCGAGACCGGAATCCGGCACGCGCAGGGCTGCTCGTCGAAGCCGGCGAACCGGTAGGCGATCTCCATCATCCGGTTGCGGTCGGTGGCACGGAAGTCCGCCAGCAGGTGGACACCGGCTCGGGCGGCCTGGTCGACCAGCCAGTTCAGGATGAGCGTCCCCGCGCCGAACGCCACCACACGGCACGAGGTGGCCAGCAGCCTCAGGTGCCATGCCTCCGCGTGCTTCCTGAGGAGCACGACACCCACGGCACCGTGCGGCCCGAAGCGGTCGGTGAGCGTCGTGACCAGAATCTCGTAGCCGGGGTGGGCGAGGAGCGCGCGCAGCACCTCGTCCGGGTAGTGCACCCCGGTCGCGTTCATCTGGCTGGTGCGCAGGGTCAGTTCCTCGACCCGCGCGAGTTCGTCCTCCGTGGCCCGCCCGATGCTCATCACCATGTCCAGCGAGCGCAGGAAGTCCTCGTGCGAGCCGGTGAACCGCGCCCGCTCGTCCGTGCGCCGGAAGCCGGCCTGGTACATCCTCCGGCGCTGCCGCGAGTCGACGGTCACCGACCTCGGGCTGAACTCGGGCAGGCCGAGCAGCGTCTCGGCGGCCTCCGCGGGGTAGCAGCGCACCTCCGGCAGATGGTGGGCGACCTCGGCCCGTTCGGCCGGCTGGTCGTCGATGAAGGCGACGGTGCCGGGAGCGAAGTCCAACCGCTCGGTGATCCGGCGTACGGCGTCCGACTTGCGCCCCCAGCCGATCTCCGGGAGGACGAAGCAGTCGGCGACACCGAGTGCCTCCAGCCGTGCCCAGGCGTGGTCGTGGTCGTTGCGGCTGCACACCGACTGGAGGATGCCCCGCGCGTCCAGGCCGGTGATCACCTCGCGGATCGCATCGGACAGGACGACGTCCCCGTCCTCCAGCAGTGTGCCGCGCCAGAGCGTGTTGTCGAGATCCCAGACCAGGCACTTCACGGTCGCGGGCGGGACCGCCGGGGCGGTGTCGCTCATGTTCGGCTCCCTGCGACGACTTCTTCGACGGCCACGGGCGGGGTCACCTCCGGCCGAGCGTGTGCTCGGCCAGGATCAGCTGGCACACCTCGTTGCTGCCCTCGATGATTTCCATGAGCTTGGCGTCGCGGTACGCCCGCGCGACGATGTGCCCGTCCTGCGCCCCGGCCGACGCGAGCACCTGGACAGCGGCGGCCGCGCCCGTGGCCGCGTTCCGGGCACTGACGTACTTCGCCAGCACGATGGCGGTGGCCAGGTCGGCCCCGTTCTCGTCCCAGCGGCGGCTGGCGTGCTCGCAGGCCCGGGTGGCGACCTGCTCCGCGGTCCACAGGTCGGCCAGATGCCGGGCGACGAGCTGGTGCTGCCCGAGCGGCCGGCCGAACTGGTGCCGGGACGCCGCATGGTCGCGGGCCGCCGCCACGCAGGCCCGCAGGATCCCGACACAGCCCCAGGCGACGGAGATCCGGCCGTAGGCCAGGGCCGTCGTCACGAGCAGGGACAGCGGCTGCCGCCCGCCGCCCAGCAGGCTGCCGATCGGCAACCGCACCCCGTCGAGCCGGACTTCCGCGTGCCCGGCCGCCCGGCAGCCCAGCGGATCGGCCACCCGTCGCACCTGGACGCCGGGGGCGGCCCGGTCCACCACCACCACGGCACCCTCCTCACCCATCCGGGCGACGACCAGGAAGAGATCGGCGTAGGCGGCGGCGGTCACCCACTTCTTGTGACCGGTGAGCACCAGGGTGTCCCCCTCGACGGTGACGGTGGTCGCGATGGCCGACAGGTCGCTGCCCGCCTGCGGTTCACTGAAGGCCACGGCCGCCGTGACACCCGAGGCCAGCCGCGGCAGCAGTTCCGCCGCCTGTGCCGGGTCACCGAGCCGCTCGACGGTCCACGCGGCCATGCCCTGCGAGGTCATGACACTCCGCAGCGAGCTGCACAGGCTGCCGGCACGGGCGGTGAACTCGCCGCTGTCCGCGCTGGTCCACCCCGGTCCGCCGTACCTCGCCGGGATCTGAGTGGCCAACTGCCCGGCCGCACCGAGCTTCCGCACCACATCCTCGGGCAGCCGGCCCGCCCGGTCCCAGGCGGACGCCCGGTCGCCGACCAGTTCGGTGAGGCCCGAGGACGCCGCGGCGACCGCTTCACGCATGGGAGCCGCCCGGGGCCGGCTGCCGGAGCCGTTCGACCAGAGCGGCCATCCGCAGCACCGTACGGAAGTTCTCCATCCGCAGGTCGGAGCCGCGGATGGCGATACCGTACGTCCGCTCCAGATGCACCACCAGCTCCATGGCGAAGAGCGAGGACAACCCACCGGAACCGAAGACGTCCGCATCGGTCGCCCAGGCCCTCCCCGTCTGCCGCTCCAGGAACCTCAGCAGGTCCGTCCGGACGCTTCCCGGGCCGTCGACGGGTTCCGGCACCGGCCGGTCGGATGGCATGGTCATGCGTGTTCTCCCTCGTACTCGTAGAAGCCGCGCCCGCTCTTGCGGCCGAGGTGGCCCGCCCGCACCATCTCCAGCAACAGGCCGCAGGGGCGGCACCCTTCGTCACCGGTCCGGCTGTGCAGCACCCACAGCGAGTCGACCAGGTTGTCCAGCCCGATGAGGTCGGCGGTGCGGAGCGGTCCCGTCGGATGACCCAGGCACCCCTGCATGAGCCGGTCGACCGACTCGGCGCTCGCGGTACCCGCCGCCACCACCCGGACCGCGTCGTTGATCATGGGGTGCAGGATCCGGCTGGTGACGAAACCCGGCGCGTCGCCGACCACGACCGGTACGCGGCGCAGCGCGGCCAGCAGTGCCCGCAGCGCGTCCAGGGTGGCCTCGCCGGTGTGCCTACCCCGGATGACCTCTACCGTCCGGATCAGGTAGGGCGGATTCATGAAGTGGGTGCCGATCAGATCCACCGGCCGTGCCGTCGCCCGAGCGAGTTCGTCGATGGGAATCGCCGACGTGTTCGAGATGATCGGGGTGCCGGGCGCGACCAGTGCGGACACGTCCGCGAGCACCTTCGCCTTGGCGTCGGCGTCCTCGGTGACCGCCTCGATCACCGCGGTGGGTGCCGCGTCCTCGGCCGCCACCAGGCGGTCGAGCGACAGACCGGTGACGAGAGCGCCGGGGACGGCCTCGTCCGGCAGCGCGCCCATCAGCCGCGCCATCCGCACCTGGTGGCCGATCCTCGCCGGGGCCTCGTCCAGCCGGCGCCGGTCCAGGTCGATCAGCGACACCGCGATGCCGTGCCCGACCGCCAGCGCGGCGATGCCCGACCCCATCACCCCCGCCCCGAGCACAGCCAATCGGTGCCCCGCTGTGGGCGTACCGCTCTCCGCTGCCATGTCGTCCCTCTTTCGGTCCGGGCCCGGCCGGCTCCCGGGCCACGTCGAAACACGGTGATCGCCGACGGCGGCGCCCAGCTCCGGTCCGCGACGGTGTGGGCGTCGGCAGGCCCCGCGGCCCCGGGAGCGGCCTGCGCGCCCCCGGACCGCCGGCGTCGGAGATCACTCCTCGGCGCGGATCGCCTCGGTACGGGAGGGCCGCGGTGGTGCCGGGCCGCCCGTGGGTTCCGTGTAGAACTGCTGCGCCCACTGCCGGTACCGGCCGATCGGACCGTCCCCCTTGGCGAGCTTCGGATGCTCGACATGCTCCTGGTGATGCCACATCAGCAGGTCCGCGCCGGTGTCGACGCTCGCCACCCGCTGGAGTACGGCGCTGAGCAGCCTGGCGACGGGCATCACCGCCGCGCGCCCCATCCTGTCGGGCAGGCCGGGGACGCCGCTCAGCTCCAGCTTCGTACCGAACCGGAGCTGGATGCGTCCCGGACCGGTCGGCGTCGCGTGGAGCATCACGTACAGGCTGCCCGCGCCCCGGGGCAGGACCGTCCGCGCCGCGATGGTGGCCAGTCCGATCACCGTGAGCGTGTAGGACTGGCGGAAGCCGCGCATCATGGTGCCGCGGGCGGTCGCGGTGACGGTGCCGACCTGTTGTCCGGCCACCGGTGCGCCCTCGATGTCGAGACCCTTCAGACCGTGCAGCGTCGGCAGATGACCCCAGTCGAACGCGTTCTCGATGACGTCCTGCGGATGACCGGCGAGATCGAACGTGTCATGGCTGAACGGTTGCCGGTCGTCCATGGGGAAGAGCGGCACGTCCCACTGCGGGGGCAGGCCCAGGGCGTGCCACCACACATAGACCGAGCCGTTGGCCTCGCACACCGGGTACGGCGACAGGGACGCCTTCGGCGGTGGTTCGCCGTATCCCGTGCGTACGCAGGTACCGTCCGGGCCGAACGCGAACTGGTGGAAGGGGCAGACGATGTCCTCACCCTCGACCCATCCGCCGACCCCGAGATGCGCTCCCAGATGCGGGCACCGGGGCCGCACTGCCCGCAGCGTGCCGTTGGCCGTCCGGTACAGGACGACCTCCGCGCCCGCCAGCGGACGGGTGGTCACGGAGCCGGGCCGCACCTCGTCGGTGAAGGCCAGGCAGAACCACCCGTTCGGGTAAGGGCGTGAGGGAGCGTGCAGGGCGTCGGCCGGTGCCGCGGCGAGCGGATCGGCCTGCCGGGAACTGAGAAGGTTCTTCACCAGCGGCTTCAGGTGAGGCTTCATGGCGTCATCGCTCCCCGTGCTTCACCGGGCACGCGCCGCCCGGCTCCGCGGACGGCTGGGCGGACGCGGGTCGCGGCACGGCCGCGTCGCGGAGGCCGGTACCGCCGGCGCCGCCCGTCCGCCGCTCACTGAGCCGCAGGCCCAGCCCGCGCGAACTCAGGCTGGTCTCCACCTTGGGCCGGAACGGCTCGTCGTCGACGGGGGACACCTCCCAGCGCGCGACGATGGCGGTGAGGGCCAGGATGGCTTCATTGAGGGCGAACTGGTCCCCGATGCACTTACGGGGGCCGGCACCGAACGGGAGGTAGGTGGCCCGGTCGGGCTGGGCGCCGAGCCAGCGGTCCGGGTCGAACCGGTCGGGCTCGGTGTAGAGGTCGGGCCGGCGGTGCAGGAGGTACGGGCTGAGCACCAGGATGCTGCCGCCCTTGAGCCGTACGCCACCGAGTTCGGCGTCCTCCCTGAGGGTGCGGGTCATCATCCAGGCGGGCGGATACAGCCGCAGTGCCTCGGTCACCACGCGGGCGGCCAGGCCGAGCGAGGGCAGGTGTGCGGGATCGAGCTGCCCACCGGCCAGGACGCTGTCGGTCTCGGCCTGGAGGCGGCGCTGGACGTCCGGGTGCGTGGCGAGCAGGTTCAGCGCCCAGGCCAGGGTGATCGCCGTCGTCTCCATCCCGCCGAGGAAGAACGTGAGGGCTTCGTCGGCCAGTTCGGTGTCGTTGAGCTGCTTCTTGCCGTCCTCGCTCTCCTCGTCGACCGCCCCGACCAGTGCGGAGAGCAGGTCGGCATGGTCGGTCGGATCGGCCCGCCGTTCGGCGATGATCTCCGCGATGGTGGCCGACAGCCGGTTGCGGGCGTGGTCGTACCGCCGCTTCCGCGGAGTCGGCAGCCGGCGCAGCAGGGGCGGTGTCATCATCCGGCGGAAGAACGCGCTGACGATGGTGGCGGTGTCGGCCAGGGACCGCCGCATGGTCTCCTCCGACAGCGAGCCGCTGAACATCGTCTCCATGGTGGCTCGCGTCGTCAGCGTCATCATTTCCTGGGTGACGTCGAGGACATCACCGTCGTGCCAGGAGCCCGCCTTCAGCTGGGCGGCGCGGGCGAACACCACCCCGTAACCGGCGAGCCGGGTGGGATGGAACGACGGCTGGCACAGCCGCCGCTGCCGCCGGTGCAGGGTGTACGAGCAGGTGGACAGGCCGTCGCCGATGACCTCGCTGATCCGGTCGTAGATCGGGCCGCCCTTGTCGAAGACCCGGTCGTTCAGGAACACCTGCCGGGTCAGGGCCGGATCGCAGATCATCACGGCGGTACTCGGTCCGAGCCGGACGCGGACCATCGAGCGGTACTCGGCCAGGGACATGATGAACGCCAGCGGATCGCGGAGCAGCGGCAGCGCGTGGCCCAGCAGCGGCAGGGCCCGCGGGGCGAGCGGAACCGACGCGGCGGTCGCCGCGGTCGAGTCGGTCATGGACAGCCTCATTCCTTGGTGGATCGGCCGGCCGGCACCGCGGCGGCGTGATCATGGGTGACCTCGAGCAGCGCGGAGGTCCAGCGGAAGCCGACTCCGAAACTCACGACGAGGATGCGTTCCCCGGCCCGCAGGGTGCCGGAGCGGAACAACCGGTCGAGGGCGAGGAGCACGTCGCACGGCCCGGCATGGCCGAGGTGGCGGCCGAAGGTCCAGGCGGTCTCGCCGGACCGGACGTTGAGCGGTGAGCCGGCGAGCACCAGGTCCAGCACGACCGACCCGATCGCGATGGACACCACGTGCGAGATGTCCGCCGGTCTCACACCGGTCTCCTCCAGGACGGTCTCGATGCAGCGGCGGGTGGACCGCTGCAGCGCGTCGATGTGGGGCATGAACCCGGTCTCCTCGATGGGGAACGACCGGTCGGCCCCGACGGGCCCCGTCCTGGCCCGGGTGAGCATTTCCAGTTGCGGCTCCGTGGCGTGGGCGGTCGCCACCAGGCGGGCGAAGCCCGTTCCCCGGGTGAGGACGGCGGCGGCGCCGGCGTCACCGGGCACGTAGTTCATCTCCTGGGAATGGCCCCATCGCTCCTCCGGGAACCGACCGGCGGCCGTGACCAGCGCGGCTTTCGCGTCCGGCCTGGCGGTGAGGTGCTCGGCCGCGACGACGAGCGCCGCAGCCCCGCCGTCGCTGGCGGCCCCGAGCTCGATCCCGTTGGTGTCCGGCCCCCCGAGCACCCGCAGCAGGTACGGCGCGGGCGTGTAGTGGTCCCCGTCCTGGAAGTTGGCGTGCACGAGCAGGCTCAGATCGGCGCCGGCGACGTCCGCGTGGCGCAGCGCCTTGAGGCCGGCGCGGGCCGCCATCTGCGTCGCCGTGCTGTCCGTCGAGACGGCGGCCGAGGTGAATCCGTTGAGCGCCGCCAGGGAGGGCTGCTCGGTGGCCGCCCGGTCCCACGGTTCGTGCCCGGCTCTGACGGGTGGTACCCATGCGCCGGTACCGGCGATCGCGATGTTCTGCCACAACACTGCTGTCTCCTCGGGCTGTCACGAAAGGGGCGACTGCGGAACGCGGGCGCGCGGCCGGACCAGTTCTCCGCTGTGGTCCAGGGCGTGGGCGCTGACCCCGGTGATCCGGGCCAGTACCCGGCCGTGACCGGTCACGGCGGTCAGGGTCCCGGTGGCGAAGTCGCAGTGCAGCCGGATGGCCGGGTTCTCCGCGCTGAGCCGGCAGTCGTTGCCCGGCCCCCTGAGGTCGACCTCGTCGAGGCCGGCCATCGGGCCGACCAGAGGCGGGTGGTCACCGCGCGGCGGCAGCAGCAACAGATGCACCATCGCGTCCAGCAGGATCGCCGGTACGGTCGTCCCGGCCAGGACCGGAGCCCAGGCGGTGTGGTCCAGGCTGAACCGGGCGCTGTTCCCGTCCGGCCCGCGGGCGTAGTCGCTGGTCCCGGCGAACGGACCGGTGAGCGAGATCGGCGGATCGGGGGAGTAGACCGGCATCGCGAAACCGGGTTCGGGTTCGTGGGACGAGCAGTCGGGAGGGCCGGCGAGATCGGGGAAGCGATCCGCCAGCACGACCGTCGTCTCGCACAACAGGTCGTTGAAGCGCAGCACCTTGCCGTTCTTGCCGATCCGGTGCGCCGTCATCCTGACGGCCACCTCGGCCCGGTCGCGCTCGCGGCTCGTGACCCGGGCCTCCACCGCGACGGTGCGCGGCGGCCCGGCGAGCCTGACCGTGATCGACGTCCGGCAGACGAGAGCGCGGAACCCGGTGACCTGGAGGCCGGGGCAGAGCGTCGATGCCGCGCCGGCCGCGGCCTCCAGGGCGAACGTGCCGGGCAGCGTGTACTCACCGTTGACCCGGTGGTGGCGCATCCACCGCCCGTCCCGCTCGGCCAGCGTGCGCGGATCCCAGGTCTTGGTGAAGACGGCCCAGTTCTTGCCGCGGTGCAGGACACCGTCGAGCAGCGGCGAGGCCAGCGCCGGATCCGGCGGGGCGGGCGGTGGCGCGTCCGGGGCGGGGATCCGCAGCTCGCCGGAGGAACCCCAGGTGCTGATCCCGCGCCGGGCCAGCAGGACGCGTTCCTCCTCCCGGATGAAGAACGCCACCCCGTTGGCCGGTGGCCGGGTCACTGCGGAGAGGAACTGCGCGCATCCCTGCGCGGTGCTGACGTAGGCGTCCATCCGGTTGCGTTTGAGGGTCTCCCGCATGGTGACGCTGCTGGCGACGCCGACCTCCCGCCAGCCGCTCCAGAGGATCGCCGTCTCGTGGTGGCCGTCCGGTCCGTGCCGCTGTGCCCACGCGCTCGCGTACGCCAGGTACTCGTTGACGGCGCAGTAGTCGATGTCACCGGGCGCGGGAGCGAGCGTCGCCAGGGTGCTGAAGTTGCACCAGATCAGGGGCGGACGCCCGGCCAGCGCCCGTTTGAGGTTGCGGTAGCCGGTCGCCTTGGTGGCCCGTACCGCCCGGAAATCGGTCAGGGTCTTGGCGTGCAGCGCACGCGAACGCAGGTCGAGGACCGTGTTGACGAGCAGGTCGATCCGGCCGTGCCGGTCGAGGATCTCGCCGAGGACGGCGGTGGTGCGCTCGGCGTCCAGGATGTCGCACACCCGGTGGTGGACACGGTCCGGTCCGCACAGCTCCGCCAGCCGCCGCACCGTGCGGCGTACCTCCAGGCGCGCCTGGGCCTTCTCGTACGCCGCGCGCAGCTCGCCCACCGACGCCCCGGGGCGTCGGCGGCGTTCGGCGGTGATGAACTCGGCCTGCGGCGGCAGCGCGTCGTCGGTGTCCGGCAGCGGGGTGCGGCCGACGAGGTACATGTGCGGCCGGTCGCCGGTACGGGCGACCGCGTGGAGCAGTTCGGGCGTGATGCCCCGTGCGCCGCCGAAGGCGACCACGACCGCGCCGGGCGGCAGCGGGAGATGATCCGCCGGGGCCGTCGGCGCCGGGTCGTCGGCGACGGCGAGGGTGAGCCAACTGCCGCCGCGCCAGGCCAGTGTGCGCGTCGGCACCTGGGCGGTGCCCGCCCTCGCCAACTGGTCCAGAGCGGTCGTGGGGTCCGCCGTGTCGCTGAGCAGGGTCACCCCGCCGCACTGCGGGACCTCGGCCCGCACGGAGCGGACGAGGCCGGTGAACAGGGCGCTCAGCGGGGGCGGGAGGTCGTCCGGCACCGCCCCGAGCAGGAGCGCGCTGACGGAACCGCCGGTGCGCAGGGCGGGCAGTGCCGCCTGGAGGGTGGTGAACGTGAGGTCCTGGAGATCTTCCATCCGGGTGGCCTCGGCCTCGTCGCACGCGTGGTCGTCCCCGTCGTGGAGGACGGGCAGCCGGGACAGGACCCGGATGTGGCGCGGGACGAACGGCAGACCGGTCAGGGCCTCGGGCGCCGCCTCGGGCGGGACATGGGCGGCGGCTTCGAGCCCCGGCCGCGGTGACCAGACGGCGATGTCCGGGCCGCCGGCCGCCGCGGCGAGGTCCGGGGCGTCGGTGATGACGACGGTGCCCGGCGGGATCGACGGCGCGTCAGGGTCGCCCGTCGGTGGGGGAGTCGGGACGAGACGGAAGGTCTGGCGACGGCCGAGGACGTCCTCGGTGCGCTCCGGCCCGCCCCGGTCGGTCGTGGTGAGTTCCGGCGGAGTGGTCAGGTCGGGCGCGGCGGGTTCCGGACCCGTCCGGACGGTCGCGGGAAGGTCCGGCGAGGTGGTCCGGTCGGGAGTGGTGTGTTCCGGCGAGGTGGCCGGGTCGGGCGCGGTGTGCTCCCGCCCGGGGTGCGCATCCTGTGCCGACTCCTCCCCGGCCGGGCTGTGGTGCTCCGGGTCGGCCGGGGGCCGGGTGAACCGGATCGGCGGTGATCCGGCGGCTGCGGGCGTCACGACGGTGTCCGTTCCGGTGACGACGGCCTCAAGGACGGTGAGCAGGGCGTCCAGCGACAGATAGGTGTGTCCGGCGTCGGCCACCGCGCGAAGGGAGTGCGCGGGCGTTGCCGATGGCCCGGGGCCGGCTTCACCGGCCGCGGTGGAGAGCGTGCCCAGGACGGGCAGGCTGTGCTCCAGGGCGGTGGAGAGCCGAGTGACCGCCAGGACGGCGGCACCCTCCGCGATCGACCGGCCCTGCGGCACCAGACCGGTGAGGTGGCGGTCCCATCCGCTGATCGGTCGCAGGCAGACCGCGCCGACGAGGGCGAGGTCGCAGGCCCGGTGCCTGAGCTGGCGCAGGGCCAGGTCGACCGCGGTGTGCGCGGAGTCCCTGTGGGAGTAGACACTGGTGCCCATGGCCTGGAAGTCGTAGTAGTTGGCGGCCCGGCCCGACAGGATGCAGGAGACCGCACCGGTGAAGTCGTCCTCGTTCAGGTCGCCGGGGATCACCCCCTTGGCCTCCTCCATTCCCTTCGCGAGGTAGTTCTTCAGCGTCTGTGCCTGCGCCGGGTCCGGCAGGATGTCGAACGTGGTGGCGCACTCGCGGGCGTGCACCCGCAGTGCGGCCCGGGTGTTGTGCGTGGTCGGCAGCGTCGACCCCACCAGCACCGCCGTGGTGGGCCGCAGGCGGGTGCCCGGCTCGCCGAGCCGGTCCAGCAGCGGGCCGAGGACCTGGAGCATCATCAGGTGGGCGGCGTCCATGTGCCGCATCGTCAGCGGCGGGATGCGTACGTCACGTGGGGAGGGCAGGGGGTACGGCGTACCGAAACCGGCCTCCGGGAGCGGGCCGTCGCCGCGCAGCCAGGCGGGCACCTGGGCGGGGTCCAGGCCGGGCAGGTGGGTGTTCCAGCCCACGACGACCAGGTCCTCCGTGTCGGCGGACCGGTCGCCGCCCCGCCTCTGAGCCGGCACGGCCCGCGGCACACGGTCGGAGAGGACCACGTGCGCGTCGGCTCCGCCGAGGCCGAACGACGACACCCCCACCACGCGCGGTCGTGCGTCGTCCGCCGGCCAGGGCGCGTCCTTGACCGGTACGGTCAGCCGCGTGCCGTCACCCAGCAGCGCGTGCGGATCGGTGACCACGGGCTGACCGGGGACCGCCCCGCGTTCGAGAGCGACCAGCGCGTGCGCGACCGAGACCAGGCCCGCCAGCACACCGGTGTGCCCGAAGACCTGCTTGTTCGACGTCAGCAGGCACGCCCGCTTCCGCGGCCCCAGCCGGGAGAGCAGCGAGCGCAGTTCGATCTCATCGCCCACCGGCGTGCCGGTGCCGTGTGCCACGATCCAGTCCACGTCGTCTGCCTCGACGCCCGCGTCGGCCCAGGCACGGGCGATCGCCAGCTGCTGCCCGCGGGTGGCCGGGGCGTGGATCCCCTTTCCCCGGCCGTCGGCGGCGAGACCGGTGCCCCGGATGACACCGAGCACCCGGTCGCCGTCGGCCACGGCCCGCGCGTACGACTTCAGGGCGAGCATGACGGCGCCCTCACCGATGAGGGTCCCGTCGGCCGCCCGGTCGAAGGGACGCACCCTGCCGCTCATCGAGATGCCCTGGGCCCGGCAGAAGAGGGTGAACCCGATCGGTTCGACCACCGCGGTGCCGCCGGCCAGCGCCACGTCGCAGGAGCCCTCGCGCAGTGCCTTGACCGCCGCGTCCAGGGTGAACAGTCCGCTGGCGCAGGCCGAGTCGAGAGTCAGGTGCTGCGAGTCGGCGGGGATCAGCCCGCGCAACGCGTCGCGGGAGACGGACGCGGGCAGGTAGGCCTGCGGGCTCCCGCCGTCGCCTCCGTAGTGCGCGCTGATCGCGTGGTCGGCCAGCTCGGCCAGCCAGTCGCCGTCCCGGTCCGCGGGGATCGCCTCGCGCACCATGCGCCGGTACTCGTCACCCAGCACCACGCCCTGGGGGCCGAGCCCCGTCTGGTCGTGGATACCCGTGGTCGCGGCCAGCCACCGGTCCTCCGGACGCCGGGCCACCCCTGCGAGGGCCTGGACGGCGCAGTGTCGCAGCCAGCGAGTGGTCCGCGGCCATCCGGGGTGGCCGACGTTCCCGTCCGGTTCGGTGATCGAGGCGGGATCGGGGACGAAGGTGTGGAGGTACCCGGCCTCGCGGACGTAGAAGGCGTCGGTCTCCTCCCGGGTGGGCGCCCAGAAGTGCTTCAGGTCGAAGGCGGACGGCTCGCTGGAGAGCAGGACACCCTCCCGCAGCCGGTCCCAGAACTCCGCCGTGTTGTTCGCGCCGGGCAGGGTCAGGCCGAGGCCGACGACCGCGACGGCTCCGGGGTCCGTCTCCGCCTCTCGATCCGGAGCCGGCTCCGGTGCAGGAGCCGGAGCGGTCGTGGGTGGCGCAGGTACGGGGGTGGAAGCAGGTACACGTTCAAGCGAAGGTACAGGTGCGGAGGCAGGCACAGGCACAGGCGTAGGTGTGGGTGCAGGCGCGTGGTGGACAGCCGCCGGCTGTTCGGGGGCGGGCCTTCCCGCCTCGGGTGTCATCACCACCGCGGGCGGGAACGGTTGGCGCGGGGCGGGCGTACTCACCTGGTCGGCCAGCCTGCTGTGCAGCCGCATCCCCTGCATCCCGCCGATGCTGATGCCGCCGTCGGCGACGATGGTCTGCCCGGTGATGAAGCCGGTGTCCTCGTGCAGGAGGTGGACGATCAACCTGGCGGCCTCCGGCGTCGAGAGGGTACGGCGCATCAGCTCGCTGGTCCCGGCCGGGTCGCCGAGCGCCACGTCCGGGGCGTCGAGATTGACGACGATCTCGCTGGCGACGGACCCGAGCAGCACCGTGTTGACCCGGATGCCACGGCCCACCAGCTCAAGCGCCAGGTAGCGGACCAGCGACTCCAGGGCCGCCTTGGTGACGCCGCCGGGGCCGTACCCCGGAACCGGCTGGTGCGCCCCGACACTGGACAGACAGAGGATGCTCGCGCCCTCTCGCCCCGCCATCAGCTCGGCCGCGCGGCGCGAACAGTGGTACGCCGCCATCACATTGGTCGACCACGCCCGTTGCCAATAGGTGTCGTCGATGCCGAACAGTGGCAGGAACGCTCCGCCCGCGGCGTTGTTGATCAGAATGTCCAGACGGCCGTGCCGCTCCTCGACCAGGTCGAACATCCGGTCGATCTCGCTGGTCTTGGCCACCGAGGCGCGGATGAACTCGCAGCTGTGACCGGCCTGTTCCAGCTCCGCCCGCAGCTGCTTCGCCTGCTCGACCGAGTGGAAGTAGTTGACGATCACATGGGCGCCGTTCCCCGCCAGCCGGCGAACGATGTCCGCGCCGAGGCTCTTCGCGGCCCCGGTCACGAGGGCGACCCGGCCTCGCAGGTTGTCGGTGGAGGTCATCGCGCGGCAGCCTCCGCCCGGCCCTGTACGACGGACTCCGCGATCCGGCGCAGTGTGCCGACGGTCAGCAGGGAGGAGTTCGCCCGCAGACCGGGCAGGTCGAACCGGTCGGACACCCGCCCGAGCAGGGCGACTTGTTTGAGCGACTCCACACCCAGCTCGGACTCCAGTCCGTCGTCCTCACCGAGCAGGTCCGGCGGGTAGCCCAGGAAATCGCCGTAGAGCGTCTGCAACTCGGCCAGCACCGTCTCGTAGTCCAACCCGGCAGACGTCGGCGAGCCCTCCGGGGCGGCCGGGGCCGCCGCGTCGACGGGGTCGGCCGGGGCGATCGGGGCCGGAGCCACCGGGGCCGCGGGGGCCACCGGGGCCGGAAGGGGGACGGTGGCCACATAGGACATGGCGGGCGTGGGCGCGGGCACGTCGGCCCGGGGCGATGGGACGGTGGCGGGGAGCGCCGAAACCCGGTCGGCCGAAGTGGCCGTGCTCACCCGCACGGTGGGACCGTGTCCGTTGCTCGACGGCAGCGGCAGGCGCGGGCGGAACGGACCACTGTCGGTGGACTCGGCGACCAGTGCCCGGACGGCTTCGACCGGGTCGCTCTCGCTCAGCGGAACGACACACCGCACGCCCGGGACCGACGCCTCGACGAACTTGGTGACGACGGGCCACTCGCCGCACTCCACGAAGACATCGGCGCCCGCCGCGTGCAGGTCACGGATCGTGTGCAGCATGCGGACGCGGGCGGTGAGCGCGTCGGCGACCAGGTCGACCGGGTCGTCGTCGCCGATGTCCCGCCCCAGCCAGGGGGAGCACACCCGCCAGCGCCCGGCTCCGTAGGGAACCCGTGGCGCGGCCGCCCGAAGGTCGCGGGCGGCCTGCGCCATCGCGGGGGTATGGGTCGGATGCGGGACGTCCAGGCGGAAACTCGGCCAGCCGAGCGCGTCGGCCACCCGCTCCACATGCTCGATCAGTGGTTCGGGGCCACTGATGACGCTCTGCCGAGGCGTGTTCTCGCAGGCCAGTACCAGGTCGGGATGGCCGATCAGGCCGGTGAGCGACTCCGCCCGGCGGCCGTCCACGCCGACCGCGAGCATCTTTCCGCCCCAGCCCTGCCGGGTCAGCGCCTGCGACCGGGCCACGGCCAGGCGCGCGGCGTCCTCCACGGAGAGGCGTCCCGCGGCGGCCAGGGCCCACAGTTCCCCGATGCTCTGCCCGACGATCGCGACCGGCCGGGCTCCCTCGGCGATCAGCACACGGTGCGTCGCGATGGCGACCGCGAAGATCTCCAGATACTGCACCTCGGGACCGCGCCGGTCGCTCGTCCCGTTGTGCTCGATCAGCCGGGCGCTGATGTCGGGCAGTCCCATTTCCCGGGCTGCCCTGTCGATGAGGGAAAGCGATTCACGTACGGTCTCGTACCGGTTGTGGAAGTCGCGCAGGATCCCCCCGCGCGGGGGAGCCACCGTACCGGGCATGACAAAGACAGAACCCACCATGTGCATCACCCTTTTCTCCGTCCCGACTTCTGGCGATGTCGCATCTGTCGGCCGGGGATCTGGAACGCCACGACGACGTTTCGAAAACCACGACATGCGTTCACTTTGTTCTGCTGTACCCGTTCGGTGAGTCCAGCGAAATGCGCCCCCGGCCCACCGTCATACATTGCTCGTCAGGTAAAGGCGGGTGGTCTTGTTCTTGTTGCCGGGTAAAGTCGTGGGTATGACACGAAGGAATATGCCCGTGGCATCGACCTTCGTGAACTACCGTTCCGGCAGCGGGATGAGTGGCGAACCGGTATTCATTGGCGGAGATTCACTCCGGCGATGTCGAGCGGAAATTCGATAGAGTTGATGTGTCGCTCCGACTCCTCGGCTGTCGGAGTCCATTCCCCTTTCCGGTGGCATGTACGCCATTCGCGCCGTGAGGTTTCGTGAATCCAGGGGTGGTGTGGTTCGAAACCGTGCATGCCGGATGTGCGTGCGAATGCCGATGGGATTGTTCATATTTTCGCGTCTTTCGACTGCGCTGGTGACTTATTTAGGATGCAACGAAAAGTCGCCCCCGGTAAATGCTTGTCAGTCCGGATAAGTTGCGCGAGAGTCCTTTCATGGGTGCACCGCCGTATCTGGGTTCGACCGTTCCTGATCCGCTTACCCACACCCTCGGCGTGACCGGTGCACGCTGTGTGCTCGTCCGGGGTCTCACCGCCGGGGGAGGCTGGGCCCTGCGGTTTCCGGCCCCCGGCAGACTCAAGGTCCACGCCGTGCTGCGCGGCGTCAGCTGGCTGATGGTCGACGGCGACGAGCACCCGGTGCTTCTGGAGCAGGGGGATGCGGTGGCCTTCGGCGGAGGTCTCTCCTATGTTCTGGCCTCCGACCCGTCCGTGCCCCCGCAGGACGCACGGGCGCTGCTCGGGACCTCGCCACAGCTCTTCGCCCATGCCGGGGACGAGGACATCGCCGAGGTGGTGTCGGTCGGCGCGCATTTCGAACTCAACACCGCTGGGGAGGACTTGTTGCTCCAGGCGCTGCCCCCGGTGATTCACCTGTCCCGCGCGGGCGAGGAGGCGCCCGCGCTGTGCTGGCTCCTCGACCAGATGCTGCGGGAGATGAGCTCCGACCGTCCTGGTGCGGACGGCGTGGCCGAATACCTCTCCCAGCTGGTCTTCGCCCACGTGCTCCGCGCCTGTCTCGACGGGAGCGAGTCCTACCCCGCCGGCTGGCTCCGGGCTCTCGCCGATGAACGCATCGCCCCGGCCCTGAGGCTGATGCATGCCGATCCCGCCCGGCCCTGGCACGTGACCGAACTCGCCCGGGCGGCGGCCATGTCCCGCAGCGTCTTCGCCGGAGTCTTCACCTCGGTGGCAGGTGTGCCACCACTCACCTATCTCCACCGATGGCGCATGCGGCTGGCCGAACAGACCCTGCTCCACAAGGACACGCCGGTGTCGGAGCTGGCGCTCTCCCTCGGCTATGCCTCCGAGAGCGCCTTCAGTCACGCCTTCAAACGGGCGACCGGAGTCGCACCCAAGCGGTTCCGGGACGCCGCCCGTGTCTCACGGGACCGCGGTGAAGTCGAACGAGCGGTAGCCGCCGCGTTCGGAGGGGATGCTGGGCCGGGTGGGTGACGGACCTCCCCTCGGTGAACGACCGCCTCCCTCGGCCGGACCGTACGGAGCGACAGGGGTGAACCGGGATCGGCCGGTCACCGCGGCGATGCCGCGGGTCGCCGCGCCCTCGTCGGCGACCGCGTGCGGCACCGGTCCTGCCGGGGCTTCTTCCGGCGCCGGACGGAACGACGTCGCGGTGTCACGTACGTGCACCGCGGGCCGGTGGCCGGAGCCGCTCGCACCCGGCCGGGCCCCGGACGCCTACTGCGGCTGCGTCGCGATCTGGATCAGGTTGCCGCAGGTGTCGTCGAGGACGGCGGTGGTGACGGGGCCCATCTCCAGCGGCTCCTGGGTGAAACGGACGCCGAGGCCGCGCAGGCGCTCGTACTCCGCCTTCACGTCGTCGACGGCGAACTGGGCGAGTGGGATGCCGTCCGCGATGAGCGCGTCGCGGTAGGGCTTGACGGCCGGGTGGCCGGCGGGCTCCAGGAGGAGTTCGGTGCCGCCGGGGTCGTCGGACGAGACGACGGTCAGCCACCGGTCCTTCTCGCCCAGCGGGACGTCGTGCTTCGTCACGAAGCCGAGGATCTCGGTGTAGAAGTGCAGGGCCTTGGCCTGGTCGTCGACGAAGACGCTGGTCAGATGGATCTTCATGGGGTGCTCTCCTCCGGTCCGGATGTGTCGGGCACGGGCCATCGCTCGGCGATCTGCCGCAGCGGGGCCGTGTTCAGGTCATGGAACTTGTAGCGGCCCTCCCGCCTGGTCCCGACGAGCCCGGCGGCCTCCAGGACGGCGAGATGCTGGGAGATCGCCTGGCGCGAGAGGCCGAGCTGATGCTTCATGCTCAGACGCGAGCAGATCTCGAACAGTGTCTGCCCGGATTTCTCCGTGAGCTCGTCGAGGATGGTGCGGCGGGTGGAGTCGGCCAAGGCTTTGAAAAGGTCGTCGGCCATGACTCCATGATAGGCAAACGTTCACTTGCCTATCAACTCGGAGTGCGCCGCCTCCCGGGTCGGCCCGCGGCTCGGGACGCGCCGGAGGACGCGACGGCGGAGGCCGCGACGGAAAGCGGAACGGAGAACAGATGGATGGATCCTTGGTCTACACCAACCACCCCTGTCCCCGTATCCTCATCCGGAGCCGGTAGCACACCATCCCCCCACCCAGGTTGCGTGCTGGCACGGGCAACACCCGCTCGACTCTGCCCAAGCAGCCGGGTGACCTCCCCTTCCCCACTTCCAGGAGGATCACGGTGAACGTTCGCACCAGAAGCTCGGCGATCATCGGCGCCGTCTGCCTCGTCGCTTCCCTCGCCTTCACCACGGCGTCCGCCGACGAGCCGCCCGCCGCCCCACGTCAGGCACCGAAGGTCGCGCTCAAGGAAGTGACCACGGCCAAGAATCCATCCGCAGGCGCCGCCGGCCCCGATGGCACGGTCTGGATCGCCGAACGCGCCGGCACCGTAAGGGTCTTAGGTGATCAGGGGCTCGGCGATCCCGTCCTCGACATCACGGCCGAGACCACCACCGACGGCGAACGCGGCCTGCTGGGCATCACGTTCGACAAGGAGTTCGCGCACTTCTACATCTCGTTCACGAACCTCGAAGGCACCAGCACCGTGGACGAGTTCGCCGTGCGGGACGGCAAGATCCAGCCGGACACCCGACGCACCGTCCTCACCCAGACGCAGCCCTACTCGAACCACAACGGCGGCGACATCAAGTTCGGCCCCGACGGGTACCTCTACATCGCGTTCGGCGACGGTGGCTCGGGCGGAGACCCGCACGGCAACGGGCAGAACCTGGACACGCTGCTCGGCAAGATGGTGCGGATCGACCCGAGCGGCGGCGATCCGTACGCGATCCCGTCGGACAACCCGTTCGTCGGCGACCCGAACGCGAAGGGCGAGATCTGGGCGTACGGGCTGCGCAACCCGTGGCGTTTCTCCTTCGATGCGGGCACGGGCGACCTGCTGATCGGTGACGTCGGCCAGAGTGCCTGGGAGGAGATCGACTGGGCCCCGGCGAACAGCGGGGGCGGCGAGAACTACGGCTGGTCCCAGATGGAGGGCAGCCATCCCTTCCGCGGCGGCACGGAGCCCGCGAACCACGTGCCGCCGGTCCACGAGTACGACCGCAACGGCCTCGGCTGCTCGGTGACCGGTGGATACGTCTATCGCGGCGAGGCGATCCCGGACCTCCAGGGTCAGTACGTGTTCAGCGACTACTGCGACGGCACCGTCCGCGCTCTGCAACTGGAGAACGGCGAGGTGACCGGTGTGAGCGACCTGGGGGTCAACGGCGGCGAGGTCGTCTCGTTCGTGCAGGGCGGCAACGGAGAGCTGTACGTCCTCGACATCGGCGGCACCGTCTCGCGCATCGACCCGGCGTAGCCCCTGCTGGGCGATCCACCCCGCCCGGTGTACGGAGACCGATCCGCCCCCTCGCGGCAGTGCGGCCACCCCGAACGGCGGTGGCCGCACTGCCGGGTGAGAAGCGCGGCCCCCCTCGGAGCTGTTGGCGGCGGCCTTCTCTTCACCTCCGCGCGAGCTGCCCGTGGCGGATGCGAGTTGGCCGAACAGTGCATAGACCAAATAGGTGACTCAGGCATCTAGTAGGGAGAGATCGGTAGGACCCATTCCCTCCTGCTCTTGCGAGGCTCGTCATGGCAGACACCGACACCGGCCCTCAGACGGACACCATCACCTTCCCGCAGGACCGCACCTGCCCCTATCACCCGCCGACGGGGTATCGGCCGCCCCCCGGTGCGGCGCAGCGGCCGCTGTCGCCCGCCACCCTCTACGACGGCCGGGTCGTCTGGCTGGTCACCGGGCACGCCGAGGCCCGCGCGCTCCTGTCCGACCAGCGGCTGTCCGCCGACCGGCAGAACCCCGCGTTCCCCATGGCCACCGCACGGGTGGCGAAGTTGGCCACGCGCCGCATCGAACTGCTCGGTGTGGACGACCCGGAGCATCACGCGCAACGCCGGATGCTGGTACCGAGCTTCACCCTCAAGCGGACCGAGACCCTTCGTCCGCAGATCCAGGAGACCGTGGACCGGCTGCTGGACAGGATGATCGAGCAGGGGCCGCCCGTCGATCTGGTGAACGCGTTCGCGCTTCCGGTTCCCTCGATGGTGATCTGTGCGCTGCTCGGCGTCCCGTA
This sequence comes from Streptomyces sp. NBC_01237, assembly GCF_035917275.1. Lineage (NCBI taxonomy): Bacteria > Bacillati > Actinomycetota > Actinomycetes > Kitasatosporales > Streptomycetaceae > Streptomyces > Streptomyces sp. NBC_01237. The sequence continues at coordinate 1,112,723 of NZ_CP108509.1, read as the reverse complement.
CTCCGACCACGACTTCTTCGAGTCACGGACGCGGACGTTGCTGCGCGGGCCCGTGGTCACCGATGTCCAGGCCGCCCGTGACGAGCTCGACGAGTACTTCCGGACGCTGATCGACCACAAGCGGACCGTCAGGGGAGAGGGACTGCTTGACGAGCTGATCGCCGAACGGCTCGACACGGGAGCGGTCAGCCGCGACGAACTGGTCCGCCTCGCGCAGATCCTCCTCGTCGCGGGCCATGAGACGACCGCGAACATGATCTCGCTGGGCACCTTCACCCTGCTTCAACACCCCGACCAGCTCGCACGGTTGCGCAGCGAGAAGGAGCTGATGCCCTCGGCGGTGGAGGAACTGCTGCGCTTCCTGTCGATCGCCGACACGGTCTCACGGGTGGCCACCGAGGACATCGAGATGGGCGGGGTGACGATCCGGGCGGGCGAGGGCGTCGTCCTGTCCACGTCGACGGTCAACCGCGATGCCGCCGCCTACCCCGCGCCGGACGAACTCGACCTCGGCCGCCGGTCGCGTCACCATGTCGCCTTCGGCTTCGGTATCCACCAGTGTCTCGGCCAGAACCTCGCGCGGGCCGAGATCGAGATCGCCCTGCGCAGCCTCTTCGCACGGTTGCCGGGGCTGCGGCTCGCGGCGCCCGCCGACGAGATCCCGTTCAAGCCGGGCGACACCATCCAGGGCATGCTCGAACTGCCCGTGGCCTGGTGACCCGCACTCTTTCGGAAAGGAGCCGACCATGACACGGATCAGTATCGACAAGGATGTGTGCATCGGCGCGGGACAGTGCGCGCTGACCGCCCCGGACCTGTTCACCCAGGACGACGACGGCTACGGCGAACTGCTGCCGGGTACGGAGGACGGCACCGTCGGTCCGCTGGCGGGCGAGGCCGCCCGGGTCTGCCCGGTGCAAGCGATCACCGTGACCTAAGGGCTGCCCCGAAATCCCTGGGCGGGCGCACGACGACGGCTACGGCACCTCGCGGCGTTGTCGGAACGCCCTGATGCATCCCGTATGCGGACGTCCCTCCGTCTTGCGATGCACCGCATCCGACGCTGCGGGCTGATCCACCAGGGATGACGGGACAGCCCTCAGCACCGGGCCGGGGCGCCGGAGTCCGTCATCGAGGCCGGTCCCCGGGCACGGTCGCCGAGGGCTCGTCGTCAACGGCCCGGACACGCTGTGCGAGGCCCGAGGAGCCGGAGAGCTCCTCGGGCCGTCGGGTGGCTCTGCGTCGCACCGCTCCGGCGAAGGTACGGTCGGGCAGGCGGCCCCGAGGGACACGGATCAGGCGGGGACCGCCTCGATCACCGAGATCGCGGCCGGTGCCGGCAGCCGTGTCACCCCGGCCAGGGAGAATCCGGCGCGCTCGCACAGCGAACGGAATTCCGCCTCGGTACGCTCGCGGCCTCCCACATTGACCAGCATGTTGAGGTCGCTGAGGTACATCGTCGGCCGCAGGGAACCGTCGACGGTCTCCGGCAGCACCGGCTCGACGATCAGCAGTCGGCCCTCGGGCGGGATCACCGCCCGTATGTGACCGAGGATCGTGACCACCCGTTCGTCGTCCCAGTCGTGCACGATGCTCTTGAGCAGGTAGACGTCCGACCCGGCGGGCACCGCTGCGAAGAAGTCCCCGGTGGTGACCTCGCAGCGCCCGGTGACGCCGGCGGCGTCCAGCACCGGACCGGATTCGGCCGACCCCTGGGGACTGTCGAACAGCACCCCACGCAGATGCGGGTGCGCCGTCAGGATCGCCGCGAGAAGGGTGCCGTCGCCGCCGCCGACATCGGTGATCGAGGTGGCTCCGTCCAGGCCGAGCATCCTCGGCAGGACCGCCGCGGTCTCCCTGGTGCCCTGGCGCATCGAGGCGTTGAACGCCCTCGACAACTCCGGGTGCTTCGCGAGGAAGCCGAAGAAATCGCTGCCGAACAGGTCGTCGAACGCGACGCGTCCCGTCCGGACGCTGTCGTCGAGGTGGCCCCAGGCGCTCACCATCGTCGGGTCCAGGAACATGCCGACGAACTCGGCGACCGAGTCGGGGCGGTCGGTGCGCAGCAGTGTGCCGCGGGGCGTCAGGGCGAATACGCCGGGCCTCGGTTCGGTGGCCAGGCCCGAAGCGGCCAGCGCTCGCAGCAGGCGGCGGGTGGCGCCGGGGTCGGTGCCCAGTTCGGACGCCACGTCGGCGGCGGGCCGCCCGGTCTCGCCCAGGTGGTCGGCGATCTTGAGGCGTACTGCCGCCGCGAGAGTCTGGGCCGTCATGTACCCGAAGACTGCGGACATGATCGCACCACGGTCCGCGGCTGTGGGTTCGGTCATCGCTTCCTCCTCGATCGACTGCGGTGGTGTCGGGGTGATCCGGCGGGAGAACAGGGGGTGTTGACCGAGCCGGTGCGTACGGTGGGAACCCAAGTGCGGCCGGGGGGTACGGACATGCCCCACCCCGGCGGGCGGAGCATGTCCGGACGGGTCGGGCCGCTACGGTCGGGCCGGCCCTCAGGCCAGGGTGTATCCCAGTACGCCCCCGTGGATCTGACCCTCGCAGTTGGCCTGGATGGAGTCGAAGATCTGGCGGTTCTCGTTCCGCAGGCAGCGGAACAGCTGAACGGTGCCCACGCCGGCCGGCTGGGTGGTGTAGAGCCAGCCGAGGCGGGTCACGTACTGCTGGCCCTCACAGTTGACGTCCGTACTGGTGAAGTGGTCGCCCCTGACCTGGCAGAGGTACAAGGGCGTGGTGTCCGGGGCCGCGTAGGTGTACAGCGAACCGAGCGGCCCCTGCAGCTGGTAACCGTTCGGGTGGTACCAGCTGTTGCTCTGGGTGTCGGAGCTCTTGTGATAGCGGTTGAGCACGAACGTCGGACCGGGCGTGTACGGATCCCCGGCACAGAGGTACTCGACCGCGACCTGCACGTACCCGTTCGGGAGCTGATTGACGATGGTGGGGCCCTTGACCAGGGTGCACCGCGCGGGATCGAATCCCTTGGCCACGGCACTGTCCATGGCGGTACCGACGGCCGACTGCACGGCGACGTTGTACGGGCCGCTTCCCAGGCCGCCGACGGGGAGTTGCACCGGGCCGACGGATGTGACTGTCCGCTCGGCGGGCGCCGACGCGGCCGTGGCCGGAGTGATGAGGGCCAGGGTGAGTGCGGCGACGGCCGCGGCCGATCCGGTGAGACGGCGGGTCAAAGGCATCATGAAGAACCTCTTCCTCAGGTAGATGGAGTCGCGCGGCGGAACAGGGCGATCCATGGGATATCCAGATGAGGAGCTCGATTCGCGGCAGCCCGCGCGCCACAGCTAAGCATGAGCACGCCTTTCCGACCAGAAGGCCACGCAGCGCGGGAGCGGGAAAGGAGGCCGGATTCGGAGCGTGGCGCGGGGAGATTTCTCGTGTGGGAACTCCCGTACGGTGAACGGGAATTCTGTATCCCGCGAACGATTGTTTCTCGTCGCCTGTCCGCACCGGGCGGGGGACCCCATTCGGTCGGCCCGACAGTCCGCAGGACCACGCCGACCGTGCCGCTCGCGCCCGCGACTACCGCACGTGGTCCGGATCGGCCGGTGGCCTGATCTCGATCACCGGGCTGTGCCGATAACCGGCCTGCCCTTATGCATCGTGATCACGTCGCCGGACCGAAGACGGCGCGGTGAACCGGACCGAAGGCGGTGCGGTGAACCGGACCGAAGACGGCGCGGGGAAGGGGACAACTGCCCCCGAGGCCGTGGGGGCATATCGGATGCGAATATGCCCGTCCGGGTGGATTAGCGCCCGAAGGGGTGCGCGAGGTTCGACCCGGAGGCGAGGATGCCGTAGCCGAATCCCCACATGTTTGGAGAATTCTGGTATGACCGTTCAGGACCTGGACACCGGCGACACCGGCGACGCACTGTTGGACCTCTCGGATCCGGCGCTGGTACGGGATCCGTTCACCGCGTACGCGCAGACCGACGAGAACGGGCCGATGGCGCGCGGATGCGTGCGAGGGGTCGACCCGATGTGGGTGGCCACCCGCCACGACGACATCCGTACCGTCATGAGCGATGCCCGCTTCACCATCGACGCCGCCACCGTCCCCGGCGCACCGGTGGCACACCGCACCGAGCAGACCTGGCAGGCCCGCGGCATGCACCTGGGCCAGGAGAAGTACCTGCGTGCCGGGATCTTCGACGCGGACGGTGCCGATCACCGCCGGCTGCGCGGCCTGGTCACCGCCGCGTTCTCGCCCGGACGCGTGGCGTCCTTGCGCCCCAGGATCGACGCCATCGCCGCCCAGTTGCTGGACCGCCTGCCGGACCACACCGAAGACGGTGTAGTCGACCTCGTCGAGCACTTCGCCAGGCCGCTGCCCATCACCGTCATCTGCGAGCTCATCGCCGTCCCCGAGGCCGACCGCGACCGCTGGCGTGCCCGCAGTGGCACACTGACCGCCGGTATCTGCGGTGACGAACTCGGCGACGCGCTCGCCGGCATGGTCGACGACGCCCACATCCTCATCGAGAACCACGCCGCCAACCCCGGAAGCGACCTCATCTCCGACCTGCTCAGCCCTCACCACCGGGACCGGCTGAGCATCGACGAACTGGTCGCTCTCGTCGTCAACCTCGTCGTCGCCGGGCACATCACCACCGTCAATCTCATCACCAACGGCACCGAAGCGCTCCTCGCCCACCCCGGCCAACTCGCCCTGCTGCGTGAAGATCCCACGCTCATGCCGCACGCCGTCGATGAACTCATGCGCTACTGCGGCCCCGTCGTGCGCGCGTTGCCGAGGTACGCCATCCGCGACACCACCCTCGGCAGTACCCCGGTGCGCGCAGGGGAAGCCGTCCTCCCGATCGTCTCGGCGGCCAACCGCGACCCGGCCGCCTTCACCGACCCCGACCGCTTCGACATCACCCGCACCCGGCGTGGCCGCGAACCCCACCTCGGATTCGGACACGGCGCCCATCGCTGCCTCGGCGCGCACCTCGCCCAGGAGGAGACCGCCGCCGCCCTGACCGCCCTGCTCGACCGTTTCCCCGGCCTGCGGCTCGCCACTGATCCGCAGCACCTGCAACGCGGCACCAACCCGGTCAACTGGCACCTGAAAGCCCTCCCGGTGCGCCTGTAGCCCCACGCCGTGCGAACACGCCCGCTACGGAGCCCCGGCGCCCGGCACCACGGCAGGCGCAGGGGCCCGTACCAGCGATTTTCAGTCAAAGTAAGGTTAGGCTAACCTTCGACTTGTGAAAGTCGGTGAAGCACTTACCCAGGCCGCGCACTCGCGCGGCCACACCCTGTCCGCCACGGGCGTCACCGTGGCGTACGACGGTGTCGACGTCGTGCACGAGGCGTTCCTTGAGCTCTCGCCCGGCCGGGTGACCGTACTGGTCGGGCCGAACGGCAGCGGGAAGTCGACGCTGCTGCGGACCGTCGCGCGGTTGCAGCGTGCGCGGAGTGCGGCGCTGACCCTCGACGAGGGTACGGACGGTTTCGCGCTGACACCCCGCGAGTTCTCGCGGCACGTGGCGCTGCTGACCCAGGGGCGGCCCACACCCAGCGGGCTGACCGTGCGGGACGTCGTGGAGTTCGGGCGGTATCCGTACCGGGGGCGCTGGGGCCGGGCCGATGAGGGCGGGCGGGCGGCCGTGGACCGGGCGCTCGGGATGACGGGGGTCGCCGAGCTGGCCGAGCGGGGTGCCGAGCACCTTTCCGGCGGTCAGCTGCAGCGGGTGTGGCTCGCGGGATGTCTCGCCCAGGAGACCGGCGTACTGCTGCTGGACGAGCCGACGACCTACCTCGACCTGCGGTACCAGGTGGAACTGCTGGACCTGATAAGGGACTTGGCGGACGACCATGGGATCGCCGTCGGGGTGGTACTCCACGACCTGGACCAGGCGGCGGCCGTCGCCGATCGGATCGTGCTGCTCCGGGCGGGACGGGTGATCGCGGACGGAGAGCCCGAGCACGTGCTCACCCCGGAGCGGCTGACGGACACGTACGGCATCCGGATCGAGGTCTCCACCGATCCGCTGACGGGGCGGCTGCGCACCCGTGCGATCGGCCGGCACCACACACGACGGACAGCGGACGGCGACAGGACATCCGGCAGCGACAGCGTGCGGGACAGCGAAGGCGCGCAGGACAGCAGCAACGCGCAGGACGGCAGCAGCGCGCAGGACGGCATCACGACGCAAGCCGGCAGCAGCGCGCAGGACGGCATCACGACGCAAGCCGGCAGCAACGCCTAGGTCAGCAGTACGACGCAGGACACCCAGCAGAACGCGCACGACGCGCACAGTGAAAGGCTCAGTACCACCTCATGAGACGACTCCTCCTCACCGCCGCCGCGGCCACCGCCGCCACGATCGCCCTGAGCGCGTGCGGTACGACCGAGCCCGCCGCGGACAAGTCGAACAAGTCCGCCGAGCGCATCACCCTCACCGGTGCCTCCGGCACGAAGGTGGAGCTGGACGGTCCCGCGAAGAAGGTCGTCGGGACCGAGTGGAACGTCGTCGAGCACCTGGTCTCGCTGGGTGTCGAGCCGGTCGGTGTCGCCGACGTCAAGGGGTACAAGACCTGGGACACGGCCGTTCCGCTGACGAACGAGCCGAAGGACATCGGCACCCGCGGTGAACCGAGCATGGACACCGTCGCCGCCCTCGCGCCCGATCTCATCGTGGCCACCAGCGACCTGCCGGCCGCCGCCCTCGCGCAGCTGCGGAAGATCGCCCCGGTCCTGGACCTGAAGGCCGCCGACGCGGCCGATCCGCTCGGGCAGATGACCGGCGAACTGGACCTGATCGCCAAGGCCACGGGCACCACCGAGCAGGCCGACAAGCTGAAGAAGGGCTTCGAGGCGAAGCTCGCCGAAGGCAAGCAGGAGTTGGAGAAGGCCGGGCACGCGGGCACGGAGTTCGCCTTCGCGGACGGGTACGTCACCGGCAACCAGGTGTCCATCCGGCCGTACACCAGCGGCTCGCTGATCGGCGCGGTCAACGAGAAGCTCGGGCTGAAGAACCCCTGGACGATGAAGGGCGACCCGGCCTACGGCCTCGCCGCCACCGACGTCGAGGGGCTGACCAAGCTCGGTGACGTGGAGTTCGCGTACATCGGCAGCGACGGCGACAAGGGCAGCACGCCGTTCACCGGAGCGCTCGCCGGCAACGCGGTGTGGAAGTCGCTCCCCTTCGTGAAGGCGGACAAGGTGCACCGGCTGCCCGACGGGGTGTGGATGTTCGGCGGCACCGGGTCGATGGAGTCGTATGTCGACTCGGTCGTCGCCGCACTGAAGAAGTGATGACGGAGCGCGCGTAGACATCATGGCCGTCACCACCACCGCCCCCGCCGCCCCCACCACGGCCGCGGCTTCCCGGAAGGGCGGCGCGGTCGCGGTGACGGCCACGCTCGTCCTGCTGGTCGCCGCCCTCGCGCTCGTCGACATCGCACAGGGCACCTCCGCCGTCGGTCCCGCCGAGGTGTGGAAGGCGCTCACCGGGCAGGCGGACCCGGCGGACGCCTCCGTCGTCATCGCCTCACGCCTGCCGCGCATGGCCGCCGGACTCCTCGTCGGAGCGGTGCTCGGCATGGCGGGCGCCGCTCTCCAGGCCGTCAGCCGCAATGTGCTCGCCGCACCCGACACCCTCGCGGTCAACGCCGGTTCCTACCTCTCGCTCGGGCTGGTCGCCGTGACCGGTGTCTCGCTTCCGCTGCTCGCCTCCTCCGGCGTCGCCTTCGTCGGCGGCCTGGTGGCGGCGGCCGTCGTACTGGGACTGTCCGGCCTGGGAGCCGGGACCGTGCGACTGGTTCTGGCGGGCAGCGCTCTGACCCTCGGTCTCACCTCCGTCACCGAAGGTCTGCTGCTGCTGTTCCCCGTACAGACGGAGGGGCTGTACGCCTGGAACCAGGGCAGCATCGCGCAGAACGGTTTCGGCGGTGTGCTGTGGATGGTGCCGCTCGCCGTCATCGGGCTGGCCGGGCTGCTGATGGTCGCCCGCAGAGTCGACGCCCTGGCCCTCGGCGACGACGCCGCGCGCGGACTGGGCGTACCGGTGCGGGCCACCCGCGTGACCACGGTCGTGCTGTCCGCGCTGCTGTCCGCCGCCGCCGTCACCCTCGCCGGTCCGATCGGCTTCGTCGGACTGTGCGCCCCCGCCGTCGTACGCCTGTTGGCGCGTCGCTACCGCGGCTTCTCCCGTGTGCGTACGAGCGTGACGCTGTCCGCACTGGCCGGTGCGGCCCTGGTGATCGGCTCGGACGTCGTGCTGCGGACACTGGTGTCGTCGGACACGGCGGTGGCCGTGCCGACGGGTGTGGTGACGAGCCTCGTCGGCGCCGTCTTCCTGGTGGTGCTGGCGACCAGGGGCCGGGACACCGGGGCCGCCGCCCCGCCCGAGCGGTTGCGCATCCGCAGCAGGGCCGTGTTCCTGACCGTGGCCGGGACGCTGGTGGCGGCCCTGATCGGGCTGGCCGTCGTCTCCGTACTTCTCGGTGACACCAAGCTGCTGCTCGGTGACGTCATGAACTGGACGCAGGGCAGGGCCGGCCGGGCCGTCACCTTCGTCCTCGACACCCGGGTGCCACGGGTGCTCGCCGCCCTCCTCGCGGGTGCGGCCCTCGCGCTGTCGGGCACCCTGGTCCAGGCCGTGACCCGGAACCCGCTCGCCGAGCCGGGCGTCATCGGCGTCTCCGGCGGAGCCGCACTGGGGGCGGTGGTACTGGTCACGACCGTGCCCACGGCCGGGCCGACGGGCCTCGCCGCCGCGGCCTTCGCGGGCGCAGCCCTCGCCTCCGCACTCGTCTTCGGGCTGTCCGCGCGCGGCGGCTTCCAGCAGAACCGCCTGGTCCTGGTCGGCATGGGTGTCGCCACCGCGAGCTCCGCCCTGATCAGCCTGCTCATCGTCCTCACCGACCCGTTCAACGCCACCAAGGCGCTGACCTGGCTGTCCGGTTCGACGTACGGGCGGACGCTGCCCGACCTGCTGCCGCTCGCCGTCGTCCTGGTGGCGGCGGTCGCCGTGACCGTCGCACGGCGTACCGAGCTCGACCTCGTCTCGCTCGACGGGGACACCCCCAGGCTGCTGGGGCTGGGGCTGTCCCGGGCGCGCCTCGGGTTCCTGGCGCTGGGCGTTCTGCTGAGCGCCGCGGCCGTCGCCGCCGCCGGGACCATCGCCTTCGTCGGGCTGGTGGCACCGCACGCCGCGCGCGCCCTGGTGGGCCGTCGGCATGTGCGGGTGGTACCGGTGGCGGTGCTGCTGGGCGCGGTGCTGGTGGGCACGGCGGATGTGGTGGGCCGGACGGTGATCGCACCGGCCCAGCTCGGGGCAGGACTGCTCACGGCGGTCATCGGGACTCCGTACTTCCTGTGGCTGCTGGTACGGAGCCGGGGAGAGGCACGGTAGAGGTACGCGCTCCGACCGGCACTCCCGGCCCGCCCGCGCAGGGCACGGGGGCGGGGGACCATCGGGGTCGGCACTGGAAGTCGGTCCACTTTCCTCGGATTGGACTGGGATGGACGGTGATTGGCGTCAGTATGGTCGCGGTATGCGTATTCACGTCGTTGACGCCTTTACCGACCGGCCCTTCGCGGGCAACCCTGCGGGCGTGTGCCTGCTCGATCCGGGGGAGTGGCCCGAGGATGCCTGGATGCGGCGGGTCGCCGCCGAGCTGAATCACTCGGAGACCGCGTTCGCGCGGCCGCTCCCCGCGGGGGCGGACGCCGACTGGGAGATCCGCTGGTTCGCCCCGCTCGTCGAGACCAACCTCTGCGGCCATGCCACATTGGCCACGGCGCACACGCTGCGGCGGGAGCGCGGGGTCACCGGGACGCTGCGGTTCCGCAGCAGGTGCAGCGGCATTCTCACCGCGCACGCGCAGGAGGACGGCAGCATCACCCTGGACTTCCCGGCCGCGCCCGGCACCGAGGTCCCGGTGCCGGACGGTCTGTCGGAGGCGCTGGGGGTGACACCGGAGGCCGCTTTCCGTACCGGTGCGCTCGGCGACCTGCTGACCGTCCTGCCCGACGAGGCCACCGTCCGGGCCGTGACGCCCGACCTCGACGCGGTGGCCGATGTGACCCGGCGTGAGGACCTGCGGGGCGTCATCATCACGGCCCCGGCGCCCGAGCCCGGCCTGGAGTACGACTTCGTCTCGCGCTTCTTCTCGCCCGCCGAGGGCATCCTGGAGGATCCGGTCACGGGCAGCGCCCACACCGCGCTGGCCCCCTACTGGTCGGCCCGGACCGGCCGCGACGGGCTCACCGGCCTACAGGTGTCCGCGCGCACCGGGCTGGTCAGGACCTCCGTACACGGTGACCGCGTCCATCTCAACGGACACGCGGTCACCGTCCTCGACGCGACACTGCTCGCCTGAGCGGCCGACCCCGAGGGGCCCGGTCGCAGCCGTTCGAGCGGCTGCGACCGGGCGTCGAGCCGAACGGGCCGGGCTCAATCACGTCGGTTGTCCTTGCGCCGTGTCGGCCGCGGCGGGGGTCGACGTGCCGTCCAGGAAGGCCTTCCCCGGACGCAGTGTCCAGGGAACCGGCTCGGTGTTGATCAGCCACTCGTTGGCGATGAGGCGGTCGATGATGTGCGTCCGCAGGGCGCGGCGCTGCTTGCCCCAGCCCATTCCTTCGCACAGCTGCCTGATGGAGGGGCCGTGCCCATGCTCGGCGCGGAAGGCGGCGGCGAACTCGGCGGCGCGGGGGCCCCGATCCGGATTGTTCTCCTTCCACGCGGTGTAGGCGGCACGCGCGTGCGTCTTGCGCTGGGCGGGAATGGGCTTGCCGATGAAAGCCTCGGCCACCCGCCATTCAGGGATCGAACACAGCGGACAGCGCTGGACGTTGTCGATATGGCGACGCAAGGCGGTGCTCGCCCGAGCCTTCCACTCCTCCCAGCGCAGACGTTCGGCCGGCACCAGACCGTGTTCATCGGGCTGCGGCTTGGGCTGCTGCTCGCGTTCTTCCCGCTCCTCGTCGCCGGGGCGCGGGTACTGCCCCGAGAGGTGGCGTACGACGGGGGACAGCAGGTAGCTGTCGCCGTCGAGTTCGGACACGAAGCCCTTGGCCAGCAGTTCCGGAAGGGCGGCGTGGCAGTGTGCGGGAAGCCCGGCCGGAAGGGCGCCGCAGCGGTCGGACGTGCTGTGCGCGGCCAGGTACAGGGCGGCCAGGCGCGTTGCGGGCGAGGTCTTCTTCACCGGCTTGGCGGCGAGGGCGCGGGTCGTCCACCCCGACACCCGTGAGCGCATGTTCTTGCCGAAGGGGAGCCTGCGGTCCGTGTCGCCGGCCAGATCGGGCACGACGACGCCCACGGGCGTATCGGGATCGCCGTGGAGCAGATCACCCCGTGGCTGCCATCCCAGAGCGGTCACCGCACCGAGGGCGGCTTCGGCGTCGCCCAGTCGCAGGGAACGGATGTCCGCTCCGGTCAGATTGCCCACCCCGCCCCGGGCGGCGCGGATGGCGATGACCATGGCCAGTAACTGAGCGTCGGCTCCGGTCAGCGGCAGCGAACCCACGTACTCCAGAAGGGTGCGGGCGGCTGCTCCCTGCCGGGCCGACAGGAGGAACGGCAACGGGTCGCTCTTCACTGTCGGTGCGGCGGGAGCATGGGATGAGACAGAGGGAATGTTCGGCACACCAACTACAACGTGTGTGGAGCGCCGGGGTCACCACGCTCGGGGCCACATCTCAAGCCAAATATCGGCCCGTTCGAGCAACCGGCCGTCAACGTCCGCCGACTCCGCGCCCGTACCGCCGGCGTGGCCGCGGCGGGCGGCGGTGGGAACGCGCCGCGCTACTTTCGCCGGCCGCTGTAATAGGCGGAGTAGAGGCCGTCCTCGATATCGCGGAAGAAGGCGGGCCAGAGACTCTCCGTGGAGAGCGCGACGGGGTCGGCGTCGCCGAACTCCGCGCGTATCTCGCCCGTGAAGCGTTCCATCGCGCGGTGCGGGGCGCCGGTGGACCTTGGGTCGTACGTCCTCTCGGCACTCAACTCCTGGCGGTACAGGAGCTCCAGCAGCCGCCGCAGCGACGACAGGTCCGAGTGCACCGGGCGGAAGTCCCCGCCGGGGAGGACCGCGATCTCGTCCGGGATGGCGTACACCGTTCCGTCGCCCAGGTGCAGGAAGAGATACCAGCCCTGTACGGCTCCGAAGAGGAGGAGATCCCCGAAGTCGCACCGGACCATCTCCACGTCATCGCCGAGGTACACCACCGAGGACAGCTCGAAGGCGCACTCCTCGGCCACGATCGGCGGGGCCATCCGGAACGGACTCTGCGGGAATCCGATGTCGCAGAGCGCAGCCAGGTCCTCAGGCCGCCGTACGACGTCCCCGAGGACCTCGCGCGAGGCCCGGACACGCCGCGATCCCGCCTCGTCCGGTCGCGGGTGTTCCTCATCGACGTCGAAGATCATGCGGTGCGTCCCTCCGGGCAGTTGGCCTTCCGTCGCCCCGGACCGGGGCACCGGACATCATCTCTCAGGCATCGCGACGCCGTGGGCGCCGGTGCGCAGATGCCGTCCGTCGCCGTGCCGGGCCGCTTGTGCCGCGCGGAGCGGCTACGGGGCACCGCTCACGGAGGCCGGGAGATGCCGGGAGCTCTGGTGCTCCGCGGATGGTCCGGAGGATTTCGGCCTCGACGGCGCGACTCGGGCATGTGCCGGCGGTCCGGACCCGGTGGCCGGCCGCCGTTGGCCGACGGAGAGGCGGCACTGATGCCGGGAGCGATGCCCGGACCACAGCCTCGGCGACCCGCGTACCTTCCTCGGACTTGTTCACCGAACGGCCGGTCCCGGGCGACGGACGGCTCGGCCGGTTCGACCACCATGATGTGATATCTGGCAAACCAGGCCAACATTACGGGCAGTCCAGGGGAATTTTTTGTCTGATGATGTGCCACCGCGCGGCGCGGTCTCCTACTAGATTGTCAAGCTGCACCACGGGACCGATCATGGTCTGTCTTTGTTCACCGGCCGGAAATCTGGCAGCCAGTCACCATGGCCAGAATTTCAGGTGAACAGCGCGTCCGGACAGGCTGTCGGTCCTACCGCCGAGACCGGCCGGGTTGACAGTGCTGGGCGGTCGAGGTATTCGCAGTATTTCCTGACCTGATCCGGTTGTCCGGGGACACCCACACGGCCGGCCGAGCTTATGAGGCACGTTCTGTGAAGGTTCGTACGAAGCGGTCGAGCCCCCTGATCGCCGGGGGACTGGCAGTGGTGTTGCTGACGGGTTGCGGCTCCACGGATCAGATATGGACATTCAAGTCCAAAGAGAAGATGGTCGTCGGGATGTCCGACGACATCCTCGCGACCGATCCGGCGGCGGGGTACGACCCGGGGTCATGGCTGCTGTTCAACAACGTCTTCCAGTCCCTGCTGAGCTTCCCGCCAGGGGCTTCCGCCCCGGTGCCGGAGGCCGCCGAGGAGTGCAAGTTCTCGGACGGCAGCAAGACCTATACGTGCACCCTGCGTGATGGGTTGAAGTTCAGCAACGACAACAGCCTTACATCGGCGGACGTCAAGTATTCCTTCGACCGGGCCATCAAAATCAACGACCCGGCGGGCCCGGCGCCACTGCTCTCGACCATCTCGTCGATCAGTACACCGGACGACAGGACCGTCGTCTTCCGCCTCAAAGTCCCCGATGCGACATTTCCCAGCAAGATAGCCTCGGGTGCCGGTTCTATCGTAGACCGCCGGATTTATCCCAAGGACAGTCTGCTCAAGGATGGCAAAACGGTTGGCTCCGGACCCTACAAGCTGGACTCCATCGACAAGGAGAAGGCCGTCTTCTCCGTCTACTCCGGCTACCACGGAACTGCCGAGGTGAAGAACTCCGGTGTGACGCTCCAATTCTTCCGCGGCAACCAGCAGGACCTTAAATCAGCACTGGAGAAGGGCGACGTCGACATCGCCTACCGTGGTCTCACCGCCAAGGCGATAGCGGCGCTGGACACTTCGCCCACCGCGGAGACCGACGGCATCGACGTGGTCCAGGGGAGCAGCGCCGAAGTCCAGCACATGGTCTTCAACGTCGCGGACCCCGTGGTCGGCAAGCTCGCCGTGCGCAAGGCCATGGCCTATCTCATCGACCGCTACTCGCTCGTCAGCGAGGTCTACCAGTCCACGGCGACGCCGCTCTACTCGATCATCCCGGTCGGGATCACCGGCCATGGCACCTCCTTCTTCGACACCTACGGCGACAGCCCGCAGCCGAAGAAGGCGAAGGAGGTGCTGCGGGACTCCGGCATCACCGACAAGGTGAAACTCACGCTCTGGTCCACCCCGAGCCGCTACGGACCCGCCACCGACGACGAACTGCAGACCATCGCCGATCAGTTGAACGAGAGCGGACTCTTCGACGCCCGGATGAGGTCCGTCCCGTACGACGAGTACGAGCAGGGCATCGCCGACGGCAAGTACGGCGTCTATGTGAAGGGCTGGGTGCCGGACTACCCCGACCCCGACAACTTCACCCAGCCGTTCTTCGGCCAGGGCAACGTCCTGTCGAACAACTACGAGAACGGCGAGATCATCAAGCGGATCATCCCGCAGACCTCGTCCATGACCGACCGCGCCAACACCCGGCAGGAGTTCATGAAACTGCAGGACATCGTGGCTCAGGAGCTGCCGCTCCTGCCGCTGTGGCAGGGCAAGCAGTACGCGGTCGCCCACGAGAACGTCCGGGGACTGCAGAACTGCCTGGACACCTCGACAGTCTTCCGGTTCTGGGAACTGAGCACCGCGGAGTAGCCCGGACGTCCGGACGGGGTCGTCGGCAGCGTTCCGTCCCCCGGCACGTGCGGTTCCCGCAGGTGCCGGGGGACGTCGCTGTGCCCCTCCGGTGGAGTCGGCCGGTGCCACCGCCGACCCCTCGACCCGGCGGTGGGACCCGGCGAGGGCCGTCGCCGTTCGGTCAGGCGATGGGGGTGGTCCTCGTGCAGTTCGTCCACGGCTTCCAGGGGCGGTTGCCGTCCCTGGAAGGGGCGCCGGCGTAGACGGGATCGCCGGTGACCGTCTGGGTCCGGTGTTCGTGGGAGATGTCGATCCCGAAGAGTTTGAAGCCGAGGGACACCTGGCCGGCCGAGATGCCGAAGCCGATGCCGAGCGAGGCGTTCCACCAGTCGGTGTCGGCCTTGTAGTCGACGGTGGATATGCCCGCCCGGTCGTGCAGGAGCCGCATCAGGGGGCCGGTGTCCTCATCGGTCGGCGCGGCGGCGTCGGACGGGGTGGGCATCCCGTCCGACGCCGCCGGGTTCCCTCGTCCGCGCAGCCAGTTCTCCACGGTCTCGCTGTCCTGGCCGTCGATGAGGCCGACCGCCGCGGTCTCCGTGTGGATCTCGGACGTGGTGTTGCCCTTCCCGCCGCTGACCTCGATGGTCAGGGGGCCCGCGTTGACGCCGCCGCCCGCCGAAGTGCCGGTGCTGGAGCCCTTCTCGGTGCTGGTGGTGATCTCCAGGTCCGTCGGGCGGTGGGGCTCGCCCCTCTTCTCCTGGGCGTCGTAGTCGTCGGCGTCATAGGTGACGGAGACCTGCTGCATCCGGTTCCCCTCGGCGGTTGTGCCCACTCCGGTCTTTCCGGTGAGGGAGAAGGTGTAGACGAAGGTGACCGTGTCGTCCTCGCCGGTGCTCGAACGCAGGACGACGACATCGTTGGTCATCGATCCGGAGGCGAGGTCGGTGGAGACGCTGCCGATCTCGTCGCCGCCCTTCTTCTTGCTCCTGGTGAAGGACTGGCCGAAGCTCACGCCGCCCGCCAGTTCGGTGGTGGTCTTGGAGATGTCCAGGTCCGGCATCTTCGTCGGATCGTCCTTCTGCATCTGGCGCATGGCGTTGTTGCTGCATCCCACCTGGCTGATCGGCGACACGGGAGTGCCCGCCATGGCCTCGCAGGTGTCCGACTGTCCGAGCGCTTCCACGAAGTCCTTGGCGTCGTCCAGATTCGCCTTGAGGTCGGCGTTGGAGTCGCCGCTCCTGTTGTTGGCGAACTCCCACTGACCGCCGACCCCGTTGCCCGTGGCGAAGCTGCCGCTCAGGGAGGCGCTGCCGCCCCAGTCCCGCAGACCCGGGATGCCCGCGGAGACGCTCGCGGTGACGCCGACGCTGTCCGTCTTCATCCGCTCGACGGTGACGGTACCGTCGGACCACTGCTGCACCTTGAGCTCCTCGCTGTGGTTCAGCTTGAGGAACAGGATCTGCACCGAGACCGCGTCCTTGGTCTGGTCCTCGCTCAGCAGGCACTTGGCCGGCTCGAACAGCTGGGGGAGCGGTCTCTCGCCCGGCAGGAGCCGGCCCGCGGAATGGCTTCCTTCGACAGTGGCAACGTTGTCATCCTGTGCGTTCGCAGACACGTCCGAGGCGGATGCCTCCGGGCCGCAATGACCGGCGAAACCTCCCGACGGCGCGATCCGGCACACCGCGTCCGTCAACCCGCCCGACAACTGCCCCGAGAGCGACGTCGCCACCACCCCGCCCACCACCGCACCGACGACCGTGAGCAGCCCCAGATACTCCAGAGCACTCTGCCCCCGGTCGCCCCCGTCCGAGGCCCCGCCGGTCTTCCGCCCACGCCTGCCGCTCATGCCCGCCCACGCCTTCCGCTGTCGTCCCCGACGGTCCTCCGGACGGTAAAGGGGCGTGCGGGCCCACCAGAAGGGCCCCTGGGCCCAACCGGAGGCTCAGCTCCCGGGCGCTCGGCTCCCGGGCGTGCCGGGCGACAGCCGTACCGTCACCGTCTTGGGCCGTTGGTACTCCTGGAGCGCCAGCGCGCTCAGGTCCGTGCCATGGCCGGACGAGCCCCGCCCGCCGTGCGGGAGCTCCGCGGTCTGCACCAGATGGCAGTTGAGCCAGGTCTCGCCCGCGTCGAGACGGGCCGCGAGGTCCAGCCCCGTGCCGAGAGCGGTCGTCCAGACACTGGCCGCCAGGGCCTGGGGGACACTGTTGGCCAGGTCCAACGCCGCCTCCACGGTCCGCGCGTGCTGGACCGTCAGGAGCGGGCCGAAGACCTCCTCGGTGACCGCCGGGTCGTCGTCCGGGAGATCCGCCAGGAGCAGGGCCGGGCGCCAATGGCCGCGCTCCTCGCCGGACCGGGGGGCGAGTCCGGCCGCCGGACGCCGCTTCGCCGCCGACGAGGCGACGAGGGAGTCGTACCGCGCCACCTGGTCCGGGTTGTTCAACGGGCCGAAGTCGCGGCCCGCCAGCCGGGCACCCATCGCCTCCGTCAGACGGGCCACCGTCGACTCGTAGTTCTCGGCGAGCGTGATGACCCTGGCCGGGGCCGCGCAGCTCTGGCCCGCGTTGTACGTGGCCGCCTCCGCGAGCGCGGCATAGGTGTCCGCCGGGGCGTCCGGGAGCACGAGCGCCGGGGCGTTGCCCCCCAGCTCCAGGCTGATCCGGCGCGTCCCCGCCCGCGCCGCCACATCCAGCCCCGCCCGGCCGCTGCCCGTGAACGCGACCATGTCCACCGGTGACTCGACCAGCAGTTGACCCGTTCGCCGGTCTCCCGCCAGCGCCTGGAGCACCCCCTCGCCCAGTGCCCGCGCGGCGTGCTCCGCCAGCAGCTCCCCTGTGTCCGGAGTGGTCTCCGCCGGCTTCACCACCACCGTGTTGCCCGCGGCGAGCGCCGGGGCGCAGCGCCAGGCCGCCATCATCAGCGGGTAGTTCCAGGGGACGATCACCCCGACCACACCCATCGGCTCCCAGCGCACCCAGCTCTCGTGGCCCGCCACCAGCCGGCCCGCCGCCGGGGCCGTCCGGGTCCGCGCCGCCGTCGCGTAGAAGCGGAACAGATCCGCCACCTGCTCGATCTCGCCCGCCGTCTCCGTGTCCGGCTTGCCCGTCCCGGCGCGCTCACGGGCGGCGTATTCTGCCGCGCCGTCCTCGATCAGCGTGGCCAGCCGTTCCAGCCGTCGCGCCCGGTCCCTGGGGGTCAGGGCGCTCCAGGTGCCCAGCGCCGTACGGGCCGCCGCCACCGCCGCGGTCACCTCCGGCTCGCGGGAGACGGCCGCCGTGCCGCGGATGCGCCCCGTACGGGGGTCCATGAGTTCCGTGTTCATCGTTGCTTCCACTCGTTGTTTCCGACAGCCGTCGAATCCCGTCGCCCGCACCTCACAACGCGTAACTGCGCAGCCACAGTTCCAGCGTCAGCACCAGCCACAGCTTGCCGCCCTGACGGGGCAGCAGTGCGCCCTCGCCCTTCATCCAGGTGCGCACCGTGTCCGGGCGGAACAGCCCCCGGCCGACCGCCTGCCGGCTCAGCAGCAGATCGTTCCCGAGATCACGCAGCGGACCGGTCAGCCACTGCTGCACCGGCACCCGCATCCCGCTCTTCGGCCGGTCGACGACCGTGCCGGGCAGCAGGTCGCGCACGGCCTCCTTGAGGATCCACTTCTCCGCCGAACCGCGCAGCTTGTACGTCGGCGGCGTCGCGAACGCGTGGTCGACGACCCTGCGGTCGAAGAGCGGTGAGCGGCCCTCGATGCCCTGCGACGCCGTCAGCCGCTCCACCTTCGTCAGGATGTGGTGCGCGCCCTTGGTCCGCAGATTGCAGTGCAGGAGCTGATTGAGGAGATGGTCCATGCGGTGCGGGCTGCCGTCGCCCGGCGTCAGATACGGCTCCACGAACCGCTGGGGGCGCGGGGCGTCGCGCAGCGCGTCCAGGGCCCGCGGGGTCAGCAGCGTCGGAAGGTCCGTCCAGCACTTGCGGTACGAGCGCAGATACGCCGTCGCCCGGTCCTCGTCCCACGGCGCCCCCGCTTCACGGTGCATCTCCTGCACCAGCATCGGAAGGTTCTTCGGCCCGCCGAACACGGGGTCGCCGCCCTCCCCGTTGAGGACCACCGAGGCACCGTCCGCGGCAACGGCCTCCGCGAGCAGCAGGTTCGGGACCGTCAACGGGTCGCCCACCGGGCTGTCCAGGAGCGCCGCCGCCTCCGCGAGACGTGAGGCGACCGTCTCCCCCGACACGTTCAGGACCCGGTGACGGGTATGGCAGTGGGCGGCCACCAGCCCCGAGTAGCCCAGTTCGTTGGGGAGTTCGTCGCCGAAACTGATCGAGTACGTGTGCACCGGATGGTGGTGGAGCTTCGCCGCCAGCGCGGTGACCAGGGAGCTGTCGATCCCGCCGGAGAGCAGGACCGCCGCAGGTTCCGCCTCCGGGAGCCGGTCGGCCGTCGCCCGCTCCAGGAGCGCCCGCAGGGCCAGGACATGCTCCGCCGGATCCCGCGGCACCGGCTGTCCGATGTGTTCGCGGGGCTCCCAGTACACCGTTTCGGTGACCGTGCCGTCCTGCGCCAGCCGCAGTACCCGGCCGGGCAGGACCTCCCGCACGCCGGTCAGGAGCGTCTCCTCGCCCGGCAGATAGGCGAAGGTGAGGAAGGAACGGACCGCGGACAGATTCATCGACGTGCCGAGCGCGGGCCAGCGCCGCAGTGCCCGCAGTGATGTCGAGGCCGCCCACGCCCCGTCGGCACGGGCGTAGAAGAGCGTGCGCGCGCCCACCTGGTCGCGGATCAGGATCAGGTCCCTGCCGTCCAGCACGGCCAGCACGAACATGCCCTCGGCGAGCGCCACCCCCGCCTCGCCGAGCCGCGCCCAGCAGCGCAGCAGCAGCTCTGCGTCGGAGCACCGGGCGGGTACGGGGGACCCCTCGGCACGCAGCGCGGACAGCAGGTCCCGGCGGTTGTGGAGGGTGACCTCGCCCACCGCCGTCAGGCCGTACGCCGTGAACGGGCCCTCGGCGCGGCCGGGTTCGCCCGCAATCAGTCCCAGCTCGGCCCCGGGGACATCCAGGGACGCGCGGCCGGACCCGGCCGCGCCCATCGCCTCGATGTGGGTGCGGGCCTGCCGGGTGGCCGGGGCCAGGCAGACGCAGAAGCGTGCCATGGACGGCTCCTCTCCTCGATGTTCCGTGCTGCGTACCGCTGCCGCTGTCCCCGACAGCGCCGCCGGGGCTTCCGGTTCGTGCCGGCAACGGCGGGGCTCAGCCGAAGTCGTCGTCGCTCCAGGCGCCGTCGTCGTTGTTCCAGCCCGCGTCCCAGTCCCCCGACCCGCCGTCACCGGAATCGCCGCCCCCGCCGCCGCCCGAGTCGCCGGACGACGACTGGCTCTGTGCCTGCTGCTGGCGGAGCGCCTCCTCCTCCGCGGGGCTCATGCTCAGCGGAGGCAGGTGGGCGGCGGTGATGGCGAGGCCCGCCACGCCCAGGCCCGTGAGCATGACACCCATCCTGCCGCCGAACGACGTCCGGTTGACCATCACGGTCTCGCCGCGGCCCCACAGGGTGCGGCCGTATCCGATGTCGCGGGCGTACGTCACCGTGCCGTCCGCGAGGGTGCGCTTGATGATGCGGTCGCCGAGGAGCTCGTCGGTGCCGGCGGAGTTCCGGTTGTCGTGCCACCGCACGAGGTCGCGGTGGGAGCCCTCGCGGTGGCGCCACTCCTCCCGGCCGTCCTCGTAGCGCCGGTGGACGCTGCCGTCGGCGAGCAGTTCGTCAAAGTAGCCGATCTCTTGAGGTCGGATCATCGTGTGCGTTCCTCGGGTCTGTGGGGCGGCCGTGGCCGCGGGTGCCAGGGCGCGCTCGGACAGGCCGCCTTGCGGTTCACGGGCGGGGCGACGTGGTGGGTCATGAGGCGGGCCAGCTCAGGAAGCCCGTGGTACGCAGTCCGCGCAGCTCGCTCCACAGGGAGTTCCGCGGCGGCCGGGGTCCCCGGGTGAGGCGCAGCACCGTACGCACCAGGCGCGCCGGTGGCACGGCCGCGACCTGCGCGAACCGTCCCCCCGCCAGCCACTGGACCTCCTGGGGCCGCAGCGCCGGAGGCCAGGGCCGCGGCGGCGGAGCAGGTGCCGGGCCGCGGCCGGTGGGGAGGCGCAGGGCCGCCGCGTGACGGGGTACGAGCCCGATCGACGAGATCCGTACGCCGGGGACGCGGCCGAGGGCGGCCCTGATCAGCGCCGGGAGCTCGATGCCCTCGGGGCTCGCGTCGTGCAGCACATGGACCGTCGCGCCCCGCGCCCGCTCCAGCGCCGCGACGAGGCGCGGGGCGAGCGGCAGGGCGTCGTCCGCGGCGAGGACGGGGCAGGCCGCCTCCAGATGCACATGGTTGGCGAGCAGCATGCGGGCGATCGAGCGGTCCTGGCAGACGAGCAGGCGGGGCAGCCCGTAGGCGTAGAGGTCGGGTTCGCCCGGTTCCGGGGTGGCCGGGGGCCGTGGCAGTGCGGGCGGCTGCGCCGGGACCGGCGGGAGCAGGCCCTCGACGCTCTCCCTGCCCCGCGCCTCCAGTGCGCGCGTGAACGCCGGCAGACGCAGGGGAGGGGCGGGAGTCCGGGGGACGCGGGTGAGCAGGGTCGCGGCCGGGCTCAGGACGCGGCAGGTCTCGTAGTAGAGCTGCCGTTCCGTGAACCTGATGCCGCCGGGGCCCGCCGCGCGGGCGGCGGCCACGGTGATCGCCAGATCGAGGAGGCGGGCGCCGGGCCCGCGTCCGGTTCGGGGAGCCGGGGCGGTGGAGGTGCCGCTTCCGGGAGCCTGGGGGCGTCGCGGAGTCATGCGGGGCTGGTGCCTTCCTTCGTGGACGGGCCGGTGCCGGGACGTCCCGTACCCCGCGCCCGAGGGGGCTGCGGTGCCTGCGGCCAGGTGAGGAAGCCGTGGGCATGGGCCTGTCGGGGGCCGGGCGGCGGGAGGGTAAGGGCCCGCTGCACCGCCCGTTCGACGATCGAGAGGAGAAGGGGCGGCGGTACGGCGGCGACGGGGCTCCAGTAGCCGTCGGCGAGCCACCTGGCGTCGGCCTCGGACAGGCCCGCGACCGTGCGGAGCTGCTCCGCGTCGGCGATCCGGTTGGGCCGGGCGAGCCGTACGACGCCCTTTCCGCCCCGGGCCGCGGAGACGGGAAGACCCGCGTCCACGACGACCCGGTCGGGCTGCGCGGCACGGATGAGTGGCGCCAGCAGGACGCCCAGCGGGTCGGCGTCGTGCAGGACGACCACCGGCAGCGCGCTGCGGTACTCGGCGAGGCGGTCGAGGGCCTCGGCCACGAGGGCGGCATGCCCCGCCGGTCCCTCCCGGCCGGTGGCTTCCAGCAGGACGGCGCCCAGTTCGCCCGGGACGTCATTGGCCGTGAGGAAGAGTGACACCACCCGGTCGGTGCACAGGATCACGGCCCTGGGCCGCGACACCGGAGCGGACGCACGGGAAGGGCCCGCACCGCGCGGGCGGGGCAGCGGGCGGGCGTCGTCGAAGACGCCCGCGGGCAGATCGCCGTACGCCGCCGGCCAGGCGCCCGTCATCAGCCCGCGGAACATCTCCTCGGAGGGAATGATCCGCGACCCGGGCAGCACTCCGGGGCGATGACGCATGGCCGACGCGGCGACGAGGATCAGGAAAGCGGCGGCTCCGGCGAAGAAGGCGAGGTCGCCGTCGACCAGGACGGTGCTCAGAAGGAGGGCGACGGCCACCGGCAGCGCCACGAGCCAGCGGATCCTGGCCGGCACACCCTTCCGCTCCCGTCCGGCCCACGCGTAGTTGTTGCTGCGGGACAGGTACCAGAGCTGGGTGAGTGTGATCTTCAGCCGGCCGTGGTCGGTGGCCCGCTGCGCGATGCCCCGCACGCGGAGGTCGTGCATGCCCTTGCCGTGGACCGCGGGGTCCAGCGCGAAGCGCTTGCGGCAGCGCACGCACACACGGCCGGCGCGCTCCTTGCCCTTGAGCGAGGCGGCGCACCGGGGACAGATCATCGCTCACCCGCCGGGTCCTGCGCCGTCGGACCGGGCCAGGTCATGAATCCCACGGAAGCGGCGCGGCGTTGTTTCGGATCGGCGTTCCGGGTGACCTGTTCGGCGACCCGGGCGACGACGGCGAGCAGCCGGGCCGGGGGCATGCCGGCCAGCGGGTACCGCCAGCCCTTGCCCAGCCACTTCAGCTCCTCGCCGGTGAACTCGCCGTACGCGCTGAGCCGTGCCATGGTCTCCCGGTCGGGCCGGCCGTCGCGGTCGCGGTAGGGCACGGCCCGCGCGAGGGAGCGGACGGTGCGCAGCGGCAGTCCGGCGTCGATCACCGGGCGCTGCCCCAGGCTCTCGCGGACGCGCCGGACGAGGAGTTCCCCGTGCGCGTCGGCGTCGTGGAGCACGATCACCGGGCCCCGCGTGGGCAGGGCACGGACCGCGTCGAGGTCAGCGGCCGGCGCGATCCCGTACCGGGCGGGCAGGCCGTCGGCGATCAGGAACGCCGTGATGGAACGGTCGGGGCACAGCAGTACGGCCCTGGGCTCCGTGCCCGGGGGCGTGCGGGCTCCGGCCTGCGGGGGAACACCGGGCGCGTCGTCGAGCACCCCGGGCGGCAGCCCGCCGTACACACGCTGCCAGGGCGCCAGCGCCTCCGTGCGGAACGCCGCACGGCTCATGGCCGGGAAGCCCCGGCCCGCACCGGCGGCCCGCGCGAAGGTGAACCCGGCGGAGACAAGCAGCAGGGCGCCCGAGACGAGGAGGAGGCCCACTTCCTCGATGAAGACGCCGAAGGCACCGACGACCAGCCCGGCGAAGAGGAAGGAACCCGCGCACCCCGGTGCGAACGTGCGCTGCTGGAGCCGGTTGCGGGAGAGCGCGTACCACAACTGGTCCGGCGTCACCGCGATGCTGCCGCCCTCCGTCACCTTGGCGAGGATCCTGCGCACCCGCAGATCGCTGAGGCCGAGGGAGTTGGTCTTGGGGTCCAGCGCGTACCGGCGCCGGCAGTGGGAGCAGGTGTGGTCGGGGCGCTCCTTGCGGAGCAGGTTCTTCTCGCAGTGCGGACAGATCACCGGCGGACCTCCAGTGCGGTCGCCACACGGCGCAGTCGTGCGGCCAGACGCTCGCGGACGGTGGTGGTGGCGATGCCGCGGTCCCGCTGGAGGTCCTCGATGTCGCGCAGGGCGGCGGCGAGCGCGCGGTAGTCGGTGGCGGCGGCCACGGCCACCTGCCCGGCGGCCGGGATGCCGCCCGCGGCGCGGCGCTCGGCCTCACCCGCGGTGATCGCGTAGTCCTCGTGGTCGATCCCGTAACCGGTGTTGGCCGCGAGGATGGTCAGTGGACCGGTGCCCCTGTTCGCGAAGGAGTGGGGCATCATCTCCGGAATCCGTATGAGCGTTCCGGGTGTCAGGGGTATGTCGGTGACCCGGTCGCGGTCCGCGTCGTAGAGGCCGCACGCCGCGTGGCCCAGGCTGAGGACGAAGTGTTCACCACCGTGGGCATGCGGGGTGAAGGCGCTGCGCGGCCCCACGACACCGAGCTTGACCGTGGCGTTCGAGGGATGCTCGGGGGAGGTCGTCGCGTCGCCCACCAGATAGTGGGCGAACTTCCCGTCGTCGATGAAACGGAGGAACTCCCGTTCGGGCCCCAGCAGGCGGGCGCCGTCGCGGTCGGCCAGCTCGATGGATCCGTCCGGCCTCAGGTGGTACAGCTCCACACCCTCGGGGAGCGTCCCCCACGCCCCGCCCGGCATCGCGTCGGATATGCCGTCATCCGGATTCCCTGACATCGCGCCTCCCCCTGTGTTCCCGTGCGCGGCGCGCGCTTCGCAAGCGCATCGTATGGCCTTGATTCACAACAAGGGGAGCCTCCGCGGCGACTCTTGGGCAACGCGCGAGGGAACGACGGGTGAACGCGCGCCGGGCGGACGGCGCCGCACGCGGGGTACGGGCCGCGGACCCGGGGGCGAGGGGCGAACCGCTTCCCGGGGGCCGCCGGCCCACGGGCCGGAGAAACGGCCTCGCGCGAGCGGCGCCCGTACGGCCGCGCTACGGCGGTACGCTGCGGGGAGAGGTGGTGGATCGGGACAACTCTGCGCCTCCGTCAGCTCGTTGACCGGACGGACGTGGCCGAGGCCGGCGTCGGCGCGCCTTCACTCATCGATGGAGCCACCATGCTGCGGGTGCACTTCACGTCCGAGGACCTGGCACGGGTCCGAGTGGCCCCGGGGCCGGACTTCCTCTGGGAGATCAGCAACAGTGTGCAGACGCTGCAACGCCGCGACGGGGAGCGGGTGTTCGGGGCGTGGCGCCGCTGGGCCCGGCCCCGGCTCCCGGACAGCCGCCGACTGCTCTCCTGCCTGCTGCCGCCCCGCGGCTACTCGCCGGACTTCCTCACACCCACCTCCGGCGACCGCACCACCCTGCAAGCGGCCGTCGACACCCTGATGAGCACACCGCGCCCGCGACTGCGCACCGAGCTGACACGCCTGGCCTCCTCCTGGCAACTGCCCGGCTGGGCAGGGGCCTTGGCCGACGGCGACCCGCATGCCCTGCGTCAGCTGGGCGATGCCCTCCACGCCTACCAGCTGGAGGCGCTGGCACCGTACTGGCAACGCGTCCGGGCACATGTCGAAGCCGACCGCGCCGTCCGGCTGCACAGCCTCCTGGACGGCGGAACCGAGGGGCTGCTCGCCGGACTCGGCCCGCAGTTCCGCTGGCGGCCGCCGGTACTGGAAGTCGCCTACCCCGTCGACCAGCACCTCCGTCTGGAAGGACGGGGCCTCGTGCTGCAACCGTCGTTCTTCTGCTGGCCCACACCGATCACACTGGCGGACGGGGAACTGCCACCCGTCCTGGTCCATCCCATCCACCACAACGCCGACTGGGCCCTGCCCGCCCCCGACGCCCGCCCGGCAGAGGGCGCAGGCTCCCTGGGACCACTGCTCGGGCACACCCGCGCGGGCGTTCTGCGCGCGACCCGCAACGGCTGCTCCACCGTGGAGGCCGCCCGCCTGCTGGAAGTGACCCACCCGGCCGTCAGCCAGCACCTGAACGTGCTGCGCGCGGCGGGTCTCATCACCACCGTCCGCAGGGCCGGACGGGCCTTTCACGTCGCAACGGCGGAGGGCCGTGCGCTGCTGGCCGCCGAGGAGCGCACGGCCCGCCGGTAGGCCACGAGCGCCGGGCCCCCGCCTCCGGTCGTAAGCCTGGACTTACAGCGCTTGTGCCCGTGGCGGGTCGGGAACCACGCTGGTCCCCGCCGTCCCGCACTGCTGGGCGCCCCCGAAGCAGCTTCTTCCCGCAAGGCCCGTCCCCCCACCAGGAGCCTGCATGCGCAAGAGACTTGTGGCCACCACGATCGCCGCCGTCGCCGTCGGAACCCTCCTCCTTCCCGTCACGGCCCAGGCGTCCTCCGCACCGCACATCACGGCCGTGTCCGTACGCACCCACGGCTCCGCGGCCGGTACGGCCGTCGTCAGCGGGTACAACCGGCCGGGCGGCCGGCTGAGCGTCGAATCCGGCCGTACCCGTAGCGCCCACTGGCTGCAGATCGACTACCAGGTCCAGGAGACCGGCTACTGGTGCGGTCCGGCCGCCACACGCATCGCGCTCTCCGCCCGCACCGCCCCGCCCGGTCAGGGCGAGCTCGCCCGGCAGCTCGGCACCACCGAGGCGGGCACCGACCACATCGGCCAGGTCACCGGCGTACTCAACGCGAACCTGGGCGGCGGCTGGTACGAGACCAAGGAGATGCCGAACGACCCGCCCACCCAGGCCCAGCGGGACCTGCTGTGGTCGGACATCGTCTTCGACATCGACCGGAACTACCCGCTGGTGGCCAACATCGTCGCCCCGCCGGGCAACCAGCCGCCCGGATACCCGTCGGACCAGACGATCTACCACTACTTCACCGTCTTCGGCTACGACGAGGTGGACCGCACGGTTCTCATCGCCGACCCCGCCTCCTTCGGCGGCAACCAGATCTACTGGATCTCCTTCGACCAGCTCGCCACGCTGATCCCCCCGAAGGGGTACTCCGCCTGACGTCCGCCCGGCCGGCGGCCGGCCCGCGTGCGTCCGCCGGCCCCGCGCGGTGTCCCGCAGCCGCGTCCGCGCCACTTCCCCACACCAGGAGATCACGTTGAGCACCCACCCCACCCGCAGGAACGTCATCAGGGCCATCGGCGGAATCACCGCGGCGACGGCCCTCGGCGCCGGAGGCGTACTGGCCGCGGCGTCGTCCGCCGCCGCGGCCGGCGACGGCTTCGGGCTGCGCATCGTCGACCACAACGAGGGCGATCCGCGCATGTGGTACTACCGCTTCGCGACCGACGCGATCGGCTGGAATCCGGGCGTCAACGTCCTGCTCCCCGACGGCTACCACACCAGTGGGCGCCGCTATCCGGTCCTGTACCTGTTCCACGGCGGCGGAACCGACCAGGACTTCATCACCTTCGACCGCATGGGCATCCGCGCCTGGACCGCGGGCAAGCCGGTCATCGTCGTGATGCCCGACGGCGGCCACGCGGGCTGGTACTCCAACCCGGTCAGCTCCCACACCGGCCCCCGGAACTGGGAGACGTTCCATATCGCCCAGCTCCTCCCGTGGATCGACGCCAACTTCCGTACCTACGCCGAGTACGACGGCCGGGCCGTCTCCGGATTCTCGATGGGAGGCTTCGGTGCGCTGAAGTACGCGGCCAAGTACTACGGTCACTTCGCCTCGGTGAGCGCCCACTCCGGGCCGGCCAGCCTCCGCCGTGACGCCGGCCTGGTCACGCACTGGGCCAACGTCTCCTCCGCGGCCGTGGAGCTGGGAGGTGGCACGGTCTACGGCGCGCCGCTCTGGGACGAGGCCAGGGTCAGCGCCGACAACCCGGTGCAGCGCATCGGAAGCTACCGCGACAAGCGGGTCTTCCTGGTCGCGGGCACCAGCCCCGACCCGATCAACTGGTTCGACACGCTCAATGAGACGCAGGTGCTCGCCGGGCAGCGGGAGTTCCGGGCCGGCCTCGGTGCGGCCGGTATCCCGCACGAGTGGCACGAGGTGCCCGGCGGGCACTTCGTCCGCCCCGACCTGTTCCAGCGGGACCTCGACGGCATCGTCGCCCGGCTCCGCAAGGCGTAGGCAGGGCGCCCGTGCCCCAGGAACGTCGCGCCGCCGGGTGTCAGGACCGTCGCACCGCCGGTGCGGTCGAGGGGCGGCGCCGGTGACCGCCGCGCCGCCGGTGCCGGGTCAGGCGGCCTGGCGTCAGAACTCCGGGCCGTCAGGCCGTCAGGTGCGACAGGACGGAGCTCATCGCCCTGTGGACGGCGTCGCGCGACGCGTCGGTCGGGTCGACGGTCTCGAACCCATGGTGGCCCTCGGGTACGTCGATCACCTCGACAGCGGCTCCGCACTCCTCGGCCGCGGCCAGGAACTCCGCGACCGTCACGGCGATCTCCGGCATCTCCAGCCCGGCCCGGAGCAGGACGACCGGCAGCTCACCGGCCCCGCGCACCGCGCGCACCGGCCGGAACCGGCTGTCGCCGAGCCCCCAGTTCGGCAGCGGCGCGAGGATCGGGTAGTTCGCGGCGACACAGCGCAGCCACACGGGCGGCGCAGCGAGCCAGTCCGCCGCGAGCAGTCCGCCGCCCGAGAAGAACCAGAGCGCGACCCGGTCCGGGTCGACCCGTGGGTCGGCCCGGACCAGATCCACCGCCGCCGCGACGTCCTCGGCGGCGCGCGCGTGGTCGGTGATCTCGTGCAGCCGGTGATCCAGAGTCACGCCCACCACCCCGCGCAGGGCGGCGAGCCGGCCGTACCCGGTCAGGGTCGGCCAGTCCCGCGGGGTCGGCCGGGCGTCGGCGGGCACCGGGCCGCCGTGCACGAGCACCACGGCCGGGCAGGGTCCTTCGCCCTCGGGCGGCAGATACAGGTCCACGTTCCCGGACCGCTCGCGCGGGACGTCCGGCAGGTCCAGGAGGAACGGCCTCAGATGCCCCGGCCGTTCGTCCGTCGCCGGGGTCAGCCGGTGCCCCTCGCCCGCGGCCGCCCTCAGCAGCACCGTGACCAGTTCGCCGGGGCAGGAGAGCATCGGCCAGTGCCCGGTGGGGAGTTCGAAGAAACCCACCCGCCGGTCCGCGAGGGCCCGGAGGGCGGGGTTGCCGAGGCCCACCTGCATCTGGACCATCTCGATGCCCGCGCCGTTGGCGGTGCACAGCACGCCGGTGGTCGGCACCGCCGAGGCCGCCCCCGTCAGCCGCAGCGGCTGGAGCAGGGTGCCGAGCGGCTGCGGGGCCGCGAGCCGGGTCAGCCGGTCCAGAGCCTCCTCGGGAACACCGGCGGTGCTGCCCCAGCGCTGCCAGGCCGCCCCGGAGTCCGGGGCCGGGAGCACTTCCTCACCCACCGGAGCGTCCTGCCCCGCCCTCGTCCGCAACTCCTCGCGCACGCCCCGGTCGGGCACGGTGGCCAGTGCCGGGACGCCGTCCTGCGGCAGACCCGTGTCCAGGCAGACGATCCGCGCGACGCGGCCGGCACGCCGGTCGGCGGCACCCAGCACCGGGTGCATCCCGTAGTCGTGACCCACCAGCACGATGTCCCGGCCGCCCGCCATGCCGACGGAGTCGATCAGCCGCACCACATCGGCGATGTGCGTCTCCAGGTCCACCCCCGTGGCCGGGGTCCCGCCGCGTCCGCCGAGCCCGGTGAGCGTCACCGCGTGAGCCTCGGCGCCCGCCGCGGCCAGTCCCTCCGCCGTCCCGTCCCACACCTGATCGCCGGTGAAGGTACCCGGAACCAGGATGAATGTGGTCGTCATCGCGCTCTCCTCGTACGTCGTGCCGCGGAGCCCGTACACCGCGGTCCGCGCGGCGGCCGAGCCTTCCTCGACCGGCCGTCCGCCCTCACCGGTACGGTAGGAACTCCCCCTGAGGGAGGTTCAAGTGTTCCCGTCGCACGACGGTCTGTGCGGCATCGGCGAGCTCGCCGAGCGCGCCGGCGTCACCGTCAAGACCGTCCGCTTCTATTCCGACCGCGGCCTGCTGCCGGAGACCGCGCGCAGTTCCGGGGGCCACCGCCGTTACGGCCCGGACGCCCTGGACCGGTTGCTGCTGATCCGTTCCCTGCGCGCCCTGGACCTGCCGGTCCCGCAGGTGCGGCGCGTCCTGGACGAGGAGGACGGGTCGGGCGGTGTGCTGGAGGACGCCGTCGCCGGACAGCTGCGCGAGGTCGGCAGCCGGCTGGGGGCGCTGCGGTGGCGCGAGGCGGGACTGCGGCTGGTCCAGGAGTGCGCGCCGGAGGAACGCGCCGAGCGGCTGCGGCTGATCGGTACGGTGGCGGCCCCGCCCAGTACGGACCCGCTCGTACGTTTCTGGCGGGCCTGGCTGCCGCGACGGATGCGGGGCCGGGCGCTCGCGGCGTTCCTGGATCAGGCAGTGCCGCCGCCGCCCGAGGACCCGACGCCCGCGCAGGTGCTGGCCTTCGCGCGGCTGAACGCCTTCGTGACGCGCCCGTGCGAGGGGACCGGGCGGGACCAGCCCGTGGTCCACCGGTCCTCCCCGGACTTCCGTCCGGCGGTGCTGTACGACGGTCTGGGGGAGGCGTACGGCCTGGCGGCGGCGCAGTTGCGGTGGGGGCGGGCACCGCGTCCGGGCGAGGCGTTGGACTGTTTCGTCGCCGCGTACGCCGCTTCGTACGGCACGGGTGACAGCGCGGACTTCCGCCGCCTGCTGACCGGCCGGCTCGCGGCGGACCCGCGGATCGACCGGTACTGGGAGCTGGTGGCCGAGGTGATCGGCCCGCGGGACGGGCGTGCCGAGCCGACCCCCGGCACCGCGCACGACTGGCTGCTCGCGGCGCTGACGGGGGAGAGCGCCGAGCGGGCGGCCTGAGCCCGGGCGGGCCTCACAGCCCGGGCCCCGCGGGCCCCGGCCCGCGCCGCCTCACAGTCCGAGGGAGCTGAGGCGGGCCTCGTACCGGATGGTGAGGTCCTCCGGCTCGTCGACCGGGTTGTCCCAGAGGGCGTCCAGTTCCGCCCGTACGTCCGCGGGCAGGGCCTCGTAGCGCTCGGTCCAGGTGTCGGAGTCCGGCACCCAGTAGCCGACCACCTTGAAGCGTTCCATGGGGAGCTTCAGCTCCTTGCGGAGGTGGCGGCGCACGGTGCGCAGGGCGTTGGTCTGGCCCGCGACCCAGATGTAACCGCCGGTCAGGTCCGCGCCGGGCGGGATCGCGGCGGCCACCAGCTCGGCCAGACGGCTCGGGCCCTCGCCGTTGCCGCCGTAGCTCCAGGTCGACCTGATGTGCGGCCGGTCCGGGAGCGGCTGGACGGCGGCCGGGCCGGGCACCTCGATGACCGCCCGGGTTGTGACCCCGTCCGGGGTGTCCTCCAGGATCCGCGCGACGGCGGGCAGCCCGGTGAGGTCGGAGATCAGGACCTGCCAGGTGAGGTCGGCGGGGGGACTGTAGAGACCGGTGGGGGAGTTGAGTCCGATCATGTCGCCGGGGCGTGCGGCGGCGGCCCAGCTCGACGCCACACCGTGGGAGTGCAGCACGAAGTCGATGTCGATCTCCCCGGCCTCCGGGCGCACCGCGCGGATGGTGTAGGTGCGCATGGGGGCGGTGGGCCTGCCCTCCGGGGTCTGCCAGTCGCCGTTCTCCGTCGTCTCGGGCAGTGACAGGTCGGCGCGGTCGGTCCCGTGCGGGAAGAAGAGGCGTACGTACTCGTCGCCGATGCCCGTCGAGGTGAACGTGGCGAGGTCCCCGCCGTGGAACGTGATCCGGACCATGGTTCCGGTGAGCGGCAGGACCCGGGCGACGACGGCTCGGTGGATGGTCATGGGTGTGCTCCTTCGTGCTGGCGTGTGGTGGTGGTGCGTCGGGGCGAGGTCAGGAAGGGGGAGCGGTCGCGGTGTAGGCGTGCCAGAGGGCGGCGTATTCGCCTTGGCGGGCGAGCAGTTCACTGTGGGTGCCCTGTTCGGCGACCCGGCCGCGGGCGAGGACGACGACGCGGTCCGCGGCGCGTGCCTGTTCCAGGCGGTGGGCCACGATCACGCTGGTGCGGTCCCGGGTGACGCGTTCGAGAGCCGCCCGCAGGAGGTTCCTGGCCTGCGGTCCGGACTCGGCGGTGGCCTCGTCGAGAACGGCCACGGGCGGATCGGCGAGCAGCACCCGGGCCAGGGCGAGGTGCTGGACCGATCCGTCGTCGAGGAGGGTGCCGCCGGGGCCGAGGACGGTGTCCAGCCCGGATTCCGGGCCGAGTGCCCAGTCGGCACCGACCTCGCGCAGGGCGTCGCGGAGTTCGTCGTCGGTGGCGGTGGGGCGGGCGAGCCTCAGGTTGTCGGCGAGGGTGCCGCCGAAGAGGTGGACCTCCTGGGTGACCAGGTACCGGCCGGTGGGGGCGATGCCGTCCCCGACGGTGATCCGGCCCTGTGAGGGTTCGCCCAGACCCGCGATGAGGCGGGCCAGCGTGGTTTTGCCGGAGCCGCTGGCGCCGACGAGCGCGAGGCTGCTGCCGGCGGGCACGCGCAGGGAGACATCGCTGAGGGCGGGGCGGGTGCCGTCGTACGAGAACGAGACGCCCTTCACCTCGATCTCCGGACGGTACGGAGCACGGGCCGGGCCGTCGGTCTCGTGAGGCCCGTCGGTCTCGTCCCTGCCGTCGGTTTCGCGCGGCCCGTCCGTGTCGTTCCGCCCGTCGGTCTCGCGACGTCCGTCCGCGCCGCCCCGCCCGTCCCCCTCTTCCCGGTCGCGGCCCAGGTCGGTGATCCCGACGAGGCGGGCCAGCCCGACCGTGGCCCGCTGCACGTCGTCCAGGCTGCCCAGAAGCGCGCCGACCGGACCGAAGAGCCGGTGGAAGTAGAGGGCGGCGGCGGTGGCCGCGCCCAGTGTGATGGCCCCCGAGCCGAGCAGCGCGTAACCGCACAGGAGGACGGCGGCCAGCCCGATGAACTCCGCCGCGTTGAGCAGGCCCGTGAAGCGGTTGCGCAGCTTCACCCCGTCGCGCTGCCGCTCGATGGCGAGTTCACCGCGCCCGGACAGCTCTCCCAGGTGCAGGTCCTGGGTCCGGTAGGTACGGATGGTCTCCGCCCCGTGCACCGCTTCGATGACGGACTGCCCGCGTGCGGACTCCAGCCGGCGGATGTCCCCGTACACCACGTGGGAACGGGCGAGGAACTGACGGGTGGCGAGGATGTGGATGGGCAGGCAGACCAGACCGGCGAGGGCCAGCCGGGGGTCGAGGACGGCCAGCCCGACCAGGCTGAGACCGATGGTGAAGCCCGCGTTGGTGATGTCGGGCAGTACATCGGAGGCCGCCTCCGAGATCGCCTCGACATCGCGGGTGACCCGCGAGACCACATCGGAGCTGTCGGAGGATTCCAGGGTGGCGACGGGCAGGTGGATCGCGGTCTCGAACACGTCCTCGCGCAGCGCGGCCAGGACGTCCTGGACCACCGTGACCAGCATCCGGCCTCCGGCGTGGGCGAGGGCGGCGCCGGTGGCGGCGACGAGCAGCAGGGCGACGCCGAGAGCGGTCAGCCGGCCGCGCCCGGACTGCTCGGTGACCGCGTCCACGATGCCCCCGAGGATCGCCGGGGTGGCCAGCGTGACCGCCGTACCGCTGAGGAGGGTGAGCAGCGCGGCGGCGAGCCGGCCGCGGTGGGCGCCCAGGCGGCGCCGCAGTTCCCGCCGGGTGCGGCGGGGGCCGGCGATGGGCAGGGTGGGGTGCGCCGGGGTCACCGGGGGGTTCCGTTCGGTTCGTGGTGGGCGGCGCCGAGGTCGACGACCCGGTCGCAGGCGGACAGCAGGATGGGGCTGGTGGTGATCAGCAGGGTGGTGGCGGGCAGGGCGCGCAGTCCTTCGGCGATGCGCTGTTCGGTCGCGGGATCGACCGCGGTGGTGGGTTCGTCGAGGACGACGAAGTCGGCCCCGGCGTGCAGCGCGCGGGCGAGCAGCAGGCGCTGGCGCTGGCCGCCGGAGAGTTTGCGGCCGCGCTCGCCGATGTCGCTCCCGTCCCCGCCGAGGTGTTCGAGTACGTCGTCGAGCATCGCCGCCCGGAGTACGGCGGGGTCGGCGTCGCGGCCGCGGGGGGCGAGGTTGGACCGCAGGGTGCCCGAGAACAGGGCGCCGTGGTGGGGCGGTGCGGCGATCCGCGCGCGGACCCGGTCGGGGCCGAGGTCGACGGCGTCGATCCCGTCGATGAGGAGTTCACCGCGGTCGAGCGGGACGCGGTAGCCGAGCCGGTCGCTGAGGTCCCGGGCGTGCGCGGGGTGACGGGGCACGACACCGACGAGATCGCGGGTCCGCAGCTGGAGCGGCTCCTCGCGGCCGGGCGGGTGCCAGCGCAGAACCGGGTCGGAGGTGCCGGAGACCGGGGTGGAGGGTGCCGGTACGGTGCGGGCCGCGGCCGACGCGGGGTCGATCAGCGGCGGTTCGTTGATCAGGTCGCTGAGCCGCCGGGCGGAGGCGCGCTTGTGGATCCAGTTGGACGCGAAGGTGCCGACATGGGCGAGGGAGCCCTGGAGGTACTGGGCCAGCCCGAGGACGGTGACGAGCTGACCGATGGTGATGCGCCCGTCGAGAGCGAGGTATCCGGACGCCGTGGCGAGCCCGGCGAGGAACACACCGGACATCAGCACGCTGAGGTTGGAGTACGCCAGGACAGCGCGTGCGGCGGCGACGGCGCCGCGCCGTGACTCGTCGCTCGCGGCACGGTAGCGGCGCGCCGCCTCGGCCTGGGCGTTCATGCCGATGACCACCCGCAGTCCGGTGATCATGTCGGTGGCCACCTCACCGGCCCGCGCCGCCGAGCTCTGCTCGGCCAGCCCCCGTGCCTCCAGCGGCATCGAGATCCTGCGCATGACGAGCAGCACCAGGACGGTGCTGGTGATGACACCCAGGCCGAGGGGGACGGAGATCAGCAGCAGGGCGGTGGAGGCGGTCAGGATCGCGGTGATGGTGGACGCCTGCTGCACGACGCTCCAGGAGACCCCGGCGACACGGTAGGTGTCGGACGAGACCAGGGAGAGGGACTCTCCCGCTCCGGGGCGCCTCAGGAGGGAGTGCGGATCCAGCAGCCGGGCCATCGCGCGCTGCCGCAGGGCGTGTTCGCCGTAGCCGTACACGCTCACCATGGCCGACGAGGCCCGCTGGTAGGACAGGGACAGGGCGACGAACACCCCGGCGAGCACCGCGAGCCATCCGATCAGCGCCGAGCTGTCCGAAGGGGCCAGAGCCCGGTCGATGACGATCCCGATGAGGATCGGTACCAGGGCCTCGCACAGTTCGTGAACCATGAACGAGAGCGTGGTGAGCACGAGCCGGCCGCCGCGCCCCTGTCGCAGGAGCGCGGTGCGGAACAGTGCCTGTACGGTGCTGGGTTCGCGGTCCGGGTGGGCCGGGCCGGTGCCGGTGGCGGGCTCGCGGACGGCGGTGGGTTCGTTCACCGCGCGTCCCGCTGACGGGTGAGCGGGACGACCATCGGGGTGCCGGTGACCGGGTCGGGCACGACCTTGCAGGGGAGATCGAACACCTCTCGTACGAGTTCGGCCGTCACCACCTCTTCGGGGGCGCCCTCGGCGACGACCCGGCCGTCGCGCATGGCGATCAGATGGGTCGCGTAGCGGGCCGCGTGGTTCAGGTCGTGCAGCACGGCGACGAGGGTGTGACCGGCGCGGTGCAGATCGGTGAACAGTTCCAGCAGGTCGATCTGGTGGGCGATGTCGAGGAAGGTGGTCGGTTCGTCCAGCAGCAGGACGGGGGTCTGCTGGGCGAGCACCATCGCCACCCAGACCCGCTGGCGCTGGCCGCCGGAGAGTTCGTCGACGAGCCGGCCGGACAGTTCGGTGACGGAGGTGGCCGCCATGGCGTCCAGCGCGGCCCGCTCGTCCTGTTCGGTCCACTGGCGCAGCAGCCCCTGGTGCGGGTGGCGGCCCCGGGCGATCAGTTCGGCGACGGTGATCCCGTCCGGCGCCTGCGAGGTCTGCGGCAGCAGTCCGAGAAGCCGCGCGACCTCCTTGGAGCGGTAGCTCGCGATGGACCGGCCGTCGAGCACCACCTGTCCGGCGGTCGGTTTCAGCAGCCGGGCCACGGCCCGCAACAGGGTCGACTTGCCACAGGCGTTGGGGCCGATGACGACGGTGAAGGACTGGTCCGGAATACGTACGTCCAGGTGCTCCGAGACCGGCCGCCGGCCGTAGCCGAGCGACGCGTCCCGCACCTCCAGCCGGGCCGGTACCGGGGTCCGGGTGTGCTGCGTCGTGGTGGTCACGGGGTACTCCTGTGGCGGCTGGGGGGACGGGGCGGGGAGGCGGCGCGCCGCGGGCGCGGTCATCGGCGGCTGCCCGCGTACTGGCGGGCGAGCAGCCAGGCCAGATAGGCGCCGCCGACGGACACGGTGACGACACCGACGGGCAGGTCGATGCGCTGCGCGACGAAGTCGGCGCCGACCAGGACCGCGGCACCGGTGAGTGACGCGGGAAGGATCCGCACGGTGGTCGAGCTCCGGGTCAGACGCTGGGCGATCTGGGGTGCGGCGAGCGCGATGAACGCGATCGGGCCGACCGCCGCGGTCACCAGCGCGGTCAGCGCGACCCCGACGACGGTGGCCGTCAGCCGGGCGCGCTGCGCGTTCACCCCGAGCGCGACCGCGGTGTCGTCCCCCATTTCGAGATGGATCAGGGGCCGGACCACGGCGGCGGAGCCGGCCAGCAGGACCACGAAGACGGCCATGGTCACCCACAGCTGGCCGAAACCGAGCCCGCTGAGTGAGCCGGCCCCCCAGGTGGCCGCGAGCATCGCCTGCTGCGGGTTGACGGAGAGGAGCAGCATCGAGGTGAGCGAGCTGAGGAACGCGCCCACGGCGATGCCGACGATGATCAGCCGGAACGGGTGCAGCCCGTGGCGGTAGGCCAGCACGTACACCAGCAGCGCGGTCGCGGCCCCGCCGACGAGTGAACCCGTGGCGACCGCCAGGTAGTTGGCGGTGCCGAGCAGCAGCATCACGACGCTCGCGCCCGCGTACGAACCGGAGGCGAAACCGATCACGTCGGGAGAGCCCAGCGGGTTCTTGGTGAGCGACTGGAAGATCGCGCCGCTGATCGCCAGCGCCGCGCCGCAGATGATCGCGAACAGCAGCCTGGGCAGCCGCCAGGTCACCACGACGAGCCGGGCCCGGGAGTCGGCGTCCGGGTCGAACAGGGCGGACAGGACCTGACCGGGGGTGAACGAGATGGACCCGGAGCCCAGGGTGGCGATGCCCAGGGCCACCACGGTGAGCGCCAGCGCGGCGCAGACGAGGACGGACCGGCGCTCGATGCGCAGAGCCAGCCAGGTACGCCGCAGGGTCCAGGTGGTCCGGCCGAAGTCGACCCGGTCCGGTGCGGCTTGGGTCGCGGCGGGTACGGCTTCGGCGGTCACAGGGTGCTCACCTTCCGGCGCCGGACGAGGGCGACGAGTACGGGGGCGCCGACGAGCGCGGTGACGAGTCCGACCCGCAGTTCCCCGGAGGGGAGCACCAGGCGTCCGATGATGTCGGCGCTCAGCAGGAAGGCCGGGGCGACGATGACGGTGACGGGCAGGATCCAGCGCTGGTCGGGCCCCACGAACCAGCGCACGATGTGGGGCACCATGAGGCCGACGAACGAGATGGGTCCGGCGACGGCGACGGCGGTTCCGGCCAGCAGGGTGACGGCGAGGACCAACACCACCCGGGTCACCGCGAGGCGGGTGCCCAGGGACCGGGCGATGTCGTCCCCGAGCGCGAGGGCGTTGAGCGATCCCGCGCTCAGCAGCCCGAGTACGAGTCCGGCGCCGATCAGTGGCAGGGCGACCGGGAGGATGTCGAGCGACCGGCCGCCGATGGAGCCGACCGACCAGAACCGCATGACATCGAAGGTGGTCGTGCTCTTCAGCGCCATGGCGGAGGTGAAGCCGCCGCACACGGCGGTGAACGCGACGCCGGCGAGTGTGAGTTTCACCGGGCTGCCGCGGCCGGCGCCGACCGAGCCGAGCGTGTACACCAGCACGGTGAGCCCGAAGGCCCCCGCCAGCGCGAACCAGATGAACTGGCCGGCGCCGGTGTATCCGAGCACGGCGACCGCGAAGGTCACCGCCAGGCTCGCGCCCGCGTTGACGCCGAGGATGCCGGGATCGGCGAGGGGGTTACGGGTGAATGCCTGGATCAGCGCGCCGCTGAGGCCGAGTGCCGCGCCGACGACCAGTCCGATCGTGGTGCGTGGGACCCGCAGTTCGCGGACCATGACGTGCTCGTCGGAGTCGTCGAAGTGGAACAGCGCGTCCCACACCGTGCCCGGCGCGATGGAACGCGCGCCGACCATGACGCTGAGGACGGCCATGACGAGCAGCAGCCCGACGGCGGTGAGCAGGATCAGCAGGCGGTACCGGTTGCGCCGGGCCGGGCCCGCGCCGTTACGCGGGCCCGGCACATCGCGCTCTGCGCCGGTGGTGAGGTCACCCGTGGGTGAGGCGGTCGTCATGGTTGTCCTTGGGGGAGGGCTTCACCTGTGGAGAGCGGCGGGGTCGGTCACTTGTCCGCGCCGGTGTTGCCCTTGCCCGAGACGGCGTCGACGAGCATCGGGACGTAGCGCTCGATCGCCCAGGGGATGGAGAGCACCGACGGTCCGCTGGTGGCCATGCCCATCGCCGGGTCCTGGACGAACGCGTAGTGCTTCCCGGCGATCGGCTTCCAGCGGGTGAACAGCGGGTCCTTGAGGGTGTAAGGGACCTCGTCGGGGCCGTTGGCCCAGCCGACGAAGATGTCGGCCTCGATGCTGTCGAGCTTCTCCAGGCTGATCCCGCCGTACCAGTTGGTGCCCTTGACGGTGGAGGCGATCGCCTTCATCGACGGGGTGTTCTTGAAGCCCATCTCGGTCAGCAGCCGGACCCGGGCGTCGTAGTCGACGTAGAGGCCGAGGTCCGTCGAGCCGGGCGTCAGGGCGACCCCGTAGGTGAACGTCGTGTCCTTGAACTCGGGGTGGTCCGAGGCGACGGAGGCCAACTGGCCCTGGACGTCCGTGACCAGGCTCTCGGCCTTCTTGGTCTCGCCCAGCGCCGTGCCGATGGTGCGGGTCATCTCCTGCCAGGTCCCGCCGTCCCACGGCTTCTTCAGGTAGGGAAGGGTGGGCGCGATCTCGGAGAGGCGCTTGTAGTCGACGTCGCTGATGCCGGAGTACAGCCCGACGATGAGGTCGGGTTCCAGCGAGAGGATCTGCTCGAAGTCGATCTCGCCCGCGTCACCGTAGTTCAGCGTCTCGGGCAGGGGGCCGCCGAGCTTCTCGGCCGTGCTGCGGAACCAGGGCGTGTACCCCTGCTTGTCGCCGCCCCACTGCTTGTCCACACCGACCGGGACCGTACCCAGCGCCGCGACCACGTCCAGGGACATCCAGCTGACCGCCACGACGCGCTTGGGCTTCTGTTTGATTGTCGTGGTCCCGTGGCCGTGCTTGATGCTCACGGGGAAGCCGGCCGCGGCGGCACCGGGCTTCGCCTTGGCCGAGTCGGAATCGGACGCGTTGCCGCCGCAGCCCGTCAGGACGACGACGGCGGCGACCGCCACGGCCAGCGCGCGGGCCAGGACGCCCGGTCCGCGTCGGGCCGGGGTGAATGTGGACATGTCTCTCCTTGAATCCTGACCGCGTTCGGTGCGACGTGGCACGGGTGGGGGAAAACCACCGAAGGCGGGGTGTCATACGGTGCACGACTCCGCGCACCAGAAAGTAAGGCAACCCTTACCTAAGGAGACATTAGGGAGGCGGGAGTCCCGTGGGGGTCGCGGAGCGGTCAGGGTACGTCGCGAATCGGCCACATCCCGCCGAATGTCCGGCGGAGCGCGGATCCGGGGTGCATCGTGCCGCGCGGCAACAGCCGAAAGCCCGTCCCCGGCACATCTCAGGTGCCGGTGAACGGGCGGGGGAGGGGTGAGGGGACACGGTCGCCGGCGGGTCTCACCCGCCGGGCCGGTTCAGCGGTCGGCCGGTGCCGGTACGGTCTGCTCGCGCAGATACTCGGTCGGACTGGCCCCGGTCACCCGGCGGAAGGCGGCGGAGAACGCACTCGTGGTCGAGTAGCCGCAGCGGTGCGCGACGAGATTGACCGGGCGCCCCTGGGCGAGCAGCGCCGTGGCGACGGACATCCGCACCAGCGAACGCCACCGGGTGAACGGCATACCGACATCGCGGCCGAAGGCCCGGGTGACGGTGCGCACGCTCAGCGCGTGCCGGGCCGCCCACTCCTCCAGTGAGCGGTCGCTCTCCGGGTCGCGCATGACATCGTCGGCAAGGACCCGGATCCGCCAGTCCTCCGGTACCGGTACCTCGATCACCGGATGCGTGTCCTCCTCCAGCATCTCGATGATGACGCGCTGCGTCCGCAGCCGGAGATCGTCGGGCATCGAGGTCGCGTCGAGATGCAGCAGCATCTCCTGGAGCGCGCGGCCCACCTTCATCGGCCGCGGGGACGACCACTGCGGCGGGGCGGCCGCCCGCGCCACATAGGTGTAGCAGCAGACGCTGCCCGGCTCGTGGAACGCGGCGTGCGGGGTGCCGGGCGGCAGCCAGGCCCCCTGTCCGGGTATGAGCCGGCGCACCGTGGTGCGCGTGTGCAGCGT
Organism: Streptomyces sp. NBC_01237; assembly: GCF_035917275.1. NCBI lineage: Bacteria > Bacillati > Actinomycetota > Actinomycetes > Kitasatosporales > Streptomycetaceae > Streptomyces > Streptomyces sp. NBC_01237. Next base: position 1,072,412 of record NZ_CP108509.1, on the reverse strand, counting down.
CAGCGAACCGAAGTGCGGCCAGACCAGGAGCGCGTCGGTGTGCGTGTGCACCGCGGAGGTCGGCGGCCCCTTCGGCCCGGTGCCGTCGAAGACCGATGTGGTGAGCAGATAGGGGTCGGCCACCTCGCCGCCACCGCCCGGCGGTTCGGCCCATTGGAGCGGGACTGTCGAGGGGGCCTCGCCGCGCTGGTGACGGGGAAGGGTGATCGGCATGAACTTAGGTTACCCTAACCTCGTCTGCGTGCCGCCCCCGCGGCGGACGCGGAACGCCGGCGCGGCGAAGCACCCCCGTACGGCAGGCGGCGCGGGCGCGGCCGGGGCAGGCCCGGCCGCGCCCGTCACCGGCTCCGGCCGGCTCAGCCGGGCCGCTTGACACAGGTCCGGTCGTGCGCGGGCAGCTTGCCGGTGGCCAGGTACGTGTTGACCTCGGCATCCACGCACGCGTTGCCGTAAAGGCCGTAGACCGCGTGGCGGTTGGCACCCTTGAGCGTGATCAGCCGGGAGCTCGGCAGCATGCCGTGCAGCGCGACGCTGCTCCGGTAGGTCGTACGCGGGTCACCGGTGGCGGCCACGATCAGTGCCGGGGCGTCGCGCCGCACCCGCGTGGGCTTCTCGCGCGGCCGGTCCCAGAAGGCGCACGGGCCGATGTTGTTGGCCAGCGGGCCGAACAGCGGGTGCGCGGCGCGGCTGCGCTCGATGTCCCGCCAGTAGACCTCCGGGTCGCGCGGCGCCGCCTTGTCCCCGCAGATGATCGCGGACTGTACGCTGCCCGACTGCGCGTCCTCACCCATCAGCGCACGCCGCAGCATCGCCGCGAACTGCGGCGACAGCCGGGTCGGCCGGCCGTCCGCGGCCCTGGCGAGCACGGACACCTGCTCGCCGAAGGCGGCCCGCTCCCCTTCGCTGTCGTCGGCGACCCCGGCGATCAGGAGGAACGGCACCTGGGTGTCGTCGATGCGGAAGACATCGGGGGCGGTGCCGACGGTCAGCGGGCCGCGTGCGGACGCCGTGTAGACCCGGTCGACGGTGGCGAGCACCTCGGCGCGGGTGCGGCCGAGGCCGTAGGTGTCATCGTGCTCCGCCGCCCAGGCGGCCCAGTCGGAGAGCGCCCGCTCGTTCTCGCCCTCGGCGCCCTGGAGCAGCCGGGGGCTGTAGTCCTGCGGGGCGAGCGCACCGTCGAGGACCATGCGGTCGTAGCGGCCGGGGAACATCTGCGTGTAGACGGTGCCCAGGTAAGTACCGTACGAGTAGCCCAGGTAGGAGATCCTCCGCTCGCCGAGCGTGCCCCTGATGACGTCCATGTCGCGGGCCGTGTTGCGGGTGCTGACGTGGGGCAGCACCGGCGCGTTCGCGGTGCGGCACTTGTCGGCCAGGCTCTTGTGGAGGGTGATCTGTCGCTCGAACGACGCCCGGCCGAGACCGGCCGAGGAGATGGAGGTGCCGACGGGCCAGTCGCAGTCCAGCGGGGTGCTGCGGCCGACGAAGCGCGGGTCGAAGCCGATGATGTCGTAGCGCGGTCCGACCCGTTTCATCGCCTTGCGGACATCCGGCGGTGATTCGATGGCGGAACCGCCGGGGCCGCCGTTGTTGAGGAGGACCGAGCCGATCCGGCGGCGGGTGTCGGTGGCCTTGAGCCGGGATATCGCGACGGTGATCGTACGGCCCCGGGGGTCGGCGTAGTCGAGCGGTACGGTCACGTCCGCGCACCGTACACCGGCCTTCTCCAGGTCCCGGCCCATCGTGTCGTCGGGGCCCTTGACGCAGGTTCCCCAGTCGAGGTGCTGGCGGTAGTAGCGGCCGAGCCCGGCCCCGGTGGTGTCGGCGGCCGTCGTGGTGCGGTCGCGGTCCGTGCCGGGGGGTGCGGCGGCCGTGGCCGCGGTGGGGGAAGCGGTGAGACAGGCGGCGAGCGCGAGGCCCGCGGCCGAGGCGCGGCGCACGGCCGGGCGGAGGGTGTTCACGGAGTCTCCTTGAGCTGGTGCGTACGGTGGGTGGCGCCGGCGGCGGACCACCGGGCGCGCTCGGGGTCGACGGCCACGGCCAAGGCCGTTGCGCACCAGGCGCGTTGTCTCGTTTCCCAGGGGAGTCTTCTCGCTCTGTTCCGGTGGTTTCTCACACCGTCAGACGCTAGATGCGCGCAAATCCGAACTCACTACAGCTCTCCCCCCGATCCCGGTGGTGCCAGCTACACCAACCGCACCGGAAGGCAACGGAATTCACCTCCCGAGACGGGTCCGGACCGGAAGTGCGGGAGCCGATATGACGCACGGTGACGCAATGTCCGGCGCACCTGCTCGAAGGCGGACGGCGGGGGTTTCGCGTCCTCCGGTGACGTCGGGACGTTCGGTCCGGCGGAAATCCGAGAGACCGCCGCGGGTGAAATGCGGCCTCTGGCATATGCGGTAGTGGGAGGTCCGCGATGTGGCTGAGTTAATCCGTTTGCGTCCTCTCGCACAGTGGCAGGCTCCACGGGTGCGGCCGTAAGGCGAGCCGCTTTTTCGTCCTGTTCGATCGGCGCGCAAGACGGGCACGGAACTACGGCCGCCGCCTGGGGAGGCGCGGTCCGATGAGCCAGGGGAGAGATCATGTCGCTGAGTCAGGTCGACATCGTGGCCGTTGACGAGGGTGCGGCTTTCTGGGACGACCGGTCGGCTCTCCTGGCCGGTCTGCGGGAGAATCCGCCAAGGATTCCCGCGCACTTCGGATATGACGCGCGCGGGTCGGATCTTTTCGAGTTGATCACCGAGTTACCCGACTACTACCTCACCCGCGTCGAGTACGGGCTGCTGCAACGCAATGCCGGAGAGATCGCGGACCTGATCGGGGGCGGGCCGATAGCGGAAATGGGCAGCGGGAGCGCGAAGAAGACCCGTCTGCTGCTGGCGGCCTGCGTCGAGCGCCGAGCGACCCGCTATCTGCCGATCGACGTCAGCCGCGAGATGCTTGAGGCCAGTGGCCGCGATCTCACCGCCCAACTGCCCGGCCTGCGGGTGCGGGGGCTGTGGGGCCGGTACGAGGCGGGGCTGGCCTGGCTGCGGGACAGCGTGCCCGAGCCGTTGACGGTGTCGTTCCTCGGGAGCAATTTCGGCAATATGCCGCTGGAGGAGCGCGACAAGCTGCTTTCCGAGATCGTCGGCACGCTTCGACCCGGTGACGGATTTCTGGTGTCGGTCGACCTGCTGAAGCCGGCCCGCGTACTCGAATCCGCTTACAACGATCCGGCCGGCCGCTCCGCCTTCACGCCGTTCCGGCTCAATCATCTGGATCACCTCAATCGGCGTTTCGGCGGAAACTTCGACGCGCGGAATTTCTCCACGCGAGCGCATTTCGACTCCGTCACCGGCACCGTCGATGCCCGCGTCTACGCGAACGAGGACCATTCCGTCGCGCTTCACGAGCTGGATCTTGAGCTGAATCTGCGGCGGGGCGACTCGCTCAACGTCGGCCTGTCCCACAAGTTCCGGCGCGAGCAGTTCGTGGCCGATGTCACCGCACGAGGTCTTGAACTGCGCGCACAGTGGACCGACGAGGAATGGCAGTACGGCATCTTCCTCTTCACCCGCTCATCCGGACGTCGAGAGGCGGCCGATGAGATCTGAGAGGAGTCAGGCCGATTCCCGCGATGTACGGATCGCACCGTGTGGTTACTGAGACCCCCGGGTGTGTACCGGCCCCAAGCGGATACGTGGTTGTTGGTCCAGGCTCTGCGCGACGCCGGAATCCCTCGTGGCGCACGAGTTCTCGATATGTGCACCGGTACCGGCGCGTTGGCCGTCGCGGCGGGCAACGCGGGGGCGGGACACATCACCGCCGTGGACATCTCGCTCCGTGCCACCCTGGCGACGCGGTTCAACACCCGTGTACGCGGGCTCCCGGTCCGGGTCGAACGCCGCGACGCCCTGACATTCCCCGCCCGTCGGCAGTTCGACGTGATACTCGCCAACCCGCCGTACGTGCCGTCCCCGCGGCGGGAGCTCCCCCGGAGCGGACCGAGCAGGGCCTGGGACGCCGCACGGGACGGGCGGGCCCTGCTGGATCCCCTGTGCGCCAACGCCCCCGGGCTGCTCTCCAACGGCGGCATGCTGCTGATCGTGCACTCCGCCGTCTGCGGGGTGGGCACCACGGTGGACCTGCTGCACGCGGGCGGACTGAAGGCCGCCGTGGTGGCCCGGCGGACAGTGCCCTTCGGCCCGGTCATGAACGGCCGCGTCGCACTGCTCCAGGACCAGGGACTGATCGGGGCGGGACAACGTCACGAGGAACTGGTGGTGATCCGCGGTGACCGGCGGGACTCCGGAACGTAGCGCGGAACCGGAACGTAGCGCGGAACCGGACCGGGAGCGGGAGCCTGACCGGGAGATGGGCTCGGCGGCCGGCCCGCGCGACCGGGACCGGAGGCGGGTCACCGTCGTGCCCGGCGGACCGCTGCTCGTCGAAGGGCCGGTCGAGATCGTGACCGGGGACGGCCGGGCCGTCGTCTCGGACCGGTTCGTGGTCGCGTTGTGCGTCTGTCAGCGCACCCGGCGCCCACCGTTCTGTGACACCAGCCACCGCCGACGCGTTCGTCGGGCCCCGCAGGACGAGGCCGGGGGATCACCCCCCGACTGAGTGCTCGGGCAGCGGCCGGCGCAGAGATGTCGTACCGGTCCTCCAGGCGGTGAGCAGGTGCGCCGCCAGTCTGCCCTCCAGCAGCTCGGTGGCCGCGATGCCGAACACCACATCACCGGCGAGTTCGGGTTCCCGCCGGAGCAGGTCACCGATGACATCGCGGCGCAACACCTGCTCGTGCACGGCGTCGGCTTCGATGTGCTCGGTGAAGAAGAGGACGCACGCCGGGTCCGCGCCCAGCCGGTCCAGCGCCTGGGCGATCCGCTGCGCGCTCGGCGCCGTGCTGATCTCGGCCGCCGCGAAGTGACCGACCAGGGCGCCGCGCAGTCGACGGTGCAGTCCGAACATCGACATCAGATTCACGATGGCGAGGGCGGGCGCCGGCACATCATCCGCATAGTGCAGATACGCGGCGGACAGCCCTGCCCCGGCCAGGAGGTCGGCGAACATCTGCGAGTGCGCGTTCTCGGCGCGCCCCCCACCGAACTCGTCGAACTCGACCGCCACCAGGGACGCCTTGGCCTGCCCCTGCAGACGGGGAATGACCCAGGCGTGCGGGTCGGCCTCCTTCAGGTGATACACCGAACGGTGCGCGAAGTACTCACGTACCTGCCCCCAGCCGGCGGAGTCCCGAAGGAAATGCGAGACCCCGTCACCGGGTACCGGCTCGACGAGCAGCGCGTCCAGCGCCCCGGTGACGTCATCACCGCCACCGGTGTCCGAGCGCAACGCCGACAGGAACACGCGCTCCAGCACGGCCCGGAACCTGAGCAGTTCCGGATCCCACTCCCACAGCGGGTCGACACCGGCGAAACCCCGGTAGTGCAGCTCGTAGCAGGTGTGGAGAGCCAGCGTCAGATCCTCGCCGTACGGATCGATCCGCTCCACGTCGTGCGCCGGAAGCGGCTCCGGCGGATTCGCGGGGCCCGTCGCCAGCGCGCTGACCACCGCTGCCGACAGCGGACCGCGGGGAACGGGTAACGCGGGGTCGAGGTGAGGCACAACTCCGGTGGCAACGACGGGGGTCATCGACCCTCCCAGCTCGATCGGATCACGTGGATGTCATGCGCACGGTCGGTACGGACATGTTCGCCCACCGCGGCCCCACACCGCCAGAGGCCCTTCCCGGCCCGCTCCGTCCGCCTTCTCCACCGGAATCCGGGAAGCAGGTGACGGGCCGCCGCGCCCCGGAGGCTCAGCCCCCGGGGCGCGGCGGCCCGCGCTCGTACGCGCGAGGTCGACGACCGTCCGGTGTGATCCCCGGCGGCCCCGGACGGGGGAAGTCCGGTCAGCCCGGTCCGGCCGCCACACCGGCCAACAGTGCCCGGTAGGAGGGCGAGTCCTCCGGGGCCGTCATGACGACCAGTTCGAGCGCCTGCGCACCGGGGAGCACGTACACCGTGTAGTCGAGCCGCAGGCGCCCCGCCACCGGGTGGTCGAGAACCTTGTGGCCGGTGCCCGGGCCGCGCACGTCGTGATCCTCCCAGGCTGCGGCGAACTCCGGGCTGCGTGCGGCCAGTTCGGCCACCAGATGGTTGCCCCGCACCTGGTGGGGATCGGCGGCCAGCGCGTCGCGCAGCCGGTGCGCATTGCCGCGGGCCACGGCGTGCCAGTCCACGAAGAGCTCCCGGGAGTACGGGTCGGCGTAGGCGAACCAGGCGAGGTTGCGGTGCGGGACGGGCAGCGCGGCGAAGTCGGTGATCAGCCGGGCCGCCGCGTCGTTCCAGGCCAGCACGTCACGCACCGGACTGACGACATAGGCGGGCCACACCGCGGTGGTCCGCAGCAGGCGCAGTGTCGCCGCCGGGACGCGGAGGGGGTCCCCGGCCGCGTCGCCCCCGCTTTCGCCTCGCCGCGACGCGCGGAGGGTGAGCCGGTGCAGATGGCGTCGGGCGTCGGCGTCCAGGCGCAGCGCCGAGGCCAGGGAATCCAGGACCTCCGCCGAAGGGTGACGCTGGCGCCCCTGTTCCAGCCGGGTGTAGTACTCGGGGCTGATCCCGGCCAGCGCCGCGACCTCGGACCGGCGCAGACCGGGCAGCCTGCGCGCCCCGGAACGCGGCAGGCCCACGCTTTCCGGCGTCAGCCGGGCCCGCCGCGACCGCAGGAAGTGCGCCAGCTCGGGCAGCGGCGACGCGGAAGGCCGGCGCACGGAAGGCACGGGAGCGGCAGGCCGGCGCACGGAAGGCGCGGGCATGGAAGGCATGGCGCCGGAGGCCGGGGGGCCCTGCGTCGCGGGGACAGAAGCGGCGCGGGCGGGTCCGGCCGCCGGGGCCGTTGTGTGCGAGGCCGGGGGTACGGGAGCCATATCACCCGATTATCTCCCCTCGCCCGGGCCGGCGGCGGCCCCGAGGGTGGCCCTGCCGGGGCCACCCCCCACCGGTATCTGGTCCACCTGCTCCGACCTGCGAAGACTGTGCCCCGTCCGCATCGTCCACGCCTTTCGGAGCCCGCACATGTCCACCGCCCCCACACTCGGCCGCGCGCCGGTGGCGCCGAGGCACCTGCCCCTTCTCGTCCTGAGCGCCGCCGCCGGGCTCGACGCCGGGAGCGTCGCCGTACTCAACAGCGCCCTGCCCTCACTGGGCGCCGAATTCGGCACCTCGGCGCAGAGCCTGTCCTGGGCGGTGACCGGTTACGCGCTCGCGTTCGCCGGGCTGCTGCTCTGCGGCGGAGCCATGGCCGACCGCTTCCGACGGCGCCGGGTGCTGGTCGCCGGCCTGCTGATGCTGGTCGCCGGAGCCGTCCTCGCCCTCCTCGCCCCGGCCTTCTGGCTGGTGGCCGCGGGCCGCGTGGTGCAGGGTGCGGGCGCGGCGGTCACCATGCCCGCCGCCACCGCCCTGGTCACCGAGCTGTACCCGGAGGGCGCCGCCCGGTCGAGAGCGCTCGGTGTCTACGCGTCGGCGCAGGCGGGCTGCTACGGAGCCGGGCTCGTACTCGGCGGGGTGATCACCGACGCGCTGGGCTGGCGCTGGGTGTTCGTCCTTCAGGCGGCTGCCGCCGCGGTCACCGCCGCGGCAGCCGTGCGGTGTCTGCCCACCGGAACGGTGGAACGGGCACGCCGCCCCGACCCGGTCGGCGCCGGCGCCCTCATGGCGGCGATCGTCCTGCTCGTCCTGGGCGCCGACCTGGCGGCCCGGCCGGGTGACGGCATGTTCCTCGTCGCGTTCGGATCCGCGGCGGTGGCGGGGACCGTGTGGTGGCGGCGCGGCCGCACCCGGTCCGCCGACGCGGTGCTCCTCGACCGGGCGCTGCTGCGCCTGGACGGCGTCCGGACCGCCGCGCTCATGGGGGCGGCCTTCTACTTCTGTGTGAGCGGTGCGCTGTTCCTGCTGCCGCTCCACCTCCAGCAGGTGCGCGGCATGTCCGCCGCCGCCTCCGGCCTCGCCGTGCTGCCGGTCAGTATCGCCGTGACCGGCGCGGCGCTGGTGTCCGGCCGGCTGATCCCCCGCTTCGGCGCCCGCCCCGTCCTCGTCGCGGGGCTGCTGCTGACCGCGGGCGGAGTGCTGCTGTGGTGCCTGGCCGGGGCCCGGTCCACCTACTGGTGGCCGGTCTTCGCCGGGCTCGTCCTCACCGGTATCGGGCAGGGGCTGTCCTTCCCCGCGATCAGCGTCACCGGTCTGAGAGGAGTTCCGGAAGCGGCCCACGGCACCGCGTCGGCGGTGACGGTCACCGCTCTGCAGATCGGCAGCGCCGTGGGCCCGACCGTGCTGGCAGCCGTGGCCGCCACCGCCGGGCACGGCACCCCCACACTCCCGGGTCACCATCTCGCGTACGCCGTGGCCGCGGGTGTCGTCCTGCTGCTCGGCCTGCCGACGGCCGCCCGGATCAAGCGATAGCTCCGGGCTCGGAGGCGCTCCCTCCGGGGGCCGACGCGCGACAGCGAAGGGCTCACCCCGTATGCGGTTCGTCCTTGGGAGGACCCGTACGGGGTTCGTCCTCCGGGAGGTTCTGCTCGGCCCAGATGATCTTGCCGTGGGCCGCGTACCGGGTGCCCCAGCGCGCGGCGAGCTGAGCGACGAGGAACAGGCCGCGCCCTCCCTCGTCCGTCGTCCGGGCGTGCCGGAGACGGGGCGACGTGCTGCCCGCGTCGGAGACCTCGCAGATCAGGACGGACTGGCGCAGCAACCGCAGGCGTACCGGCCCCGAGGTGTACCGGATCGCGTTGGTGACCAGCTCGCTGACGATCAGTTCGGTGGTCATCGCCAGCTCCGCCAGTCCCCAGGTCTCCAGTTGCCGGGCCGCGCGGGCCCGCGTCCCCGCGACGGCCGCCGGTTCGCTGGGTACGTCCCACGAGACGACCTGGTCGCTGCTCAGGGCGTGGGTGCGCGCGAGCAGCAGCGCGATGTCGTCGGGCTGCGGCACGGAAAGCAGCCGCTCGACGGCGCCGGCGCACAGTGTGTCGAGGGGAAGACCGGGCCGGGCCAGGGCGCGGCCGAGCCGGGACATGCCGAGTTCGACGTCCCGGTCGGCGCCCTCGATCAGACCGTCGGTGTACAGGCCGAGCAGAGTGCCTTCGGGGAGTTCGAACTCCGCGGACTCGAACGGCAGCCCTCCCAGCCCCAGCGGCGGCCCCGCGGGCAGCTCGGGAAAGCTGACATCGCCGTCCGGGGTGACGAGCACGGGAGGCGGATGGCCGGCGCGCGCCATGGTGCAGCGGCGCGTCACGGGGTCGTAGACGGCGTACAGACAGGTGGCGCCCAGCACCGTCGTGCTGGCGGGGCCCGCGGCCTCGTCGTCGGGCTCCTCCTGGCTCAGCCGGAGCACCAGATCGTCGAGGCGGGCCAGCAGTTCATCGGGCGCCAGGTCCATGTCGGCCAGGGTCTGCACCGCGGTGCGCAACCTGCCCATGGTCGCGGCGGCGCTGATGCCGTGGCCGACGACATCACCGATGACCAGGCCGATCCGGGCGCCGGACAGCGGGATCACATCGAACCAGTCGCCCCCGACCCCGTCCTTCGCGTCCGCGGGCAGATAGGAGGAGGCCACGTCCAGGGCCGTTCCGCTGCGGAGCGTCTGCGGAAGCAGACTGTGCTGAAGCGTGAGCGCCGCCGTGTGCTCCCTGGTGTAGCGGCGGGCGTTGTCGACGCTCACCGCCGCCCGCGCCACCAGCTCGCGGGCCGGTGCCACGTCCTCCTCCGCGAAGGAGACCGGGTTCCGCGAGCGTAGGAACGTGGCGAGGCCCAGCACGGTGTCGCGGGCGCGCATCGGCACGCAGATGAGGGAGTGCAGCCCGAACTCCCGCATGCGCGCGGCCCTGGCGGGCTGATCCACGGCCCACATCGGACTCGTGGGGTCGAGTACCGGGATGAGCGCCGGCTCGCCGTCGATGAGAAAACGCGGATCGTGCGGCGGGGGAGTGAAGTCCACCAGCTCCCCGACGCGCGCGACGGCCTCCGGACAGCCCTCCCGGACCGAACACATGGCCGCCCGCCGCAATACCGGCCCGTCGGCCGCCCGCAGGGTGCTGGAAAGCCGTACCCGCTGCTCATCCGTGCTGACGACCGGCTCCAGAAGATCGACGAACACGAGGTCGGCGAAGCGCGGCACGGCGAAGTCGGCCAGCTCCTGAGCCGTCCGCAGCACGTCCAGGGTGCTGCCGATACGGGCCCCGCCCTCATTGACGAGGGACAGCAGCCGCCGGGCGTTCCACCGGTCGGTGATGTCGAGGACGATGTAGCAGACGCCGGTGACGGTCCGCTCCTCGTCGACCAGCGGGAAGAACGAGGCCGAGTACGCGTGCGGGCGATGCGGATCGGCCCAGCTCCAGCCCTGGTACTCGTAGTCGGTGACCGGTGCGCCGGTTTCCACGACCTTCCGCATCAGCTCCTCGATACGGTCGGCCCCCAGCCCCGGCAGCACCTCGCTCATCCGGCGCCCCAGACGCTGCTCGCGGGGGACACCGCCCAGACGCTCCAGGGTGTCGTTGATCCAGATGTAGCGCAGCTCCGTGTCCAGCACCGCCATGCCGACCGGCGAGCGGGTGAGGAAGCCGTCCAGTACGGACTGGCGCATCGTCCACTGCGGTTTGCGCTCCGTGCCGGACACCAGGAAACACTCGCGGCCGTCGATCCGGAAGGACGCGGACACCCGAAGTTCCACGTCGATGCGTCGGCCGTCCCGGCACCGCACGGGAATCAGTCCGCTCCAGCCCGTCCCCGCCCGGCACCGCTCGGCGACACCCGCCGTGCGGATGGGGTCCTCGGGCACCGCCAGCAGCATGGCCGCGGACCGGCCGGTCACCTCGGCGGCGGAGTACCCGAGAAGGTCCTGTGCCCCCTGGGTCCAGCCGATGACCGTCCCGTCCCCGGCGATCACGGCCGTCGCGTCGTTGGCGGCGTCGAAGGGCCCCTGCGGCCTTGTGGAGGGCAGGGCGCCGGAGCCCGCGTCGGGCTGCTCAGCGGCGGCTGCCATGCGCCTCACCACACTCTCTGGGATTCCATGGTCCCGCTTCGGCCGGGAATGTGCACGAGCGTGGTCGTGCGCGGGGAGCTTCCCCCGTTCGGCGGCGTGACCGCGCCGTCCCCACGCGCGTTGTCGTGACGACGGCACCGCTCGTCCCGCATTCCCCCGCGCTGGACCCGTGTGGGTGGACGGCTCCGACTCCCGCGGGAGTCGGAGCCGTTTCCACGCGCGGGTCAGTAGCGCACGCAGATCCTTCGTTCTCTCAGCCAATGGCCGAACCAGTCGCTGAAGGGAAGCGTGACGCACCATCTGCGGGAACCCGGGTCCGGCACGGCCGGGGCCGGGGTCGGCAGGACGGGCGCGGAGGGTGTAGGCGTCGGGGACGGAGCCGGGGTGGTGGGGCTCGCCGGTGCCGCCTGCTCGGTGAGCATGGAGCGGTACACCCGTGCGGACTCCGGGTTGTCGGAGCATTGCCACACACCGTGCGGACAGTAGTCCGTGAGGGTCTGGTACAGCGGATCGTGCTGCTCGATCCATGTGAGCATGCGGCGCATGTACTCGGGATTGTCGCCGTTGCGGAACAGGCCCCACTCGGGATAGGAGATGGGCTTGTTGTGCTCGGCCGCGAATTCGACGTGTTTCCGCAGTCCGTAGGGTGCGTTGATCTGGTCGTCGAAGGACTCGCCGGGGGGCTGGTCGTAGGAGTCCATGCCGATGATGTCCACCACGTCGTCGCCTGGATAGCAGTCGGTCCAGGGAATCGCGTCCTGCCCGCGGCTGGGGGCGAAGTCGAATCGGAACTGCTGGCCCGGCACCTCGCGCATGGCGGTGACGATGCGTTTCCAGTACGCCTTCCACGACACGGGATCGGGGCTGCAGCGATGTGTGTACGTGGTTCCGTTCATTTCCCAGCCGAGCACGACCACCGTGTCCGGGATACCGAGGGAGACGAGCCGTCGGGCCAGCTTGCGGAAGTGCTCGTCGTATTCGCCGGCGGCCCCCGCGCGCAGCATGGTGCGGACCTCGGCGTCCGGGACGTGCTCCTCGTTCCGCTCCAGCATGGGAGTGTTGAGCACGAACATCCGGTTGTCCTTCGCCTGCCGCCAGTTCGCCCAGGAGCGCAGGAATTCCGGTCTGCCCTCGATGTTCACCCAGAGATCGCCCGGCAGATAGCTGTGCCCCGCGCGCAGCTCGGCGCCGCCGAGCCAGCGCGACAGGCCGGCCATTCTTCGTACGCCTGCGGGCCCGTAGTCCAGGTAGGCACCGTGTGCGGTACCGCCCGCACCGGGCGCGCCCGGTGCGGCGCCGTCGACGGAGTCCCGGTTCGGCGGAGCCTGCCCGGCGATGCCGCCGCCGGCCAGGATGCTGAGCGCGACCGCCGCGGTGCACGCACTGATGAGACGGCGCTTTGCGGGCATTACTCCTCCTGGCTCCGGGGGAACTCCGGCCGGTTCGACGATGTGGGGAGATTTTCATCATCGGGTACCACAGGGCCCGAAAAGAGTCATTGATGATTTCCGGCGTTTCGGCCGGTCCATTCAAGTGAATCTCGACCGGGAGGGTTTCGGCGGGGGTCAGGTCTGTTGAAATGTGAAGGGCAGGGAACGCACCCGGTTGTCGAAATTCGAATCGACGAGCTCTGCTTCCGACACCTGTCGAAAGACGTTCTTCCTGGTGAGCAATTCCCGAAACAGGGCCTTCATCTCCAGTCGGGCCAGGTGTGCGCCGAGGCAGTGATGGGGGCCGCCTCCGCCGTATCCGAGGTGAGGATTGGGGGAACGGGTGATGTCGAAGGAATCGGGGTCGTTGAATACCGTTGCGTCGCGGTTCGCCGAGGCGTAGAAGAGGGCGACCTTTTCTCCGGGGAGGAATGTGCGTCCACCCAGGGAGTATTCCGCCGTGACTGTCCGGCGGAACTGGATGATCGGTGTCGAATGTCGGACAATCTCATCCGCGGCGCCGTCGATGTACCGGTCGAAGTCGGATTCCAGCAGTTCGCGTTGCTCCGGATGAAGGGTGAGCAGGGACAAGCCATGGGCGATGGCGTTACGGGTGGTCTCCACACCGGCCACGAGCAGCAGGGAGAAGAAGGCGCCGAGCTGGCGCGAGGACAGCGCCTCGCCGTCGATGTCCGCGTTCACGAGAGCCGATACGAGGTCGTCCTCGGGGTGACGGCGGCGCTCACGGGCGAGTTTCGCCATGACGATCTGCATGCGGGCCAGGGAACGCAGACCGCGTCCGGGCACCCGCAGCCGGGCACGTCCCCGGCGCTGTACGCCGACGTGCTCCGAGGCGTGATCGATCTGGGCGGCGATCTCCGGACGGTGGTGCCCGGGGATGCCCATCAGGTCGCAGATGACTTCCAGCGGAAGCCGGGCCGGGGCCGACGGCATGAAGTCGGCGGCGGAGCCGGTGCCCACCTCGTCCACCAGCTGCCGGGCGACCCGGTGGATGTTCTCCTCGGCGGCGGCGAGCAGGCGCGGGGTGAAGGACCGGGAGATGATCCGGCGCATCGCCGCGTGCTCGGCGCCGTCCATATTGACCATGGAGTTCCCGAACACCGCCCGCGCCCAGCGCGCCGGCTCCGGCGTGGTGACGCCCGGCGCGCTGGCGAAGATCTCGGGATTGCGGCTGGCGGCCCGTACGTCCGCGTGCTTCACCAGCGCGTAGAACGCGGTGCCGAAGGTGCGCGAGGCACCCGCGCGGGGTGTGAAACCGACCGGCGCGTCCAGCTCACGCAGCTGAGCGAACGCCCTGAGGCGCTCCGTGCGCGGCCGTTGCCAGAACAGCGGGTCGGCGAGGTTGGCCTCCTTCGTGCGCGGTACGCGGTCCCCGGACGTCCGGGTCGGAACGGTCATGCCCACCACCTCCAAGAGTTCGCACGCCATGTTCCGGTCCGCCGCGCGCTGTCCGGCGAACGACGCGGCACTCGCGGGCCGTCGGCTCGCCATGTCACGCGATTGCCGGAACACCGGGCGGGCGCGCAGGGTCCGGACGGCCCCTGCCCCGACACCCTGTCGCGGTCGGCCCCGACTTCGGCAGCACCCGCAAGAGTTGACGAGAGGCAGGTTGCGTACCCATGGATCTGACCAAGGACACGAGCGGCACCAGGGCCGGAGCGCGTATCCTGCCCCGCCGCTTCGTGCTGCGCGCCGCCTTCACGGTGGGCATGGTCGCGGGCACGGCCGGAGTGCTGGTGCCCGTCCTCGACGGCGGCGCGGACTCCGGGCCCCGCCCGGAGCCGGGCCCCGGGGCGCCGCACGGTGCCGCGGCGCACGGTGCCGGGTCGCCGAACAGTACGGGGACGGTGGCCGGCGGCGTACGGCCGCGGCCCGAGCGATTCGCCGAGATGTACCGAGGGCGCGACATCCGGGGGACGACGACGGCACCGGCGCCCGCGGGTGCGGTACCCGCGGGCAATGCCCGCGCGTCCGCCACGCACATCGAGGTCCTCATCGACGGCAGGCCCCTGCACATCATGCGGCGCGCCGACGGGACCTATCTGAGTCATGTCAACCACTACGAGTCCTTCCCGACGCTGGTCGAAACGGCCCGCGCCGCGGTCGATGAACTCGGCCGATCCCAGTTGTCCCTCGCCACGACGCACAGCATGTGAACCAGGAGGACGAGCACCGGTGTACAACCGAAAGAATCAGCGGGATCTCACGCGGGCGGAGAAGCGGCGGCTGGTCGACGCCCTCCTGCGGCTCAAGCGCTCGGGGCGGTACGACGAGTTCGTCGTCATGCACCAGGAGTTCTATGTGTCGGACGCCGAGGACCGCCTCCGGCCCGCCCATATGACTCCCTCCTTCTTCCCCTGGCACCGCAGGTACCTGCTGGAGTTCGAAAGGGCCCTGCAGGCCGTCGATCCGGGCGTATCGATTCCCTACTGGGACTGGACCGTCGACAACACGCCCAGTTCCTCCCTGTGGGCGGACGATCTCCTCGGCGGCAACGGCAGGCCCGGGGACCGGCAGGTCATGACCGGACCGTTCGCGTACGGGCAGGGCAACTGGCGTACGAGCGGCGGCACGACCGACGACCGCTTCCTGGCACGTGACCTCGGCAGATCCCGCAACCCGGTGGCGCTGCCCACGAAGAAGGAGGTGGACCGGGCGCTGAGCGACCCGGTCTACGACGTTCAGCCCTGGAACAGCGTCAGCGTCGAGGGCTTCCGGAACCGGATCGAGGGCTGGGGCATCCGGGACTCACGTCCGGTGGCCAACCACAACCGGGTGCACCAGTGGGTCGGCGGGCCGATGGCGGGCGCCGGCTCACCCGACGACCCGGTCTTCTGGCTGCACCACGCGTTCATGGACCTGCTCTGGACCCGCTGGCAGAAGGCACATCCCGGTGGCGGCTACCTTCCGGGCCGGAAGCCGTCCTCTCCCGATTCGGATCGCGACCGGGTGTTCGGCATCGACGACCGGATGCCGCCGTGGAACGTCGCACCCTCCCAGCTCCTGGACCACACCCGTTTCTATCGGTACGTCTGAAACCGTTCCGGGCACGGAAAACGGCCGGTGTCCCTTCCGACGGAAGGGACACCGGCCGTTCTCCTGGAGGAAGATCAGTGGCCGTAGCCGTAGTCCCCGCCGGTCTCGTGGCCCCCGGAGGCGTTCACGCAGGTGTTGCCGAAGGCCGGGTTGAGCAGCCCGATCACGTCGACCGTGTTGCCGCAGAGGTTGATCGGGACGTGCACCGGAACCTGGATGAGGTTGCCCGAGAGGACACCCGGCGAGGCGGCGGCGAGGCCCGACGCACCGGCGTCGGCGGAGGCCATCCCGGCGCCTCCGGCGATCAGGGCACCGGTGCCCGCCATCACAGCGGCCACCTTCGTCATACGCGACATCAGTACTCCTTGTAAGGATCGAGGTTGGCTGCGGCGCACGCGGCCCCGCATGCTGTGACAACGCGAGAGTCGGCAGACGGTAACGGATCAACACAAAGGTGATATCTCCGGTTTGTTCCGAACGCCGTCACCGGCACCCGTCGACGGCGTCCGCGGCTCGGGGCATCCGCAGGATCACGGGCCCATGACGGAGAGGCCCGTCAGCCGGCCGCGCCAGTCCCGGGCCGCGGGGAGACGTGCCTTGACGCTCCGCGCCGCCCGGTCCCGCACCGCCACCTGCGACTCACGCAGCCGAAGCAGCGGCTCCAGACCGGAACGGGCCAGCAGCAGCCGCTGATTGACCACCGCGACCGGCTGCCAGTGATTCTTGTACTGCTCCGACCCGCGCAGCAGACTCAGTACGCTGCGCCCGGTGCCGGCCGCCTGCCCCGCCACGTCCCGCAACAGGAGCGTCGCCACATCCACCTTCCGGTCCCTGAGACCGGGATGCGCCCCGTAGAGGTATCCGCCCGTCAGACGGCCGGAGTGGAGCGCCAGGTTGACCGCGACCACCTCGCCCCCGAGCCGGAACTCGGTGACCGCCGCGTCACCGTCCCGCACCATCCGCCCGGTGGCACGGACCAGATGTGCGGCGAAGCGGGGCCTGAGGTGCTCGGGATTGATCCCCCGCCCTTGCCACTGGAGCTCGTGCAGCCGCAGCAGATGGCCGACCGCGGCCGGCACCTCGTGCTCCGTCACCGGCCGGGACTCGACCCCCAGCGCGTCCACCTTGCGGAGTTTGGACCGCACCCGCTGACCACGCGAACTGGACATGCGCCGGACGAGTACGTCGATCGGCTCGGCGGGCAGTTCCATGCACGTCGAGTCCGTGAGCCGGCTTCTGGCACCCGGCCACATCCCGAAGAGCAGTTGCGCCGACGCGTCGGGCCGCACCTCCCGCAGGTCGACCACCGCGTGCCGGGCCGCCCGGTCGAGCCCGTGCGCCAGTGCGGAAAGCGCGCGTGCGGTGCACTCCTCGTCGACGAGCACGTCGAAGAAGTCGGAGATCGTGCCGCCCATCGGCACGAGCAGCGGCATCGGGCGGTGCACGAGCATCAGCGGTGCCGCGCCGATCAGCTGCCCGCCACGACGGGCCAGGACGACGCGGAGCCGGCCCTCCCGGCCGTACGAGAGCCACCACGAATGAAGCCAGGCGTGGCGCTGGAAGGGGGTCGCCGTGACACAGCGGCGATGCAGCGCGTCCCATTCCCCGGCGAGCGCGCCGAACTCCTCGGGATCGCGGCAGAGCGTCACGGAGAGGCCGCCCGGCCCGTGCGCGGTCATCGTACGAGCTCCCGGTCGCCCGAGGACGCGGGTTCACCGGCGGACGCCGGCCCGGGGACCTGGGCGGACACGGTCCAGCCCTTCCGGCGGGGCCGTACGAGGAGGACGAGCCCGCCGATCAGGCCGCCCGCGCACGCTCCCACGGCCGTGCCGACGGGGACGGAGGGCGACACCGCCCGCTCCGGCGTCATCGCGTGGGTGTACTGGATCAGCTTCACTCCGGTGGCATCGGCGACATGATCGCTGTTGACGATGACGGCCTCGATGACGGCGTTGGCGATGTCGGCGGCCCGGTGCGGATCGCCCGACGTTCCGGTGACCGCGATCATGGGCGAGTCGGGCGAGGTCTCCGCGAGCACCTGGGCACGGAGCGCGGCCACCGGTTCACCGGCCGCGCCATGGGCGTACGAGAGAGTCGCGTCGCTGGTGGCGAGCCGCCCGTACGACTGGGCGTAGCCGATGGCCGCGGACGGGTCCGCACCCTTCTCGACCACCGCCATCGCGTAACTGGTGGCCGCGTACTCGGGGGACTTCAGCAGGCCGTAGGAGAGCCCGCACGCCGCGCCCAGCACGATGCAGACGGGCAGCGGCCACCAATGGGGCGGGCGCGGGAGTGCGCGCCGCGGGCGGCTTCGTCCGGGGGCGGCCTGCTGCTTCTCGGGAGACTCGGTCATGGGTGTGCTCTCCAGGTCGGTGGGGCGGTGTCGAGGGCATGCGTGTACACGTCCATGAGGCGTTCGCTGCTGCGCCTGATGTCGTAGTGGCGGACCGCCCGAGGCGGCGGAAGCCGGTGCGGCGCGGCCTGTATCCGCCGCCGCAGCGCCGCCGTCAGCTCCTCGGAGCCGCCCGTGATGCGGGTGGCGCCCGGGGCGTGGGCGGCGGGCAGGTCGTCGATCGCGGGGCAGGCGCCGTGCAGTACCGGAAGCCCCGCCGCCAGCGCCTCGACCGCGGCCAGCCCGAAGGACTCCTCGCGGGAGGTCGAGACGAAGACGTCCATGGCGCCGAGCAACGCGGGGACACCGGGGGCGGGTCCGGACGCTCCGGCGTCGCACTCGCCGAGGAAAAGGATCCGGTCCGCGGCACCCAGCCGGCGGGCCAGTGCCCGTAGCGGCTCGCTCTCGGGCCCGTCGCCGGCCACCAGCAGCCGGGCACCGGGCAGCGCCGCGACCGCGCGGACGAGCACGTCGAAGCGTTTGCCGGGAACCAGCCGCCCCACGCCGCCCACCACGAAGGCGTCGGCGGGAATCCGCAGCAGCGCCCGGGTCGAGCGCCGCCCCCCGCTGTCGAAACGGAACGGGACCGGGTCGATCCCGTTGGGCACCAGGTGGATCCGTGCGGCGGGCACCCCCCACTCCCGCAGCCGTCCGGCGACGGTCGCGGAGACGGCGACCGTCGCCGACCCGAGCCGTTCGGTCCCCAGATAGAGCGCGCGGGTGCCCCGGGTGAGCGGGCGGCCCTCGATCTCCGCCCGCCCCAGCGAGTGCTCGGTGGCGACGGTGGCGCGGATCCCGGCCAGCCGGGCGGCGATCCGCCCGTAGACGCAGGCCCGGTACAGATGCGTATGGACGAGGTCGTACCCGCCCGCGCGGATGAACCGGGCCAGTCCGCTCACGGCCGTGAGGTCCCGGTTGCCGCCCATCCCCAGATGCGCCACCCGTACCCCGTCGGCGCGCAGCCCCGCGGCCACCGATCCCGGGTTGGTGAGCGTCAGGACATCGCAGCGGACGGGAAGATGACGCAGCATCAGCCGCAGCTGCTGCTCGGCGCCCCCGACCCCGAGCCCGGTGATGATGTGCAGCACTCTCATCGGCGGCCGCCCGTCGGGACCGCGGGGGTGACACCGTGCTCGCCCGAGGGAGCCGTCCGGGACCCCGCGGCGTCCCCCCTGCCGTACCGCATCGTGTGCCGCAGTTCCTTCGCCCGCAGCCGGACACCGCGGTCGGCCTGGCTGACGTGGGTACGGGGCAGGGCGAAGGGACCCAGCAGCGGACCGGGGGCGATGGCGCAGCCGTAGCCGTAGCCCGCGTCGCGCACCGCGTCGATCACGCGCCGGTCGACCGTGCCGTACGGGTAGCAGAAGCCCTCGGGAGCGGTGCCGGTGATGCCGCGGATCAGCTCCCGGCTGCGGCGCGTCTCGGCGCGCAGCTCGTCGTCGGACAGCGTGGTCAGATGCCGGTGGAACAGGCCGTGCGAGCCGATCTCCATGCCGGCGTCGGCGAGGCGGCGGATCTCCCCCGGTGTGAGCAGCGGCCTGCGCGGGCCCAGCGGGTCCCAGGCGTTGGAGCCGCCCGGCCGGCCCGGCAGTACGAAGACCGTCGCCGTGCAGTCGTAGCGGCGCAGCACGGGCAGGGCCTCGTGGAGGAAGTCCGCGTACCCGTCGTCGAAGGTCAGCCCGACCAGCCCGCGCCGGGCGGTGGCGTCCGCGCGCAGCAGGGCGGACATCCCGACACCGGTCAGGTGCCTGCCGCGCAGCCAGGCCAGTTGCCGGTCGAGCCGGTCGGCGGAGACGGTGATGTCGTACGGGTCGTGCCGCGGATCACTCACCGAGTGATAGGTGAGAATCCACGGCTGGGTGCGGCCGGGCTGCCGGAGCCGGGAGGAAGGGAAGCCGGCGCGACGCGCCGAGGGGTCAGCGGCCATGGAAGAACCTCTCTCGGATGAGGGCCAGCAGATGGACGACTTCGGGAGCTCTGAACGCGAGCCCGGCCAGCAGGAAGACCGCGGGAACCAGTACGCAGCCGGTGGCCAGGCTCAGAACGGGACCGCTCACCGCGGGCGCGGCGGCCCAGCCCGCCGCCCCGGCCACCGCGGCGGCGCCGGCCAGCCGGGCCAGGGAGGCGGCGACGGTCCGGACCCGGATCGCCACCACCCGGGTACCGAGCCCCATCAGCAGGAGCAGCGCGGCGGTGCTGATGCCGATGGCGTTGGCCGCGGCGATGCCGTTGACGCCGAAACGGAACGTCAGCGCGTACCCGGCGCCGGTGGTGACCACCAGCCCGGTGGCCATGGCGAAGGCCGGGAACCAGGTGGGCCGTCCGGCGGAGAAGAACGGCCGGCTCAGGGCACCGACGAGACAGTGGCCGAGCAGACCCACGGCGTAGACCCGCATGACCTCGGCGGTCGCCGCCGTGTCCCGTGCGCCGAACGCGCCGCGCTGGAAGAGCACTTCGATGATCCGGGGCGCGTATCCCAGGACGACCGCGGTGCCGAGCAGCACGACCATCCCGGCCAGGGCGAGGTCGCGCTCGACCCGGTGACGGGCCCTGTCCCGGTCCCCGTCCGCCATGGCCTGGGCGACCAGGGGAAAGGTCACCGTGCAGATCATCAGGGACAGCACCATCGGCATCTGCGCGACCTTCTGCGCGTAGTTCAGATGGGAGATGGCACCCGCGGGCAGGGTGGAGGCCAGGAACCGCTCGACGAGGACCTGCGACTGGCGGCTCACCACGAACAGGACGACCGGAGCGAGCACGGTGGCGCTCACCAGCGGGGCGGTGCTCCCCGCCACCCGCCGCCGCAGGGCACGGGACGCCCCGGACCGGCGCCGGGGGAGCAGCCGGAGAAAGGCGGGCAACTGGGTCACGATCATCAGCAGACTGCCGACGGCGACTCCGGCCGCCGCCGCACGCACGCCCCAGGCCGAGTGGAGCATGAGCGTCATGCCGATGATGCCGACGTTGTACGCGACATAGACCCCGGCGGGCGGCAGGAAACTGCGGTGTGCGCGAAGAGCGGCACTGAAGTATCCGGTGATGCCGAAGGTGAGGACGGTGACGGCCGTGAGGCGCGTACAGTCCACCGCCAGCCGGGGGTCGCGCAGGCCGGGGGCCAGAACGCCGACGACCCACGGGGCGCCCGCGATCAGCAGCGCCGCGCCGCAGGCCAGCAGCGCGGACAGCCGGGGGAGGGTTCCGGCGATCAGCTCACGGACGGGGTCGCCCGTGCGGCAGTGTCCTTCCGGGGCGGCCGCACGCCGGGCCAGGGCCATGCTGAAGGCCGGGACGAGGAGCAGTGCCATACCGTCCTCGATCAGTACCGTCGCCGCCATCTCGGGCACGGTCCAGGCGATCAGGAACGCGTCGCTCGCGTCGCTCGCTCCGAAGTAGCGGGCGATGGCCTGGTCCCGTACCAGCCCGAGCAGGGCCCCGATCACCGTCAGCGCGGCGGTGACGGCCGCGGCCCTGGCGAGGAAGGAACCGAGCCCGGGGGCCTCGCCGCCGGTGCCCGAACGCCCGGTCGCGGTGCCGGGATCGCCGGTCGTGGAGTGCTCGGAGCCGCCGGGTACGGGCGGTGCCCCGTCGGCCGCGGCGGGTGCCGGGGGGATGCGCGGCGCGGTGGGCAGCCGGGGGGCGGTCGCCCGTCCGGGTGGCAGGGGCGCCCCGAGGGCCGGCCTGCGCGCGGACCGCAGCTCCGCGGCCTCCGTCTCCGTCCCCGTGCCGGTGTCGCTCACGCGGCGCTCACCTTTTCCGGCTCGGCCAACGCCCACCAGGCGGCGAGCCCGAGGATGATTCCGCTGAGTACCGTGGTGGGGCCGCCGATGTCCGCGTAGAGGAAGTTGACGGTCTGCCAGGTCATCAGGCCGACCGCCACCAGCCCGCAGTCCACGGCCGCGTGCCCGCGCGACCGGGCGCGGACCAGCCTGCGTACGGAACCGGCCAGGATCGCGGCCCAGCTGCCGAGCACCGCGGTGAGCCCGATCAGACCCTGCTCGCCCAGGACGAGCAGGTACATGTTGTGCGGTGACAGGAGTGCCTGCCTCCGGAACGCCTGGCCCGCACCCTCGGTGTCACTGCCCGAGGAGAGCCCGATCGAGGCGTGCCCGTCGCGGTGCGCGGGGAAGCCCTTGAGGCCGACCCCCGTCGCGGGCCGCTCGCGCCACATACCGGCCGCGGCGCTCCACATGGCGTACCGGTCGCTGACCGAACGGTCGGGGTTCCGGGTCACCTGGGTGACGCTGCCGAGCCGTTCCGAGATCATCCCGGAGCCGATGCCGAGGCCCCCGACGAGCACCACCGAAGCGGCGCACAGGACGGCGAGCGAGCGGATCGCCTGCTGTCGGCCGGTCAGCACGAGCACGGCGACGACCGCCACCGCCGTGGCGATCCACACCCCCCTGCTGAAGGACAGCACGAGCGGAACGGTCAGGGCGACGGCGGTGAGGGCCGCGCAGGGCCGGAGCCAGCGGGGAGAACCCTCGGGGGTGCGCAGCGCGTGGGCGGCGGCGGCGAGCAGACCGTAGGCGACGACCGTGGCCATTCCCATGATGTCGCTGGGCCCGAAGGTGCCCACGGCCCGGATCTCCTCGCCCATGTACGAGGCACCGGTGCCGGTGACGTACTGGTGGACACCCGTGATGCCCTGGACGAGTGCCAGGAGCACGAGGGCTCCGGAGACGACCCGGAACCCATGGGCGTCCTTGACCAGGAGGAAGACGGCGGCCGGCACCAGGACGAAGACCTGGAGGTAACGCACGAGGCCGGGCAGCGCGCCGGCCGGGTCGCCCGCCGTGACCGTCGCCACGGCGAAACCGAGAGCGGGAAGGCCCAGGACCAGCGCGGCGGCGGCCGTCAGGGGGCGCTGCCGGAGGAACAGCAGGCGGCCCACGCACAGGAGCACCGCGAGGCCCGACGCGATGTCGGCAGGGGGGACACCGGGCCAGGCTCCGGAGCCCTGGGCCGCGACCGGGACGGCGGGCAGCAGGACGGCCGCGACCAGGGGGAGCAGCGGCCACTGGTTCTTCCAACGGCCCGCGATGACGCGGGGGACGGTACGTACGGGCACAGCCGCTGTGTACGTCACGGCCATGATCAGCTGCCTCCGAGCCGGAACAGGGAACCGGCGGTGCGGGCGAGTACGCACGCGTCCTGCCAGAGCGACCAGGTCTCGATGTAGCGGTTGTCGAACCGCGCCCGCTCCTCGATCGACGTGTCGCCGCGCAGGCCGTTCACCTGGGCGAGTCCGGTGATGCCGACCGGCATCCGGTGGCGGGCCTGGTATCCGGGGTGGGCGCGGCTGAACTGGGCCACGAAGAAGGGGCGTTCGGGCCGGGGGCCGACCAGGCTCATGTCACCGCGCAGGACGTTCCACAGCTGCGGCAGCTCATCGAGCGACGTGCGGCGCAGGATCCGGCCGACCCGGCTCATCCGCCCGTCGGCCGCGACGTTCCACCGGGTGGCCGACTCCTGTGCGTCGGCCGGTCGCAGCGTGCGGAACTTCAGCAGGACGAACGGCCGTCCGTGCCGGCCGACGCGTTCCTGCCGGAAGACGACGCCCGGCCCGTCGGAGAGCCGTACCGCCAGTGCGCACCCCGCCATGAGAGGGGCCACCGCCAGCAGGACGAGCGCGGCCAGCACGGCGTCCATGACCCGCTTGACCCCGTGTGTCAGGGGCCGGTGCGCTCCGCTGTGCAGGGCATACGCGGTGAAGCCCCACAGATGGTCGGGCCTGGCCCCGGCCGGTCGCGGGGCGGCGGCCCCGGAACCGGGGCTGCTGATCAGCCACACCCGGCAGCCGTGCCCGACGAACAGGCCGAAGAGGGCCGCCCCTTCGGGGGTCGCGTCGGGCGGGGCGGTGAAGACCGCGTGGCGCACCCCGCTCTGGACGACGGCCCGGCCCGCCTCCTCCACCGTGACCAGGGAGGGCAGGGGCGGGAATCCGGCCGGGGACGCGGTGAAGCCCTCGTCCGGGGCAAGGCCGGGGACGACCCGGCCGACCGGTCGCAGCCCGTACTCGGGGTGTTCGTACAGCGCCGCCGTGACCTGCTGGGCGGTCGCTCCGTGCCCCACGACGACGGCGGCCTGCGGGTTCCTCGCGCCGGACCGCAGGCGTGCGCGGTGGACCGCGGCCCGTGCGACGCAGCACAGCACCGTCTGCGCCGCCGCCGCGCAGGCCAGCGCCGACCAGCCGATCGCGTGACGCGGGTCCCACGCGGCGAGCAGTTCGGCGGTCGCGTACCACTGGAGCAGGGCGAGACCGAGGAGCGCGGGCAGCTCGGACAGGGCCGAGGGGGACAGGCCCTGCCGGTACAGCCCCCGGTAGGCGTGCAGCATCAGTTGGGCCGCGGCCTGGACGGCGAGCCACGCCGACGGCCACGGCACCGGGGAGAACACCGCCAGGGTGATGCCCAGCGCGAGCGAGTCGGCGAGCAGCAGCCGCGCCGCGGGTGCGTACCGGCCGCCCGTGCGGGTGCGGCGCAGGGACGGCGCGCGGGCCCCGCCTCTTCGCGGCGGATGAACCGTGTGTGCCTGAAAGGCTGTTGCCTGGGCAGTGCCGGGGACCGGTGCACTCTCCGTCGTCATCGCTCGGTGCGCTTCCTCATCGTGGGGCCGGACAAGCCGACGAGTTCCTGGTAGAGCCCGGCTACCGCCCCCGCGGTCTCCCGGACGTCGAAGACAGCTCGTGTGTGGCGCTGGACGCTGCGGGACAGCGCGTCCCTCAGCGCCGGGTCGGTGAGGAGGCCGGTGAGCGCCGAGGCGAGGGCCGCCGGATCCTCGGGCGGCACGATGCAGTGCCCCTCGTGACCGGGCGGCAGGCTCTCCCGGGCGCCGTTGACGTCGGACATCACGACGGGCCGGCCGCAGGCCATGGCTTCCAGAGGGGCCAGTGCCATGCCCTCCCAGCGGGAGGGCAGGACGAGGACGTCCGCCGCGTGGATCCACGGCCGCACGTCCTGGCTCGCTCCGGTGAACAGCACACCGTCGGGGGCCGCGGCCCGCAGGCTGTCCAGATCGGGACCGTCGCCCACCAGGACCAGCCGGGCACCCTCGACCCGCATCCGCCGCCAGGCCCGCAGCAGCACGTCCTGGCCCTTCTGCCGGCTCAGGCGGCCGACGCAGACGACCAGCGGAGCGTCGGCCTCGACCCCGTCCAGCAGGGGCAGGGCCGCACGGGCCGTCCGGCGGTCCCTGCGGTCTCCGGGGCGGAAGTGGGCGAGGTCGATCCCGTTGTGGATCACCGACCAGCGGGCGGTGATGCCCGCCTCCTGCCCGGTGCGCAGTTCGGATTCGCTGACACACAGGATGTGGTCGGCCCAACGCGCCCCGAAGCGTTCCCACTTCAGGGCCAGCTCGGCGGTGCGGCCGCCCACGGCCTCGAACGACCAGGCGTGCGGCTGGAACACGGTGGGCACCCGGCCGCGTGCGGCGATACGGCCCGCGAGACCCGCCTTGGCGCTGTGCGCGTGCAGCACATGCGGACGGCACTCACGGATCAGCCGCCTCGCGGCCGCGACCTCCCCGGCCAGCCGAGGACCGGGCGCCCGCACGGCGGGCCAGCTGTGGACCACCGCTCCGGCCGCCGCGGCCCGGTCCGCCAGCGGACCGACGGGCGGACAGGCCACCACCGGGCGCAGACCCGCCCGGGCCTGCTCCTTCACGAGGTCGGTGACCACGCGGGCCACGCCGCCATCCACTGGCTGTACCAAATGAAGGACCGTCAATTGTCTTTCTTCAGTGCAACGCTCTTGCAGCACGGCCGGCTCTCTTCTTACGTGCCCCCGAAGCGCGGGCTCGGGAAAGCCCTGGTATCAGGAGATTCTGAAACGACGGTGATCCGACCGCCGAAGAAAGAGGGCGGTCGGGCAGCCGGATAGGAGAGACCTCATCCATGAGGCCGTCGCGCGGCTTCTTGGATGTGACGCCTCACGACGTCAACTGCGGGATCAATCCAGTGAGTAAAGACGAAGTGCACTTTGGCAGACAGAAGGCCGAAAGACGCGCGTGACTCGCTCATGCGTCCATGTGGGGAACACTCGAATGGCAGGCTGTTCCAGTGGAGTTCCGGAAATGCCGTACGCCTATTCGGCTCCGGTGGAACCGGGCTGCCGCTGGGCGGTGCGGCGAGGTCCCGGCCGCAAGGACACCGGGGAGCGGGATGGTCGCGCGGTCCTGATCCCACCCTCTACGAGAGGGTGATAATGCGGCCGATTGCCTGAATACCTGTAAGGCCCACCATTCGTTCTGCCGATTGGTTCTATTGTCCGCAAAGCGGTGGGGATCTGCGGGGCGCTCGTGACGGACGCGTGCGTCCGGAGCCGCGACACCGCTGACAGGACGACCCCGCCGGGAGGGACCGGCGGGGTCGCGGAGCGTGGTGGGGTGTTGCGTCACATGGTGCGTCGGATGAGGTACGGGAGAAGCGCCAGGATCTCCTCGTGCGCGGCCGGAGCGAGTGGAACGCGGGCCAGGCTCTCGCGGGCTGCGGCCAGGTGCTCGTGCGCCTCGACCACGGTGGCGGTGCGGCCACCGGCTTCCTCGATGAGACCGGCCGCCCGGCGGGCAGCGTCGTCGTCGAGCGGTCCGCCGGCGTGCAGGAGGACCTCCAGCCGGCGGGCGGCGGGGTGGTCCGCGGCCAGCGCCGCCAGGACGGGGTATGTCTTCTTCCGGCGGCGCAGATCGCTGTGCACCGGCTTGCCCGTGGTCTGCGGGTCCCCCCAGATGCCGAGGAGGTCGTCCACCGCCTGGAACGCCACCCCGAGGTGCCGGCCCGCCCGGTCCAGGGCGTCGGCCGTGTCCGCGGGGGCCCCGGCCAGCACGGCGCCCAGCCCTGCGGCACAGCCGAGCAGCGCGCCCGTCTTGTGTTCGGCCATCGACCGGTACTCGTGCGGACGGACCGCTCCGGGCCCCGTCCAGGGCCTGGACTCGAAGAGGAGGTCCTCCGCCTGACCGCGCACCAGGTCGCTCAGCGCCGAGGCCAGCCGCCGCACCGCCGGGGCGCCGCTCCCGCCGGGCGCGTCGGCCAGCGTCTGTACGGCCAGGGCGAAGAGGGCGTCTCCCGCCAGCACCGCGGGGCCGGTGCCGTACGCCTTCCACACGGTGGGGCGCTGCCGGCGGGTCTCGTCGCCGTCCATGATGTCGTCGTGCAGCAGGGAGAACGTATGGATCAGCTCCACGGCGACCGCGCCCACGACGGCCTCCCGGCCGGGGGCTCCGGCCGCCTCGGCACCGAGCACCGCGAGTGCCTGCCGGATCCCCTTGCCCTGCGAACCGGGCAGCGGGCTGCCGTCCACGTCGCTCCAGCCCAGGGAGAAGGCGGCCATCCCGGCGTGCCAGGGGTGCAGGCGCCCTACGGCCTGGGCGAGAGCGGGCCGTACGAGATCGCGGCAGCGGGCCAGCGTCCGGGGCGCGGTGTCCTGTTGGGTCGTGGGCACGGTCATCGGCGGCCGCTCTCGTCGTCGCCCGCGCCGCCGCTGGGTGCCACGCCGAGTTCGGCGTACGCCTTGTCCACCATCTCCCGGGCGTTCAGCAGACCGATCCGGTCCAGTGTGCGGCGCAACCCGTCCAGATCCGCGGCGGTTTCGTCCCGGTCGCGGCCGAGCCTGGCGCGCGCCTTGACGAGCCCGAGCCGGGCCAGCGCCTCGCCGCGGGGCTCGCTCATGGCGCTGAACTCTTCGAGCGCCTGCTCGTACACCGTGCGGGCCTCCTCGTACCGGCGGGCGCGGAAGAGGACATTGGCGCGCATCTTGTGGTTGTAGGCGAGCGCGCTGGACAACTTCATCTCGCGGCAGGTGACTTCGGCCTCGGCGAGCAGGGCCAGGGCGCGCTCCGGGTCGTCCCGCAGGGAGACGATGTCGGCGATGCCGCGCAGGCCCCATGCCCGGCCGCGCCAGTCGTCCGCGTCCTTCGCGAGCTGGGCCGCCTCCTCGAACATCGTCAGGGCCGTGTCGAGCGAACCCGTGTTGCGGTGGATCTGCGCGATGCCTTCCAGTGCCCATACGGTGTGCCGTGCCTCGCCGCGGGCACGCGCCTCGGCGAGCAGCTGCTCGTGCAGGGCCGCGACGGTCCGGTAGTCGCCCTGTATTCGGCCGGTCTCGGCGAGACCGGCGAGGGAGTAGCCGCGCGCGACGACGTCCCCGCCGCGCTTGCCCATGTCGGCGGCGAGCCCGAGCAGCCGGAAAGCGAGCCGCAGGGCGCCCCGTTGGCGGGCCAGCGTCCCACCGCTCCAGAGCGCCCAGGCCATGGCACCGAGGTCCTCGACCGAGCGGGCGGACCGGTAACTGGCCTTCCAGGCCAGATCGGCCTCCGTCACATTCCCCAGCCTGCGGTGCGCCTCCGCCACGGCGAGCCCGGCCCGTGCCACCTCCGCCTGCGAGCCGGAAGCCTCGGCTGCCGCCAAGTGACGTATGCCCTCGGCCAGAACATCGGTCAGGGAGGCGTTCACCGACATCTTGGTGAGAGCACCTTGGTACTCGGGCGCCAGTGCTTTGCTCTGCATGGGTGCCTTTCGCGCGTCAAGTCCGGTCACCGCACGGCTATGCATCTGATGTATACATGGAGTGCATAGCTGTATGGCGCTCATAGCCCGGAACTGGTGGGGGTGGCCGCCGCCCGTCACGTGCGGCGAACCCTTCCTGTCGGTGATCAAGACGGGAGTCGCGCGCCGGGGGTTGCCTGAACGCGTCAACTGTCTGGCCGGGTACGGATTCAGGACATCGGGCGAACGCACTGCCACGGGACCGCGCCGCACGGCATCCCGTACACGTCGCTCGTGGCCCTCGCCCGAAGCCCTACGCTGACCCCATGCCGGACCGTGTACCGATGAGCGACGAACTCCGCGACGTACTGGGCGCTCCCGCCGGGGCCGTCCCGCTGGAGAGCAGTCCGCGATCGCGTGTGTGGCGGGTCGGACTCCGCGACGGCGGCCGGGTGATCGTCAAGCAGATCACCGACGGCGGCGACGCCGCGGCGGACGCGGACGCCCGCTACGCGCGCGAGGCCGCCGCGCTGCGGCTGGCCGCGCGGGCCCCCCGGCCGGGCGTCGCTCCCGCGCTGCTCGCCACGGACCCGCCGAACCGGGTGCTGGTCCTGGAGTACGTGGACGACCTCGGCCCCGCCGGCGACTGGCTGCCGGGGTACGCGGAGTCGCTCGCCCGGCTGCACGCCCTCACCGGCCCGGCGGACAACGGCATCCTGCCCGCGTGGTCCGGTCCCACGGCCGGGGACGCCGCATCCTTCCTGGCCTTCGCCAGGGCCCTCGACGTCCCCGTACCGCGCGAAGTGCCGGGCGAACTCGACTCCCTGCTCGACCGGTCGGACCCCACGCCCCACCACGCGCTGCTGCACGGAGACCCCTGCCCCGGCAATGACCTGCACACCGCCTCCGGCGTCCGGTTCATCGACTTCGAACAGGCCGCGCTCGGGAACGGACTCGTCGAACTCGCCTACCTGCGGATCGGGTTCCCGACCTGCTGGTGTGCCATGTCGGTCGGGCCCGCGCCGTTCGCGGAGGCGGAGGACGTCTACCGCTCCACCTGGCGGACGCTGACCGGCACGGACGTACCCGGCGACCTCGCCGACGCCTGCGCGGGCTGGCTGATCCGCGGCGACGCGCTGGTCGAGCGAGCCCACCGCGAGTCGGTCGACCACCTCGCGCGGGTACCCGTGGCCGACTTCGCGTGGGGAGACGTCCTCGCCCGGGAGCGGCTGGTGCACCGGCTCGGAGCGGTCGCCGAGCTCACCCGCGACCATGAACACCTGCGTGCCCTCGGCCGGCTGTGCTCGGCCCTCGCCACCCGCATGCTGCACCGCTGGTCGGGCCTGCGACCGCTGCCCGCCCACGACACCAGGCCCCGGTAGATCCGGAGGCGGCCGCTCCCGGCCCGCTCAGCCGTACGCGCGCACCCCCACGATCCGCGCGTGGCGCGCCCCGTTCGTCGCGTCCACCCCCACACGCAGCGCGGTGGCGGTGCGCCGGGTGAAGCGGTGGACCCGGTGACGTACGCGGTTGTCCCTCTGGGCGGCGACCGTCTGCCAGGCGCCGTCCACCAGCGCCTCGACACGGTAGTCCCGTACCAGCTCCGGCATGATCTCGAACGGTGTGCGGTGCAGGTGCAGATTGTTCAGATACTCGTCCACGTCGTCGTCCAGGACGAGCTGTACGGAGCCCAGCTCGACGGGCGAGTCCCAGTCCAGCCGCAGCCAGGCCGCCCCCTCCTCGGCCGCCTGCCACAACTGCGGGCCTCCGTAGGGTCGTTGAAAACCGCCGACGGTCTTCTCCGGGGCGTACGCGGCCGTCGCCCCGGCCCGGAAGCAGAAGCTGCGCCGCCGCAGACCGCGGGCGATCCACTCGGTCACCGGCTCGCCGTCCTCCTCGGGGATGTGCTCGTCGAGCCCCGCCTCCGCGGGCCGTTTCCGGGTCAGGGAGAGGACTCCGGTGCGCCGCTCGTCGGCGAGGTGCAGGGCGGCGTCGGCATTGGCCCGCACGACCACGACGGCGTTGCGCGGCTCGTCGGGGTGCCAGCGCAGCGGTACGGAGATCCACCGGTCGTGCCCGGCCGCGAGGGGGACGGAGTGCGTGGACAGCCGACGGAGCGGAACGGCGTTCTCGGCGCGCACCGTGTCCCACAGCTCGACGTCCAGAGCGGTGTCCGCACCCGCGTCGACGAACAGCTCGAACCCGTCGAGAAACGGGTCCACCGGCAGCACGATGCCCAGATCGCGGTCGAGGGGAAAGCGCTCGGTACCCGGGCCCGGCTCGACGGCCAGCCGGGCCAGGGTGCTCGACGCGCTCACCCGCGCCGAGCGCGCCCGGTCGTCCGGGTCGGTGTTGCGCACCCCGACCACCGAGGCGTCCTGACGGAGCAGAACCTGCTGGAGGCGCGGGTCGGCGGCCAGCTCGCGCGGTGTGACCCCGTCCCGTACGCAGAGCGCGGCACCGGTCCCCGCCGCCTCGCCGAGCGTCGCGCACGTCGCCATCACCCGGGTCGTGCCGAAAGCGATGTGCGTGGCCGAGATATTGCGGCCCGCGAAGAGGAGATTGCCGACGTTGCGGGAGTACAGACTGCGGAAGGGGATGTGGTAGATGCCGTCGGGGTGGATCTGGTGGGCGCCCGGCTCGGTGGCGTACATGCCCTCGACCGGGTGCAGGTCGATCGACCAGCCGCCGAACGCGACCCGGTCCTCGAAGGGTTCCTGGGCCATGACCTCGGTCTGGGTCAGGACATGGTCGCCGAGGAAGCGGCGGTACTCGCGCTTGCCGGGCAGGGAGCCCACCCACTCCAGGGTCAGGTTCTCCGCGTCGAACTTCCCCGAGTTCTTGATGTGGTCCCAGATGCCGTGGATCACGGACCAGAGCTCGTCACGGATGCGCTCGTTGTCGTGCACGGTGTCGAGCCCGCCGCCCCACTCGATCCACCAGTAGTCGCAGCCGTTGTCGCCGGTGCGGATCAGCCGGTGCTCGGGGATCGGGGTGTCGAGGATGTTCTTCGCGGAGGACGGCGGTACGTACTTCACCGGGTGCCCGACGTCCTTGGTGTGGAAGAGGATCGTCGAACCGAGCAGTTCGCCGTCGGGGGCGTCCGGAGCCCAGCTCTCCCCGTACTCGGCGCGGCCCTCCCGGCCGATCCGGTGATCGGCGCCCGCCAGATGCCCGACCAGACCGTCCCCCGTGCAGTCCAGGAACACCGGCCCGGTGAAGCTGATCAGCCGCTCCGAGCCCATCGTCCAGCCGGTGACCGAGGTGATCGTGCGCGCGGTGGCGGGTCCCGTCGCGGCGACCTCGCGGACATCCGTGTTGAGGAACAGCGACACCTTCGGCTCGGCCCGCAGCGCGTCCATGACGACCTGGTCCCAGTAGTACGGGTTGCCCTCCGGGTTGCGGTACTGGTTCTCCAGGTACAGCTCGCCCATGATGCCGCTCTCGCGGGCCCACCGCTGGGTGCCGTGCGCGGTCGCCCCGCACACCCAGACCCGTACCTCACTGCTCGAATTGCCCCCCGGCACCGGGCGGTTGTGGACGAGGGCGACCCGCTGTCCCAGCCGCGCGGCGGCGATGGCCGCGCAGACACCGGCGAGACCCCCGCCGATGACGGTGATGTCACTGTCCACGGTCTCTTCACGCATGGCGTGAACGGTCCTTTCTCCAGGAACCTCTGCTCGGGATCCCACCGGTCCGGCGGACGGGCGGGCCGAGGGGCGCGTGCCCCTCACTCCGCCGGTACTACGGGGCGAGACGGGTCCGCGACAGCCGGGGCGAGGGCGGCGCCGCACCGTCCAGCGTCGCGGAGTGCAGCGCCGCGTGCGCCTCCCGGGACACCACCGACCGGCCGCCGCGCAGCGTGAGCCGGTTCCCCCGCGGAGTCGTCCAGCACAGCTCCGCACGGTCCTCGTCCGCCACCAGCTCCGGTGCGGCCCCGGTCGCCCGGTCCTCGTCCGCGCCCTCGGTGACGCGGACGAGGGAGAGGGTCCCCGCCGCGTAGGCCTCGCCCACCGTCTCCCAGTCGAGCTCGGTGGGCGTCCCGCTCTCGAAGAGCACGACTTCGATCCGCACGCCGTCCTCGCGCGGGATCAGCCGCGCCGTCGGCGTACGGCCGCCGAAGCTCCCGCCGGCCAGCCGGAAGCCGAGCCGGGCCGTGCCGAGGTCCAGCACGACGCCATCGGTGAACGCCACCGGTTCCGGCACGGGAGGCGCGCCGATCACGTCCACCACCAGACGCAGCGACCGGGCCCGGAAACGGCCGCCCGGCTCGATCATGTCGAGGTGGTGGTGCCGGTCGCCCGCCGGGCAGGCGAAGCCCGTCAGCCAGGCCACGTGCGGACCGCTCTGTACGGTACTGATCACGCCGGAGGCGAAGTCGAAGTCCTCCGCGCCGTCGTCCTTCACCAGATGGACGTGCACATGTCCCGTCCCGCCGTCCGGGCGCAGCCAGTGGCCGAACAGCGGGCGCCGCTGGAGCCAGGTGTCCTGGTGGTTCACGCTGCCGAGCGTGGTGATGCCGTCCAGCCAGGTGGTGCCCGTCTCGGGGGACGGGGCCCCGGCGAACCGCTCCCGGTGCTCGTGCTCGCCCTCCAGCGCCAGCAGCCGGGGACGGGCCCAGTCGGGCATCCGGTAGTCCACGCAGGCGTGCACGCCCTCCAGCAGGGGAGACGCGGCCGGAGCGTCGGCCGGAGCACTCACCAGGCCCCCGGTGGCCTTGACCAGGTGGGGCGGCGCGCCCACGTCGTTGCTGTAGCAGCGGGCCATCGGGCCGGACAGCTGACGGGTCGGCGGGTGCCAGCGGGCCAGGAAGTGCTCCCACAGCCGGTCGTGCAGCCGCTCGTTGACGGCCAGCACGTCCTCGTCCCGGACGTGTTCCCTGATCAGGGTCAGGGTCTGCAGGACGACGCCCCAGTAGGACGGGCTGTTGAACTCGGTGAAGCTGCCGGTGGTGTCGATCGCCTCCGCGAGGCGCACCATGCGGTCCTTGCCGTAGGCGGACACCGCCTCGTCCTCAAGGATCCGACCGGCCGCGAGCGTGACGAACGTCCCCATCGCGGCGACGTTGGTGTACGTCAGGTGGACGTTCCTGCGGATGATGGAGGCGGCCGCGTGCCGCAGCGACTCGCGCACCTCGCGCAGCACGGGTCCGGGCAGGTCCTCGCCGTGCCGGGCGTGTATCAGGATCAGGTGGATGCCGAGGAAATCCGCCCAGTTCCAGTCCGCCGGAGCCATCTGCGAGGCCGGCTCCTCGGCGTAGTAGCCCCAGATGCCGTACGTGTCGCTCGTGGCCGACCGGTCCTGGAGCCGCGCGATCTCAAGGAGCACCGAGTGGGCGCGGGCGGCGTCCCCGTCGGCGCCGCGCTCCAGCAGCAGCAGCGCGTAGTGCAGGGAATTGCGGGTGGGGTGTGCCGGACCGCCCTTGATGTGGGTGTGAATGGGGTTGTACGGGGCCTCGACCTGCAACAGGTGTGCCTCGGCGTCCCAGCGGCGGTCGCCCTCGGCGAGCGCTGCTCGCAGCAGGGAACGGTCGTACTCGGCGGCCGACCAGGCAGGGTGCACGGGATGTCCTCCAGCTCACGATCGCCTCCGCGGCGATCTCCGAAAACGCTTGGGAAACGTTTTCCAGAGGCTAGGCCGATGTCAACGCCCCGGCAAGGGGCTGATGGTGGGCCGAGGGGCCGTTCTGTCATCCCTGGTGGATCGGCGCGGCGTCGGAGGCGGTGCTTCGCGAGGCGGAGGGGCAC
The DNA here is from genome assembly GCF_035917275.1 of Streptomyces sp. NBC_01237. NCBI lineage: Bacteria > Bacillati > Actinomycetota > Actinomycetes > Kitasatosporales > Streptomycetaceae > Streptomyces > Streptomyces sp. NBC_01237. The sequence continues at coordinate 1,038,293 of NZ_CP108509.1, read as the reverse complement.
CCGCATACGGGATGTATGCGGGCGTTCCGGCGACGCCGTGAGGTGCCGCAGCTCCCGTCGCGCGCCTCCGGGGATTCCGGGACGGGCCCCGGAGGCAGGAAGACCGCACCGTACCCATTGACGCGGCGATATGTCGCGAGGCAAGGTGACCCCGGCTGGAAAACGCTTTCCGGCTTGTTTCCGGTCTGCCCCTGAAGGAGTTCCCGATGAGACCCTCCCTGCGCACCGCCCTGACGGGCATCACCGCCGGTGCGCTCGTCTGCGTGCTTGCGTCGTGCTCCGACTCGGACAGTGGCGTCGCGGCCGACGGCACGGTGACCATCACCGTCTCGGGCCGCCCCCCGGCCACCAACGCCGCAGCGCTGAAGACCTTCAACACGCGGGTGGCGGCGTTCCGGAAGGCCAACCCCAAGGTCCGGGTCAAGACCAACGAGTACCAGTACGACCAGCAGAGCTTCCAGACCAAGGTGGGCGGCGGCAGCCTGGAGACGATCGTCAGGGTACCGCTCACGGAGATGTCGGGACTGATCAAGCGCAAGCAGATCTCGGACGTCACCGAGGAGTTCGGGCAGCTGAAGAACGGCGACCAGTTCAACGACGCCGTGCTCGCCGCGGCCAAGGGGCAGGACGGCAGGATCTATGGCGTCCCCACCGAGGAGTACGCCATGGGCCTCCTCTACAACCGGGACCTCTTCGAGAAGGCCGGACTCGACCCCGAGAACCCGCCGAAGACCTGGTCCGAGGTCCGCACGGCCGCCAAGGCCATCACCGACAGGACCGACGCCGTCGGCTACGCCCAGGCGACCAAGGAGAACGCCGGCGGCTGGATGCTGACCGCCATGACGTACTCCCACGGCGACGACATGCAGAAGAAGACCGGCGACAAGTGGGCCAACTCCTTCGACGCCCCCGGCAGCGGTGCCGAGAAGTCCCTCGACCTGCTGCACCAGATGCGCTGGTCGGACGGGTCGATGGGCAAGAACCAGCTGCGCAGCATCACGGACATCGAGAAGGACTTCTCCGCGGGGAAGATCGGTATGGCGGTCACGGGCCCGACCGCGGTCAACCACTACGTCCAGCAGTACAAGGGCGACCCGGAGACCGTCGGGCTGTCCGCCATGCCCGTGGACGGCGCCGGGCGGCGCACCCTGGCCGGCGGCAATGTCGCGGTGATCAGTCCGAAGGCGAGTCCTCAGGAGAGGGCGGCCGCGCTGAAGTTCATCGACTTCTACTACCTGACGACCAAGTACGACCCGAAGATCGCGGGCGAGGACGCGGCGGCCAGGAAGAAGGACGGCGGCGTCGTCGGCGTCCCGGTCGTGCCCTTCTTCAGGCCCGCCGTCTCGGACCCCGTCGACGCGGCCGTCAATGAGCACGCCAACACCCCGGTCGCGCACTTCGCCAGGTACACCCAGGCCCTCAAGGACTTCGAACTGGTCGTGGAGCCGCCCGTCGAGGCGCAGAACGTCTACAAGTCCCTCGACAGCGCCGTACAGGCCGTACTGACCCGCGAGGACGCCGACCCCGCCGAGCAGTTGAAGAAGGCCGCGGGGCAGGTCAAGTCCCAGGTGGAGCGGGCGCAGCGTTGAGCGCCGCCGCACAGAACGCTTGAGGAGCCGTCAATGAGCAGGTCGGACGCGCCACCGGCGCCCACCGGGGACCGCACACCGAAAGACCGCACACCGATGAACCGTTCCGTGAAGTCCGCCCCGCCGTCGCCCCGCGAGCAGGCCGGGCCGCCGCACCGTGCCTCCCCGCATCGTGGCAGCCCGGCCGAACGCTTCGTCCGCTGGGTCAGGCAGGGGGGCATCACCACCATCCTGTTCGGTCTGCCGATGGTGCTGACCTTCGCCTACTTCTCCTGGTGGCCGATCGTCCAGAGCGTGCGGCTCAGCTTCGAGCAGACCAATCTGGTCGGCCCCGCCCAGTGGGTGGGCCTGGACAACTTCCGCAATGTGCTGGACGACCCGCTGCTGTGGACGGCGGTCGGGAACACCGCGCTGTTCGCGGCGCTCGCCCTGGTCATCGGCTTCCCCGTACCCCTGTTCCTCGCGGTCCTCATCGCCGAACTGCGGCGCGGCGGAACGCTGTTCAGGATTCTCGCCTACCTTCCGGTGGCGATCCCGCCGGTGGTCTCGGTGCTGCTCTGGAAGTGGTTCTACGACCCGGACGCCGGACTGTTCAACCAGTTGCTCGCCCATGTCGGCCTGGGACCCTACCCATGGCTCCAGTCCACCGACACGGCGATGCTGTCGATCGTCCTGGAGGCCACCTGGGCCGGCTTCGGCTCCACGGTGATCATCTACCTGGCGGCGCTCGGCTCGGTGCCCAGCGAGCTGTACGAGGCCGCCGAGATCGACGGGGCGGGGATCTGGCGCCGGGTCTGGCACATCACCCTGCCGTCACTGCGCGGGGTCATCCTGATCATGCTGCTGCTCCAGATCATCGGCACCCTCCAGGTGTTCACCGAACCCTTCGTGATGACGGACGGCGGGCCCGAGGACTCCACCCTCACCGTCCTGATGCTCATCTACAACTACGCCTTCCAGAACGGCGACTACGGAGCGGCCACCGCCCTCAGCGTGCTGCTGGCCCTCGTGCTCGGCGTGCTCTCGGCGATCTACCTGCGGGCGACGAGGAGCTGGAACAACTGATGGCCGTCACCACCCCCCTCCGTTCGCGGGGCAGGAAGAGCACCGAGGAGAGCGCACGTGGACTCATCTCCTCGGCCGACCGCCGGCGCACCTCCGTGCGCGCCTCGCTCCGCTCCGTGCAGGGACTGTCCCTGCTCCTGCTGATCGCGTTCGGCGCCGCCCCGCTGTACTGGACCCTCAAAGGCGCGATATCGCCGACCCAGGAGCTGCTGCGCGATCCGCTGGCGCTCTGGCCCGACCACACCCAGTGGGACAACCTCTCCCATGCCTGGACCGAACTCCAGGTCGGCCAGTACCTCTGGAACACCGTGGTCCTGGTGACCGGTTCGGTCATCGCCCACCTCCTCGTCGCCACCACCGGCGGCTACGTCCTGTCCGTACTGCGGCCCAAGTGGGCCACGCCGGTGCGGTGGATGGTGCTCGCCACCCTCTTCATCCCCGGCTCGATCTCCCTGGTCGCGCTCTATCTCACCGTGCTCGACCTGCCCGGCCTCGGCATCTCGCTCGCCAACAGCCCCTGGGGCGTATGGCTGCCGCACGCGGCCAGCGCCTTCACCGTGCTGATCGTGATGAAGTTCTTCGACGGCATCCCGCGGGAGCTCTTCGAGGCCGCCCGGGTCGACGGCGCGGGCCCGTTCATCATCTTCCGCCGGATCGTGCTGCCCATGTCGCGGCCGATCCTCGCGGTGGTGACCCTGCTGACGGTCATGAGCTCCTGGAAGGACTTCCTCTGGCCGCTGATCGTCATCCCGGACACCGAGAAGCAGCCCATCTCCGCCGCACTGCCGCGCCTCGCGGAAACGGCGGAACAGTCGCTGCTCATCGCCGGGATGCTGCTCGCCATCCTGCCCCCCGTCGTCCTGTTCCTGATTTTCCAGCGGCAGATCGTACGCGGCGGGGGAGGCTTCACCGGCCTCAAGGGATGAGATCCACCCGGGAACAGGCGCGGAACCGCTCCGCGCAGGCCGGCGGCGGCAGCGGTGCGCGCCGAAGGCCCGGACCGGTGTGCTCCGCCGGGGTACAGCCGACGGAGCACACCACCGCCCGGGAACCACGTCGGACGCACCGCACCGATCCGATCGAGAGGACACCTCGATGGAACAGAACGGCACGATCCGGTCCGGACCCCTGGCACGGGCCAGAGTAATGGGCCGTTCCGGGCATCCCGCCGCCTGGGGCAGCGCCGCGGCCCTGCTCGGCTGCCTGCTGGTGGCCGCGCCGCTGCCCGGCAGCGCACCGTCCGCCCACGCGGCGGCGGCCGCGGCCACACTCACCGTCACCTCGCCCGACCTGTTCTTCGTCAAGGGCCAGGCGAAGATCGCCCTCACCTCCGACCAGACCTCGGTGGTCTGGAAGGCCGTCGACGACCAGGGGGTGACCGTGGCCTCCGGCACCGCGCCGGTGACGGGCGGCACGGCCACCGTGGACGCCACCCAGCTGGGCAACGGCTACTACACGCTCACGGCGAGTGCCGGTACCACGACCCGCACGGTGAACTTCGGCGTGGTGACCGCGCTCGCCGGCCATGAGCAGAAGGACCCGCGCTTCGGCACCGGCATCCACTACGGGTGGAACGACGGCGACGACCAGAAGCTGCTGCGCTCGGTCAAGCTGATGGGGATGCACGGGATCCGGTCCGACATCAACTGGAGCGCGATCGAGAAGACCCCGGGCCAGTACGCCTGGAGCAACTACAGCACCGACCAGCACATCCCGTACGCCAAGAGCCTGGGCCTGGTCTCCCTGCCGATCTCCGGCTACCGCAACCCCCACTACGACAACAACAGGACGCCCGCCTCGGCGGCCGCGCTGGACGCGTACGGGAAGTACACCGCGGGCATCGTGGAGAAGTACCAGCAGTCCTCGAAGGAGGTCGAGATCTACAACGAGTACAACTCGACCGGCTTCAACAACGGCACCTGCGGCATCACCGCCGACTGCTACCTCCAGATGCTCAAGGCGAGCTACGGCAAGGTGCACGCCAAGGTCCCGGACGCCACCGTGGTCGGCGGGGGACTGGCCGGCCTCCAGACCGACTGGCTGAAGCGGCTCTACGCGCTCAAGGGCCTGGACTACATGGACGCCCTCAGCGTCCACCACTACGGCTACCCGAGCCCGCCCGAGCAGGCCCTGGCGAAACTGCCGCAGGTGCGGGCCGATCTGGACGCGGCGGGCGGCGAGGACTTCCCGCTGTGGATGACCGAGAACGGCTACCCCACCCACGCCGACGGCGTCAGCCAGGCCGCGCAGGCCGCCTATGTGCCGCGCGCCCAGATCTTCTCGTTCGCCTCCGGCGTCGACCGCTACTACTGGTACGACCTCACCAACGACGGCACCGACGCCAACAACAAGGAACACAACTTCGGCGCGTTCAAGCGGCCCACCACCGGTGTCGTGGCCTGGCAGCCCAAGCAGTCCGTCGTCACCGAGAGCGTCCTGATCCGCCAGCTCGCGGGCCGCGCCTTCGCGGGCCGTGACGACGCCGGGTCCGCCGACGTCCGCTCGTACCGCTTCGGCACCGGCACCTCCACCGTCCGCGCGCTGTACACGACGGCCGCGACACCGGGCACCGTCCAGCTCTCGGCCACCGGACCGGTCACCGTCACCGACCAGCTGGGCCGGGCGAAGACCTACGTCCCGGTCGGCGGCAAGGTGCAGCTCGGCGTCGACGGCAAGGTGCTGTACGTCAAGGGCACGGTGAGCGCGGTCAAGGCCGTCGCCGCCCCCTCCTTCTCCCTCGAACTCCCCGAGCGCACCAACACGGAGGAGTCCGTCACCGCGGTGCTCAAAACCGACCGCACCAAGGGACAGCCCGCGGTCTCGCCGTTGCTCGACTTCCGCATCGCCGGAAAGACCTACCGGGTGACGGCGAAGCCCGGCGCCGTGACCCGCACGACCATCGACCTGCCCACCTCCGCACTGACCGGCACACGTTCGGTCAGCGGTACCGTCGGACTCGGCCCGGTCAACTTCGGCCGGATCACCACCGACACCGAGGTGGTGCCCCCGACGGAGGTCACCTTCGACCCGGTGGTGAAGAAGGCGGCACCCTTCGCCGCCGCACTGAAGGTCACCGTCACCAACAACCGGGCCCGCTCCGCGCTCGACCTCAGCAAGCTGGAGTGGCAGGTCAACCAGGACACCGCGTTTCTGGACCGGGGCACCATCGACGGGCCGATCAAGGTGGGCGCCGAGAACAAGGTCGCGTACACGGTGGACGCGCGCAACGTGAAGCCGTGGAACCGCTACTGGACGGCCGCCTACGTCAGCACCCCCGACGGCGCCAGGAACCCCGTGGGCGCCTGGAACGGCTGGGGCGCGGTCCAGCCGGCCGGAACCAGCACCACCACGCCCATCGACCTGACCACCCACGCCGGCAAGAAGTACGCGGGCGGCTACCAGGGCGAGGCCGACCTCTCCGGCTCCCTGCGCCCGCAGTACACCGACGCCGGGCTCGTCCTGAAGGGCGAGTTCACCGACAACGTCCTGTACCAGCCCGCGACCGGCGCGGAGAACATGTGGCAGGGCGACAGCCTCCAGTTCGCCGTCACCCCCGAGGTGCCGGGCCGCAGCCGTCAGTACGTCGAGGTCGGCGCCTCGCTCGTCGGGGGCAAGCCCCAGGTGTACACCTGGCGGCCGCCCGCCGGCCAGAGCGAGGGAATCACCCCCGGTGCGACCGCCCAAATCACCCGTGAAGGCACCACCACCCGCTACACGGTGACGGTCCCCTGGGCCTCCCTCGGCCTCGGCGGCAAGCCGGCCGCCTCCATCGGACTCGGCTTCGTCGTCAACGACGCCGACAATGACGGACGGGGCCGCGGCTGGTTCGAGTGGGGCGCCTCCATCGCCAACAACTCCAAGAGCGCCACCGGCCTGCGGGCCGTCCAGCTGACCGACTGACCGGGCGGCCGGCAGACGGACCGCTCCCCAAGAACCGGCGGGGCCGGGTGCACCTGACAGCACCCGGCCCCGCTGCTCCATGCCGTACCACCAAAACCGAACCCGTCATCACGCACCACCCATGAGGAGACGCACGACACCATGGCCCTGTTCGACCTGCCTCTCGACGAACTGCGCGACTACCGGCCCCGGATCGAGGAACCCGACGACTTCGACGCCTTCTGGTCCACCACCCTGACCGAGACCCGCGCCCACCGGCCCGGCATCACCTTCGAACCCGTCGACACCCCGCTGACCGGCCTGCGCGTCTGGGACACCACCTTCGCGGGCTACGGCGGCCACCCGGTCAAGGGCTGGTTCAGCGCCCCCGCGCACGCCGAAGGCCCGCTCCCGCTCGTCGTCCAGTTCCACGGCTACAACGGCGGCCGCAGCCTGCCGCACTGCTGGGGCCTGTGGCCGCTGGCGGGCTTCGCCCACTTCGTCATGGACGTGCGGGGCCAGGGCAGCGGCGGCAACGTCGGGGACACCCCCGATCCGGTCGGCTCCGGCCCCTCCCACGCGGGGTTCATGACCCGGGGCATCGAGGCCCCGGAGAGCTACTACTACCGCCGGGTCTACGCCGACGCCGTACGCGCCGTCGAGGCGGCCCGCACCCATCCCCTCGCCGACCCCGCCCGCACCGTGGCGCTCGGCGGCAGCCAGGGCGGCGGCCTCGCCCTCGCGGTCGGCGGGCTCGTCCCCGATCTGGCGGCCGTCTCCGCCGACGTACCCTTCCTCTGCCACTTCGGGCGGGCCGTCACCCTCACCGACGCCAACCCGTACTCCGAGATAGCCCGCTACCTCAAGGTGCACCGCGGCAAGGAGGAGAACGTGCTGCGCACCCTGTCGTACTTCGACGGGGTGTCGTTCGCAGCCCGGGGCAACGCCCCCGCGCTCTTCTCCGTCGCCCTCCAGGACCAGACCTGCCCGCCGTCCACGGTCTTCGCCGCGTACAACGCGTACCGGGGTGAGAAGGAGATCGAGGTGTACCCGTTCAACGGTCACGAGGGCGGGGCCATGTTCCAGGAAGCGGTCCAGCTGCGCCGCGTTCCGGCGCTGCTGGACCGCGATTCCTGAGCCGGGGCCCGCTCAGCCCGCCGCGGCGACCGCCAGGCGCAGCGTCAGGATCTGGAACGGGCGCAGCACCAGCTCCACCACGTCCCCCTGGACGGTGACCCGCTCACCGTCCAGGGGGCGTTCCAGCAGATCGGTCACCGTCGCCGAGGCCAGCGGGAAGCCGGCGCTCAGACGTGCGGTGGCCCGTCCGCCGTGTGCCTCGTGGACCCGGACGACCACGTCCCCGCTGCCGTCGTCGGCCAGCTTCACCGCCGTGGCGACCACCGCGTCACCGTCCAGCGAGACCAGCGGCGCCACCTCGTCGGTGCCCGGCACCCGGCGCTCCGGCAGGCTGAACTGCCAGCCCTCGCGCACCGCGTCGCCGATCGTCGCCCCCGGCAGCAGCGCATAGCGCAGCCGGTGCACACCCTGGTCCGTCGCCGGGTCCGGATAGCGCGGGGCCCGCAGCAGCGACAGCCGCACCGTGGTCGTGGTGGAACCGTCCTCGCGGACCGTACGGGTCACATCATGGCCGTACGTCGAATCGTTCAGCAGCGCCGCACCCCAGCCCGGCTCCCCGACATGCAGGAAGCGATGCGCGCAGATCTCGAACTTGGCAGCCTCCCAACTGGTGTTGGTGTGCGTCGGACGCTGGACATGCCCGAACTGCGTCTCCGCCGTGGAGTGATCGGCACGTACGTCGAGGGGGAAGGCCGCCTTGAGGAACTTCTCCCGCTCGTGCCAGTCGACCTCGGTGTCGATGTCCAGGCGCCGCGCCCCGGCCCGCAGCGTCAGCAGCTGGGTGACGCGGGACGACCCGAAACTGCGCACCACCTCGACGCCCCCGCCGACGCGGCGCACCGAATCGGCCCCCGTCAGATCCGTCACCGTGTTGCGGTAGAAGGAGTCGACGTCCCACGCGTCCCAGCGGTTGGGCAGATCCGGGTGGATCTGGAGCAGGTTGGCCGCACAGCCGGGGGCCACGCTCTCGCGGCCGGTCGCCAGATCGACGGCCGAGACCACCAGACCACGGGCGTCGACGGTGACCCGCAGAAGTCCGTTGTCGAGCCGGAAACCACCGTCGTACTCCTCGATCTCCACCGGCTCCTCCACGGACTCGCGCAGGGTGCCGCCACCCGCCGCGATACCCGCACGCGCGTGCGGAGCACCGTTGAACACGACCGTGCCGCCACCGTCGGACGACCCGGCGAGCGCCCGCTGCGCCGCGTCGATCACCGCTTCCAGCTCCTCGGCGATCCGGGCGTACGTGGCCTCCGCCTCGCGGTGCACCCAGGCGATCGACGAGCCGGGCAGGATGTCGTGGAACTGGTGCAGCAGCACGCTCTTCCATATCCGGTCCAGCTCCGCCCGCGGATAGCGGAAGCCGGTCCGTACGGCGGCGGTGGCCGCCCACAGCTCGGCCTCCCGCAGCAGATGCTCGCTGCGCCGGTTGCCCTGCTTGGTCCGTGCCTGCGAGGTGTACGTGCCCCGGTGCAGCTCCAGGTACAGCTCACCCAGCCACACCGGCGGCCCGGTGTACTCCGCCTCGGCGGCGGCGAAGAACTCCGCGGGCGTCTCGATCGTCACCCGCGGTGAGCCCTCCAGGTCCGCCAGCCGCTCGGCACGCGCCAGCATCTCGCGGGTGGGACCGCCACCGCCGTCCCCCCAGCCGAACGGGACCAGCGAGCGGGTGGCGCCGCCCTTGTCCCGGAAGTTCTCCTCGGCGTGCGCCAGCTCCTCGCCGGACAGCTCGGCCACATAGGTGTCCACCGGCGGGAAGTGCGTGAACACCCGGGTGCCGTCCAGCCCCTCCCACAGGAAGGAGTGGTGCGGGAAGGGGTTGGTCGTGTTCCACGAGATCTTCTGGGTCAGGAACCAGCGCGAGCCGGAGAGCGCCACCAACTGCGGCAGAGCGGCCGAGTAGCCGAACGAGTCGGGCAGCCACACCTCCCGCGTCTCCACCCCGAACTCCTCCAGGAAGAAGCGCTTGCCGTACACGAACTGCCGGGCCAGCGCCTCCGACCCGGGCATATTGGTGTCCGACTCCACCCACATCCCGCCCACCGGCACGAACTGCCCGGCCGCGACCTTCTCCTTGACCCGCTCGTACAGCGCCGGCTGATGCTCCCGCAGCCAGTCGAGCTGCTGCGCCTGCGACATGGCGAAGACGAACTCCGGGTGGTCGTCCATCAGCGCCACCACATTCGAGGTGGTGCGCGCGACCTTGCGCACGGTCTCCCGGAGCGGCCACAGCCACGCCGAGTCGATATGGGCGTGGCCCACCGCGGAGAGCCGGTGCGCCGACGCGTTCGCCGGTGAGGCCAGCACCTGCCGGAGCTGCTCACGGGCGGCGGTGGCGGTGGCGTTGACGCCGTCGAGATCCAGCGCGTCCAGGCAGCGTTCGACGGCGCGCAGGATCTCCCAGCGGCGCGCCGAGCCGACCGGCAGCTGCCGCATCAGCTGGTCGAGCACCTCCAGGTCCTGGACCAGCTCCCACACCTGCCGGTCGAAGACGGCGACATCCATCCGCTCGACCCGGTACAGCGGCTCGCTGCCCGCGGTCTCCCGGTCGCCGAGCGCACTGACCCCTTCCAGGAGCTCGGGGTTGGCGGCGGCCTCCAGGTAGTACGTGAACTGCTCGCCGCCCGAGACCCGTTCCCCCACGCGCAGCCAGGTGTTGCGCGGGTTGAGGGCCTTCACGACGCTTCCGTCCGGCCGGTGGGCGAGGGCTTCCGCGGAGAAGCCGGGCCGGTCCCGGGCGAACCCGAGGTCGATCACCGCTTCGACGGTCAGTCCGGCCCAGTCGGCGGGGACCCGTCCGCTGACCTTGAACCAGCTGGTGCCCCACGCGGGCCCCCAGTCGTCGCCGACCGCGCCGGGCTTGTAGGGGGCGTTCACCGCCTCGGTGAACGGGACCGGTTCGCCGGGGGCGTGCCAGACCTCGATGTCCAGCGGCGCGGTCCGCGGATGGACGGCGGGCCGTATGCGCTCGCGCAGGACCCGGTCCAGGCGTTCCTCGGTCAGTGTGCGGTCGTCATGCATGGCGAAGCCTCTTCCGGGCTGAGGGGAGTGAGGGGAAGGGAGAAGTGGTGGGAACGGGGGGACGCGTCGGCCGGCGAGCGGTCAGGGGAGCTCGTCGAAGCCCACGCAGGGCAGTGACAGATCGTCGGCGAGGGCCAGGAGCGCCTCCAGCCGCGCGGGCGCCACATGGTTGGCCTCGTGCGCCTCGGCGATGCAGTGGGCGTACAGCGTGGAGACACCGCCGTCCTCGGCCGTCGTGCGCAGCGTCGCCTCGATGCCGGTCAGATCGTGGCCGTACGCGACGGGCCCGCGCCCGGAGTCCACCGAGCAGCCGAGCAGCACCCGCCGGTCCGCGAGGTCCGCGGCGGGAACGCGCAGGTCGGCCGCGAGCGCCGGATCGGCGCGCCGGTCGGCGGGTACGCCGCCGCGCAGCCGCTCGAAGAGGCCGAGCAGCAGCCGGTCGGTGCCGTCGTCACGGGCGCTGCACGGGTAGGCGAAGCTCCTGGGCGCGAAGCCGAGGCGGCGCAGCTCCTCCAGCGCGGGCAGGACCTCGCGGCGGAGATAGGCGCCTGCGCCGTGCGCGGCGACGAACTCGGGCGCCCGTTCGTGCCGCAGGCCGTGGCAGCCGATGGTGTGGCCGTCGTCCGCGAGCCGGTGCAGCAGCCGCCGGTCCTCGCGGTCGAGCCGGTCGGGCTCGCAGACGAAGAAGGTGACCCGGGAGCCGTACCGGCGCAGCAGCGGCGCGGCGGCGGCCCACTCGCGTAGGTGCCGGTCGTCGAAGGTGAGCAGCAGAGCCCGGGTGGTGTCCGTCATCGCCCGGACCCCTCGGGGGCCCAGCCCGGTACGGAGCCGTGCAGCGCCGTGTAGAACGGGTCGCCCGGGACGATCTCACCGGCGAGCACCGTGGCTCCGGTCAGGGCCGCCTTGTACATGGCGGTGATCAGCTCCAGGGAACGGCGCCCGTCCCCGGCGCTCGCCCGGGGCCGCCGCCCCGCCCGCATGTCGGCCAGCAGCGAACGCAGTTGGGCGCCGTGCGAGCTGGGGATGTCCTCGGCGGGCGTGGACCGGGCGGCCGTACGGGCGGGGTCCACACCGGGCGCCGGGGTGTAGGTCCAGTCTCCGTTGCCGTACCCGTACAGATGGTTCAGCTCGATCGTGGCGTCGCGCAGGTCGATCCGCAGATGGCTGACCTGGCGGGGCGAGAGGGCACTGTTGACGACGGTGGCGAGGGCGCCGGAGGCGAAGCGCACGGTCGCGGTGGTCACGTCGTCGGTCTCGGTGTCACGGGCCAGTCGGCCCGCCATCGCCCGGATCTCCGCCCAGTCCCCGAGGAGTTCGAGCATCAGGTCGATCTGGTGGATGCCGAGCCCCATCGCCGGGCCCGCGCCCTCGGTGGCCCACTTTCCGCGCCAGGGGACCGCGTAGTAGGCGTCGTCGCGGTACCAGGTGGTCTGGCAGTGGGCGACGAGCGGGGCCCCCAGCCCGCCCGAGGCGATCAGCGCCTTCGCGTGCTCGGCGCCCGATCCGAACCGGTGCTGGAACACGATCGGGGCGTACGGCCCCGCCTCGCCCTCGGCGGAGGTCATCGCGTCGTACTCCGCCAGGCTGAGCGCGGGCGGCTTCTCGCACCACACCCAGGCCCCGGCCTCCAGTGCGGCGACGGTCTGTTCGCGATGGGCGACGGGCGGGGAGGCGATGACCACGAGATCGGGACGCACCTCGCGCAGGGCGGCGTGGAGGTCGGTGGAGTGATGGGGGAGTGCGAAGTCCGCGGCGAAGGAGCGGGCGGCCTCCGCGTCGGCGTCGACGGCGCCGACCACCGTGAAGTCCGGGGCGTGTGCGAGGAAGGCCGGCATATGGACGGCGCGGACGATGTTGCCCGCGCCGACGAACAGGACACGGTAGGGGGTCACAGACACGGAAGGCCGTCCAGGTGAGTGAGCGGGGTGGTGGTGGGCAAGCATGCTGGTAAGCGTTTTCCCGCAGCCCGGGAAAACGCCCTCCCCGAGAGGAGGGCGGAGGGGGAGGCCGGATGGTCTCAGAGCGTGGCGTAGAGCACTCCGGCGCTGTTCACGGGCCCGGTGCGCAGTTCGTCCGGCCAGTCGAGGGCGATGCCGAGGGAATCGCTCAACCGCCCCTGGAAGGAGGCCAGCCTGCGCTCGCTCGCGCGTACGGCACGCGGCGGCAACCGGTGCTCCAGACAGTACGAGACCAGGGCGCCCACGGCCTCGCCGATGCTCCACTGGCCGCAGTGCCCGCCGAGTGCCGGGGCGCTGATGTGCGTGGCGCCGACGTTCTGCCCGGCGGGGAGCAGATTCTCCACCCGTACGGGAAGCAGTGCGCCCAGCGGCAGCTGGAACGGCAGGCACTCCAGATCGAGCCCGTCGCCGCCCCCGGTGCCCGGCTGCAGGGTGATGCGGGAGCGCAGGGTCCCCACGCTGTCGGTGAAGGTCTGCGCGCCCGGCGCCCCGGTCCTGGCGGCTGCCGTGAGGTGGTGTTCCCGCACCGTGAACTCGGCCCGTATGCGCCGGGACTCGCGTATCCGCGGCGACTTGGCGAACCCGTCCGCCGTCCCCGTCACATCCGGGCGCAGCCGCAGTTCGGGGTAGCCGTGGCCGCCGTCGTGGCGGGGCGCCCGCGTCTGCATCCAGTGGAGGAACGACAGCGCCTGCTCACGCGCCTCCCGCTCGGCCCGGACCCGTGCCCCCTCGCCGAGCCCCACGAGCGGGAGTCCCGAGTAGGCCGTCTGCTGCCAGTCGACCAGAGTGATGTCGCTGTCGAAGGTCCCGGGCAGATACCGGCTGCGGGCGAGCGCCCGCCGCTGGTGCCAGCGGTCGTTGGGCGGCGCGGCCCACGGCGGGACGTCGTCCGGCTCGTGCAGGAACAGGGGCACGGAACGGAGCGAGCCGCTGCCCGGTTCGGCGGTGTCCCAGGAGAAGGCGGCGGACCACCGGTCGTAGCCGGCCGGCCGGTCGACCGTGTGGTCCTCGCCGGGGCGGTGGTCCAGGGCGAAGACCCAGGAGACGGGCTGCTGGTCGAGCGGGTCGGCCACCGCGGCGGCGTGCGGCTCACCGGTCTCCTCCCGGGACTCGGCCCCGGTGATGTGCTCGACGCCCGCGAGTTCGAGCAGTTCGCCCAGATCGGTCGCGTCGACGACGTACGAGGCGGACACGGTCAGCCGCTTCGCGTCCGGGCCCTCCAGGGTGACGGCGGCCACCCGGTCGCCGTCCGGGTGGGCCACGACCGGCCGGTGCGACAGCAGCAGGGTGATCCGGCCCGCGGCCAGGTGCGGGGTCAGCAGCTCCTGGACGACGGCGAGCGCGGCGCGGGGTTCATGGCTGAGATGGCCGGTGGTGCTGAGCCCGGGGTCGAGCAGCGGATCGGCGTACGGTTCCGGGCGCAGCGGGTAGTTGCGCCGGTAGAAGTCGCGGATCCGCTCGCGCAGATCGCGGTAGCCGGGGGAGACGGGGTCCAGTTCGATGCGGTGACCGTCGGCGAGCGGCAGCGCCTGCGCGGTGAGCAGACCGCCGGGCCAGTCGGTGGCCTCGGCGAGCACCACGTGGTGGCCGAAGCGGGCGGCGGTGAGCGCGGCGGCGAGGCCGCCGAGGCCGGCACCGACCACCAGGACGTCGGTCGCGAGCTCGCGGGCGGGGGGTTCGGGGGTGGCGGACACAGGAGTCTCCTCCTCAGGGCCGGGGGGCGGCGACGGTGCGGAGCCGGACCGGCGCGGAGTCGCGCGTCCTGATCCGGACGGGAAGCACGATCTGCTCGGCGCTGCGGTAGGGGTCGTCGCCCGCCGCGCGCTCCGAGATCCGGGTGACCAGGAGTTCCACCGCGCGGCTGCCGATCTCCCGAGCGGGCAGCCGCGCGGCGAAGCTCGTCAGCGGCAGCAGATCGTACGGGCCGGCGTCGTCCATGCCCGCCAGCACGATCTCGTCGGGAACACCGATGCCGAGCGAGGCCAGATCGGAGGCCGCGGTGGCCACGGCGAAGCCATGGGCGCACAGCAGGGCGGTCGGTGGCTCGGGCGCGGCGAGCAGCTCGGACAGCAGGCGGATGCGCTCCTTGTCCGGCAGCGCGGTGTACGAGCGCAGCGCGGTCAACTGGGGCAGCAGGGGCTGCCCATGGGCGCGCAGGGCCTGTTTGTGGCCGGTCATCCGGTCATGGACGCTCGTGCACTCGGTCTCGCCCCAGAGCGTCGCGATGCGTTCGTGGCCATCGGCGAGCAGCTGTTCGGTGAGGCGGTAGCCGACGTCGTAGTTGTCCGCGGTGACCGCGTCGATGGCGAGATCCGGGAAATACCGGTCGACCAGCACCATGGGCAGGCGCAGGCGCCTGATCTCGTCGAGTACACCGAGGTCGGGTGCGCCCTGGACGGGGTACAGGATGATGCCGTCGACCCGGTCCTCGACCGCCTGGCGCAGCATCTTGTCCTGGCGCGCCGTGGACGCCTGGTGATCGGCGTGGCCCGTGGCGGTCATCCGCATGGCCGTGTCGGAGAAGAACAGGCGCAGTCCGCGCTCCGCACAGCTCGACTCGATGCCGCGCAGTACGTCGGTCTGGTGCGGCCCCTGGCCGCTGATGATGCACGCGATCACCCCCGAGCGCTGCGGGGCGGCGGACCCGTCCGCCCGGCCGCCGGGCGCGGCGACGAAGGTCCCGAGGCCGCGGCGGCGTACCAGCAGGCCCTCCGCGACAAGGTCGTTGAGCGCGCGTACGGCGGTGGTGGAGCTGACCTGGAACCGCTCGCGCAACTGGTTCTGCGTGATGAACGGGGCACCTGCCTCGAACTCGTCGCGCGCCACCTCCGCCCGCAACTCGTCCTTGATGCGCTGGTACTTGGGCTCGGACGTGCCCATCCAGCCACCACCCCCTCGGTTTGACGCGTCAAAGCAGCGTGGGTACCAGTGTGTTGAGGGTTAACGCATTATTTCAAGGGGGTTGCAGGGAAAATTTGCCGCTTAGTGCGTCAACTGAAGGGGGAGAGGGCTCGGAACGCGCGCGGCGGGGCGAGCGCGGTGACCGGCTGGGCGTTCGCGGACACGGCCCGCGGCCCGGCCCGGCGGGCCTCAGCCGGTGACGCGCGGCGGCGGGGCCGTGCTGGCCCGCACCACGAGCCGCGACGGCACCGCGAGCGACCTGGGCGAGGCCGACGCGTCGCCGAGAGCCAGCAGCAGCGCCCGGCGCCCGATCTCCTCCAGCGGCAGCCGTACGGTGGTGAGTGCCGGAGTGACGTCACAGGCCACCGGAAGGTCGTCGAACCCGACCACGGAGACCTCTGCGGGGACGCTGCGGCCGAGGTCGTCACGGAGCGCCGCGAGAGCGCCGAGAGCCATCGCGTCATTGAGCGCGAACAGCGCGGTGATGCCCGGGGACCTGCGGAAGAGCCGCACCGCCGCGGCACGCCCGCCGTCCCGGGTGAAATCGGCCTCCGCGCGATGCCGCTCCTGGACCTGGACGCCCAGCTCCGCCGCCCGTTCCAGGAATCCCCGCAGCCGGTCCTGTACGGAGACCAGGGCCAGCGGGCCGCAGATGACGCCGATCTCGGTGTGCCCGAGCCCGGCGAGATGCTCGGCCACCGCACGGCCCCCCTCGCGGTTGCCCGGCACGATCGTGTCCACCGGCAGCCCCTCGTGCGCCACCGCGGTCACCCGGCCGCCGTGCGCCGCGAACGCCTCCAGTTCCTGGGCGAGCGCGGGGCTGCCCCCGGTGAAACCGGACCCGGCGAGGATGACGGCCCGCGCCCGCTGGGCCCGCAGCCGGGCCACGTACTCCGCCTGGAGGTGCGGCTCGTGGAACGTCCCCGCCAGCATCACCAGGAGCTTGTGGTCGCGGGCGACCTCCATGACACCGGCCGCGATGGCGGAGTAGTAGGCGTCGTTCACATCGTGGACGATCAGCCCGATGATGGAGGTCGTGGACTGCACGAGCGCCCTGGCCGGCGCGTTGGACACATAGCGGAGCCGGGCGGCCGCCTCCAGAACGCGCTCCTGGAGCTCCTGGGTGACGTTGCGGTCGCTGTCGCTGAGCACGCGCGACGCCGTGGCGAGAGATACCCCGGCGTCCTGCGCGACCTGCTGGAGCGTCACGGCGGACGGCGGGCGGGGGCGGGCGGAACGTCGATTGACCTGGCTCGGCATAGGGCTACGATAGCCGCACTGAAAGCGTTTTCCCATTGCATCCATCGGCGGATCCGACGCCGTGGACAGCTCGCCGGGTCAGCCGCCGGCCGGTGGCCGGAGCAGTCCGAACGGTGAGCCCCGGCCGTCGTGGCAGAGCCGGAACCGGCCGAAGCGGGCGGCCGAGGCGTCGTCGGAGCCGCCGGGGTTCGGAAATCCCGAACCCCGCATCCGGGTGGCCGCCCCATTCCGGGCCCCGCGCGTGGCTTCGTACCGTCGGGGAGTCGTCGGCGGGTGGCGCCGGCCGAGGAAAGCAGGCAGAACCGCGATGGACCTTTTCACATCGGCGGGCAGCCGACCGGTTCTCGAACTCGACCGGGTGTGCCGGACCTACGGGCGGGGGCCGGGTGCCGTGCACGCGCTGCGCGATCTGGACGCCCGGCTGCGCCGGGGCACGTTCACCGCCGTGATGGGCCCCTCCGGATCCGGGAAGTCGACGTTCCTGCAGTGCGCGGCCGGCCTGGACCGGCCCACCTCCGGTGTGGTGCGGCTGGCCGGACAGGAGATCGGCCGGATGCGGGAGCGGAAGCTGACCCGGCTGCGGCGGGCCCGCATCGGGTTCGTCTTCCAGTCCTTCAACCTCCTCCCCGCGCTGACGGTGCAGGAGAACGTCCTGCTGCCGCTCCGGCTCGACGGCGAGCGGCGCGATGCCGCACGCGCACGGCGGATGCTCGCCCGGGTGGGCCTGGACGGACGCGAGGACGCCCGCCCGGGGCAGCTCTCCGGCGGACAGCAGCAGCGGGTGGCGATCGCCCGTGCGCTGATCACCGAACCGGAGGTGGTGTTCGCCGACGAGCCCACCGGCGCGCTCGACGGCGCGACGGCCGCCGGGATCGTGGGACTGCTGCGGGAATCGGTGAGCGCCTTCGGCGCCACGGTGGTGGTCGTCACGCACGACCCGCTGGTCGGCGCGGCGGCGGACCGGCTGCTGCGGCTCTCCGGCGGGCGGCTGGCCGAGGACACCGCACCGGCGCACGGCCCGGCCGGAAGCGGCGTCCAGGGGTTCGACCCGCCCGGACACGGCGCCCACGAGCCGTGCGCGGTCGGATGCGGCGCCCACGAGCCGGTCGGATGCGGCGCGCACGGGTGCGGCCCGGCACAGGACGGACCGTTGTCATGACGACCGGACTCGCCCGTGCCTCCGTACGCTCCCGGCCCTCCGCCTTCGCCGGTACCTTCGCCGCCCTCGTCCTCTCCGCGACGGTGGTCACCGCCTGTGTGGCGATCGCCGTCTCCGCCGCGGGGGCGCCCGCGGCCCCGGGGCGCGCGGCGGTCTCCGAGATGGGCCTCGCCTTCACCCTGGTCACCGTCTATCTGTCCGTCTTCGTGATCGGACAGGTGATGTCGCTGTCCGTCGCCCAACGGGGCCGCGAGAGCGCGCTGCTCCGGGCGATCGGGGCCGGCCCCTGGCAGATCAGACGCATGGTCGCTGCGGAGGCCCTGTGCACCGCGCTGCTCGCCCTGCCCGTCGGGTACGGCTTCGGCTCGCTGCTCGCCCGCGTCTGGTTCGACGGGATGTCCGCGCACGGCATAGTGCCCGACGGGTTCTCGGTGAGCGTCGGGTGGCCCTCGTTCCTCGCGGCGGCCGGGGTGCTGGTGATCTCCTCGCAACTCGGCGGAGTGATCGCCGCCTGGCGCGGCTCGCGCACCCGCCCGTCGTCGGCGCTCGCCGCATCGGCCGTGTCCGGTGGTGAACGGGCAGGCGTGGTACGTGGGTTGTCGGCCGTCCTCGCGCTGCTCGGCGCGGTCGCGCTGACCGCCGCCGCACGGGACGGGTCGGTGGAGGACGCGGGGGCCGCGATCCCTCTCGTCCTGCTCGCCCACCTCGTCGCGATCGGGCTCGCCGGGCCGTGGATCGGCCGCCTCACCGCCGCGGTGGCGGCGCCGCTGCTGCGCGGGCCGGGCGGCGCGGCGGGGGAACTGGCCGTGGCCGGTGCGCGGGCGAGGGCGCGCAGGCTCTCCGCGGCGGTCACGCCGATCGCCCTGGTCACGGCCTTCGCACTGGCCAAGTTCGTCTCCCTGTCCGGGGCGGGCGATCCGGACTGGATGGAGGTCTTCGGCACGCTCCTGTACGCCGGTTTCGCGGGCTTCGTCGCGGCGAACACCCTGATCATGCTGACCCTGGAGCGTCTGCGGGAGTTCTCCCTGCTCCGGGCGGTGGGTGCCGGGGCCCGGCAGATCGTCGCCGTCGTCCTCTGGGAGGGCGTCATCACCGCCCTGGCCGGGGTGGGCGCGGGCACCGTCGCCGGCTGCGCCGTGATGGTGCCGTTGGGGGAGAGGACCGGCACTCCGCTCTCCGGTCTGCCGCCCTGGGCCTGGGCGGCGACGCTCGCCTCCGGGCTCCTGCTGGTCCTGGCCGCCTCGTGCGCGCCCCTGGTGCGGATGCTGCGGGTGCGGCCGATGGAGGGGATGGTCCGGAGCACCTGAGGAGGAGAGATCATCTCCGGACACGACCGTGGTGGTGTCCGCGAGCGTGACGGTCCGCCCCGTCGCCCTGCCCGCCCCCGCCTGCCCTCCGCTCATCCGCCAGGAACGGACCCCTTCGTGCCTCCTCGTACCACCCGCCCCCTCGGCGTTCTGTGTTTCCTCGGCGTCCCCGTCTCCCGGACGCTGCGCCGGGAGACCGCGTACGCCGTCCTCGCTCCGCTGCCCGGCTTCATCTGCGGGATCGCGCTCCTCGAACTCCTCGCCGTGTCGCTCGTCGCCTCCGTGACGCTGGTCGGTCTGCTCCTGCTGGTCGGTGTCCTGTTCGCGGCCCGAGCGACAGGCGCCCTGCACCGCGGGCTGCTGCGCGGCCTGCTGGGGGAGGACATTCCCGCGCCGCCGAAACGGAAGCGGCGCGGCGGGGGCTTCCTGTCCGGCGTCCGCGCCCGTCTCACCGACAGCGACGGGTGGCGCGCCGCCGCCTTCGGTGTCGCGTACGCACCCCTGGGCCTGGTCCTGTTCGCCGTCGCGGTGGGCCTGCGGCTGTACGGCATCGCCGCACTCGCCTACCCCCTGTGGTGGCGGGCCGTAGAGACGGACGGGCGTCCCGGTATCGGCCTGGTGGGCGACATCGGTCTGGACACCTGGCCGAAGGCGCTGGCCACCGCCCTCGTGGGCCTCGCCGTGCTCGCCCTCTCCGCCTGGTCCACGCGCGCCCTGCTCACCCTCGTCGTACGGCCCACGGCCCGAGCCCTGCTCGGTCCGGGGCGGCTGGCGGACCGGGTGACCGTCCTGGAGGAGACCCGTGCGCTGGCCGTCCAGGACTCGGCGGCCACGCTGCGGCGCATCGAACGCGATCTGCACGACGGTGCGCAGTCGCGCCTCATCGCCGTCGCCATGGCCCTCGCGGGCGCGCGCGACCAGCTCTCCCGCGCATCGGGCGACTCACCCCAACTGATCCGGGGCCGCGCACTCGTGGACTCCGCGCTCGCCGACTCCCGTACCGCCATCGAGGAGTTGCGCGACCTCGTCCGCGGCATCCATCCGCCCGCCCTCAACAGCGGCCTGGACGTGGCGCTGGAGACCCTGGCGACCCGGGCGGGCCTCCCCGTCGCCGTACGGCTCGATCTGCCCGACCGGCCGCCCGAGGCCATCGAGTCGATCGCGTACTTCTGCACGGCCGAACTCCTGGCCAACGTCGCCCGCCACGCCGGTGCGGACCGGGCCGAGGTCGAGGCGTATGTGAAGGGCGGGGTGCTGCGGGTGACCGTGCGCGACGACGGCCGCGGCGGCGCCGGCCCCCGTCCCGGTGCCGACACCGGGGCCGGGGGCACCGGGCTCGCCGGGCTCGCCGAACGGATCAGTACGGTGGACGGGCGGCTGCTGATCGACAGCCCCGACGGCGGCCCGACCGCGGTCACCGTCGAACTGCCGCTGCCCGCCCAGGTCCCCCGCACCGTCCCCCAGGAGTCCCGCTGATGCGCATAGTGATCGCCGAGGACGCCGCCGTCGTCCGTGAGGGGCTGGTGCAGCTGCTGCGCGACCGGGGCCTGGACGTCGTGGCGGCCGTCGGTGACGCGGACGCCCTGCTGGACGCCGTCGACGTACATCTGCCGGACGTGGTGGTCGCCGACATCCGGATGCCGCCCACCCACAAGGACGAGGGGCTGCGCGCCGCCCTCGAACTGCGCCTGCGCCACCCCGACCTCGGTGTGCTGCTGTTCTCCCAGTACGTCGAGACCCGGTACGCGGACCGGCTGGCGGCCACCGGGATGTCCGGTTTCGGATATCTCCTCAAGGACCGGGTCGTGGACGTCGCCGACTTCGTGGACGCCCTGCACCGCGTCGCGGACGGCGGCACCGCGCTGGACCCGGAGGTCGTCACCCGGCTGCTGGCCGCCCGGCGCAAGGAGGACGGACTCTCCGGCCTCACCTCTCGGGAACGCGACACCCTCGCCCTCATGGCGGAGGGGCGGACCAACACCGCGATCGCCGCGGCGCTCGGCATCTCGCAGCGCGCCGTCGAGAAGCACACGGCGGGCATCTTCACCAAGCTCGGCCTGCCCCGCACGGAAGAGGGACACCGCCGGGTACTGGCCGTACTGCGTTACCTCGACACCTGACCGGCACCCGTGCGGGGGACACACCCACGGCCTTCCCCGGCCGGCCTCCCGCCCCTGGCCGGGCCCGTCCCGCTCACTTCCCGGTGCGCCGCAGCCGGCGCCGTACGGCGCGCTGCGCCACCGGACCGAGCCCTTCCAGGACATCGACCAGCGCGGCGAGCTGCTCCAGAGCGTCGAGCGCCCGCCCGGCGCCGTCCGGGTCGACCCCGTCGTACAGCTCCAGGCCGACGAAGGACGCCGCGACGGCGCGGGCCAGCCCGGCGGGGTCCGCGAAGTCCCCGAGCGGGGTGGTGGCGACGACTCTGACCAGGACCTTCTCGATCTCGTCGGTCCACAGCTCAAGACCGGCGGCGGTGGCGGGGGCGAGACGCGGCTGCGTCTGGGCGCCCGCCAGCAACTGGGCGAGGAAGGCGACATGGCCTCCGGCCCGTTCCTCGGCATGCAGCTCACGCCCGCACCGGAGCAGCTCGCTCAGCGTCGTGACGGAGGCGAACCGGTCGCGGTAGCGGGCCACGCGCTGCTCGGCACCGTGGCGGCAGGCAGCCGCGAGGAGTTCGTCGACGGACCCGAAGTGGTAGAAGACCAGCGCCTGATTGACCCCGGCGGCGGCCGCGACGGACCGGGCGGACGTCTTGGCGATGCCGTGCTCGGAGAGGGTGCGCAGGGCGCCCTCCATCAGCTTCACCCTGGTGTCCTGACCGGCGGCGCTCCCACCGGTCATGCCCGCGCCTCCTCGCGCACGGGACGCAGCCCGGCGCGCACGCCGTGACGCCGGGCATCGACGTACCGCGCGCGGAACGTGCCCTCGTACCCGAACAGCGGGCCGAAGTGCGGGTTGGTGACCGCGACCCGGATCCGGAAGCGTCCCGTCGCGTCGTCGTAGGACTCGCGCACTTCGGCGTCGCCCCGGAGGAATCCGGGGACGCGGACGTCGAACGGCCCCTCCCGGAAGCGGTGTTCGCCCGAGCGGATCAGCAGCGATCCGTCGGGCTCGGCGGCGAGCCGCAGATCTGTGGCGAGGTGCTGATGGGTGCCGAGGTAGTCGAGCACGCAGGACCGCTCGGGGCTGTGCACCATCGTGGCGTCGAACCGGCGCGGCCCGCGGGGCAGCGCGAAGGTCCGCACGAACGTGACGGTCTCGCGGCCGAAGGAGTCGGTGTACGGCACGTTCTCGATGGTGAAGGGAATGTCACGGCCGGTACGGGGGACGAGCACGTTGCGGGTGCCGCCGAGGGCGAGGAACGGCTTCACGAAGGCCCGCCCGTGCCAGATCCGGTCCATGACCCCGCGTCCCAGACAGGCCTCCCCGCTGTCCAGACCGACCGAGAAGCGCCGCCGCAACTGGGGGTGCAGCCGGTCGAACTCCGGGCCCATGGCGAGGCGGAAGATCGAGGTCATGGACGCTCCAGCAGTCGCAGGACGGCGGGTGCGGGGGCGGTGGCACGGCCCGGCGGCCGGCGAAGACAGCGGCGGGCGGCGGGAGTGACGGGCAGCGGCGGCAGCAGCAGCGCGGCCGCCGCGGCGGTGAGCGCGGCGCCCGGCCCCAGAGGCAGCGCCGCGGGCACGGCCAGCAGCCGGACGGCGACCTCGGCCACGGCGTACCCGAGGGAGCGGGCGGGGCTGATGCCGCGTTCGCACCAGAGCCGCAGCCGGTCGAAGGACCAGGCGGTGGCCCAGCCCATCAGCGGCCGGAACCCCAGCCGGTCCACCAGCGAGCCGAAACGGCCCCAGCGGGTCCGGTAGTCGTAGCCGGTCAGGAAGCGGATGCCGTCGGACGTCGGTACGTATCGCCAGTAGCCGCTGCCCTCGGCGAGGAGCGAGAGGGGCTGGGGCGAGGAGAACCGGAGGGCCGACACCCGCTCGCCGTCCGGCCGGTGCCGCTCGCCCGCGCTGGTACCGGTGCCCGCGACCGTGAGGAAGGGGGCCACCCGGGTGGCATAGCGGAACCGCCGGGCAGCGTCGGGGGCGCCCGGCACATACGTGATCTCCGTGAAGCGGAGATCCCAGCGCTGGTGATGCGCGGGGTTCTGGGTCAGCTCCCAGAGTTCCTCCGGATCCACACGGATCAGTGCCTCGACGTACAGCCCCACGTCTGCCCCCGGTTCGTCCATGGTCCGTCCAGGGTTGAGCGATCGCTCAACCCATCACCGGTCCGGGACACTAGCAGGAATTTGAGCAGTCGCTCAAGACGGGGGTTTCGTGCGGGGCGGCCGGCTCCGGGCCCGGGGACGCCGGGTCCGAGCACCCACCTCGAACAGGCGATCATGACGGGCGTCCACCGGACTCCCGCGCTCCAATGGACGAGTGACCGCGCCCCCCGACGACTGCCTCGCGCGCAATGAGTGGATCTGCGGCGCCTACCTCTCCAGCCGCCGGGAGATCCTCTGGGACGCGGTCGTCCAGCACCTTCAGCTGACCGCGGTCTCGGTGCTGATCGGACTGGCCATCGCCCTGCCGCTCGCCCTGGCAGCCCGCCGCCGACGCTGGGCGGCCGGGCCCGTGCTCGGGCTGACGACGATCCTCTACACGATCCCGTCGCTCGCGATGTTCTCGCTCCTGCTGCCGGTGTACGGACTGTCCGCCACGCTCGTCGTCGCCGGACTCGTCCTCTACTCACTGACCCTTCTCGTCCGGAACATCCTCGCCGGACTGCGCGCCGTACCCGAAGAGACCCGGCAGGCGGCGCGCGGCATGGGCTACGGCCCCGCACGCCTGCTGATCGCCGTGGAACTCCCGCTCGCCCTGCCCGCGGCCATGGCCGGACTGCGGATCGCCACCGTCTCTGCGGTCTCCCTGGTCACGGTCGGCGCGATCGTCGGCCACGGCGGGCTCGGCAACCTCATCTACTCGGGCATGAACACCTACTTCAAGGCCCAGGTGCTCACCGCGTCCGTCCTCTGTGTCGTCATCGCCGTCGCCGCCGACCTGCTGCTCCTGCTCGTGCAGCGGTGGCTGACGCCCTGGACGAGGACACCGTCGTGACCACCCTCCGGGACACCTGGTCCTGGCTCACCACCGCAACCCACTGGTCCGGCCCCGACGGCATCTGGCACCGGCTCGGCGAACACCTCTTCCTCACCGTCGTCTGCCTGCTGATCAGCTGCCTCATCGCGCTGCCGGTCGCCCTGGTCCTGGGCCACCTCGGCAGGGGCGGCGCCCTCGCGGTCAACATCTCCAACATCGGCCGGGCCGTCCCCACGTTCGCGGTGCTGGTCCTGCTGCTCCTCACGCCGATCGGTACGTACGGTCAGTGGTCGACCATCATCGCCCTGGTGCTCTTCGCCATGCCGCCCCTGCTCACCAACGCCTACGTGGGGATGCGCGAGGTCGACCGGGACGTCGTCCGGGCCGCCCGGGGCATGGGCATGACGGGCCGCCAGATGCTGCTGGGGGTGGAGATCCCGCTCGCGCTGCCGCTCATCCTCACCGGCGTCCGGATCGCCGCCGTGCAACTCGTCGCCACGGCGACCCTGGCCGCCCTGGCCGGCGGCGGGGGACTGGGCCGGATCATCACCGCCGGCTTCAACCTGGCCTCCACACCCCAGGTCGTGGCCGGAGCGGTCCTCGTCGCCGTATTCGCCCTCCTCGTGGAAGGGCTCTTCGAGACGGGTCAGCGCCTCGCCCCGGACCGGCGCCGCACCCGGGAGGCCGCGTGACCCGCCTCCGTACCCGGTTCGCCCTGTGCTGCGCGCTCCTGCTGGCCGCCACCGCCTGCACCTCGGGCCCCACGCTGGAGAACCGGGGCGATGTCACGGCCCCGCCCGGCGACAGCAAGCACCTCACGATCGGGTCCGCCGGATTCACCGAGAGCGATCTGCTCGCCCAGATGTACGCGATCCTGCTCGACCGGGCCGGGTACTCCACCGAGATCATCTCCGTGACCAACCGGGAGATCTACGAACCCGCACTGGAGAACGGCCAGATCGACGTCGTGCCGGAGTACGCGGCCACCTTCGCCGACTGGCTGAACGCCAAGGCCAACGGTGCGGACGCCGCCCCGGTCGGTTCACCCGACCTCGGCACCACGATGAAGGCGCTCCGTTCGCTGGCCGCCCGTCGCGGCCTCGTGGTCCTCGATCCGGGCCGCGCCGTCGACCAGAACGCCTTCGCGGTCGCCGCCCCGTACGCGGCGCGGCACCGGCTCAGGACCCTCAGCGACCTGGGGCGCTCACGCCTGCCCGTGCGGCTGGCGGCGGGCGACGAATGCGTACAGCGCCCCTACTGCGCGCCCGGACTCAGGAAGACGTACGGCATCCGGATCACCGCCGTCGACCCGAAGGGCGTCGGCACCACCCAGGCCAAACAGGCCGTGCAGAGCGGTCAGGACCAGATGGTCCTGACCACCACCACCGACGCCACCCTGGACGACTTCGGCCTCGTACTCCTCGCCGACGACAAGCATCTGCAGAACGCCGACCACCTGGTCCCCGTCGTCAACCGTTCCCGGGCGGGCAGCGCCGGAGTGCGGGACGCGCTCGACCCGCTCAACACCGTGCTGACCACGGCCGCCCTGGCGTCGATGAACGAGGAGGTGGACAGCTGGCGCCGGCTCCCCGAGGACGTCGCGCGCCACTACCTGGAGTCCGAGAAGCTCATCCCGGCAGGGTGAGACCACGGCCGGCAAGGGGTGCCCGTCGCTCCGGGCCGGTCAGGCCGTCAGCTTTCCGGGCAGCCAGGCCAGTTGGGCGGCCTGCTGGAACGCGCCGCCGCCCTCGTGGTCGTTGAAGTCGTACACCTCGATCGTCTTGTCCTCGTGGGCGTACGCGTTGAAGGCCGCGAAGACCGTCGACGGCGGGCAGGTCAGGTCCTCCAGGGCCGTCGAGAACAGTGCGGGAGCCCGCCCGCGTGCCGCGAAGTGCACCCCGTCGAAATAGGCCAGCGTGGCGGCGGCCCGCGCGGTGCGGCCGCGGTGCGTCTTGAGGTAGTTGCCCACCTCGCGGTACGGCTGCCGGTCGGTGACGGTGACCGCGCGCGGGAAGTCGCACAGGAACGGCACGTCCGGAGCGACCGCCACCAGGTCCGGTATCAGCCCGCCGGCGGCGATGGCGATGCCGCCGCCCTGGCTGACCCCGGTGACGGCGGTGCGTGCGGCGTCGGCCAGCGGATGCGAACGCGCGGCCTCCACCGCCCGCACCGCGTCGGTGAACACCCGCCGGTAGTAGAACTCCCGGTGGTCCTCGATGCCCCGGGTCATGAAACCGGGCAGCGAGGGCGCGCTGCCCACGGGGTCGGCGGTGTCGCCCGGTGCCCAGCCGCTGCCCTGGCCCCGCGTGTCCATCACGAAGTGGGCGAACCCGGCCGAGGCCCACAGCAGATGCGTGTGGGCCAGGCCGCGCCCGCCGCCGTAGCCGAGGAACTCCACGACCACCGGCAGCGGGTCCCGGGTGCCCGCGGGAAGGACGAACCAGCCCTTGACCGGGTGCCCCCCGAAACCGGCGAACGTCACGTCGTACACCTCGACACTCGCCAGTCCCGTGCCGGTGCGGCGTTCGAAGCGGGCGTCGAGATCATGGCTCCTCGCCTCGTCCAGCGTCGTCGACCAGAACGCGTCGAAGTCCTCGGGCTCCACCGACCGGCTGCGGTAGGTGCGCAGCTCATCGAGGGGGAGGTCGAACAGGGCCATGCGGGACCGCCTTCGTCGCAGTAGCAGATGATCACACCGTACGGTTTCCGTCATCGCGCCGAAAAGGCGTTGCCCTCCCACCACCGGCCTGCGACGCTTCCGGCCATGCCCGAGAAACAGTCCAGCAGTGCGCACGGTGTGGCCGCGCTCTTCTCCCACGGACGTCTCACGACGATCCCCCGCAAGGTGGCACGCCGCGAACAGTTGCTGGTCCACCTCTCCGAGACGCTCTTCGAGCGCGAGCGCGCGTACACCGAGCGCGAGGTGAACGAGGCGCTGCTCACGGTGCACGAGGACTGCTCGGCGCTGCGGCGCCATCTCGTCGTCGCGGGGCTGCTGGTACGGCCCAAGGACGGCAGCAGTTATCGGCGCGGGCGGTAGCCGGTTACTCCGCGGGGCGCCCCTACGCGTCCGCGACGGAGTCGAAGTCCACGTCCTCGCGCCCCACGCCCTGGGCGTCCGCGTCCACCGAGCGGCGCAGCGCCTCATGGAGCTTCGCCGGAGTCAGTACGCCCAGGAAACGCGCGCCGTCCAGCACCGCCACCCACCCGGCGTCGTACTGGAGCATCTCGCTGAACGCCTGCTTCAACGGGGCGCCGACGGGCACCCACGCGTCCATCCGCCGGGCCAGCTCGCCCACCGTGCCCAGCTCCCCGGCGATCCGCAGCGCGTCCGCCGACACCCAGCCGTGCAGATCGCCCGCACCGTTCAGTACCACCGCCCAGCGGGCCCCCGACGCGCCCAGCCGGGCCGCCGCCGACCGGGCCGGCTCATCGAGGCGGGCCACCGGCGGCTCCCAGAGGTCCTCCGGCTCGATCGCGGTGACCGACAGCCGTTTCAGACCCCGGTCGGCGCCGACGAACCCGGCCACATAGGGCGTCGCCGGGGTGCCGAGCACGGCGGCCGGGGTGTCGAACTGCTCGATGCGGCCCTCCCCGTACACGGCCATCCGGTCGCCCATCCGCACCGCCTCCTCGATGTCGTGCGTGACCAGCAGGACGGTCTTCCTGACCGTCGCCTGAAGCCCGAGGAACTCGTCCTGCAACCGTTCCCGTACCACCGGGTCGACGGCACCGAACGGTTCGTCCATCAGCAGCACGGGCGGATCCGCCGCGAGTGCGCGGGCCACCCCCACCCGCTGGCGCTGCCCGCCGGACAACTGGGCGGGATAGCGCGAGCCGTACGTGCCGGGGTCCAGGCCCACCAGGTCGAGCAGCTCCGCCGCCCGCTCCCTGGCCCTGCCGCGCTTCCAGCCGACCAGCGCCGGGACGGTCGCGGTGTTGTCCAGGACCGTCCGGTGCGGGAACAGGCCGACCTGCTGGATCACATAGCCGATCCGGCGGCGCAGCCTCACCGGGTCGACCGCGGCGATGTCCTCGCCGTCCACCAGGATCCGGCCCGCGGTCGGCTCGATCAGCCGGTTCACCATCATCATCGTGGTGGTCTTGCCGCAGCCGGACGGTCCGACCAGGGTGACCAGCTCCCCCTCGGCGACCTCGAAGGACAGCCCGTCGACCGCGGCCGTGCCATCCGGGTAGACCTTGCTGACCTGCTCGAACCGGATCATGACTGCACGCTAGGAGCCCCCCGCGTACGGCGCACACGGGCCGGGACTGTCCGAGTCACGGCCATGTGCTGAACTGTCCCGGAACCATCTGATTCAGGAGCCTTTTGTGAGCAGCTACCGGCAGCCCGGTGTCGTCTTCACCGACCGTCATTTCACGGTCCCGCTCGACCACAGCGACCCGGGCGGCGAGCAGATCGAGATCTTCGGCCGCGAGGCGGTGGCGTCCGGCAGGACCGGGGAGCAACTGCCGTGGCTGATCTACCTGGAGGGCGGCCCCGGGTTCGGCGCCCGCCGTTACGTCGGCGCGGAGGCATGGCTGGGCCGCGCCGTGCGGGAGTTCCGGGTGCTCCTGCTCGATCAGCGGGGGACCGGCAGGTCCACCCCGGCGAACCGGCAGACCCTGCCGTTGCGGGGCGGCCCGCGCGAGCAGGCCGACTACCTCGGCCACTTCCGCTCCGACAACATCGTCCGCGACTGCGAAGCCATCCGGCCGCAGGTCACCGGTGGCGAGACCTGGACGGTGCTGGGACAGTCCTTCGGCGGATTCTGTGCCGTCCGCTATCTGTCGGCCGCCCCGGAAGGGCTCACGGCCGCTCTGATCACCGGCGGACTGCCCGCCCTGGACGCCCATGCCGACGAGGTGTACCGGGCCGCCTACCCCCGGGTCGAGCGGAAGGTCGCGGCCCACTACGCCCGCTACCCGCAGGACGTGCGGCGGGTCCGGGAGATCACCGAGTACCTCCTCGCCCACAGCTCCCAGGGCACCGGGCACCGGCTGACGCCCGAGGGGTTCCAGTCCCTCGGCATCATGCTGGGCGTCGGCAACGGGAGCCACCAGCTGCACTACCTGCTGGAGAACGCCTTCGTCCGCACGCCGCACGGAACCGAGCTGTCCGACGCCTTCCAGGAGGCCGTGCGCACCGCCAACTCGTTCGCCGGCCATCCGCTGTACGCCCTGATGCACGAGGCGATCTACGGCCAGGGCGGGCGGCCCACCGGCTGGTCGGCCGAGCGGGTCCGCGCCGAGTTCCCGCAGTTCGACGCGGCGGGCGCACTGGCGGGCGAGGGCCCCGTGCTCCTCACCGGCGAGACGATCCACCCCTGGCACTTCGACGTCGACCCGGCCCTGCGCCCGCTGCGCGAGACCGCCGAACTCCTCGCCAACCGCACCGACTGGCCCGTGCTGTACGACACCGACCGGCTCGCCGCCAACGAGGTGCCGGTCGTCGCCGCCGTCTTCCACGACGACATGTTCGTCGACACCGGGCACGCGCTGCGCACCGCTTCCGCCATCCGCGGGCTGCGCACCTGGGTGACCAACGAGTTCGAGCACGACGGACTGCGTGCGGGCGGACCGCGCGTACTGGACCGGCTGCTCGCGATGGTCAGGGACGAGATCTGACCGGAACCGCCCGGTGAACACGGGGAGCCGGCCGCACACCAGGTGCGGCCGGCTCCCTCGCCTACGTTCCGGGCGAACGCCCGCTCCGCTCACTTCTGGAGCGCCTCCAGCGTGGTGCTCAGGTCGGCGGCGGTGCGCGGTGCGCGGTTGTGCGGGAGCTTCGAGAGGGCCGCCGCCATGCCGCAGGTGTTGGTCAGCGCGGAGAAGACCAGGCCGGAGCCGATGCCGGCGGACAGCCAGCGCGCGGCCGGGAAGCGGAGCCCCGCCACCAGACCGGCCACCACCAGCGAACCGGCGGCGAGACGGACCTGGCGCTCCATCGGCCAGACGGCTCCGGAGCCCTCGGGCCGGTCCAGTCCGCGGCCGTCGCCCTCCCAGGCGGAGGTGCCGCCCGTGAGCGTCAGGGCGTCGATGTCCGCCCCGGAGAGGACCTCGCACGCCCGGGTGGAACGGACACCGGAGGCGCAGACCATGAGCAGCGTGCCGCGTGCGGAGGCCGACTTCAGCGCGGGCAGGGCCTCGGGAAGCCGGTCGAGCGGGACGTTCAGGGCGCCGGGGACATGTCCGGAGGCGTACTCGCCGGGGGCCCGCACATCGATGACGGTGAACTCCTCCAGACGGGCTGCGGCCTGGGCGGGGGACAGGGAAGCATGGCTGGTCACGAGCAGTTGGTCCTTTCGTTCACCGGGTGGGGAAGAGACAGGCGTCTCTCCTTCCCCGGACAGGTTAGGATACCCCTTGGGGTATTCGGAGGAGGATGTGTGGAACTCGACATGGCGGCCGACGAACTGAAGTCGGTCCTCAATCGCCTGCGCCGCGCCCAGGGCCAGCTCAACGCGATCATCAGGATGATCGAGGAAGGGCGGGACTGCGAGGACGTCATCACGCAGATGGCGGCGGTCTCGCGGGCCCTGGACCGGGCCGGTTTCGCGATCATCGCCACCGGACTGCAGCACTGCATGGCGGACGGTTCCGCCGAGCCCGCCGACCGCGACCGGATGCGCGCCAGGCTGGAGAAGCTCTTCCTCTCACTGGCCTGACGGCGCCTGCCCGGCCCCCGGCGGACGTGGGTCACACCAGGAACGCGTCGAGGAGCATGGCGAGCGCCACGGCCAGGAGCACCGCACCGAACAGCCGCCGCAGGGTGTCCGTGGACACCTTCGCGGCCAGCCGTTTCCCGTCCCAGGCGCCCAGCACCGCCGATGCCGTGAACGGTGCTATCACCGCCCAGTCCAGCGGGGTCGGTGTGGCGAGCCGGGTGACGAGCGCCACTGCCGAGTTGACCGTGATGACCAGCAGGCTCGTCCCCACGGCCGCGGTCATCGGCAGGGCGAGGACGGTGACCAGGGCCGGCACCGCCAGGAATCCGCCGCCCACTCCCAGCAGCCCCGTCAGCGCTCCGAGTCCCGCCCCCGCCCCGGCCGCCCTACGGGCGGGGACTACGTCCGGGCCGCGCCCGTCCCCGGCGCCCGGCGGCGCCGGACGGGGCCGGAGCATCCGGACCGCGGCGAACGCCGCGAGCACGGCGAACGCCACGGTCAGCACCACCGCCGGAATCCGTGCCGACAGCGCGCCCGCGACGGCGGCCGGGACGACGCCCGCGGCGGCGAAGAGCCCTCCCGTACGCCACCTGACCACGCCCTCCCGAGCATGGGCCAGCAGTCCGGTGAGCGAGGTCGCGATGACGATGAGGAGCCCGGCGGTGGTGGCCGCTGCGGGGGTGAAGCCGAGCAGATAGATCAGCGCGGGCACGGCGAGGACGCTGCCCCCGCCGCCCAGCCCGCCGAGCGCCAGGCCGACCACGGCCCCGGCCGCCAGCGCCAGGACCAGCGAGGTCACGCGGTCGTGCCCGGTGCCGGGGAACCGGACGCCGGTCCGCCCGTCGCGCCGGGGCGCTCGGCCACGACGACGGTCAGTCCCGCCTCGCCCGCCGCGCCGAAGACGTCGTCGACAGCCACCACCTCGCGCCCCGCCGCGTCCAGCAGCGACGCGGCGACCGCCGCCCGCATGCCACCCGCGCAGTGCACCCACACCACGCCCGGCGGCACCTCGGCCAGCCGGCCGGGCAGTTCGTGCACGGGGATGTGCACCGCGCCGGCGATCGCGGCGCCGTCGCGCTCCGAGGCCCGCCGTACATCGAGTACCACCGGGTCCTCGCCGCGGCGGCGGGCGGCGGCCAGCCCCGCGAAGTCCGACCGTGCGAAGGAGCGCAGCTCGTCAGCTGTCCGGACCCAGGAATCCGGGGCACCGGTGGCCGCGGCGGCCGGCCGGTCGATGCCGACCCGTGCCAGCTCGCGCTGAGCGGCCGCTATCTCCTCGGCGGTGGACGCCAGCAGGGTGACCGGCCTGCCCCACGGGATGAGCCAGGCCAGATAGGTGGCGGGCTGTCCGGCACCCTCGAAGTTGAACGACCCGGCGACATGCCCCTCGGCGAACGCGACGCGGCCGCGCAGGTCCACCACCCACTCGCCCGCGGCGAGCCGCCTCGCTATCTCCCCGGCGTCCGCCGGTGCGGGCGGGGTCAGGTCGATGGGCGAGGGGCCCGCGGCGTTTGCCGGGCCCATGTGGGCGTAGTAGGCGGGAACGTCGTCGAGACCGGCGAGCAGCTCCGCGACGAAGGTGTCCACGTCCTTGACCAGCGCCTCGTTCCGGCCGCGCTCGGCACCGATCGTCGTCGCGGTGCCCTCGCCCGGCGTGGTGGAGCAGAAGCTGCCGAAGCCGTGCGTGGGCAGCACGGCGACCTCGTCGTCCAGGGCGTCGGCCAGCCGGTGCGCCGAGGCGTGCTGGGCGCGGGCCAGCCGTTCGGTCAGCCGGGGCTCGACCAGATCGGGGCGGCCCACGCCGCCGATCAGCAGCGAGCCACCGGTGAACGCGGCGACGGCACGGCCGTGCTCCCGCAGGACGTACGAGGTGTGGTGCGGCGTATGTCCCGGCGTGGCCATCGCGCGCAGCGTGAGTCCGCCGTCGACCTCGACGGTGTCTCCGTCGGCGACCGGCGTACGGGCGAAGGAGCCCCGCGCGGCGGCGGGCACCAGATAGCGGGCGCCCGTGATCCGCGCCAGTTCGAGGCCGCCGGACACGTAGTCGTTGTGCAGATGCGTCTCCACCACCAGGGCGATGCGCACCCCGCGAGCGGCGGCCGCGGCGATGATCCGGTCGATGTCACGCGGCGGATCCACCACCGCGGCGGCCCGTTCGCCGCCCGCGAGATAGCTGCGGTTGCCCAGACCGGCGGTGTCCATGGTGTCGATGAAGAACACGACACGCTCCTTCCGATTGCTTACCCCAGGGGGTATATCTTCAGCAGCCTAACAGTAATACCCCAGGGGGTATATTCCGACCCGGAGGTGCCGACTCGGCGCGGACTCCACCGCGTGCGGGCGGTCTGCGTGCACGCAGCGGCACACTCGCCCCCGAGGGGTGTGCGCCACCGCGGGAGCGGGAGCGGCGGGCGAGTGCCGCGGTGGCCGGGGTGCGTGCGGTGGAGTTGCTGGACCACCGGGACGGTGTGATGGGGGGCGCCCGCAGGCGTCGCTGGGGCGCCGGGCCACCCGATTGACAAACGTCCTTGCTGATTCTGCAATGGGGACATGAAGGAACACGACCGGGACGACCCGGAACTGGACACCGTGCTCACCGGTGTCGGACCCCGACTGCGCAGGCTGCGCACCGACCGGGGCGTCACGCTCGCCGCGCTCTCCGCCGCCACCGGAATCTCCGTCTCCACCCTCTCCCGGCTGGAGTCCGGCGGGCGGCGCCCCAGTCTGGAACTGCTGCTCCCGATCGCCCGCGCCCATGAGGTCCCCCTCGACGACCTCGTCGGTGCGCCGCCCGTCGGGGACCCGAGGGTCAGGGCCAAGCCGATCGTGTACGGCGGCAAGACCGCCCTTCCCCTGACCGGACGGCCGGGCGGCCTCCAGGCGTACAAGGTGGTGCACGAGTCCGCCTGTCAGGAGGTGCCGGAGCGGCGTACGCACGAGGGGTACGAGTGGCTGTACGTGCTCTCCGGGAAGCTGCGGCTGCTGCTGGCCGAGCACGACCTGGTGCTGGCTCCGGGGGAGGCCGCCGAGTTCGACACCCGGCTGCCCCACTGGTTCGGTCCGGCCGGTGACGAACCGGTGGAATACCTCAGCCTGTTCGGGCCCCAGGGGGAGCGCATGCACGTCAGGGCCAAGCCGAAGCGGGTGTGAGGGGGCCGGTGCGCCGGACGGGCCGCAGCTGTTCCCAGATCGGCAAGCGACCGCTTAGTATGCGCCGGAGCAGTGGTAATGCCGACAGTGTTGTGGAGGCCCCTCATGCAGGCATGGCGAGTGCACCGGAACGGCGAGCCGAGCGAGGTGATGGAGCTTCAGGAGACGGACCGGCCCACACCCGGAGACGGCCAGACACTGATCGAGGTACGCGCGGCGAACATCAACTTCCCCGACGCGCTCCTCTGCCGAGGCCAGTACCAGGTCCGTCCGCCACTGCCCTTCACCCCCGGCGTGGAGATCTGCGGCGAGACCGAGGACGGGCGCAGGGTGCTCGCCACCCCCGCGCTCCCGCACGGCGGCTTCGCCGAGTACGTCGTCGCCGACGAAGCGGCCCTGCTGCCCGCCCCCGACTCCCTGGACGACGCCGAAGCCGCCGCCCTGCACATCGGCTACCAGACCGGCTGGTTCGGGCTGCACCGCCGGGCGCACCTCCGGGCGGGCGAGACCCTTCTCGTGCACGCGGCCGCGGGCGGTGTCGGCAGCGCCGCCGTCCAGCTCGGCAAGGCGGCGGGCGCCACCGTCATCGGCGTCGTCGGCGGGCCCGAGAAGGCCGGGATCGCCCGGACGCTGGGGTGCGACCTGGTCATCGACCGCCGGAGCGAGGACATCGTCGCGAAGGTCAAGGAAGCGACCGGCGGGCGCGGTGCCGATGTCGTCTACGACCCGGTCGGCGGCGACGCCTACGCCAAGTCCGTGAAGTGCGTCGCCTTCGAGGGACGAGTCGTCGTGGTCGGCTTCGCGAGCGGCGTCATCCCCGCCCCGGCGCTCAACCACGCCCTCGTCAAGAACTACTCGATCGCCGGACTCCACTGGGGTCTGTACAACACCAAGGACCCCGCCGCGGTCCGCGCCTGCCACGACGAACTGACCGCGCTCGCCGCCCGGGGAGTCATCAAGCCGCTGATCAGCGAGCGTGTCGCGATGGCCGGCGCGGCGGATGCCGTGCAGCGTGTCGCCGACGGCACGAGCACCGGCCGCATCGTCGTCCTGCCGACGGGAGCCGCCCGATGACCGCCTCCATCGACGCGGCCGAGGTCCGCCGCCGCACGGGCGAACTGCTCGCCGCGCACCCACCGGCCACCACGGACCGCACCGACTTCCTGAAGGCCCGCTTCGACGCGGGTCTCGCCTGGGTCCACTACCCGGCCGGACTCGGCGGGCTCGACGCACCGCGTTCCCTTCAGCCCGTCATCGACGCCGAACTCGCCGCGGCCGGGGCCCCGGACAACGACCCGCGCCGCATCGGCATCGGTCTCGGCATGGCGGCTCCCACCGTCCTCGGCTTCGGCACCGACGAGCAGAAGCAGCGCTTCCTGCGGCCCCTGTGGGTCGGCGAGGAGGTGTGGTGCCAGCTGTTCAGCGAGCCGGGCGCCGGTTCCGACCTGGCGGCCCTCGGCACCCGGGCCGTCCGCGACGGAGAGGACTGGGTCGTCGACGGGCAGAAGGTCTGGACCTCCAGCGCCCATGTGGCCCGCTGGGCGATCCTGATCGCCCGCACCGATCCCGACCTGCCCAAGCACCGCGGCATCAGCTACTTCATCTGCGACATGACCGACCCCGGTGTCGAGGTGCGTCCGCTGCGCCAGATCACCGGCGAGGCGGAGTTCAACGAGGTCTTCCTCACCGGCGTGCGCATCCCGGACAGCAGGCGGCTCGGCCCGGTCGGCGAGGGCTGGAAGGTCGCCCGGACCACCCTGATGAACGAGCGCGTCTCGATCGGCGGGGCGCGTATCCCGCGCGAGGGCGGCATGATCGGCCCGGTCTCGCGCACCTGGCGCGAACGCCCCGAGCTGCGCACCCACGATCTGCACCAGCGGCTGCTGACCCTGTGGGTGGAGGCCGAGGTCGCCAGGCTCACCGGCGAGAGGCTGCGGCAGCAGCTCGTCGCCGGACACCCCGGCCCCGAGGGGTCGGGCATGAAGCTCGCCTTCGCCCGCCTCAACCAGGAGATCAGCGGCCTGGAGGTCGAACTCCTCGGTGACGGGGGCCTCCTGTACGGCGACTGGACCATGCGCCGCCCGGAACTGGTCGACTTCACCGGACGCGACGCCGGATACCGCTATCTGCGCTCCAAGGGCAACTCCATCGAGGGCGGTACGAGCGAGGTACTGCTGAACATCGTCGCCGAGCGCGTCCTCGGGCTGCCCGTCGAGCCGCGCAACGACAAGGACGTCGCCTGGAAGGACCTCTCCCGATGACCGCGCTCCACCAGCCCGCCGCGACCCCCGACCTCCTCTACTCGGAGACCGAGGAGGATCTGCGGTCCGCCGTGCGCTCCCTGCTCGCCGACCGGGCGGACGCGCCGACCGTGCTCGCCCGCGCGGAGTCCGACACGCCGTACGACCCGCGGTTGTGGCAGGCGCTCGCCGCCGGCATCGGCGCCGCCGGACTCCTCGTACCGGAGAAGCTCGGGGGACAGGGCGCCTCGCACCGGGAGGCCGCCGTGGTCCTGGAGGAGATCGGGCGCAGCGTCGCGCCGACGCCGTACCTGACGAGCGCGGTCGTGGCGACCGCGACGCTGCTCGCGCTGGGGACCGAGGACGGCCCGGCCGCGGAACTGCTCACCGGCCTCGCCTCCGGCCGCAGGGTCGCCGCCCTCGCCGTGCCGTTCGCCACCCCGCCCGCCGGCGCGACCGGCGCGACGGTGGCCGCGGCGGACGGCGTACTCGACGGGACGGTGACCGCGGTGGCCGACGCCGCCACCGCCGACGTGCTGCTGGTCCCCACCCCGCAGGGCCTGTACGCGGTCGAGGCCGCCGCAGACACGGTCACCGTGGACCCGCTCGTCCCGCTCGACCTGACCCGTCCGCTCGCGACCGTCATCCTGAGCGGCGCCACCGGGACCCCGCTCGCCACGGGGGAAGCGGCGGCCGACGCCGTACGGCGAGGGCTGCTCGCCGGTGCCGGGCTGCTCGCCTCCGAACAGCTCGGCCTTGCCGAGTGGTGCCTGACGGAGACTGTCCGGTACACCCGTGAACGGCACCAGTTCAACCGGCCGGTGGGCTCCTTCCAGTCGCTCAAGCACCGGATGGCCCAGCTCTGGCTGGAGGTCGTCTCGGCCCGCGCCGCCGCCCGCAACGCCGCCGACGCCCTCGCCACCGGAAGCCCCGACGTCCCGCTCGCGGTCGCCGTGGCCCAGGCGTACTGCTCGAAGGTCGCGGTCCGTGCGGCCGAGGAGTGCGTACAGCTGCACGGCGGGATCGGGATGACCTGGGAACACCCCGCGCATCTCTATCTGAAGCGGGCCAAGGCCGACTCGATCGCGTACGGCACGGCGGGAAGCCATCGCGCGGCCGTCGCCGAGCTGGCCGAACTCCCGGCGCCGTAGGGCCCTTTCCCCGGATCCTTCAGCGGGGGTACGCGACGCGTACCCCCGCTTCGCCATGTCCGGCGGAGGCGGAGCACCGTGGGCGGGGTGGGCGCGGCCCTTTACGTGCTGTTTAATTGCGATCGTTTCGCAATAACATTCGATCTTCAATAGGGATGTGCAGAGTATGACGGCCCGATCGATACGGGGAGCGGTCGCCACCGTGCTGGCGACCGTGCTGTCGATATCCGCGGCGGCCTGCTCGAATCCGGGAGATCCGGACGCGGGTTCCGGCTCCGGGGCGGGTTCCGCGGACTCCGCGGTCGTCGGTATCGCGTACGAGCCCGACAGCCTCAGCCCGCTGCTCGGCTACGGCAAGGACGGCAACTCCAAGATCTTCGACGGGCTGCTCGCGCTCGACGGCGGGATGACGCTGCGGCCCGCGCTCGCCACCGCCCTGCCCGAGGTCAGCGCCGACGGGCTCACCTACACCTACCGGCTCCGCAAGGGCGTCACGTTCAGCGACGGAAAGCCCTTCGGCGCCAAGGACGTCGTCTTCACCTACCGCACCGTCCTGGACGAGAAGACGAACAACGCCTCCCGCACCGAGCTGGACGCGGTGAAATCCGTCGAGGCGGTCGGCGAGGACAGCGTCGTCTTCACCCTCAAGTACCCCTACGCGCCGTTCGCCCAGCGCACCGTCCTGCCCATCGCCCCCGAACACGTCGCGGGCGGGCAGGACGTCAATACCGGCGCCTTCACCACCCACCCCATCGGCACCGGGCCCTACCTCCTCACCAAGTGGTCCAAGGGCGAGAAACTGAGCTTCAGGGCCAACCCCGATTACTGGGGCGGCGCACCGAAGATCAAGAAGTTCACCATGGCGATCATCAAGGACGACGACGTGCGCGCCACCCGGCTGCGCTCCGGCGACCTCGACGGCGCGATCCTGCCGCCCAACCTCGCCAAGGGCTTCAAGGGCGACGACGGCAAGCGGACCTACGCGGCCACGACGTACGACTACCGCACCGTGACCCTGCCCACCCACAACAAGGTCGCCGGTGACACCGCAGTCCGGCGCGCACTCGATGTCGCCGTCGACCGGCAGGCCATGGTCGACTCCATCCTCAACGGCGAGGGCAAGCCCGCCTACGGTCCCGTCCCCACCGACAGCGAGTGGTTCACCAAGGGCACCGAGCGCACCCACGACCTCGCCGCCGCGAAGAAGATCCTCGACACGGCGGGCTGGAAGCCCGGCAAGGACGGCATCCGCGCCAAGGACGGCGTACGCGCCGCCTTCCCGCTCTGGTACCTCACCGGCGACAAGCTCCGCCAGGAACACGCCCTCGCCTACGCCTCCGACGCCAAGAAGGCCGGCATCGACATCACCGCCGAGGCCGGGACCTGGGAGGTCATCGAGCCCCGGATGAAGCAGGACGCCGTCCTCGCCGGCGGCGGATCGCCCGCCGACCCCGACTTCGACCAGTACACCCTGCTGAAGTCCTCCCTCGCGGGCGACGGCTTCAACAACATGGCGTGGTACGACAACAAGGCCGTCGACACGGCCCTCGAAGCGGGCCGCAGGAGCGGTGACAAGGCCGCCCGCCGGGCCGCGTACGACACGGTCCAGCGGGAACTGGTCAAGAACCCCGGCTACACCTTCCTCACCCACATCGACCACCTCTACGTCGTCGACGACCGGTTCGGCCCGCTCACCACACAGGTCGAACCGCACGACCACGGCCTGGCCTCCGGCCCCTGGTGGAACGTCGAGAAGTGGACCCCCGAGGGCGCGGAGAAGTGAAACGCCGCCTCCCCTGGGGGCCGATGGCGCGGATGGCGGGACGGCGGGCCCTGTTCGCCGTGCCCGTCCTCGGCGTCGTCACCTTCGGCGTGTTCGCCGTCGCCGCCGCATCCCCCTTCGACCCCGTCAAGGCCTACGCGGGCACCGCGGGCCTCACCGCCTCGCAGGAGAACCTCGACCAGCTCCGCGCCAACCTCGGCGTCGACCGGCCGCTGGTCACCCGCTGGTGGAACTGGCTCACCTCCGCGCTCCAGGGCGACTTCGGCGACTCCAGCGTGATGCGCCAGCCGGTCGCCGATGTCATCGGCGAACGCGTCGGCTGGTCCGTGCTGCTCGCCGCCACCGCCTTCGTCGTCGCCATCCTGCTCGGCACCGGCCTCGGTGTCCTGGCCGCCCGCCGTCCCGGCGGCTCGCTCGACCGGTGCGTCAGCTCGGCCGCGTACACCCTGGAAGCCGCCCCCGCCTTCTGGCTCGGGCTGCTCGCCATCTGGTTCTTCGCCCTGAAACTGGACGTCCTGCCGGCCGGCGGACTCACCGACGCCGCCAGCGACACGGTCACCTTCGGCCAGGTCGCCTCCCACCTGGTGCTGCCCGCGGCGGTCCTCGGGATCTCCCAGCTGCCGTGGTTCTTCCTCTACGTGCGCCAGGGAGTCGCCGACGCCCTGGACGAGGACCCGGTACGCGGCGCCCGCGCCCGCGGACTGCGCGAACGCACCGTGCTGCTCGGCCACGCCCTGCGCTCCGGCATGCTGCCGATGCTCACCCTGATCGGCTCCCGCGTCCCCGAACTCATCACCGGCGCACTCCTCGTCGAGACGGTCTTCAGCTGGCCCGGCATCGCCGCCGCCACCGTGCAGGCCGCCACCTCCGTGGACTTCGCGCTGCTCGCCTCCCTCACGGTGCTCGCCACCGTGGCGGTGCTGCTGGGCAACCTCCTGTCCGATCTGCTGTACGGACTGGCCGATCCGAGAGTGGGCTTCGATGGCTGAGGCCGTGTTCGCGTCCCCGCGCCGCACCAGCCGCCGCATCCGTGTGGTCGCCTCGGCGGGGATCGTGGCCGCCGTGCTGCTGGCCGTCCTCGTCGTACCGCCGCTGGTCCAGCTCGACCAGCAGGCCGTCGACCTCGCCGCCAAGCTGCGACCGCCTTCCCTCGCGCACCCGTTCGGAACGGACGACGTGGGCCGGGACCTGCTGCTGCGCTGCGTCTACGGGCTGCGCGTCTCCCTGCTCGTCGGACTGGTCGCCGCCCTCACCGCAACCGTCATCGGCACGGCCGTCGGTGCCCTGGCCGCGGCGTTCGGCGGCTGGACCGACCGGGTCGTCATGCGGCTGGTCGACACCTTCTCGTCCGTACCGCACCTGCTGCTCGGCATCTTCATCGTCGCGATGTTCCGGCCCGGCGTCTGGCCGGTGATCGTCTCCGTGGCCCTGACGCACTGGCTGTCCACGGCACGCATCGTCCGCTCCGAAGTGCTCTCGCTGCGCTCGCGCCCCTTCATCGACGCGGCGATCTCCGGCGGCGCCTCGCGGGGACGGGTCATCGTGCGGCACCTGCTGCCCGGGGTGCTGCCGCAGGCCGGTCTGGCGGCCGTCCTCATGGTGCCGCACGCCATGTGGCACGAGTCGGCGCTGTCCTTCCTGGGCCTCGGCCTGCCCGCCCACCAGGCGAGCCTCGGCAACCTCGTGCAGTCCGCGCGCGGATCGCTGCTCGCCGGTGACTGGTGGCCGACGCTCTTCCCCGGCCTCTTCCTGATCATTCCGACGCTCGCCCTGGCGGGCCTCGCCGGTGCCTGGCGCGAGCGGATCAATCCGCGCCGCCGATCGGAGCTGATGCTGTGACCCGCCCGAGCGAAGACCGGCCGCGCCGGACGTCCGCGCCGGGACACCGTGTGCCGTCCGTGCCGGGGGCTCCGGTG
Organism: Streptomyces sp. NBC_01237; assembly: GCF_035917275.1. NCBI lineage: Bacteria > Bacillati > Actinomycetota > Actinomycetes > Kitasatosporales > Streptomycetaceae > Streptomyces > Streptomyces sp. NBC_01237. The sequence continues at coordinate 997,025 of NZ_CP108509.1, read as the reverse complement.
CTGTCCGTGCGGGGGCTCTCCGTCCGCTTCCGGCTGCGCGGCGGGCGGCACATCGCGGCCGTCACCGACGCCCACTTCGACCTCGCGGCCGGGGAGTGCCTGGCGCTGGTCGGCGAGAGCGGCTGCGGCAAGTCCGTACTCGCCTCCGCGCTGCTCGGACTGCTGCCCGCCAACGCCGGGACCACGGGCAGCGCCCTCCTGGCCGGGGACACCGACCTGCTCACCGCGGACGAACGCACCCTCGCCCGCTCGGTACGCGGCCGCCGCATCGGACTCGTACCGCAGAGCCCCGCCGCCCACCTCACCCCCGTGCGCACGGTCCGCGCCCAGCTGGAGGAGACCCTCCGCGAACTGACGGGGGTACGCAGGCCCGCCGTACGGGCGGCGGCGGAGGCGGCCGCCGCCCGCGCCTCGTTCCCCGCCGACCACCTCGACCGCTACCCGCACGAACTCTCCGGCGGCCTCGCCCAGCGCGCCGCCACCGCACTCGCCCTGATCGGCGACGCGCCGCTGCTCCTCGCCGACGAACCCACGACCGGGCTCGACCGGGACCTCGTGGAGCGGACCGTCGACGAGCTGCGCCGCCACACCGACGGGGGCCGTGCACTGCTGCTCATCACCCACGACCTCGCGGCCGCCGAGCGGATCGCCGACCGGGTGGCCGTGATGTACGCCGGACGGATCGTCGAACTCGCCGACGCCGAGCGCTTCTTCGGGCACCCGGGGCCCCGGCACCCGTACGCGAGGGGGCTGCTCGACGCCCTGCCGGAGCGGGACTTCACGCCGATCCCCGGGATGCCGCCGGAGCTGGGCGCCCTGCCCGAGGGATGCGCGTTCGCCGCCCGCTGCGCCCGTGCCGATGAACAGTGCGCCGTGCTGCCCGCGTTCGACGGGGCCGTCGCCTGCCATCACAGCCTGCCCACCGGTGAGGACCGCCGGAGCGAGGAGTCCGCCGATGCTTGAGCTCACCGGCATCACCGCCGGATACGACCCGGGGCGCCCCGTCGTCCGCGACGTCTCGCTGAGCGTCGCCCCGGCCGAGGCGGTCGGGCTGCTCGGTCCGAGCGGCTGCGGCAAGTCCACCCTGGCCAGGGTCGCGGCCCTGCTGCACCGCCCCGACGCGGGCACCGTCACCCTCGGCGGAGAAGCGGTACGCGGCTGGCGCCACCGGGCCCCGCAGGCGCAGCGGACCGCGGTCGGCGTCGTCTTCCAGCAGCCCCGGCTCTCCGCCGACCCCCGGCTGAGCCTGCGCGAACTCATCGCCCAGCCGCTGCGGTCCACGGGGCGGCGCGGGGAGGTCGCGGACCGGGTGGGAGAGCTGGCCGGACGCGTCGGGCTGACCGGGGAACTGCTCGACCGCCGTCCGCACGCGGTGAGCGACGGCCAGCTGCAACGGGCCTGCCTCGCGCGTGCGTTGGTCCTGGAGCCGAGACTGCTGATCTGCGACGAGATGACCGCGATGCTCGACGCCTCGACGACCGCCGCCCTGGTGGCCGTCGTGGAGTCCTACCGCGAGGAGTCCGGGGCGGGGCTGCTGGCGGTAGGCCACGACCGGGTGCTGCTGGAGCGCTGGTGCGACCGGACGGTCCGCTGGGACGAACCGGCCCCGCGGCACGGACCGGAGGAGCGCGGCTGATCCCCCGCGACGGCACGGCCCGCGCGGCCGCTGCCCGCGGCGGATCCGGCCGGCGCCGGACGATGCCTGGCTGACGGCCCGTCCCCTCCATGGCCCGGCGCCGAGGCCGAACAACGGGCGCAGCGCAGTCGACGGGCGGACGACGACCGCTCCAACTCTTGGCAGGTACCTGCCGTGAAGGCGGTGCGCGCCCCCATACTCGGTCGCGTCCGTCCGCACCGCTCTGCTCTTCCCACCGCTTCAGGGAGACCCCATGGCCATGGCACACCTGACCCGTCGCAGAGTCGTCACCACCGCGCTCGCCACCGCGGCCGCGGGCGTGGTCGTCCCCGCCGGGGCGGCCGTCGCCGCCCCCTCCGGCAACCCGGGCGACCACGGCCGCCCCCACGGACCGCGTCCTCTGCGCCACGCCCACGCGCACAACGACTACCTGCACCCGCGACCGCTCCACGACGCCCTCGCGCACGGCTTCACCAGCGTCGAGGCGGACATCTTCCTCGTCGACGGCGAGCTGCTCGTCGCCCACGACGCCGCCGGCCTCGACCCCACCCGCACCCTCGCCTCCCTCTACCTCGATCCGCTGCTGGCCCTGGCCGGGGCGAACCACGGCAGCGTCCCCCCCGGACACCGCGCCCCGCTGCAGCTGCTGATCGACATCAAGGCCGACGGCGTGGCCGCCTACCTCGAACTGGACCGGCAGCTCCAGCGCTACCGCCGGATGCTGACCCGCTACAGCCACGGCAGGGTCCGCGCCGGAGCGGTCACCCCCGTCATCTCCGGCGACCGCGCCGCCCGTGCCCCCATGGAGGCGCAGCACACCCGGTACGCCTTCTACGACGGCCGCCTCGAAGACCTCGGTACGGCGGCCACCGCGTCCTTCATCCCGCTCATCAGCGCCAACTGGACCCAGTCCTTCGGCTGGCTGGGCGCGGGCCCCTTCCCGGCCGCCGAACGGGACCGGCTCGCCGGTCTCGTCAAGACCGCCCACCGGCGGGGTCAGCGCGTCCGTTTCTGGGCCACCCCGGACCTCGCGGGACCCGAGCGCGACGCCGTATGGACCGAGCTGCTCGCGGCCGGGGCCGACCATCTGAACACCGACGACCTGGCGGGCCTCGAACGCTTCCTGCGCGCCCGGGGGAGCGCCGTCCGGGCCGACTGACGCGCCACAGCCGGTAAGTACCCGTTCGGCGGACACGCCAGTGCGCCGAACGGCCTTTCCGCTACGCCACACTGGCGGCCGAATGCCGCAATTCCGGCGCGGCGGTGGAGGTTGGCCATGGCTATTTCGATCTCGTTGGTGCTGCTGATGCTGATCCTGGCAGTGATCTTCCTGCGCAACGGCGGGCTGAAGCTCTCCCATGCGCTGGTCTGCGCCCTGCTCGGGTTCTGCCTCGCGGGCACGAGCATGGCGCCGACCATCCAGGAAGGCATCGTCGCCACCGCGAACGTGGTCAGCGCCCTGAACCCCTGACCGGGACCGGCGCCCCGTCCCCGCGGACGGTTCGTGCCGGTGCGGCCCGATCCCGCACAATGGGGCCATGTCTTTCCCGCCACCCGGACGGCACTCGGGCGCCGCCCACCACGAGTACTGCAACAACGGACTCTGCTGCCGGTGCCAGATGCGGACCTGGTCGACGAAGGTGGGCAACGAACGGCTCTGCGGGCCGTGCGCCTCCTGCTGCCGTGAGTGCGGCCGGGCTCCCGCGCCGCATGTGGACGGGCTCGACGACGGGCTGTGCGCCGAGTGCCGCGGCCTGTGCGGCCGCTGCCAGAGCCCGCGGCGGCCCGACGGCTCCTGCGAATGCCAGAGGTGGCGCGAGGACGCGAAGGGCAATCCGCCGCGCTACGTTCTGCAGGCCCTGCCGCAGCCGCTGATGCAGGCGTTCGGCGGTCGCGTACCGCAGTCCGTCCAGGAGCTGATCCACCAGGAGCTCGGCCGGCGCACCGCGGGCGGTCTGCGCGAACGCATCGAACGCCGGTGGAACCTCCGCTGGGCCCACGCCCTCAACGAGAAGGACGAGGACGGCAGGCGGCGCTGGAGCGCCCAGGACATCGCCGAGCAGCTGCTGCGGCCGGGCCAGTGCGCCGACCCGCAGTGCGAGGACGGCCATCTGATCACCACCGACGCGCCCTGCGGCCGCTGCCGACAGCCCACGCACCGCTTCGTCACCTCGGTCGCCGACCACACGGCCACCCCGGACCACGCCAGGGCGACCGCGGCGGGAATCCGCCGGGCCATGCTGGAGAACCGCTCCCACAAACAGCGCCGGCCGCGCTGAGCCCCCGCACAGGGCCCCGCGCACCGGCCGTCCCCACGCATGGGCGCTCCGTGCACCGGGGCGCGCCTCAGGTGCCGACGAGCCGTGAGCGGATGAGGAACCTCACCCCTTCCGGAGCCTCCAGCGAGAACCCGCTGCCGCGACCCTCCACCACATCGACGATCAGCCGGGTGTGCGCCCACACCTCGTACTGGCTCCTCGACATCCAGAAGGGCACCGTCTCGGCGACGCCCTCGACGGCGAGATCGGCGAGCAGCACATCGGAGTTCCCGGTACGGAACTCACCGGCCAGGTAGCACATGGGCGCGCTGCCGTCGCAGCAGCCGCCCGACTGGTGGAACATCAACGGGCCGTGGCCCGCCCGCAGCCGTCTGACCAGATCGGCCGCCGCGTCGGTGAACTCCACTACCGGAGCGTTCGGAACGTGATCCACGTATCAGCCCTTCCCCGACCGGCCACGGACGGGCCGAGTCAACCGCACCTGACGTTGCGGCAAGGTTGCACGCCCTATGCTCGCGACATGGAGCAGAGGGAAGTTGTGAAGCGCGTGATCGGCATTCTCACCGAGGCGGGTGAGATGCAGCGGCTGCTGGAGGCGGACGTCGACCGGGACGATCTGGACAGCGGTGCCGGTGCTGTCACCGCCCTGCTGAACGAGACGATGCCCCACATCGCGATCCCCGAGGACTTCTCCGTCGAGGAGGTGGTGAGCGTGGTCGGGCGTGAGGTCGGCGGCGCGGTCGAGCAGCTCGTGGGCGCCTTCACCCTGGCCTTCACGATGCTGGCGCAGGTGCACGACTCCGGACAGACGGACGTGACATCGACCGACGTGCTGCGGGATCTCGCGCTCCGGGTCGAGGCGGGCGGCCCCGACGACGACCCCGGTCCCGTCCTGTAGGCAGCGCGCCTCACGGTGTTCCGGCGGGCGGCACGGGGCGGGTGCGCACTCGCTGTGCTCCCCGCCGGGCGGTTCCGGGATGCGGGTGTGCCGCGGCACTGGTTCGCTGGGGGTGTTGGTCCCCCGACGTGGTGGCCCGTACCGTCCGAGGAGTGGTGATGAGCGGTTCCGACGAACCTGCGAACCTGGCCCGGCAGATGCGCGAGAAGGCACAGCAGCTGACCGAGGCCGCGCAGCGCGCGACAGACCCGGAGGAGCGCAAGCGCCTGGAGAAGAAGGCCCGGACGATCCGTGACCGCAGCGAACAGCAGAGCGGCATGGCCGGCGGAGACATCCACCCGCAGAAGTAGGTGCTCCTCCCGGGCCCCGCGACGTGCTCCTCCCGGACCCCCGCGCGGCAGCTCCCGGCCGATGGCCCGGACCTCACCGGGCCCCCGGTGAGGTCCACTCCAGCAGCCGGTCGGCCGTCCATGACGTGACGACGCGCTCCACGGGCACCCCGCACTCCTCGGCCCGCGCACAGCCGAGGATCTGCCAGTCCAGCTGTCCCGGAGCGTGCGCGTCGGTGTCGATGGCGAAGAGCACGCCCGCCTCGACGGCCCGGCGCAGCAGCCGCCGCGGCGGATCCAGCCGTTCCGGGCGGCAGTTGATCTCCACCGCCGTCGCGGACTCGGCACACGCGGCGAAGACCCGGTCCGCGTCGAAATCCGACTCCGGCCGGCTCCGGCCCGCGACGAGGCGCCCCGTGCAGTGGCCCAGGACATCGGCGTGCGGGTCGCGCACCGCCGCTTCCAGCCGCCGCGTCATCGCCCCGGCCTCCATGCGCAGCTTGGAGTGCACCGACACGACGACCACATCGAGCTGTTCCAGCAGCTCCGGTTCCTGATCGAGCGAGCCGTCCGGGAGGATGTCGCACTCGATGCCGGTGAGCAGCCGGAACGGCGCCCACCGCTCGTTGAGTTCCGCCACTACCTTCAGCTGCTCCCGCAGCCTCGGCGCGGACAGTCCGTTCGCGACCGTCAGCCGGGGGGAGTGATCGGTGAGGACCGCCCACTCGTGGCCCAGCTCCATGGCCGTCCGTCCCATCTCCTCGACCGGACTGCCACCGTCCGACCAGTCGGAATGCAGATGGCAGTCGCCCCGCAGACGCGTGAGCAGCGCCTCGCCCCCCTCGGCGAGCGGGACCGTGGCCTCCGTCTCCAGCCGGTCCAGGTACTCCGGCACCCGGCCCGCCAGCGCCTCCCGGATCACCTGGCCCGTCCTGGGCCCGATGCCGCTCACCTTTTCGAGAGTTCCCCGCGTCACCCGTTCCGCGAGTTCGTCTCCGGACAGGTCCTCGACCGCCTCGGCCGCGCGGCGGAACGCCCGTACCCGGTACGTGGCGCCCTGCGAGCGCTCCAGCAGAAACGCGATCCGCCGCAAGGCGGTGGCCGGATCCATCAGTACCTCCCTGGCGGAACGGCGAGCGCCGATGACGGGGACGTCCGGGGCTGTCCGCAACCAGCATCGCCGGATGCCCACCGGCCCGCACGGCGGCGAGCCGTCGGCCGCCCTGCCCGCCCCCGCTCCGCCGGCGGCGCGCGGTCCGGCGCTGTGGAGTGGTGGACGTGCGCTGTCCGGGCCGCACACCGCCGTGACACGGAGAGGAGAGGCGTCGTGCCCGCAGGTTCCCGTCGGAAGCGTGAACGTCAGTACGAGCACATCAAGGAGGGCGCCGAGAAGCGCGGCGAGTCGACCGGGCGTGCGAAGGAGATCGCCGCCCGCACCGTGAACAAGGAGCGGGCGAGGGCCGGCGAGTCCAGGACCGCGAGCAGAGCATGGACGCAGGACAGCAAGTCGGCGTACGAACGCGGTGGGGAGCGGTCGCACAGCGGGGCCCGGGGGGCCGACCAGGGACCAGTTGTACGGCGAGGCGAAGAGGCGGAACATCGGGGACCGCTCCTCGATGAACAAGGAGCAACCGCGTAAGGCCCTGGGCGGCTGAACGGCCGCCGGGCGCCCGAGCCGGCCGCGCTAACGCAGCGGCCCGCCGCCACGCTGACGCAGGGGTGCTTCCGGCTCGGCGCGTACCCAGCGGCCGGCGTGGGAGTCGTAGTCGTACACCGGACGTCCCCGGGCACCGCTGGTGCGGAACGGGCTGCCGTTGTCGTCGATGCGCACGGTCCCGGATCGCCCGCCGGCGCTCCATCGCAGCTCCCCGTACCAGTCGCAGTCACAGCCGGCCGTGCGACCGGTGACCAGGAAGACCTCCGGGTCCGTCGCCGAGACGCTGTACGGGAACGCGACCGCCGCGATCGGCTCACCGGAGTCATTGCCCGCGACGGACCGCGCGAGCGGCCGCGGCAGGTCCAGGTCCACATCGAACAGGCGGGGAGTGAGCGCGCCGCCGCACCCGTGATTCATGCGGTAGACGTCCCGCTTCGGCGGCTCCCGCCGGGCGGTCACCCGGATCCGCAGCGATTCGAGGACCACCGCCCGCTCACCCTTGCCCTGGAGCGTGATCCGCACGCCGGTGTCGGACGCGTGCACGGCACCGAGGGACCGTGCCCAGGACTCGGCGTCCGCCTCCACCGGCGGCGGGGGCACCTCCGCGGTGTCCCCGCCGAGGAGATAGCCGTGATCGCACCCGTTCTTCCAGATGTGATCGTCGGTGGTCCACGAGAGGGGCAACGCGTCGCCCTCCCGTTCCCCGGCGGAGCCGACGCCGTTCTCGGCCACCGTCGCCCGCGGCTGCCGCGGGCGGTCCACCGCCCCGGCCGCCGCGTCGCCGGAAGGGGAGGGCGTGACATCGGGGGAGGGGGCGCCGGAGGAGGGGGCGGCAGGGGAGGGGACGACGGCCCGTCGTGGCCGTTCCGCTCCGGGGACACGCCCCTCGGACTTCTCCACGGCCGCTCCCGGTCCGTCCGCCCCCGAGAACGGCGTTCCGCCGAACACGACGATCAGGGTCAGCGTGATGAGCGTCGCGAGCAGGGCAGTGGCGGCGTACGGACCGCGCCGCCGCGCCGGGGCACGTACGACAGGCTCCCGCCCGTCCCCGCCACCCTCGCCCTTCGTGGAGCCCCCGGCCGTGACGGGGGCGGCCGGCAGGCTCGGCACCGGGACCCGTCGCCGGTTCCGTTCGGCGTCCGCCATGATCCACAGGCGGTGCAGCGCCGCGAGGTCGTCGCCCCCGCACCCGCAGAAGCGGGCCAGCCGCTCCACCGGCGCGAACGCGATCGGCACCGTCCGTCCCACGCAGTACCGGTGCAGTGTCGAGGCGCTGATGTCCACCCGCCGTGCGAGGGAGGCGTAGGTGCGGCCGGACCCGTCCCGCAGGGCGCGCAGCCGCGCCGCGAAGGCCTCGCTCGCGCTCTCCTCGGCTGTTGCCAACCCCCTCGACCTCCCCGGCCGTCCCAGGAGGGCGTTCCACCCCACTGAAAGACCCCACGTCACCGGGGGTGGGATGGTTCCGCCGTTCCAGGGGTTCGTGTCGTGCTTGGCACCGCCCCGACGGCCGCCGAGGCTGGTGCCCGTTCCGCTCAGCCACCGAAACGGGGAGTACTTCCGTGAACAAGATCCGTGCCGCCGTCATGGCCGCCGTAGCCGCGGGCATCACCCTCACCGCACCCTCACCGGCCGCCGCCGCACCCGCCTCGCTCGCGGCCCCCGCGGCGCCGAAGTTCCTCTCGGCCTCGCAGCTGCCCGCCTCCCTCAGCCCGTGGACCGCCGGTCCGGTGCGCCGGGGACTGCCCGACTCCGGCTCCGTCTGCACCGCCGGTATCGCGCCGGCGGCGTCCACCGGCCATCGCGATTTCCGGACGGAGCTGGACACCGGCGCACGCCAGACCACCACGGTCGCGGCCACCACCGCGCGGGCGACGGCACTGGCCGCCGAGCTCCGTGCCGCGCTCGAAAGCTGCCTGGACCGGCTCAAGGAGGAGGACCCGGGGCTTGAGGGCGAGGCCTTCTACCACGGCCGGGTGAACGTCGAGGACGGCGCGCACGTCTACAGCGTCGACACGTCCCACCCCGAGGGCGGCTCGACCGACATCGGCCTCTACTCGGTCGGCCGTGACGGCCGGACGGTGACCGTCCTGGAATGGGGCCAGCTGGGCGATCTCGACGGAGCACCGCTGGAGGGCTTCAGGAAGAGCACCCGCACCGCCGTCGCCAAGCTCCACTGAGCCGCCGTACGGCAGCCGGAGCGAGCCGTACGGCACCCTTCGCGAGCCGCCCGGGCCGCGGCCCGCGAAGGTGCGCGGCACGGCGGAGGGGGAGCATGCTGGCTGTGTGACCCGGCACGGCACGACCCGGCACACCCCGCTCGACGAGAGCGGGGATGTGGCAGGGGAAGCGAGCACTGGCCGAGTACCGGACGAGCTTTCCCTGGTGCTCGCCCAGGCCGCCGTGAGCGCGATCGAGTCCGCGGGGGGATACGCGGGCGGTGTGTACCTGCGTTCGTCGACGCCCGGACTGCTGAGGCTGGCGGTACTCGCGGGGCTGCCCGGTCCGCTGTTCCGCCCCTGGTGGCGCATGCAGGTCAAGCGGCCCTTCCCGGTGTCCGAGTCCTACCGCACGGGCAGAGCGGTGCTCCTGGCCGACGCGGAGGAGGCCATGCGCCGCTTCCCGCAGCTGATGGCGGGGCTGCCGTTCCCCTTCGGCTCGCTGTACCTCCCGGTCGGGGCCGGCCGGGACCGAGCGGGCGTCCTGTTCGTGATGCGCGCCGCCACGCCCGGGGAGCCGGTGGCACCCGCCGAGAGCGGGCGGCTCCAGCGCATCGCCCGGCGGCTCGGCCAGGACCTCGCGGAACTCGGATCCGGTGGCACCTCGTGCCTGTGGGACGAGGCGCCGCTGCCCGTCCAGCTGCCCGCGGCCATCGCGCCGCCGCTGCGGATCGGCCGCTTCGACTGGGAACTCGAAAGCGGCGCCGTCACCGCCGACGAGGAGATGTGCGCGATCCTCGGCACCACCCCCGCCGCATTCCCGGGCACCGTCGACGCCCTCGCGGCGCGGCTGGTGCCGGAGGACGTGTACGGGCTGTGGGCACTCGCCCGCCAAGCCGTGGAGCCGGACGCCTCCGTCGTCCGCAGGATGCGGCTGCGGGGACCCGACGGCCGCTCGCACCTGCTGGAACTCTCGGGACGCGGGGTCCACCCGACCGGCGACGGAGCGGCCAGCCACCTGACCGGCTTCGTGGTGGACCTCGGCGCCGGCCCGGTCGTCGCGGAGGCGGCCGAACGGATACCCCGCGGCATCTTCTCGCTCGACCGGCTCGGCCGGATCACCTACGCCAACCACCTGGCCGAGGACCTCCTCGGCCGCAGCCGGACCGAGCTGGTCGGGCGCGTCCTGTGGGAGACCCTGCCGTGGTTCGGGCACCCCGCCTACGAGGACCACCACCGGGCCGCGCTGCTCTCGGACGAGGCCGTCCACTTCCTGGCCCGCCGCGCCCCGGATGAATGGCTCTCCGTCTCCATGTACCCCGGCCACGACGGGGTGACGGTGGTGCTCGACGCCACGGAACAGCCGGCCTACGCCCCCGGGTCCGTCGTCGTGCCGGGCGCCGGACTGGGCTCCCCGGCCGACCGATCCGCCGCCCTGTACCGGCCGGTCGCCCTCGCCATCGCGCTGACGGAGGCCGTCACCGCCCGCCAGGTGTCCGCCGTCGTCACCGAGGAACTGCTGCCCGCCTTCGGCGGCAGACAGCTGGCGATCTATCTGCTGAGCGAACGCCATCTCTATCTGGCCTGGGAGACCGGCTTCCCCAAGGGCTTCCTCGACCGGTTCGACGGCGTCGGTCTCGACGCCCGTATCCCCGGAGTGGAGACGCTCACCTCGGGCCGCCCCATCTTCTTCGAGTCCATGGAGCGCCTGGGGGAGGCCTATCCCGGCATCCCCATGGACGCCGACGTCGGAGCGCGGGCCTTCCTGCCGCTGATCGCCTCCGGGCGGCTGGTCGGCTCCTGCATCCTCGGCTTCGACCGGCCGCGCGGCTTCAGCCCGGAGGAGCGCACCGTCCTCACCGCCCTGGCGGGGCTCATCGCACAGGCACTCAAGCGGGCCCAGCGCTACGACAGCGAGGCGGCGCTGGCCCGGGGTCTGCAGGACGCCCTGCTGCCGCACCGGCTGCCCGGGATCGAAGGCGTCGACACGGCCGCCCGGTACCTCTCCGGCACGCAGGGCATGGACGTCGGCGGCGACTGGTACGACGTCATCGAGACCGGCCGCGGTCCCGCCCTGGTCATCGGCGACGTCCAGGGACACGGTGTGGCAGCCGCCGCGACCATGGGCCAACTGCGCAGCGCCGTACGCGCCTTCGCTCTCGGCGCACGTGATCCGCAGGAGGTGATGAGCGGTACTAACAGGCTGCTCATCGATCTCGACCCCGGCCAGTTCGCCAGTTGCTGCTATGTCGTCCTCGACCCCGTCACCGGTGTCGTCCAGGCGGTGCGGGCGGGGCATCCGCAGCCCGTGCTGCGCCATCCCGACGGCACGACGGAGGTCCTGGACCTCGCCGGTGGCATCGTCCTCGGCATCGACAGCGAGGCGGTCTACCCGGTCACGGAATTCCGGCTCGACCCCGGGGCGATGCTGGCCCTGTTCACCGACGGGCTCATCGAGCGCGCGGGGACCGACATCGACGAGGGCATCGAGCGGCTGCGGAGCGGCATCGCCGCGCTCGGCTCGGCATCCCTCGGCGACATCGCGGACCGGGTGATCGAGGAGGCGGGGCAGGCCGACGACCGGCCCGACGACATCGCGCTGCTGCTCGCCTCCCGCTGGACGGCGGCGGACTGAGCCGCCGTCCAGCGGCGCGGTTCCGGCCGGTCAGGAACCGGCGGGGGCGTCCGCCGGATCGGAGGCACCGGAAGCCCCCGACACGGCGGGAGCGCCCGACGCGTCCAGCATGGCGGAGCGGTCCACGACCTTGATCCGCTCGCGGCCCTCGGCCGCACCCAGCGCCTGCTCGTGCGCGTCCAGGCGGTGCCAGCCCTCACGCGTGGTGTAGCGGACGCCTCGTTCGTCGAGGAAGGCGACGACGGCGTCCGGGTCCGGCTGTGCGGGGGCGGGCAGCCGGCCCTCGGCGCGGTCCTCCAGCAGGCAGGCGACCGTTTCGTTGGCGTCACCCTTGGTGTGCCCGATCAGGCCGATCGGTCCACGCTTGATCCAGCCGGTGACGTACACGGACGTCATCGGCTCCTCACCGGCGATGACGCGTCCGGCGGCGTGCGGAACGGTGCCGGAGGAGACGTCGAAGGGGAGCTTCGGGAGCTCCTGCGAGTAGTAGCCGACCGCACGGTAGACGCTCTGCACGTCCCAGTCGGTGAACTCGCCGGTGCCCCGGACGTTGCCCGTGCCGTCCAGCTCGGTCCGCTCGGTCCGCAGACCCGCCACGCGGCCGTCCTCGCCCAGGACCTCGACGGGCGACTCGAAGAAGTGCAGGAAGAGCTTGTGCGGCCGGTCGCCGACATCGCGGATCGCCCAGTTCTCCAGCGTGGAGGCGACCATGTTGGCCTGCTTGTTGCCCCGCCGGGTCTCGATGGACCCCGCGTCGTAGTCGATGTCCTCGGGGTTGACGATGACCTCGATGTTGGGCGAGTGGTCCAGCTCCCGCAGTTCCATCGGGCTGAACTTGGCCTGGGCCGGACCGCGGCGGCCGAAGACATGCACTTCGAGTGCCTTGTTGGCCTTGAGGCCCTCGTACACGTTGGCCGGGATCTCCGTCGGCAGCAGCTCGTCGGCCGTCTTGGCGAGTATGCGCGCCACGTCCAGGGCCACGTTCCCGACGCCCAGTACGGCGACCTTCTCGGCCGTCAGCGGCCAGCTGCGGGGCACCTCGGGGTGCCCGTCGTACCAGGAGACGAAGTCGGCCGCGCCGTAGGAGCCGTCCAGCTCGATCCCGGGGAGACCGAGCGCGCGGTCGGCGTCGGCGCCGGTGGAGAAGATCACCGCGTCGTAGAAGGACCGCAGCTCGTCCAGCCCGATGTCATGGGGGTAGTCGACGTTGCCGAACAGCCGCAGCTGCGGCTTGTCCAGCACCTGGTGGAGTGCCTTGACGATGCCCTTGATCCGCGGGTGGTCCGGGGCCACGCCGTAGCGGATCAGGCCGAAGGGGGCGGGCATGCGCTCGAACAGGTCGATCGATACGCCCGGGTCCTGTGCGGCTTCGGATTTGAGCAGCGCGTCCGCTGCGTAGATCCCGGCGGGACCGGCTCCGACGATGGCGACGCGGACGGGGCGTGTCATGGCGTGTTGTTCCTTAGGGCGGGCGACGCGGGCAGGACGGGTGGCAAGCTGCGCAAGTAAGGCTTGGCTTACCAGTCTCCACCGCACACGTTAAGCCCTGCCGCGGCCGGACCTCGGGCCGGGGTCCTGTGGAGTCCATCGGTCCGCCCCAAGATGCCCGAATTCTGCATTATGGGGGATTTTCCGGAATTAGACTTTCCGCTCACGAAGGCCGTGCGGGCGATGCGCGATCTTCGGAGTGTGGAGCAAAACGGCCTTTTCGGACTCAGTGGCGAGAGTCACGTTCCGGACCCCTGACGGCGTGACACGTCGCCCGGTTCCCTTCTGCGACGGGAAAGTTGACTTCGCGCTGTGGGATTGCCGACAGGTATTTCCATGAATTGATCTTGCGGAAGAATTGCGATCAAGAATTCGGGGCTTGTTCTGCCCGGCCTTTCTCGCCTACGGTCACCGTCAATCCGGATGGAACGCCTAATCCTGCCGCCGTCCGGCAATCGGACCTACTTACGTACGGCAGGAGCGGGGGACCCAGGTAAGCCGCCGATCCGGTATCCGGATCGGCTCGGGGTGAAGTCGCATTCGCGTGCGGCCAGGCAACTCCAGCCTGAACCCGACAGCTCACCTCGTAGGCGACGGAGAGGAATCCACCATGCCCTCCATGGGTAAGCACCGTCGTTTCAAGGCCACTTCGCTGACCCGCGGCATCATCGCCGTGGGTGCGGGCGGAGCCGCTCTCGTGATTCCGCTGGCCGGTGCGACCGTCGCCTCGGCGGCGCCCGCGCAATCCGCCACCGCCGAAAAGGCGCCCACTGCCGTATCCGCCAAGGAAATCGCCGTCGGTAAGGGCGCCGTGACGACTCATTCCGTCATCGCGGGTGATTCCCTTTCCAAGATCGCCCGTGCGTATTCCCTCGGTGGCGGCTGGCAGAAGCTGTACGAGGACAACCGGGAGGCCGTCGGCGGCAACCCCGATCTGATTCACCCCGGTCTGAAGCTGTCGGTCGGCGCCGCATCAGTGACCGGCTCCAAGTCCTCCGACGCGTCGTCGGACCGGGCCGCGGGTGGCGACCGTGCCGACCGCTCCGAGCGGACGGCCGCACCGCAGGCCGCGCACGGTGCCCCCGGTGCCGCCGCCACGACCCCGGCGGACGACACCACCGGGACCGCGAACGGCGTCGCCGAGGCCACCGCCGTCGCCGACACCACCACCGTCCCCGCCGAGCAGCCCGCGACGTACACGGACGATCTCGACGGCTGGATCAAGGAGTCGCTGGCCGTCATGGCCGAGCACGGCATCCCCGGCAGCTACGACGGCATCCACCGCAACATCATGCGTGAGTCGTCCGGCAACCCGCAGGTCGTCAACAACTGGGACTCGAACGCCGTCGCCGGGACCCCGTCCAAGGGGCTCCTCCAGGTCATCGACCCGACCTTCCAGGCGTACCACGTGCCCGGTACGTCGATGGACAGCCTCGACCCGGTCGCCAACATCACCGCCGCGTGCAACTACGCCGCCGACAAGTACGGCTCGATCGACAACGTGTTCGGGGCCTACTGATACATGGCAGTGCCGGCAGTGGGACGAACCGATGGGCGGTGAAGGGGCTTTCGGCCCCTTCACCGCCCATCGGTGATTCCGGATCATGCCGGGCATCCGGTGCAAGTTACCCACAGGTATGTAGTGACTTACCACGCGATCGACAGTAGAACCTGTTGCACTCTGTCGAGAGTGAGGGAAGTCACATGAGTGACGCTACCATGCAGAATGCGGGATCCAAGAGGGTCTCGCGCCGTCGTTTCATCACAGGAACAGGTTCTCTTCTTGGAGCCGTGGCCCTTACGGGCCACTCGGCCCCGGCGCGGGCGGCGACCGCGGCCGAGTCCGCTCCGATCGATCCCGGCGCCCATGTGCCGGTCCTGGTGATCGGCACCGGGTACGGCGGCTCCGTCGCCGCGCTGCGCCTCGCCGAAGCGGGCGTCGATGTGCACATGATCGAGATGGGCATGGCCTGGGACACCCCGGGCCCGGACGGCAGGATCTTCGCCAACACGACCAGCCCGGACTACCGTTCCTACTGGCTGCGCACCAGGACGAAGCAGCCGCTCAGCAACTTCCTCGGTTTCCCGATCGACAGGAACGTCCCGCGCTACACCGGGATCCTGGACGCCGAGGAGTTCGCCGGCATCACGGTCTACCAGGGCCGCGGGGTGGGTGGCGGTTCGCTGGTCAACGGGGGTATGGCGGTCACGCCCAGACGGGAGAACTTCGGCGCCATCCTTCCGTCGGTGAACGCCGACGAGATGTACGGCACGTACTACCCGCGCGCCAACGCCGGGCTCGGGGTCGGCACCATCGACCCGGCCTGGTTCGACACCGCCGAGTGCTACCGGTACGCCCGGGTCGGCCGCAAGCACGCGGAGCGGTCCGGGTTCCCGTTCGTCTTCGTGCCCGCCGTGTACGACTGGGACTACATGAAGCAGGAGGCGGCCGGAAGCGTCCCCAAGTCGGCGCTGGACGGGGAGATCCTCTACGGGAACAACTACGGCAAGAAGTCGCTGCAGAAGACCTACCTCGACCGGATCAGGGCCACCGGCAGGGTCACCATCTCCCCGCTGCACAAGGTCACCTCGGTAGCCCCCGCGGCCACCGGCGGCTACACCGTCCTCATCGACCGGATCGACACTTCGGGCAACACCGCCGAGACCAAGTCCGTCACCGCGGACAAGGTGTTCTTCGCCGCGGGCAGCGTCGGCACCAGCAAACTGCTGGTCGCGCTGAAGGCCACCGGAGCGCTGTCCCGGCTGAACGGCGAGATCGGCAAGGGCTGGGGCGACAACGGCAACGTCATGTGCGGCCGCGCCAACCACATGTGGGACTCGACGGGCAAGGTCCAGTCGTCCATACCCACCGGCGGCATCGACAACTGGGCCGCCGGGGGAGCGTTCGCCGAGGTCGCACCGCTGCCCACCGGCATCGAGACCTACGCCTCGTTCTATCTGTCGATCACCAGGAACCCCCACCGTGCCGAGTTCGCCTGGAACGCCGCGACGGGCAAGGTCGACCTGAACTGGCAGGCCGCCTGGAAGCAGCCGTCCATCGATGCCGCCAGAACCATCTTCGACAAGATCAACAAAAAGGAGGGGACGATCTACCGGACCGACCTGTTCGGCGTCTACAAGATCTGGGGCGATCACCTCACGTACCACCCGCTCGGCGGCGCGGTGCTGGACAGGGCCACCGACAACTACGGCCGCCTGCACGGCTACGCGGGGCTCTACGTCATCGACGGCTCGCTGATCCCCGGCAACACCAGCGTCAACCCGTTCGTCACCATCACCGCGCTCGCCGAACGGAACATCGAGGAGATCATCGCTACTGATCTGTGACCGCGTGGCTGGGCAGCGCACACACCGTGTCGAGGCCCAGTACATGGTTGAGCCGGCCGAACGCCAGCCAGGAGCCGATGCTCATGCTCAGCTCCACGATCTCCAGCTGACTGTAGGCCGCGCTCATCCGGGTCCAGAACTCCTCGTCGAGGCCGTGGTGGTCCAGGGCGTACCGCTCGGCGTACTCCGCGGCGAGCCGGGTCCGCACGTCGAAGACATCGGCGGTACGCCACTGGGTCACCGCGTCGGCGAACGTGTCCTCGACCGTCTCCCCGTCCCGTTCGGTGCGCCAGTCCAGGCAGAACGCGCACCCGTTGATCTGCGCGGTCCGCAGCCGGGCGGCCTCGAACTCGCGCAGGCCCAGGGTCGTGTGGGCGTACACCGCCATGGAGAAATTCGCGGCGGCGATGCCGATCCCCGGGACCATCTCGCCCCATACGTACGCGATGGCGTCCTTGCCTTCGGGGATGTCGATGTTCATCGTGATCTCCTTCCGAGTCTGCCGACTGCGGGGCGCAGTGGGACGTCGAGTGCGTCGTACAGTCCGGGTTCCGCCGCCACGAGCCAGTCGACGGCGCTCACGAGGCGGCCGACCGCGGTGGCGTTCCCGCCCGCCGACCGGTTCTCGCCCTCGTCGGTGGCCTCCACCGTGACCTCGATACGCGGGCGGCCCTCGATGACCACCCGGTGCGCGCCGTCGCCGTCGGGCGGGCTCGGCCAGTGCGGTGCGCAGGAGGGGTGGATGCGGGTGATGTGCTCGATGACGATGCGGGGCTCGCCCTCGACGATGCCCTGCACCTCGAACCGCACCGCACCCTGCGTACCGGCCTCGAACCCGCCCATCGTCCTGGTCGTCACCGCGGTCTCCAGCGGGCACCGCTCCAACGTCTCGCGAATCCCGTCCAGTTCGACCCCGAGCGCCCTGGCCATCAGCCGTATCTGCCCGCCCCACACCATCGTGGGGACCGTCGGGGCGAGCATCAGCGGCTCGAAGTCCATCGGCCGGCCCATGCCGATCAGGTCGCGGACCGAGTCCTCCTGGTCGTAGGTGGAGTAGTCGAAGATCTCCTGGCAGCGGATCACGTCCACGGTGGTGCCGAGGCCGCTGATCAGCAGGGGCAGCACATCGTTGCCCCAGCCGGGGTCGACTCCGGAGACGAACAGCGAGCCGCCGCCGTCCGCGATGGCGGCCAGGACCGGCTCCCGCAGCTCCGCGGGGGCGTTGAGCTGGTCGTAGAGCGCGTACAGCGCGGGGGTGACGACCACGGCACCGGCCCGGATCGCCCGGCAGATGTCGTCGAGGGCCTCGTCGGGGCGGATGTCGCCCGACGCCGCGTACACCACCGCCCGCGGACCGGCGGCCAGCACACCGGCGGCGTCGTCGGTCGCGGCGACCCCCAGACGGCGGCCCGTCCCGCCGAGGTCACCGGCGTCCCGGCCGACTTTGGCGGGGTCGTGGACGATGACGGCGGTGAGTGCGAGGGCCGGATGTGCTTCGACGGCGCGGATCGCCGCGCGGCCGACGTTGCCAGTTCCCCAGACAACCGTGGAAATCATGCGCGGAGGGTAGCGGGAGGACCTATCAGTTCATAGTGCCGCGACCGGAAAATACGGGACCGCGGCCGGGACCCCCGCCGTCGGCGGGAGGAGATCCCCCGTTCCTGGTGCGGGGTCAGGTGAAGCTGCTGCCCCGGACCAGGAGCAGGGACAGGTCCACCGCCGCCACGGCCACCGTCCCCGCCAGAGCCGCCTTGCGCCAGAACCGGCCCAGGACGAGTCCGGCGAACGCCGTCGGGAGGACCAGCGCGAGCGTGGCCGCGCCCCACCGGTCCGGTGGCCCCGCGGGGCCCAGCACCAGCACCGCCGTCGCCGCCGCCGGGGCGAGCGGCAGCAGCAGCCGGGTGCCCGTGGCGCCGAGCCGGTGCGGCAGACCGCGGATACCGGCCCGCTCGTCGTCGGCGATGTCCGCGAGCGTGTCGCCCAGATGGGCCGCGAACCCGAGCAGCGCACCGGCGCCCACCGCCCACCACGCGGGCCAGGGGTGGCCCGGCAGGCTCAGGGTCACCACGGCCGGCAGCGCGCCGAATCCGGCCGCATAGGGGAGCCAGGACAGGGCGGTCGCCTTGAGCCGCAGGTTGTACAGCCACGCCGCGGCGACCGCGGCCAGATGCACCGTACCCGCCTGCGGGCCGCAGGCCAGCGACAGCGGTACGCACAGGGCGAGGGCGATGAACGCCGCTGCCCACACCTCGCCGGGGCTCACCGCCCCGAGGGCCACCGGCTTTCCCCGGCGGCCGGCCTCGGCGTCGCGCCGCGCGTCGTAGGCGTCGTTGCACCAGCCGACCGAGAGCTGACCGGCCAGCACGGCCGCGCCGATCAGGAGGCAACGGGCCGCGCTCGAACCGGCGGCGACGGCCAGCGCGGCAGCCAGCGACGTCACCGCGACCACCGGCCCGGGATGACAGGCCATGGCTAGCCCCGCAGCGCGGTGGAACGGCGGGGTGACCGCCACGGTCATGGCCGGTTCGTCCGGGTTGTCCATCGGCTGATCGTACGGACCCGGGGCCGGGCCAACACGACAGCCGCACGGGTCGTTTACGGCGATTCATCCACTTCTGGGGGCAGGATGGGGCCATGACGCCGCCTAAGCAGGAGTCGGGATGAGCCGGATCGCAGCTGTCCACGGGGCCCTGCCACCGCACCGCCACGCCCAGCGGGAGGTCACCGACATGGTGGCGCGCACCTGCCTGCCGCCGGGCGCCGACCGCCGCGTACTGGACCGGCTCCACGAGAACGCGCAGGTCCGCAACCGCCACACGGTCCTGCCGCTGGAACGCTATGACGCACTCGACGGCTTCGGCGGGGCCAACGACGTGTTCGTCGGCGCTGCGGTCGACCTCGGCGCCGAGGCGGTACGCGGCGCACTGCGCGCCGCCGGACTGCGGGCCACCGATGTGGACCTGCTCATGTTCACCTCCGTCACCGGAGTGGCCGCGCCGTCCGTCGACGCCCGGCTCGTGGGCCGCCTCGGCCTGCGGCAGGACGTCAAGAGGCTGCCGGTCTTCGGCCTGGGATGCGTCGCCGGAGCGGCCGGGGTGGCCCGGCTGCACGACTATCTGCTCGGCGCGCCCGACCACGTCGCCGTACTGCTCTCGGTCGAGCTCTGCTCCCTCACCTTCCAGCGCGATGACGTGACCCCCGCCAACCTGGTGGCGACCGCGCTGTTCGGCGACGGTGCGGCCGCCGTCGTCGTCACCGGAGACCGCCGGCCCCGCACCGCCGGCCCCGAGGTGGTCGCCACCCGGAGCCGGATGTACCCGGACACCGAGCACATCATGGGCTGGGACGTCCGCAGCACCGGCTTCAAGGTGGTGCTCGACCCGGCCGTCCCCGACGTGGTCCGCCGGTATCTCGCCGACGACGTGAGCGGATTCCTGGCGGAACACGGCCTCAAACCGAAGGACATCGCCCACTGGGTGTGCCATCCGGGCGGCCCCAAAGTGCTCGAAGCCGTCTCCGAGGCCCTCGCACTGCCCGAGAACGCCCTCGACGTCACCCGGCGCTCACTGGCCGACGTGGGCAATCTGTCCTCGTCCTCGGTCCTGCACGTCCTTCGGGACACGCTGGCGGAGCGGCGGCCCGAACCGGGAACGCCCGGTCTGCTGATGGCCATGGGACCCGGATTCTGCTGCGAACTGGTGCTGCTGCGCTGGTAGGACGGAGGACACATGATCTGGTACACCGCGCTGGTGCTGGCCGTCGCGGCCGAACGCCTCGCCGAACTCGCCGTGGCCCGGCGCCACACCCGCTGGAGCCTGGCCCGCGGCGGCACGGAGGCCGGCCGGGAGCACTACCCGGCGATGGTCGCCCTGCACACGGGCCTGCTGGCGGGCTGCCTGGCCGAAGTCGCGCTGACCGGACGCCCGTTCCCGCCGCTGCTCGGCTGGACCATGGCGGCCGTGGTCCTCGCCGCGCAGGCACTGCGCTGGTGGTGCATCCGCACGCTCGGACACCGGTGGAACACCCGCGTCATCGTCGTTCCGGGCCTGCCCCTGGTGACCGGCGGGCCCTACCGGTGGCTGCGCCACCCCAACTACGTCGCGGTCGCCGCCGAAGGACTGGCGCTGCCCCTGGTCCATGGCGCCTGGGTGACCGCCACCGTGTTCACCCTGCTCAACGCCGCCCTGATGGTCGTGCGGGTCCGGTGCGAGGACGGGGCACTGGCACGTATGCCGGAAGCGCAGGTGCGGGTGTGATCGACGTCCTGGTGGCCGGCGGCGGCCCGGCCGGCCTGGCCGCGGCGATCGCGGCGGCCCGCGCGGGGATGGACACCGTCGTGGTCGAACCCCGCACCACCCCCGTCGACAAGGCGTGCGGCGAGGGGATCATGCCGAGCGGGGTCGCGGCCCTGCGGGCGCTGGGAGTGCGGCCCTCCGGCCGCGAACTGCGGGGAATCCGCTACCTCGAAGGCGGCCGCAGCGCCCAGGCGGCGTTCCGCGACGGCCGGGGGCTCGGCGTACGGCGGACCGAACTGCACACCGCGCTGCACCGGCGGGCCGTGGAACTCGGCGTCCGGGTCGTACCGGGCAAGGTGACCGGCGTCCGCCAGCACCACGACAGCGTCGGCGCGATGGGACTCACCGCCCGCTGGCTCATCGCCGCGGACGGTCTGCACTCCCCGCTCCGCCGTGAACTGGGCCTCGACCGCCCCGCCGCGGCGCCGCGGCGCTACGGGCTGCGCCGCCACTACCGGATCGCCCCCTGGACGGACTTCGTCGAAGTCCACTGGTCCCGGCAGGGCGAGGCCTATGTGACACCCGTCGGGGAGCACCTCGTGGGCGTGGCCGTACTCAGCCGCGACCGCCGCCCCTACGCGCGGCACCTGACCGCCTTCCCCGCGCTCGCCGCCGTACTCGACGGCCTGGACGCCACCCCCGTGCGCGGCGCCGGACCCCTGCGGCAGGGAGCCCGGAGCCTGCGGGCCGGACGTGTCCTGCTGGTCGGCGACGCGGCGGGCTACATCGACGCGCTGACGGGGGAGGGCATCGCCCTGGCCATGGCGACGGCCACCGCGGCGATCGGCTGCCTGGCCACAGGCCGCCCCCAGGACTACCCCCGGCACTGGGCCCGGCTGACGAGACGTCACCGGCTGCTCACCGAAGCCCTGCTGAGGGCGGCCCGGTACCCCGGCGGAGGCCGTCTGATCGTCACCGCGGCCCAGCGCGCACCGGCGCTGTTCGGGGCGGCGGTGCACGCCCTGCGATGAGCCCGCCACAGCGGCGGCCGAACGGGCCCGGTCGGCGTACCGGGGATCACGGACCGGGCGGCCGCAGCCGCAACTGGAGCATGGCCTCGAACCGTGCCTCCGGGTCGCCGAGGTCGATGCCCGCCACCACGGCCAGCCGCTTGAGCCGGTACCGGAAGGTATTGGGGTGGATGTGGACGGTGGCCGCGGCGGCGATCACATCACCGAACGTGCTCAGCCAGGCGTCCAGCGTCTCGGTGAGGGCGGTGTGGTGCCGCGCGTCGTAGGCGCGCAGCCGGACCACCGGACCGTCGGGAAGATCGTCCTCGGCGGCGATCCGGTCCGTCAGCTCCTCCAGCAGCGAGGCGGCGTAGACGTCCGACAGCCGGGCCGCCCGGCGCGCCGAGCGCCCGGAGCAGAGCACCCGCAGCGCCCGGTCCGCATCCGCGCGGGAACGTCGCAGCTCGGCCGGGCGCGCGGCGAGCCTGCCGACGCCTATGACGGCCGGGACCCGACCGCCGATGCGGCCCAGGAACGCCTCGGCCACCCGCAGCGCCTGCTCGTCCGAACTCGTCGGCAGAACCGCGTAACTGACACCACCCAGCGAGGCCGCCGCCGTACGGGGGTGGATCGCCGACAGATGCAGGGCGAGGGCCTCCGCGACGCGCTCGCCCGCCGCCGCCCGGTCGGGCGCGGACGCCTCTCCGGTGACCGCCAGGGCCAGGACGCAGGCGGGCTGCACCGAAAGGCCCAGCCGGATGGCGGCCTGGGGCGCGTGCGGGCCGCCCTCCAGCACGGTGGCGAGCAGATCCGCGCGCAGCCGGCGCTCGACGTCCTCGCCCGTCCGCTGCCGCAGCAGATGCAGGGCCGCCACCTTCGCCGCCTCGTGCAGGGACTGCGTACGGTCCTCGCTCAGCGGGCCCTCGACGACGACCCAGATCGAACCGAGGATCTCACCGCCCGCCCGGACGGCGATCGCGACCCGCGGCTTGGCGGAGATGCCCTCCACGAAGACCGGACCCTCGTTGCGGTACAGGGCGTGGAAGGCGCCGCGCTCCTCCAGCGCCCGCAGCTTCTCCGCGGGCACCTGACGGTCCAGGACGGTCGCGATCCTGGCCTCGTCGCCCTCGTCCTGCCGACTGGAGAACGCCAGCACCCGCCCGTTGCGGTCCTCCACGGTGACCGGGCCGTCCAGGAGCCCGGCCGTCGCGTTGGCCAGGGCGAACAGATCCCCGGCCAGCGGCTCACCGCCGTCGGCCTCGTCGGGACCGCCCACCGTGCCCAGTTCGTCGACGGCGAGCAGCGACCGCAGCAGCGCCGCCACCTGCGCCCAGGACGCGCCCGGGGTCAGGCCCAGCACGGTGAGGCCGGTGCGCGCGGCCGCCTCGGACACCGGCCCCTCCACCGGGACCGGCGACCGGACCACCACGGCCGCCGCGCCGAGACCGGCGGAACGGTCGACGAGGGCGGCGACCTGCTCGGCGCCGTACACCCCGACGCCGAGTACCACCGCGCCCGGCAGCCGGGCCGGCTCGTCCAACGGGTCCTGGATCAGCACCCCGGTCACGGCACGGGCCGGATCCGCCTCCCCGGCCACCACCTCGATCAGCGTCGATCCCAGATCCGTGAGTATCCGGCCGAGCACGGCCCGCGGCTGCTCCGTCATCGTCACAAACTAAGGGATCGGAGTTCGTCGACGGCCAGTCGCGCCACCTGCCCGATCACCCGGTCCGCCCGGGGATTGCGCAGGTCGGGGGTGTCGGACCGGGTGAAGACGGCCACCGCCCAGCGCCCGCCGCCCGGATGTTCGATCACCCCGGCCTCATTGCGCCAGCCCGGCAGCGTCCCGGTCTTCGCGGCCAGCCGGTAGCTGTCGTCGAACCCGGAGCCGAGCCGGTGCGGCCAGATCTGCTGGGCCATCACGGCCCGCACCTCGGCACAGGCGACCGCGGAACCGGCCTCGTCACGCCAGATACGGGCGAGCAGTTCGGCGGTCTCCCGGGCCGTGGAGCGGGTGGTGAGCTCCGGCACGCACACCGAGAGCTCCATGATCCGCTCCGGCCCCAGCGCCGCCAGCTTCGCGTGCGCCTCGGCCTCGGTGGACGCGCCGAGGTCCGCGAGGAGCGAGCTGATCAGTTCGAGACAGCCGCCGATCAGATGGGTGTGCTCCAGGCCGAGTTCACGGAGCAGGCCATTGACCGTGTCGAGACCGACCCGGGCCAGCACCACGTCGGTGGCGGCGTTGTCGCTCATCGTCAGCATCAGGTGGACGAGGTCGCGCAGGCTCATCTCGATCGGGTCGGCGCAGCCGGACGTGCCGATTCCACCGTCCCGGTACCGTGTGTCCACCGCGAGACGCTCGGTCCGCTCCAGCCGCCCGGCGGCGGCCTCGCGGGCGTAGGCGAGGGCGACCGGGATCTTGAACACCGAGGCGAGAACGACCGGTTCGTCCGCCGAGACGCCGATCGTGCGGTCCCCGTCGATCTCGCGGGCGAGGAAGAATCCCTCGACCCCGGCTTCGTCGAACGCCGCCCGGATCCTGTTCTCGGCGGTGGCGGTCGGTATTCCCGTCGTACCCGGCCGGATCGTGGTCATCGGCTGATCCATTCCGTCGATTCGGTGACCTCGGCCAGCCGGCCGGGGACGGGGGAGAGCCCGAGCCCCGGCCCCCGGGGCACATCGAGGTAGCCGTCATCGAGGACGAACGGCTCGGTGATGTCGGTGCGGTAGTACCGGTCGGAGGCCGAGGTGTCGCCGGGCAGGGTGAACCCGGGCAACGCGGCGAGGGCGACGTTGGCGGCCCTGCCCAGCCCCGTCTCCAGCATGCCGCCGCACCAGACAGGGACGCCGTGCGCGGCGCACACGTCGTGGATCCGCCGCGCCTCCAGATAGCCGCCCACCCGGCCCGGTTTGATGTTGACGACCGAACAGGCACCCATCGCGATCGCGTCCGCCGCCGACCGGGCGGAGACGATGGACTCGTCCAGACAGATCGGGGTCCGCACCCGACGCGCCAGTGCCGCGTGGCCCCGGATGTCCTCCTCGTCCAGCGGCTGTTCGATCAGCAGCAGACCGTACGGGTCCAGCCGGGCCAGCTGCCCGGCGTCCGCGAGGGTGTAGGCGGTGTTGGCGTCCACCTGGAGCGCCACGTCGTCGCCGAAGCGCTCGCGGACGGCCCGCACGGGTGCCACGTCCCAGCCGGGCTCGATCTTCAGCTTGATCCGCCGGTATCCCTCGGCCAGATAGCCGTCGACCGCGTCGAGCAGGGCGGGGACGGAGTCCATGATGCCGACCGACACCCCGGCCGGCACCCGCTCGGCCGTCGCCCCCAGCCACTGGCCCATCGACAGCTCGTGGGCGCGCAGCCAGGCGTCGAGCACGGCCGTCTCCAGCGCCGCCTTGGCCATCCGGTGGCCCTTGAAAGCGGCCAGCGCCGGGGCGACCGCCCATGGATCGAGGGTGGGCAGTGCGCCGAGCGCGGGCACCAGATGGCTGCGCAGGACGTCCACCGCCGCCGCCGTGTACTCCGAGGAGTACAGCGGATCGGCCATGGTGACGCACTCCCCGTACCCCTCGTGGTGCTCGGTCTCGACCCTGACCAGCAGGATCTCCCGGGAGGTCAGGGTGGCGAACGAGGTCCGGAACGGTGCCACCAGGGGCATCGCGATCCGGCGCAGTTCCACACCGACGAGCTTCATGCCGTTCTCTCCTGACGCTTGTCGATCACATACCAGCCGTCCCGGGTGAATCCGGTGACGGCGTGTCCCTGCTCCATCAGCCCACCGAGGACCTCGCGCAGCGCGTACCGCCACTCGCGGGCCAGGGGCGGGTCGGTGCGGCGCAGCGCCTCGATCTCCGCCGGGATCCGCACCAGTACGGTGTCGCCGTCCAGGCGGCCGACGGCGGGACGGCCGTCGGGCTTGGCGTCCAGTGCGACCACGGTGCGGGCACCCGGGGTGTCGTACGTGACGACGAGGGGGGTGCCCGCGGCGGCCCCGACGGCGGACCCGCCGGTCAGCTCCCAGCGGACCAGCAGCCGGTCCGTCTCGGTACCGGCGTTCACCGCGTCGTGCATCGTGCCGTAGAAGTCGGCCAGATACTCGCTCGGCACCGCCCCCAGCTTCGCCAGGTTGAAGTAGGCGTTACGGCTGACCAGCGGGTCGAACGTCCAGGTCACCGTCGTGATGTCACGGGCCAGTGCCCAGGCCCGCTGGTGCAGTTTGACGGCGAACCCGACATTGCGGCCGCGGGCGCTGCCGGCCACCCCGGCGATGTGCGAGTGCAGCCCGGCGGTGGCCAGGAACCCCAGGCAGACCCCGGTCATCTCGCCGTCCCGGTGGACTCCCACCACATAGCTGCCGGAGTGGGCGAAGACGCGCAGCAGTTCCGGGGTGATCAGCGGGTTGCCCGGCTGGGGCCGCCAGATCCGGTCCAGCAGCCCGCAGGCCGCCAGGATCTCGTCCGGATCGTGCAGCTCCGCGACGCTCACCCCCGCATCGAGCGCCGCCCGTTCCGCGGCGGCCGCCGCGGCCACGACGTGCGTACTGTTCACGCTTCCACCCGGTCCGTCCCGGCCACCGGCTCACGTACGAGCGAGGTCACCAGCGACGCCACCAGCGCCGCGCGACGGGGCAGTTCGGCGACGGTCACATGCTCGTCGTCGGCGTGCGCCCCACCGCCCACCGCCCCCAGTCCGTCCAGCGTGGGCGTACCCACCCCGGCTGTCAGATTGCCGTCGGAGCCGCCGCCGACCGCCACTCCGCGCAGCGCCCCGAAGCCCAGGCCGGCGTAGAGGCTGCGGGCACGGGCGAACAGCTCCTGTGACGCGCTCGCCGGCAGCGGCGGCCGGTTAGGACCGCCCGACACCCGCAGTGAGGCGCCCGCGAGCACCGGCGCCAGTGCGCCCATCGCACGGTCCACCCGGACCTGTTCGCCGAGGCTCCCCACCCGTACGTCGACCAGCAGCCGGGCCGCGTCGGGCACCGTGTTGCCGGTGGTGCCGGAGGAGGCCACGGTCGGGGTCACCGTGGTGCCGGTCGTCGGATCGGCGAGCGCCGACACCGCGAGCACCTGGTGCGCCAGCTCGGTGGTCGTATTGACGCCCCGCTCGGGTTCGAGACCGGCGTGCGCCGCGCGTCCGGCGATCCCCAGTTCGTAGCCGGACACCCCCTTGCGCGCCGTCTTCAGCGCCCCGCCCTCGCTCGCCTCCAGGACCAGCACGGCGCGTGTACGGCGGGCCTCGGCCTCGATGAGGGCGCGCGAGTCCGGGGCGCCGATCTCCTCGTCGCCGGTGAGCAGCACCGATACGCCGTCCCGGTCGTCGAGCACGGAGAGCGCGTGGAACAGCTGCACCACCCCGGCCTTCATGTCGAAACAGCCGGGCCCCGTCAGCCGGCCCCCGGTCACCGCGAAGGGGTGCCCGGCCAGGGAGCCCACCGGCCAGACCGTGTCGAAGTGGCCCAGCAGCAGCACCTTGTCACCGGAGCCGAAGCGCCAGCGCAGGGCGGGACTTCCCGGCGTGTCCAGCCACTCCGGCTCGGCACCCGTCAGCCGGGTGCCGAGTGCGGCGACGACCCGGGCGCAGGCCGTGACGGCGGCCCGGTCCGTGCTGGGCGACTCGGCCAGCACCAGCTCCTCGATGCCCGCCAGCAGGTCCGGCAGACCCGCCTCCAGCGCGGTGGCGAACGCGGGCACGTCAGAGGGCCTTCGGGGTGGCGCGGGCACCGTGGTGCAGATACGGAGTGCCGTCGGCGAGCGTGTAGAACACGACCGGGATCCAGGTGCTGAACCCGGGCCGGCGCAGCACGAAGAGACCCGGCCCGACCGGGTGCATCGCGTACTCCTTGTCGGGCTCCGAGGTCAGCCCGGCCAGCGGCCCCGTCACCTTGTCGAGCATCACCAGAGCGCCGTCCCGCTCCACGATCTCCATCCGGCTGGAGATCCGCTCGTACACCCCGACGTACTCGGCCGGGTCGAACGCGACCGGCTCCTTCGCGGGCTGGAGCGTGGCGCGCATCGTCACCCCGGCCAGCTCGCGGGCGATCTCCGAGAACACCTCCAGATACAGGCCCATGGTGTCGCCGCCGTTGGTGAGCAGGCAGATCGCGAGGTCGGCCCCCGGCAGCACCCGCAGGAACGCGCTCTGGCCGATGGTCCCGCCGTCGTGGCCGTACACCGGCTGTCCGTCCCAGGTGTCGAGGATCCAGCCCAGCCCCCAGGCATGCCCCAGCATGTTCGCGTCGGGGACCTTCACCTGCGGGGTCTGCATGGCGGTGGCGCTCTCGGCCGAGACGATCCTGGTGCCGTTCCCGGAGACACCGCCGTCGAGGTGCATCCGGGCGAAGGCGAGGACCTCGCGCGGCGTCGAGCAGATCAGCCCGGCCGGTCCGGCCGACCGCATCAGGCCCCACTGCGGGGCGAGCGCCGGGGGCTCGCCCGGGTGTCCGGCGGCGGCGCGGTGGAGCAGCGCCTCCTCCGGCAGGGTGACCGTACGGGTCAGGCCGAGCGGCCGGTACAGGCGCTCACGCATCAGCTCGTCCCACTGGACGCCGGTGACATGCTCCAGCACCCGGCCGAGCAGGGTGAAGCCCGCGTTGCAGTACGACATGGTGGCGCCCAGCGGGTGGTTGGCGGCGACATCGGCCAGCAGCGCGGTGAACTTCTCCAGGCAGTCGTCGCCCCGGCCGGTGTCGGCGAAGAAGTCGCCGTCGATGCCGCTGGTGTGCGTCAGCAGATGGCGGAGCGTCACTCCCTGGGTCAACTCGTCGTTGACGAGACGCAGTTCGGGGAGCACGGAGACGATGGGGGCGTCCAGTTCGAGCAGCCCCTCGTCGACCAGGGCCATGGCCACCGTGGTGGTCCATACCTTGGAGATCGAGCCGATCTGGAACAGGGTGTCGGTCGTCGCCGCGATCCCGGCCTCCATGTTGGCCAGGCCGGTGGACGCCTCGATCGTCACCTCGCCCCGGTGCAGGACGGCGAGGCTCGCGCCGGGAACCCGGTAGCGGGCGGCGAGCTCGGTGAGGCGGGCTGCCCAGTGGGCGGTCAGCTCCGCGGACAGGCCCGGGGGCAGCTCGGCGGACGGGACGGCGGTGTCGGTCATGTTCGGCTCCGGATTCGTGGTCATGGTCGGCTCCAGCTTCGTTGTGTTCAGCGGTCGGTGTGTGTGGTGACCCAGTCGACGAGGCGCCGGGAGTAGTCCTCCCGGTGCGAGGGCCGGCCGTTGAGGATGAACAGGTGCGAGCAGCCCGGGTACAGCACCAGCCGGACCGGTACGCCCCGGGTGCGCAGTGCGTGGAACCACTGCTCGGCCTGGCCGGCCGGGCAGCAGTCGTCCGCGCCGCCGTGCAGGATCAGCGTGGGCGCGCGGACCGCGTCCACATGGCTGAGCGGGGAGAGTGCCGTCAGCCGGTCCCGGTCGCCGATCTCGTGACCGGCGATCAGATGTCCCTCCTCGGACGTCCCGGCCAGGCTCGTCAGGTCGGCGACCACGCCGCCCGGTACGACGGCGGCGAAGAGATCGCTGCGGGCGGAGAGCCAGCAGGTCAGATAGCCGCCGTAGCTGTAGCCGGTGAGCGCGATCCGGGCCGGGTCGACCAGCCCCTCGTCGACGAGGGCGGCGATCGGTTCGAGGATGTCCTGCTCGTCCGCCTCGCCCCAGGCGCCCACGGCGGCCCTGTAGAAGGACTCGCCGTAGCCGTCGCTGCCGCGCACGTTCAGTGTCAGGACGGTCCAGCCCCGCGAGACCAGCTCCTGGTGGTAGAGGTGGGCCGGATCGGCGTGCGGCGCCCAGGCGTTGTGCGGTCCGCCGTGCACGTCCACCAGCAGGGGGCCGCCCGGGGCGGTGCCGGGAGCGCGGGTGATCATCCCGTGCACGACGGTGCCGTCCGAGACGGTGAACTCCCTTTCGGTGAAAGGGTGGAGGGCGACGCCGGGCAGCGAGCGCGCCATGTGCGCGGTCAGCCGCGCGGGCTGCCGTCCGCTGCCCGGGTCGCCCGGCCGCCCGGACCCCGCGTCAGCCAGGTCGAGCAGCGCGATCTCGCCGAAACTCGATGTGTCGGAGACGACCAGCGCGGCCCGGCCCGCCTTGGCGGCGACCGAACACCCGCTGACCCCCTCACCGGCGGGCAGCGCGAACTCGCCGATCCCGGAAGCGTCGACGCGGTAGAGCCGGGTGGCCCCCCGGTCGCGGGCGCAGAACACGATGCCGTCGCCGTGGAACTGCGGCAGCGCCCCCGGATATCCGGGCCCTCCGGGCAGGACGTTACGGTCCAGAGGGGCGCTGAGCGACACCGGAGCGGATCCGTCGAGGGGCTGGCGCAGCAGCTCCAGATGGCCGACCCCCGTGCCGGTCCGCCCGACGACGAGCAGCGCGCTCCCGTCGGGGTACCAGCTCACCGGCCCGGCCACCCCCGTGGGCGGGCCGACCCGTACGGGTGCGGGCAGGGCGGCCCCGACCTCGACGACATGAGCCGCCGAGGTCCCGGTGACATCCGCGTCCGGCCCGGCCGGCGCAGGATAGGCGAGCCGTGTGCCGTCGGGCGACCAGGCGGGCGGGCCCGCGTGCCGGTCGCCGTCCGTGAGCTGCCGGACCTCGCCGGACTCCACCTCCACCACGAACAACTGGGCGCGGACCGCGCCGAGCAGACCCGCCCCGTCCACCTTCCAGCCGAGGCCGTCGATCACCACCGGGGCGGTGTCCTCGCGGCGCGACCCCGGCCCCGCGAACGCGATCCGCGAGCCGTCCGGGCTCCACACCGGCACCCCCGCCCCCGCCGGACACCGGGCGGCCGTGGTCAGCGGCGCCGCCTCGCCCCCGTCCGCGGGCAGCAGATGCAACTGCCCCGCGCGCAGGAACGCCAGCCGCGTGCCGTCCGGGGACCAGCGCGGCGCGGCGTCCGAGGGACCCCGGGTGAGCCGGCGGGCCGGGCCGCCCGTACCGCGGACCTCCCAGATCGAGGTCACCGCACAGTCCCGCTCGGCATCCTGGGTGGTCAGCGTGTACGCGACGCGTTCGCCGTCGGGGGACAACGAGGGGTCGCAGGGGATCTCGAAGCGGTACACATCGTCGATCCTCAGTGCTCTGGTCATGACGCCTCCTCGGCGGTCGCAAGGGTGGGTACGCAGGAGATGAGGGTGCGCGTCGTCGGGTGTGCGGGCCGCTCCAGTACCTCGGCGGTGGGACCGCACTCGACCAGGCGCCCGCCGTCCAGCACGGCGACCTGGTCGGACAGATGGCGCACGACCGCGAGGTCGTGGGAGATGAACAGCATGGAGAACCCCAGTTCGCGCTGGAGCCGCCGCAGCAGATTGAGCACCGCGCCCTGGACGGAGACGTCCAGCGCCGAGGTGATCTCGTCCGCGATCAGCACGGCGGGCCGGGCGGCCAGGGCGCGGGCCAGGGCGACGCGTTGGCGCTGTCCGCCGGAGAGCGCGTCCGGCGTCAGTGCCGCCCGCCCGGGGTCGATGCCCACGAGTTCGAGGCAGCGCGCCACCTCCGCGTCCCGGGCGGCGCGCCGCTCGCGGGCCGTCGGCCGGCGATTCGGCTCCCCGTCGGTACGGGCCCGGCGGGGCAGGGCCTCGGCGACCGCGGCACCGATGCTCATGCGCGGGTCGAGCGAGGCGTACGGATTCTGGAACACCAGCTGCACCGGGCTGCGACCGCGCCGTACGCCGACCTCGCGCCCCGCCACCCGTACGCGGCCCGCCGCCAGTGGCGCCAGCCCCACCACGGCCCTGCCGAGGGTCGACTTGCCCGACCCCGAACCGCCGACCAGGCCCGTCACCGTCCCGTCCGGCACCAGCAGATCCACGTTCTCCACTGCGGTGAAGCGGCCGTATCGCACGGTGATCCCGCACAGTTCCAGGGAGCTCATGAGGTGGCCTCCGTCGTCCGTGGCGCGGTCCCGACGGGGTCGCCGCCCGCCGCCCCGCCCACCGGATACCAGCAGGCGACCTCCCGGCCCGCCCCGAAGCCGGCCAGCGCGGGCGCGGCTGTGTGACAGCGTTCCCGGGCCCGTTCGCAGCGCGGGGCGAAGGAGCATCCGCCGCTGTCCTCGCCCGGCTCCGGCGGACGGCCCGGAATGGTCACCAGCTCCGTACCGGGGGCCGTGGTCATCGTCGGGACCGCTCCGATCAGCGCCCGTGTGTAGGGGTGCGCGGCGCCGCGCAGCAACTCCGTGACGGGGAGGCTCTCGACGATCAGGCCGCCGTACATCACCAGCACCCGTTCGCAGACCTGGGCCACGACGGCGAGGTCGTGGGAGATCAGCAGCAGTGCCGCGCCGGAGTCCTCACGCACCTCGGCCAGCAGGTCGAGCACCTGCTTCTGGACCGCCACATCCAGTGCCGTGGTCGGCTCGTCGGCGATGATCAGCTTCG
Source organism: Streptomyces sp. NBC_01237 (assembly GCF_035917275.1). Lineage (NCBI taxonomy): Bacteria > Bacillati > Actinomycetota > Actinomycetes > Kitasatosporales > Streptomycetaceae > Streptomyces > Streptomyces sp. NBC_01237. The sequence continues at coordinate 964,974 of NZ_CP108509.1, read as the reverse complement.
GGTTCCCCATCAGCCCCATCGCGATGACGGCCCGTTGACGCATCCCGCCGGAGTACTCGTGCGGCCGCTGCCGGGCCCGGCGTTCCGGCGACGGGATACGGACGGCGCCGAGCCGGTCGACGGCGCGCGCCGCGGCCTGCGCCCGGGTGTGGCGGAGGTGCACCTCCGCCACCTCGGCGAGCTGGCGGCCCACGCGCAGGGCGGGGTTGAGCGAGGCCATCGGGTCCTGGAAGACCATGGCCAGGGCGGTGCCCAGCCGGGGGTCCGCCCGCAGATCGTGCCCGTCGAAGCGGAGCGTACGCGCGGAGACCTGTCCCGGGTGCGGAACCAGGTCCGCCAGTGCCAGCGCGGTCAGGCTCTTGCCGGAACCGGACTCGCCGACCAGCCCGACGGCCTCGCCCGCGCCGATGTCCAGCGAGATGCCGCGTACGGCCTGCCGCCCGCCGGGAAAGGTCACCCGTAGATCGTGCGCCCGGACCACCGGCCCGCCGTCGGCGCCGGCCGTCGTGTCCCGCACGAACTTTTCCGGCCGCCGCGGCGCCGACGTCCCGCGCGCCTGTGGTGCCCGTCGGCCGCCCGCCTGGGCGAGCACCTCGCCGACCAGCCCGAACATCAGCCCCGTCAGCACCACGGCCGCACCGGGCGCCAGGGCCGCCACCGGGTTCACATAGACCCGGTTCAACTGCTCGTTGAGCAGCCGCCCCCAGTCGTAGTCCGGGGGCTGCACACCGAGCCCGAGGAAGGAGAGACCCGAGAAGGCGACCAGGATGCCCCCCGCCGCCTGGGTGGCGAACAGCACCGACGGCTCGGCGATGTTGGGCAGCAGATGACGGACCACCAGCCGGAACCGCCCCACACCGAGGATCCGTGCCGCCGAGACGTAGTCCGCCCCCGCGACCGACGCCGTGAGGTTCTGCACCAGCCGTGCCATCGGCGGGACCATGGCGAGCCCCACCGCGAACACCGCCCCGGTGCTGCCCACGCCGAAGATCGTGGCCAGGAAGAGGAGGAACAGCAGTCCGGGGAAGGCCACCAGCACGCCCACCACGGCGGTGATCAGCCGCCCGGCGCGGCGCCCGAGCACCGCGGGTGCGACACCGAGCAGCAGCCCGCCACCGACCCCGATCGCGGTGGCCAGCAGCGTGAGGCGAAGGGTCAGCCGGGTCGCCACCACCACCCGGGCGGCGATGTCGCGGCCCAGTTGGTCGGTGCCGAGCAGGTGCGCGGCACTGCTGCCCTCGTTGATCGCGTCCGTGTCCACCCGCGCCGCCTGGGCGCCGAGCAGGGTGGGGCCGAACACGGCGACCAGCGCCACCACCAGGCAGGCGGTGAGGGCGGTGACGCCGATCGGCGTCCTGAGGGTGCGCCCCAGCCGGTGCCGCAGCGCGGTGTCGTGATTCCTCTGAGGCATCGTCAGCTCCCGCGAACGGTGGACCGGGGGTCGGCGACGGCCACGGCCACGTCGACGGCGAAGGTGATCAGCAGCGCGGCCGCCCCGTAGACCAGCACGACGCCCTGGACCAGGGGGTAGTCCTTCTCGGTGATGGCCTGCACGATCGTGGTGCCGAGGCCGGGCCAGGCGAAGACGTTCTCGATCAGTACCGTGCCGGCGAGCAGCGAGCTGAACAGCAGGCCGCCCAGGGTGAGCGAGGAGGTCAGCAGATTGGGCAGCGCGTGCCGCAGATAGCGCAGCCGGGCGGGCAGCCGTTTGGCCTGGGCGGTACGCATGTAGTCCTCTCCGAGCACCCGCAGCGTCTCCACCCGGACGATGCGCGACAGCGTCGCCGCCGGGACGAGCGTGAGGGCCAGTACCGGCAGTACGTAGGAGGCAGGGCCGGCCTGTGAGGCCACCGGGAGGACCGGCCAGGCCACGGCGAACGCGGCCACCAGACCGACCGCCAGCAGGAATTCGGGCACGGCGCCCAGAAATCCGGTGATCCCGGTGAAGGCGAGTTCACCGCGCCGCCTGCGGCCGTCCCGGGTCAGGACCGCGGCCGTCATCCCCACCGGGATCGCGAGCAGCAGGATCAGCACGAACGCGGGGACGGCGATCTGCAGGGTCGCCGGAAGCCGGCTGGAGATGATCTCGGACACGGGCAGCTGGGCACCGATCGAGTCCCCGAGGCTGCCCTGGAACAGCCTGCCGACGAAGTCGCCGTACTGCTGCGGCAGCGGCTGGTCCAGCCCGAGCGACTGCCTGCGGGCATCGACCAGGGCCGGATCGGCGGTGGGTCCCAGCGCCGCCCGCACCGGGTCCCCGGGAATCAGATGGATCATCGCGAAAGCGGCGGTGACCAGGGCGGCAAGAGAGGCGACCAGCCGCCAGGTGCGGCGCAGGGCGAATCCGACCCAGGGGCTGCGGGCCCGCTCGCGCGGGAATCGCGGCATGCCGAGTGTGCGCCGTCGGCGCGGGGAGCGCGCGGGGAGCGTGGCCATCAGCTCGCGCTCCGGCGCAGAGTGCTGGGGATGATGCCGCCGCCGTCCACCTGGAAGGTGACGCCCTTCGCGTAGTGCCGGATCGGCCTGCTGACGATCGGCACGATGTCGACCCGCTTGACCAGGGCGGCACCCGCCTGCTCCCACAGGGCGCAGCCCGACGTGCCGGGCATGGCGGAGGCACGTGCGGCGAGCCGGTGATAGTCGGGGTTGGCGACGGACCCGAAGTTGTTGCCCTTCGGCGGTGGCTGTCCGTCGTAGAACTGGGTCAGCTGGTCCGGGAGGGTCACCCCGATGGGAGCCCAGGCCACGTCCCAGTCGCCGCCCGTCAGGGTGCCCGCGATGCTCGACCCGCTCACGGGGTCGGCCGATGCCTTCACCCCGAAGGAGGTCCACTTCTGGACGGCCAGTTCGATCGCCGACGCGACCTGCGTGCCCTGGTTGGTCGCGTAACTGAACCCGATGGTCAGCGGCTTGCCGTCCTTCGTCCAGGTGCCGCCGCTCCTGGTCCAGCCCGCCGCGGTGAGGGCGGCGGCGGCCCGCTCGGGGTCGTGGGCGGGGACATTCCCGGTCACCGGGTCGCCGGTGCAGGGGGTTGGCGCGACCTCCCCGATGCTGGTGGGGGGTGTCCCGATGCCGCCCGTGGCGACGTTCCTGAGGTCCTTGAGATCCAGTACGGAGATCAGGGCGCGGCGCACCGCGAGGTCGGCGGACGGACGCCCGGCGGCCTGGTTGAACATGAGCTGGCCGACCAGCGCGTCGATGCTCCGGTTCTTCACCTCGGCCGCGTCCAGCCGTTGCTGGTCGCCGCCGTTGATCTGGGCGACGTCGATCTGCCCGGCCATCAGGAGGTTCGTCGCGGTCGACTCGTTGGCGACGACCTTGAACACCACCGTGCGGGGAAGGTCCTCCCCGGTGGCGCCGCCGGGCCCCCAGGTGTACCCGTCCCGCCGGGCGTACGTGTAGTGGTCGCCCGGAACCGCTTCGGTCAGCCGGTACGGGCCGCTCGCCCCGGTGGCCTTGGCCAGCGCGGCCGGGGCCGCCAGGCTCTCCTCGCAGAGCAGCGGCAGCAGCCGGGCCATGTGCGCGATGAACGGTGCGGGTCGTGTCGTGGTGACGGTGACCGTGCGCGTCGCCTCGTCGGCCTTCGCGACGGCGGTGACGGGTACGGAGAGCCCGAGCATCGGCGACTGGTTCGCCGGGTCGGCGATGTGGTTGTACTCGGCGGCCACATCCGTTGCCGTGAGCGCCGAGCCGTCCTCGCAGCTCACCCCGGAGCGGATGGTGAACCGGGCCGAAGTGGAGGTGACCGTCCACTTCTCGGCCACCCCGGGGATCAGCGAACCGTCCGCCGCGATGTGCACGAGCGTGTCGTAGGCGAAGGAGTTCATCGCCAGCGCGGTGCCGGCCAGCGCCGTCGTGGGGCTGAGACTGCCCGGATCGGCGCCGATGGCGACCACCACCCTCGACCCCGCGCTGCCCCCGGCCGAGCCGCCCCCGCACGCGGCCGCTGTGGCGATGAGACCGAACGCCGCCGCCACAGCGGTCACGGGCCGCACCCCGCGCTTCGGTGTACGTCGCGTCCCCTTGCCTGCGGAACTGGGCATGGTCACCTCCGAAGGAGCGGCAGGCCGCCGCCGAGTGAGGGGAACACTAGGCAGCGGCGTACCGGTCCCGATTGGTGGCGGCGGACGAAAAACCGCCCCGTCGACGGTGCGCCGCACCGAAGACGCGGTCCCTGCCGCCCGGGCCGTGTCCGGTTCCGCGGAGGCCCTGTTTCCCCCGCGCGCCCGTTGCTGGAGGCTGTGGTGACCACGGGCGCGGGCCCGGGTACCGAGGGGAGCGCGAGCGATGGCCGAAGCACGAGGAGAGGGCGCCGAGGCGCCCGTCCAGCGGACGATGACCCCGTTCGACGACATCTACGACCGGGCCGATCCCCGAGCCTTCTTCCGCGAACTGGGGGCGTTCGGCTACCGGACACCCCAGCACGCCCGGCCCGTCTTCCGACGCCTGGCCGAACTCCGGCTGAGCGGCACGGGCGACGCGGTGCTGGACCTGTGCTGCTCGTACGGGATCAACGCCGCTCTGCTCAACCACGACGTGACGCTGGAGGGCCTGCGGGCCCACTACACGGCTCCGCGGACGGTGGCCATGACCACCCAGGAGCTGATCGAGCACGACCGGGCGTTCTTCCGGGCCCGCCGCCGACGGGACGCCGTCCCGGTGATCGGCCTCGACATCGCCCCCCGCGCCATCGCCTACGCGCGGGCGGTCGGCCTGCTCGACGACGGGTTCGCCGAGAATCTGGAGACCTCCCCGGCTTCCCCGGCCCTGCTGGACGCGGCACGGAACGTCCGCCTCATCACGATCACCGGCGGCGCCAGCTTCCTGTCCGGGGCCACTTTCCGGCCGATCCTGGACAACGCCGGCCCGCCACCGTGGGTCGCCGCGTTCGTGCTGCGCACCGGCTCCTACGCGCCGATCGCCGAGCACCTCGCCCGCCACGGCCTGACCACGGAGAAGTACGCCGGGGCCACCTTCGTCCAGCGCCGCTTCACCAGCGCCGCCGAGCAGCGGTACGCCGTCGCCGCGGTGACCGCGACAGGGGAGAATCCGGACGGCAAGGAGACGGCGGGCCACTTCCACACCGCACTGCACCTGTCGCGCCCCCGTGCCGACATCGACACCTACCCGCTCGGCGGCCTGGTTGCCCAATGATCGATTCGCGGGGCGCGATGCCCCGTCCTAGGGTCGATGTGTGAACGCGACCGTTCACCCGTTGGTCGCTCCCGACCCGGGACCGAACCGCGAGTGACCCTCACGACGCAAGCAATCCCATGACGGGCTCCCACGCGACACCTGCGGACACTGCCCAGGCCCCGGAGCGGGGCCGAGGCGGTGGGATGGCGCTTCTCGTCATCGCCTCGTGCCAGTTGATGGTCGTCCTCGACATCACCATCGTCAACATCGCGCTGCCGCACATCCAGACGTCACTGGGTTTCTCGACCGAATCCCTGTCCTGGGTGGTCAACGCGTACACGCTGACCTTCGGCGGGCTCCTGCTGCTCGGCGGGCGGCTGGGAGACATCCTCGGCCGCCGCCGGGTCTTCGTCTTCGGCGTCCTGCTCTTCGTCTTCGCCTCGCTGCTCGGCGGTCTCTCGCAGGAATCCTGGCAACTGCTCGCGGCCCGCTCGCTGCAAGGTGTCGGTGGCGCCATCGCTTCCCCGACGGCCCTGTCGCTGATCACCACGACGTTCCGGGAGGGCCCCGAACGGAACAAGGCGTTCGGGGTGTTCGCCGCCGTCTCGGCGGGTGGCAGCGCGATCGGACTGCTCGCGGGCGGGGTGCTGGTGGAGTGGCTCGACTGGCGCTGGGTCTTCTTCGTCAACGTGCCCATCGGCCTGCTGATCGCGCTCGCCACCCGCCGCTACATCCGCGAGTCCGAACGCCACCCGGGCCATTTCGACATCGTCGGCGCGTTCACCTCCACGCTGGGCATGGTCATGCTGGTCTACGGATTCATCCGTGCCTCCGAGGACGGCTGGAGCGACCGGGTGACCCTGCTGTCCTTCGGCGCGGCGCTCGTGCTCCTCGCCGTGTTCATCGCCATCGAGCGGCGCTCGAAGCAGCCCATCACCCCGCTGTGGATGTTCCGCGACCGCAATCGTGCCGGTTCCTACGGGATGATGCTGAGCCTGTCCGCCGCGATGTTCGGGATGTTCTTCTTCCTGACCCTGTTCGTGCAGAACATCCTGGAATTCAGCCCCCTGCAGGCCGGTCTCGCCTTTCTGCCGGTGAGCGTGATCGTCGCGGTGGGCGCGGGCATCACCTCGCAACTGCTGCCCAGATGGGGCCCCAAACCCTTCATGGTGACGGGGGCGGTCCTGGCCGCGGTGGGGCTGGGCTGGCTGACGATGACCGATGTGAACAGCTCGTACCTGGGGAGCATCCTCGGTCCCGTGCTGGTCTTCGGCCTCGGCATGGGCATGCAGTTCGTGTCGCTGACGCTGATGGCGGTGTCGGGTGTGGCGCCCCGGGAGGCGGGCGCGGCGTCCGGGGTCCTCAACGCCACCCAGCAGGTGGGCGGGTCGCTCGGTCTGTCCATTCTGGTCACGGTCTTCGGCACGGCCAGCCGTAATGCGGCGGCCGAGCAGATTCCTCGTTTCCTGAAGGAAGGGACCCCGGCCCAGCTGCTGGAGTTCCGCAGGACCGGGCAGCTCCCGGGACACTGGGGCGACGAGGTGCTGGCCTCGGGCGTCTCCAGCGCGTTCATCGTCGCCGCGATCATGGCCGTGGTGGCCGCTCTGGTCGCGCTCGTGGTCATCCAGGTACGCCCCGGGGATCTGGAGCGTCTCCAGGGCGGCGCCGCACCGCCGACGACGCCCCAGGACGCCCCCGGGAGCCGCCCTCCGGCCCCCGGCGCACCGCGTGACTGAGACGCGATCCACGGCCGGCGCACCCAGTACCGATCGGTAACCGTGCGCACCAGGTGGATGGCAGGTGACGGCAAATTAGCGTTGCTCTCTGGTGAGCGCCCCTCTCGCCGTGTAGCGTCATCGGCAGATGTCGTGGTTCGCAGCACCTGCCCGCGCCTGGCGCGGGCGTTTTGCTGTGCAGTGCCTGAGGACCAGGGCGATCACCTCCGGATTCGCGCGGTGCGGATCCGATATCGACTGAGAGGCACCGGCATGGCAAGCGGAACCGTCAAGTGGTTCAACTCGGAAAAGGGCTTCGGCTTCATCGCGCAGGACGGTGGCGGCCCGGACGTCTTCGCGCACTACTCCAACATCAACTCCACCGGCTTCCGTGAGCTCCAGGAAGGCCAGGCTGTGACCTTCGACATCACGCAGGGCCAGAAGGGCCCGCAGGCGGAGAACATCACCGCGGCCTGACCCGGTCCGCACAGCACATCAGCCCCCCGGACGACACGTCCGGGGGGCTGATGTGTGAGGGGCGCCGGTCGTCGTGGCCGCCGGTGAACCCGGCGGCCACGCGGGAGGTCAGGAACGCGGCCGGTGCGACTGCTCGCCCTGTTCCGCCTTCTTCTCCTTGATGCGCACCGTCTCCTTGCGGACCTCCGCCTGGGTGGCGCGCTCCTTCTGCAGCCACTCCGGGAGTTCGTTCTTCAGGGCCTCGATCTGCTCCGTGGTGAGCGGCTCCGTGACTCCGCCGCGCGCGAGACCGGCGATGGAGACGCCGAGCTTCGCCGCGACCACGGGCCGGGGGTGCGGGCCGGTGCGTCGCAGCTCCTGCAGCCACTCGGGCGGATCGGTCTGCAGGGCGTTCAGCTCGGAGCGCGAGACGACACCCTCCTGGAACTCGGTGGGGGTGGCCTCGAGGTACACACCCAGTTTCTTCGCCGCGGTCGCGGGCTTCATGGTCTGGGTGGTCTGGTGCGACGTCATGGTGTCAAGAGTATCGAGCGTGTGAGCTACCGCCGACCACGACCGGTAATCTGGGCGGGTGACTGTCTCGGAAGTACCCCCTGCGTTCCGGCTCGCCTATGTCCCGGGGGTGACGCCCACCAAGTGGGTGCGGATTTGGAACGAGCGGCTGCCCGAGGTCCCGCTGACCCTGGTCGCGGTGCCCGCGGCCGAGGCGCCCGGCCTGCTGCGGGCCGGCGGGGCCGACGCGGGATTCGTACGGCTGCCCATCGACCGTACGGACCTCAGCGCGATCCCGCTGTACACCGAGACGACCGTGGTCGTGATCCCGAAGGATCACCTCATGGCCGCGGTCGACGAGGTGTCCGTCGAGGACCTGGCCGACGACATCGTGCTGCACCCCCTCGACGACCCCCTCGAATGGGAGAACAGGCCGGGACGTCCCGCGATCGAGCGCCCGGACACCACGGCGGACGCCATCGAACTGGTGGCGGCCGGTGTGGGCCTGCTCGTCGTCCCGCAGTCGCTCGCCCGGCTGCACCACCGCAAGGACCTCACGTACCGGCCGGTCCCCGGCGCCCCCGAGTCGCGCATCGCCCTGTCGTGGCCGGAGGACGAAACGACCGACCTGGTCGAGGAGTTCATCGGGATCGTCCGGGGGCGGACCGTCAACAGCACACGGGGCCGCCCGCCGACCCCGGCGCAGCCGAAGGGCAAGCGCGCCGAGGCACGGGGCGCGGGGCGCAAGCCCGCTGCCGGGAAATCGACGGGCAAGAGCCCCCAGCGGGGTTCGGGCGGCACCAAGGCCGGCAAGCGAGGCGGGCCCGGCAAGTCGGGCAAGCCCCGTCGCCAGTCGTAACAGCCGATCCCGGTCGCCGTCCGGGCGGTTCGTCGTCCGGACCGGCCCCGGACCGGCCCCGGGCGGACCGGTCCTGGCTTCGGTGGCCCGGCCCGGTCCCGTCCCGTTCCTGAGCCGACCCGGCCGCCGGCCCGCCTCGCGGCCCCGGGCCTGCCCTCAGTCCCGTCCGGGTGCGATCACCCTGTTCCCCTCGTGCACCGTGATCGCCTGGGCCGGGCAGATGTCGGCCGCGTCCAGGACCCGCTCGTCGGGTTCGATCCCGTCGACGACGGTCCTCGCGTGCTCGCCGTCCAGCGCGAACACCTCGGGGGCCACCCCGGCGCACATGCCCGACGCCAGACACAGCTGCGGATCCACACGTACGTGCCAGGTCATGGTGCTCACCACCCGATCGGCATGACGCGGGGGCCGCGCACGAGCAACTCGGTCTTCCAGGTCACGTCCCCCGCCGGCTTCAGTCCCGGGAAACGGGTGAGGAGCGCGCCCAGTGCCTCCTGGAGCTCCAGCCGGGCCAGCGGGGCGCCCAGGCAATGGTGGACCCCGTGCCCGAACCCCAGGTGCTGGTTGCCCTCCCGGGAGACGTCGAGGACACCGGGTGCGGTGAAGCGCAACGCGTCCCGGTTGGCCGCGCCGATGGCGACCAGCACGGGGGAGCCGGCGCGGACCAGAGTGCCGCCCACCTCGACGTCCTCGGTGGCGTACCGGGGCTGACCCGCTCCGCTGCCCAGCGGCACGAACCGCAGCAGCTCCTCCACCGCGCCCGGGATCAGTTCGGGATGTGCCCTGAGCTGATCCATCTGATCGGGATGATCCAGCAGGGTGAGCACGAAGTTGGGAATCTGCGAAGCGGTGGTCTCGTGTCCGGCCACCAGGATGGCCACGCACAGATCGATCAGCTCCAGCTCGGTGAGCCGTTCGCCGCCGTCCCTCGCCTCGATCAGCGCGGTCATCAGGTCGTCCTGCGGATCCTCACGGTGCAGGTTGATCAACTCGCCCATGTAGGAGCGCAGTTCCTCGCGGCTGGCGTCGAACTCGGCGGCGGTCAGGGAGCTGGTCGACAGCGCGTTGTCGCTCCAAACCCGGAAACGTGGGCGATCGGCCTCCGGAACCCCGAGCATCCGGCAGATCACCGCGACGGGCAGCGGCAGTGCGAAGCCGTCCACCAGGTCGGCGGGGGGCCCGGCCGCCTCCATCCCGTCGAGCAGGCTCGCGGTCAGCTCCTTGACCTGAGGCCGTAACTTCTCGATCTGGCGGACGGTGAACGCCTTGGCCACCAGGGAACGCAGCCGCGTGTGGCCGGGCGGGTCCATGCTCAGGATCCCGCTGTCCCGGCGGCCCTCCGACTGCCGCGGCTCGTCGTGCGCGGCGCCCGCGGCCCGGCTGAAGCGCTGGTCGCCCAGTACCAGCCGGGCGTCCGCGTAGCGGGTGACCAGCCAGGCGGGCTCGCCGTACGGCATCTGGACCCGGAGCAGTCCCGAACGTTCGCGGACGCGTTCGTACTCTTCCGCGAGCTGGAGTCCTTCGGCGGTGTTGAAGGGGTACGCGTGGGGCTCGACGTGCGTCGTCATACGATCTCCCAGTTGTAAGCAGCTGCTTACAACGGTAGGACCGGCCCTACGAGCGGTCAACAGCGCTTTACAGCCGTTACTCTGACGGGCCATTCGAAAGGACGCAGTCATGGCAGAAGCGCCCGCCCCGTCGTCCGGCCGGGGGCGCCGGGATGCTGCGGTCACCCGCGAACGGCTGCTCGACGCCGCTCGTGACCTGTTCGCCGAGCGGGGCTACCAGCGGGCCACCGTCCGTGCCATCGCCGAGCGGGCCGGGGTCAACCAGGCTCTGCTGTTCCGGTACTTCGGATCGAAGCAGGCGCTGCTGACCGAGGTCGTCGCCGAGGGCGGGCTGGAGGAGCTGCGCGCGACACCGCCCGAGGAACTGTTCGAGAAGGCGCTGCGCTCCATGCTCACCCGCAGCGCCCCCGGCTCCGGCGACCGGACGCTGGAGGTCTACCTCCGGTCCATCGGCCGGGGCGACGAGGCGGCCGGGGCGCTGCGTGAACTGGGTGCGGAATACCAGAAGGTGCTGGCCTCGCTCTCCGGGACGCCGGACGGCGAGCTGCGCGCCGATCTGGCCATCGCCTGGCTCCTCGGCATCGGCCTGATGCGTACGGTCGTCGCGCGCGAGCCACTGGCGGGCGCCGACCCGGACGCCGTGTGTGAGCTGGTGCTCGACGCCTTCGCCCGCCTCGGCGGACGCTCCGGCGAAAGCTCTGCGTGACCATTTCGCCGGGGCGCTAATAATACTAAGTAACTCACATTAGCGACAGTGGGCTCTGTTCATATTCCGCCCGGGTAGGACGTCCGGTTCAATGGTTCACGTGAGGGTTCGCGTTCTGCGGAATTCTCATTTCTCGGGGGCGCGTGAGGATTGAAGCCGCCGAAAAGGGAAAAGAATGAACCGAGCCCACGGGGGCGGCGTCCACGTGTCGCCACGCGGGGTTTGACCTGCAAGGGTGCAGGTCATGGCCCCGCGACCGCATCGCTACGGAGGTGTTGCGGATGGACGAATATGAACAGCAGATCGACGGTGGGGCGTATCCGGGCACAAATTCCGGACGGCGGGGAATTCTCTCCGAATTAACCTGGGGTGCTGTCCTCCGCAGGATTTCCTATCCGTTGCTCCTCGGGGCCACCGTTGTGGTAGGTGGGGCTTCCCTGCTGCTGCGGTGGGACCTGACGCGGGTCAGTCCGCTCTTCCTCATCGGCACCCTCCTCTATCTGGGCGTCCTTGAGAAGCTGATCCCGCACCAACGCGACTGGCATCCCAGCCGGGCCGAATGGCGCTGGTACACGGTCTACTTCCTCCTGACCATGGCCGGCAGCGCCCTGGCCCAACTGCTGGTGACGACCGCGGTCGGGGAGCTCTCCCCGGCCCGTCCGGCGCTCGGTCTGTGGGCCGAGATCCCGCTGGCGCTGGTGACCGGTTCGCTGGCCAGCTACTTCGTGCACCGACTGGGACACACCAACGCCCTGCTGTGGCGGCTGCACGGTGTGCACCACGTCCCGCAGAAGGTCAACGTCGCCAACAACGGCGTCAACCACGTCCTCGACATCCTCCTCTCGCAGGGAGTCATCCAGCTCGCGCTGGCGCTGATCGGTTTCTCCCGTGAGTCGGTGTTCGTCGTGGGGCTGTTCGTGGCCGCACAGGGCTACTTCGTCCACGCCAACATCGATGTGCGCATCGGCCGGCTCAACCACGTCCTGGCAAGCCCTGAGCAGCACCGCCTGCATCACAGCACCGATCTGTCCGAGGCCGGCCACTACGGCTCCGACCTGTCGTGCTGGGACCACCTCTTCGGGAGCTTCACCTGGCGGCCCGGTCGCGAGCCGGCCGCGGTCGGACTCGGCGATCCCGCCTCGTTCCCCGCCACCGGTGAGATTCTCGCCAGTCTTCTCCACCCCTGGCGCCGTGCGAAGAAGCCCGGGAGCGGACCCGCCTGACCGGGCCCTTCGGGCCCCACACCGTCAACTGCACCACTGCCGCGAGGCAGTGTCACGACTTGAGGAGTGTGCGAACTTGGCTGACGCGATCAACGACGCTTTACGGGGTAAAGTCGCGATCATCGGCATGGGCTGCCGTATGCCCGGCGGGGCGTCGGACCATCGGGCGTTCTGGCAGAACCTGGTGGAGGGCAAGGACTGCATCACGCCCACCCCGGCCGACCGGTACGACGTGACCACACTCGGCAGCGGACACAAGGACAAGCCCGGACGCCTGACAGGTGGCCGGGGCGGCTACATCGACGGCTTCGACGAATTCGATCCGGCCTTCTTCGGCATCAGCCCGCGCGAGGCCGACCACATGGACCCGCAGCAGCGCAAACTGCTGGAGGTGGCCTGGGAGACGCTGGAGGACGGTGGCCAGCGGCCCGCCGAACTCGCCGGGAGCAACACGGCGGTCTTCGTCGGGGCGTTCACGCTGGACTACAAGATCCTGCAGTTCTCCGATCTGAGCTTCGAGACGCTGGCCGCGCACACCGCGACCGGCACCATGATGACGATGGTGTCGAACCGCATCTCGTACTGCTTCGACTTCCGCGGCCCCAGCCTCTCCATCGACACCGCGTGCAGCTCGTCCCTGGTGGCCGTGCACCTCGCGTGCCAGAGCCTGAACAAGGGCGAGACCGATCTCGCGCTCGCGGGCGGCGTACTGCTGCACATGGCACCGCAGTACACGATCGCGGAGACGAAGGGCGGCTTCCTCTCGCCGGACGGTCGCTCCCGTACGTTCGACGCGTCGGCCAACGGCTATGTACGGGCCGAGGGAGTCGGCCTGGTGGCGCTCAAACGGCTCGGGGACGCGCTCGACGACGGGGACCCGATCCACGCCGTGATCCTCGGCAGCGGGGTCAACCAGGACGGCCACACCAACGGCATCACCGTGCCGAACGCACAGTCCCAGGTCTCTCTCATCCAGCGTGTCTGCGCCGAGTCGGGCATCACCCCCGGCGAGCTGCAGTACATGGAGGCGCACGGCACCTCGACGCCGGTCGGCGACCCGATCGAGGCCAACGCCCTGGCCCGCGCCCTGGCCATCGGACGCAGCCCCGGAGCCGCGTGCTACGTCGGCTCCGTCAAGACCAACATCGGGCACACCGAGTCGGCCGCCGGCATCGCCGGGCTGATCAAGACCACCCTGTCCCTGAAACACCGCACGATCCCGCCCCACATCAACCTGGAGCGGATCAACCCGGCCATCGACCTCGCCGCCGCGCCGTACGACATCCCCACCCGGCTGACCGAATGGCCCGAGCACGAGGGGCCCGCACGGGCCGGAGTGAACTCGTTCGGCTTCGGCGGCACCAACGCCCATGTCGTCCTGGAGGAAGCACCTCCGCGCCCGGCACCGGCCGCCCCGCCCACGCACCGGGCGGAACGGGCCTGGAGCATCCTCCCGCTGACCGCACGTCATCCCGAAGCGCTGGCGGACGTGGCGGCGGGCATCCGGCGTGAGCTCGACGGGAGCAACGGCCGGGCCGTCCCGCTGGCCGACCTCGGCCACACGCTCGCGCACCGTCGCAGTCACCTCGAGTCACGGCTGTCCGTCGTCTACTCCTCGCGCGCCTCCCTGGACGAGGCGCTGGCCGCGTACCTGCGGGACGAGCCGCACCCCCGCGTGCTCCAGGGACGTCGGCTGGACCCCTCGGAACGGCGGCTGGTCTGGGTCTTCACCGGCATGGGCCCCCAGTGGTGGGGCATGGGCCGAGGACTGTTCGCGAGCGAACCGGTGTTCCGCGACGTGGTCACCGCCTGCGACCGGGAGATCCGCAGGATCGCCGGCTGGTCGCTGATCGAGGAGATGACCGCCGACGAGGAACACTCGCGCATGGGGGAGACCTGGCTGGCGCAGCCGGCCAACTTCGCCGTGCAGATCGGTCTCGCCGCCCTGTGGCGGGCCCATGGCGTGCGGCCGGACGCCGTCGTCGGGCACAGCACCGGGGAGATCGCCGCCTTCTACGAGGCCGGCGTCTACTCCCTGGAGGACGCGGTCGGCATCGCCGTGCACCGCAGCCGCCTGCAGCACACGCTCGACGGTACGGGCACGATGCTCGCCGTGAGCCTGCCCGAGGACGAGGCGGAGCGCCGCGTCCTCCCCTACCGGGACCAGGTGTCCGTGGCCGCCGTCAACAGCCCCACCGCGGTGACCCTGGCGGGCGATGAGGCGGCGCTGACCCTGCTGGCGGACGAGCTGCGGGCCGAGCAGGTCTTCACCAGGTTCCTGTCGGTGCGCGTGCCGTACCACAGCCCCGGCATGGACCGCATCAAGGACGACCTGCTGACCTCGCTGCGGGACCTCGCGCCGCGTCCGGCGCGGGTACCGGTGTATCTCACGGGTCGGGAAGGCATCGCCGAAGGCGTCGAACTGGACGCGGAGTACTGGTGGAAGAACGTCCGTGACCGGGTGCGGTTCCGTGCGGCGGTCGACCGGCTCGCCGACGACGGCCACAGCCTGTTCCTGGAGATCGGCCCGCATCCGGTGCTCGCCCACGCGATCCGCGAATGCCTGGACAGCAGGGACCGGCCCGGCACGGCGGTACCGTCGCTGCGCCGCAAGGAGAACGAACCCGAGCGCTTCGCCGCCTCGCTGGCGACGCTGCACAACGCGGGCGTCGGCGTCGCGTGGGACGTGCTCCAGCCCACCGGGGAGCCCGTCGCGCTGCCCCGCTACCCCTGGAAGCGCGACCGTCACTGGACGGAGCCCGAACCGGTCGCACAGGTCCGTCTCGGACGTGTCGACCACCCATTGCTGGGCCGCCGCACGGACCACGCCGAACCCGCCTGGCAGGTCCGGCTCGGCACCGAGGCGATGCCGTATCTGGCCGACCACCGGATCCAGGACACCGTGGTCTTCCCGGCGGCGGGCTATCTGGAGATGGCGACGCAGGCCGTGCGGGCGCTCACCGGCGGCGACACGGCCGTCCTGGCCGACATCGATCTCCGCAAGGCGCTCTTCCTGCCCGACGGCGAGGACCGGACGGTGCACCTGTCCCTGTCCCTGGAGAACGCGGCCTTCACCATCGCGTCCGTACCCGACCCGGACGCGGAGCGGACCGTACACGCGAGCGGTGTGGTCCGTGCCGGGCAGCGCCGTACACCCGGCCCGGCGCTGGACGCCGAGGCGATCAGGGCCCGCAGCCGACGCCGGCTCGACGGCCCGGAGTGCTACGCCGCGCTCGCCGCCCTCGGCTACCACTACGGCCCGGCGTTCCAGGCCATCGAAGAGGTGTGGATCGGCTCCGGCGAAGTCCTCGCACGCATCCGTCCCCCGGAGGCGATCGGTGACGACGCGGCCCGCCACCACATCCACCCCGTACTGCTCGACGCCTGCTTCCAGTCCCTGCTGACGCCGCAGATCCTCACGGACCGCGAGCAGCCGCGGAGCACCGGCATCCGGCTCCCGCTGAGCCTCGACGAGCTGAGCCTCGACCCGGTGGGCGACCAGCCGCTGTGGGCGCACGGCACCGTGTCCGGCGACGACGGGAACGAACTCGTCGGCGACATCACGCTGTACGCACAGGACGGCACCGCACTCGGCCGCATCCGGGGCTTCCGCGCGGCCGACGTGGAGAAGGCGTCGACAGCCGTCGCCCGGAGCACCATCGACTCCTGGCTGGCCGAGACCACCTGGATCGACCGGCCGTGGGAGGAGGCCGGCCCCCAGGACGGGGGAGAGCGGCAGGAGGCCCACGCCACCGGCGACGGGCACGACTGGCTGGTTCTCGCCGATACGGGCGGCGTCGGCGACGCGTTCGCCGCGCTGGTGACCGCACGCGGTGAACGCTGCCGCACCGTACGCCCGGGACCCGCATACGGGCGGGGCGGGGACGGCCGGGAGTTCACCGTCGAACCCGGATCCGCCACCCACCTGGAACAGCTCTTCGCCGACCTGGAACAGGACGGCGTCCCCTTCCGCGGCAACGTCGTCCATCTCTGGAACCTCGATCTGCCGCACATCGCGGAGTGCGGGCGCGCCGGTCTGGCCCGGCACAGCGGCACCGGGACGTACTCCCTCATCGCCCTCGCCAGGACCCTCCTCGCCAGGGGAGAGGGCGGCAGACTGCACATCGTCACCCGCGGCGCGCAGCCCGTCTCACCCGGTGAGCCGGTCGAACCGCTGGGAGCGCCCGCCTGGGGCGTCGGACGCGTGCTGCGCCACCAGGAACTGACGTCCCACCGGGGCAAACTGATCGACCTGGACCCCGCGCGGCCGCAGGACGACGCAGGGCGCCGCGCCGACGCCGACGCGCTGCTGCGCGAGCTCCTGACCGACGACGAGGAGGAGATCGGACTGCGCGGCGACCGCCGCGCGACGAGCCGCATCCGTACGGCCGAGGGGCTGACCCGCCCCTTGCCGCTGCGCCTGCGCGCCGACGGAAGCTACCTGGTCACCGGTGCGTTCGGCGCTCTCGGCAGGCTGCTGTGCCGCACGCTCGTCAAGCGGGGCGCCCGCAGGCTCATCCTGATGGGCCGCACCGGGGTTCCGGCACGCGAGGAGTGGCGGGCGACCGACCCCGCCGGTCCGCAGGGCCGGGCCGTGGCGCTCCTGAGGGAACTGGAGGCACTGGGCGCGCAGACGATTCTGGCACCCGTCGACATCACCGACGAGCAGGCCCTCACCGCCTGGCTCGACACACACCGGCGCGGTGACCCACCGCCGATCCGAGGGGTGTTCCACCTCGCCGGACAGGTCCGGGACACCCTGATCGCGGACATGGACCGGCCGACGTTCGACGCGGTCCACGACCCCAAGGTCATCGGCTCCTACCTGCTGCACCACCACCTGCGCGACGAACCTCTCGAACACTTCGTCCTGTTCTCCTCGATCGCCTCGCTGCTGACGACGGCGGGCCAGACCAACTACGCCGCGGGCAACGCCTTCCTGGACGCGCTGGCCCACCACCGCAGGGCCCACGGCCTGCCCGCCCTCAGCCTGGACTGGGGCCCCTGGGCCACCGGCATGATCGAGGAACTGGGCCTGGTGGACCACTACCTCAACAGCCGGGGGATGAGCTCGCTGGCACCGGACGTCGGCATGAGCGTCCTGGAACGCGTCATAGGCCAGGACCGTGCCCAGCTGCTCGTCGCCACGGTCGTCGACTGGCAGACCTTCCTCGCCTGGTACGCCGCCCCGCCCCCGCTCGTCGGCGAACTGGCGGCAGCCGCGCGGGAACCGGTCACCGGCGGGGGCGACGGATTCCTCGACGCCTTTCGTGACGCCGGCGAGGACGAACGCCGCGCGCTGGTCACCGCACGGTTCACCGGCCTGTGTGCCACCGTGCTGCGCACGGCGGCCGAGGAGATCGACCCGTCGACCGGACTCGGCATGCTGGGCCTCGACTCCCTGCTGGCGATGGAGCTGCGCGCGAAGGTCCACGCCGAACTGGGGATCGCCCTGCCGGTGGTCGCCCTGCTGAGCGGCACCCCCGTCGGCGAACTGGCCGGGCAGCTGTACGACGGCCTCGTCGAACGGGTGGCGACCGACACCGGCCCCGCCGGCGCGACGAGCATCGAGGTGTTCACCGACGAACGGCGCTACCCCCTCACCCAGAACCAGAAGGCCCTCTGGTTCCTCAAGCAGCTCAACCCCGACGGCTACGCCTACAACATCGGCGGCGCGGTC
Source organism: Streptomyces sp. NBC_01237 (assembly GCF_035917275.1). Taxonomy (NCBI): domain Bacteria; kingdom Bacillati; phylum Actinomycetota; class Actinomycetes; order Kitasatosporales; family Streptomycetaceae; genus Streptomyces; species Streptomyces sp. NBC_01237. The sequence goes on along the minus strand of NZ_CP108509.1, from coordinate 947,118 downwards.
GAAGTCCGCGTCGAACTCGACCCGGACCTGATGTTCGAGGCCGTACGCAGGCTCATCGCACGGCATCCCGCACTGCGCACCAACTTCTTCCTGGAGGACGGCCGCCCCGTACAGCAGGTGTCCACCGACGTCGACCCGGACCTCGCCCTCTTCGACGTCGAGGGCCAGGACTGGGAGACCATCCACCGGACGATCGTGGCCGAATACCGCAAACCGTACGACCTCGAACGTGATCCGCTCGTCCGCTTCCGCCTCTTCAGGCGGGAGACGAACCGCTGGATCATCATGAAGGCCGTCCACCACATCGTCTCGGACGCGATCTCGACGTTCACGTTCATCGAGGAACTGTTCGCCGTGTACGAGGCGTTGAAGAAGGGGCAGGAGCACGCGCTGCCGCCGGTGCGGACCCGCTACCTCGACTTCCTCAACAAGCAGAACGAATTCCTGGCCGGCCGGGAGGCCGGGGGAATGCTCGACTACTGGCGCTCCCACCTGCCCGCCGAGGTCCCGCTGCTGGACCTGCCGGTCGACAGGCCGCGCCCGGCCGTGCAGACGCACAACGGCGCCTCGGAGTTCTTCACGCTCGACTCCGAACTCAGCGCCCGCGTCCACGCGCTGGCCCGCGAGCACAACGTGACCCCGTTCATGGTCCTGCTCAGCGCCTACTACATCCTGCTGCACCGCTACTCGGGGCAGGAAGACATCATCGTCGGCAGCCCGGTGACCGGACGCACCGAGCAGGACTTCGCCCCCGTGTACGGGTACTTCGTCAACCCGCTCCCGCTGCACGCCGATCTCTCCGGCGCCCCCACTGTCGGAGATCTGCTGGAACAGGTCCGCACCGCCGTGCTGAACGGGCTGGACAACCAGGAGTACCCCTTCGTCCTGCTGGTCGAGGAGCTGGGCCTCCAGCACGACCCCAGCCGCTCCGCGGTGTTCCAGGCGATGTTCATCCTGCTCACCCACAAGGTGGCCACCGAGAAGTACGGATACCGCCTGGAGTACATCGAACTGCCCGAGGAGGAAGGCCAGTTCGACATCACGCTGTCGGCGTACGAGGACGAGGCGGAGGGCCGGTTCCACTGCGTCTTCAAGTACAACACCGACCTGTTCCTGCCGCAGACCATGCGACGGATGGCCGCGCACTACATCAATCTGCTCGACAGCATGACCCGGGCGCCGTCCGCCCGGCCCACGCCGCAGCTGACGATGCTCGGCGCCAAGGAACGCGAACAGCTGGTCGGCGAGTGGAGCGGGGCCGCCCGGCTCGCCCTGCCCCCGGGCCGTACGGACGGGGAATCCGCTCCCGTCCGGCCGGTGCACCTGCTGATCAGCGACGTCGCCGCCGCGCATCCCGGTGCCACAGCCGTCTCGGTGCCCTCCCCACAGGGCGCCGCGACCCGGGTGACGTACGCACAACTCGACCGCCGGGCCACGGCCAGGGCCCGCCGGCTGCGTGAACTGGGAGTCACCGCGGGCTCGGTGGTCGCCCTCTGCCTGGACAAGTCTCCGGAGCTGATCGTCACCCTGCTCGCCGTCCTCAAGGCCGGCGGCGCCTATCTGCCGATCCAGCCCGACCAGCCCGCCGAGCGCGTCGCCCACATCCTGCGTACCGCCGACGCCGGACTCGTCGTCATCGCCGACGACGGCCGCCGGGAGTGGGCGGCGGGTCTGCCGGCCGCGACGGTGACCCTGGAGGAGCTGCGCGCGACCGAGACGGACGGGCCCGCCCCGCCGGGGACCGACGACCTGGACGCCCCCGCCTACATCATCAACACCTCGGGCTCCACCGGCCGCCCCAAGGCCGTACAGGTCAGCCATCGCAGCCTCGCCTCGGCGTACGACGCATGGCGCGTGGAGTACCGGCTGGAGCAGGACGTACGCGTCCACCTCCAGATGGCCGGGCCGTCCTTCGACGTGTTCACCGGCGACCTGGTGCGCGCCCTGTGTTCCGGCGGCAGCCTGGTGCTGGCCGACCGCGACCTCATCCTCGACACACCGCGCCTCTACCGCACGATGCGGTCCGAGCGCGTCGACTGCGCCGAGTTCGTCCCGGCCATCGTGCGGGGACTGATGGACCACTGCTCCCGCGAAGGGAAGCGGCTGGACTTCATGCGGCTCCTGGTGGTCGGCTCGGACGCCTGGAAAGTCGCCGAGTACCGGCGGCTGGGCGACCTGTGCGGTCCCGGCACCCGACTGATCAACTCCTACGGCCTCACCGAGGCGACCATCGACAGCGCTTGCTTCGAAGGCCCCGTGGACGACCTGGAACCCGGCCTGATGGTCCCGATCGGCCGGCCCCTGTCCAACAGCACGCTCCATGTCCTCGACGAACACGGCGAACCGGTCCCGCCCGGCGTCCCCGGCGAACTGTGGATCGGCGGCGAAGGCATCGCCATCGGATACGCCGGTGACCCGGAGCAGACCGCCCGGCGCTTCGTGACCCGTACCCTCAGCCACGAGCCGGACGCCGCTCCCGTACGCCTCTACCGGACCGGTGACATCGCACGCTGGGACGCGCAGGGCCGCGTGCACCTGCTCGGAAGGATGGACAACCAGGTCAAACTGCGCGGCCACCGCATCGAGATCGGAGAGATCGAGGCGCATCTGGCCAGCATGCCCGGCCTGGCCCGAGCGGTCGTCGCCGTCCGTCCCGACAGCCGGGGGGACGACACGCTGTGCGCCTACTGCGTCGCGGAGCCCGGCGCGGTGCTGGAGCGGCGCACCCTGCGCCGCCATCTCGCCACGGCGCTGCCGACGTACATGATCCCGTCCAGCTTCACCGAACTGACCGACCTCCCCCTCACCCCCCACGGCAAGGTCGACACAGCCGCACTGCCCGTACCGCGGGCCGGGGAGCGGGAGCGGCCCCACGAAGCGCCGGTCACCCTCTACGAGACCAGCATGGCCCGGCAGTGGGAATCGCTGCTCGGCCTCGAACAGGCCGGCCTGGAGGACGACTTCTTCGAGTCGGGCGGAAGCTCGATCAAGCTGATCGAACTGCTCCACCACCTGCGGACGGAGTTCGGCATCAGCATCCCCGTGAGCCGGCTCTACCAGGCCACGACGCTGCACGGGATGGCCGCGACCGTGGAGGAACTCATCCACAGCACGACGGCCGAGGAACTTCCCTTTCTGACCTTCAACACCGGGGCCGGACCGACCGTCTTCTGCTTCCCTCCGGCCGGCGGCCACGGCCTCGTCTACCGCGGCCTCTCGGCAGAGCTCCCGCAGTACCGGATCATCGCCTTCAACTACGTACCGGGCGACGACAAGGTGGCACGCTACGCGGATCTCATCGAGTCCGCCCAGCCCGAAGGCCCCTGCCACCTGCTCGGCTACTCCCTCGGCGGCAACCTCGCGTTCGAGGTCGCCAAGGAGATGGAACGCCGAGGACGCCAGGTCGACCATGTCGTCGTGCTGGACTCGCGCCGCATTCTGCAGAGTTACGTTCCGGGCGACGAGGGGATCAAGACCTTCGAGGCGGAGCTCGGCAGGCATCTGCGCAAGCACACCGGATCGGAGATCGTCGCCCGCGCCACACTCGAACACGCCGCCGAGTACCTCGCCTTCTGCGGCCGCACCCCCAACACCGGAACGGTCGCGGCATCGGTCAGCATCGTGACGGACGAGGACAAGACCGAGCTCTACGCGGAAGGCGCCCGGGGCACCTGGCACGGCAGCTCCACCACCGGTACGACCGTGCTCCGCGGCTCCGGGACCCACGCGGACATGCTCGACGCCAAACACCTCACCCGCAACGCCGACCTGGTACGCGCCATCCTGACGGGGGGCGCGGACCATGCCGGATGACCACGAGCCCGACTGGAGCACCCGAAAGCGGGCGGCCGGCAGCAAGCCCCGCGTCATCGTCATCGGCGCGGGTGTCGCCGGACTGTCCACCGGCTGCTACGCGCAGATGAGCGGAGTGCGGACCCGCATCTTCGAGAAACACGTACTGCCCGGCGGCTGCTGCACGGCCTGGGCGCGCGACGGCTACATCTTCGACTACTGCATCGAATGGCTGATCGGTACGGCCGACGGGAACGACGCGAACCGGGTATGGCGTGAACTGGGCGCGCTCGACGGCAAGACGATCACCAATTTCGAGCTGTTCAACAAGGTCGTCGACGAGAACGGCCGCTCGGTGACGTTCTACAACGACCCGGCCCGGCTGGAACGCCATCTGACCGGGGTCTCGCCGGCCGACGCACGGCTGATCCGCTCCTTCTGCCGGGATCTGCGGCGATTCACCGACATCGAGCTCTACCCGTTCCTGACCGCACCCGCCCTGCGGACCGTACGGGAGAAGGCCGCGACGCTGCGCACCGTGCTGCCGGCGTTCCGGCTCTTCTGGCGCACCGCCGCCACCCCGATGCACACCTTCGCCGACCGCTTCGAGGACCCACTGCTGCGCAGAGCGTTCCGGAACATCTTCTTCCAGGACCCGGAGGGCTTCCCGCTGCTGCCGTACCTGTTCAACATGGCCAGCGCGTACCACCACAACGCGGGCTTCCCGCAGGGCGGTTCCCTCGGACTCGCACGGTCCATCGAGGAACGCTACACCGGGCTCGGCGGCACGATCACCTACCGGGCCCGGACCGAGCGGGTACTGGTCGAGGACGGCCGGGCCATCGGCATCCAACTGCGCAACGGCAGGAAGTACTACGCCGACCATGTCGTGTCGGCCTGCGACGGCCACACCACGATCTACGGGCTGCTGGGCGGGCAGTACACCGGCCCACGGATCGACAAGCTCTACAACGACCTGCTGAACCGCCCGGGGACCCTGTTCCCCGCGGTGGTCTCCGCCTTCGTCGGTATCCGGGGCGACTACGCCCCCGACGACGACGCCCACAGCACCACGTACCTGCTCTCCGACGCGGACGCGGCCGAACTGCCCGGCGCACTCCAGAACAGCCTGGTCGTCCAGTTGCGCTCCCGCTACTCGGAGGGGTTCGCCCCCGAGGGGAAGTCGGTGGTCCACTGCACCTACTTCAGCGACTTCGCCTACTGGAAGGCGCTGCGAGCCAGTGACCGCAAGGAGTACTGGGCGCAGAAGCGCAAGGTCGCCGACTTCGTGCGGCGCTTCCTGGAGCGCCTGCGGCCGGGCACGGCCGAGCGCATCGAACTGGTCGATGTGGCATCACCGGCGACGACCAAGCGGTACACGGGCAATCACAACGGCTCGATCCTGGCCTGGAAGGCGTTCTCCGACGCCGACGACGTGGCGTCCGACCTGGTCGGCAAGGACCGCATGCGGCTGCCCGGCCTGAGCGGCTTCTCCATGGCCGGGCAGTGGGTCGGCATGGGCGGCCTGATCCGCGCCGCGTCCACCGGCCGCTTCGCCACCCAGTACCTGTGCGAGGAGCTGGGCGTCGAATTCACGGCCTGGGAGAGCGAGGGCAAGGAGCCCTGGCACCCCGGCAAGCTCGGACACCTGCCCCAGCTCGACCGGCGCTCCCCCCAGGAGGACGTCGCCCCGTGAAGACTGAGGAGAGCGAGTCCATGGCGCGTTCGCCGCGCGGCAGAGAGACGATGATCATCATCGGCGCGGGGCTCGGTGGGCTCTCCACCGGCTGCTACGCGCAGCTGAACGGCTACCGGACCCAGATCCTGGAGATGCACGAGATCCCCGGCGGCTGCTGCACCGCCTGGGAACGGGGGGACTTCACGCTGGACGCCTGCGTCAGCTGGCTGCTCGGCAGCGGCCCCGGCAACGAGATGCACCAGATCTGGCTGGAGCTCGGCGCGTTGCAGGGCAAGGAGGTACGCCACTTCGACGTCTTCAACATCGTGCGCGGTCAGGACGGCCGGGCGGTGTACTTCTACTCCGACCCGGACCGGCTGCAGGCCCATCTGACCGAGCTGTCACCCGCCGACGCGAAACAGATCAAGGAGTTCTGCAAACAGCTCCGGGCGTTTCGCAAGTGTCTGGCCGTCTACCCCTTCCTCAAGCCGGTCGGACTCATGGGACGGACCGAACGCTGGCGCATGCTGGCCTCGTTCATCCCGTACTTCAACTCCATCCGCAAGTCGATCAGCGTGCTCATGTCCGACTACTCGGCGAGATTCAAGGACCCGCTGCTGCGCCAGGCGTTCAACTTCGTCCTGTACGAGAAACACCCGGCGTTCCCCGTCCTGCCCACCCATTTCCAGCTCGCCTCGCACGCCAATCTGTCCGCGGGCGTGCCCGAGGGCGGCTCGCTCGGACTGGCGGAGTCGATCGAGCAACGCTACCGGCGTCTCGGCGGCGAGGTGACGTACAACGCCAAGGTCGAGGAGGTGCTCGTCGAGCGGGACAGGGCGGTCGGGGTCCGCCTCAGCGACGGGCGCGAGATCCGGGCCGACATCGTGGTCTCCGCCTGCGACGGGCACACCACCATGATGAAGTTCCTGGGCGGGCGCTATCTCAACGACGCCTACCGCCGCCTCTACACCGAGACCATCCACGAACCGGGCATGGTGTTCCCGGGCTACTTCACCCTGTTCCTCGGGCTCAAGCGCACCTTCCCCGAAGCCGACCCGTGCACGACGTATCTGCTGGACGACGCCCAGGCGGCCGAGCTGACCGGCATCCGCCATCCGAGCATCAACGTCCAGTTCCGCAGCAGCCACTACCCGGAACTCTCCCCCGAGGAGACGACCGTCATCTACGCCACGTACTTCAGCGACATCGCCCCCTGGCGCGAACTGGACGAAGGGCCGGAGCAGATCAGCCGCGCCCGCGGCGGCCAGGAACTCCACACGCTGCCCGTGCGGCACGGACGCGGCTACTACGCCGCCAAACGCCGGGCACGCGTGGCGCTCGTGAGATTCCTGGAGGAGCGCTATCCCGGCATCGAGGCCGCGATCGCCGTACGCGACGTGTCGAGCCCGCTCACCCAGGTCCGCTACACGGGCAACCACGACGGGACCGTCCTCGGCTGGCAGCCGTTCGTGGAGAGCGGGGAGACGCTGGAGGAACTGGTCAAGAAACACGGGCCCGGACTGCCGGGGCTGAGCAACTTCTACCAGTCCGGTGTCTGGGCCACGACCGGCGGGCTGATCCGCGCCGCGGCGGCCGGCCGGCACGTCGTGCAGTTCATCTGCCGTGACGACGACAGGACGTTCACCGCCTCCATCGACCGGACAGGGCCGCCGCCGACCCATCTCGTCATTCCGGTCGGGAAGCACGCAGGCATGGGAAGGGAAGCGAAATGAAGATCAAGAAGTGGGTGGTCCGTGAGCACGTCAAGGGTGTTCCCGACACCGACCGGGTCTACGAGAAGGTCGTCGAGGACATCGACGTGGACCTCGCCCCCGACGAGATGCTGCTCAGGACGCTGTACGTCTCGGTGGACCCGTACCTCCAGGGCATCGCCCTGGACACTCCGCTCGGCGGGCACATGGGGGCCGACTCGATCATGGAGGTGCTGGAGGCCGGACCCCTGGCCGCGCACCGGCCCGGCGACCTGGTGCAGGGGTTCGGGGGCTGGCGCTCCCATGTGATCGGCACGGGCGCCGCCACGCTCTGGCAGACCGGCACGTTCCCGATGGTCTTCCCCGCCTACCGCCGCCTGGACCCCGCCTGGTACGACGACGCCCTTCCGCTGCCGACGGCGCTGAGCGCGATGGGCGGCCCCGGTATGACGGCCTGGGGCACGCTGACCAAGTTCATGACGATCCGCCCCGGTGACACCCTCGTGATCAGCGGTGCCTCCGGCTCCGTCGGCGCACTGGTGGGCCAGCTGGCCCGGCGGGCCGGAGCGCGCGTGATCGGTACGACATCGAGCCCCCAGAAGGCCGGGCACCTCACCGGCCTCGGCTTCGACGCCGTCGTCGAGTACCGGCACGGGGACAGCCCCGACAGCATCCGCGACGCGCTCGCGCAGGCGGCCCCGGACGGTGTCGACCGCTACTTCGACAACCTGGGCGGCGCCGTGACCGACGCGGTGTTCTCCATGTTGAACATCAACAGCCAGGTCGCCGTCTGCTGGCAGTGGGCGACCCAGGTGGGCCGGGACGCCGTGGGCCCCCGGCTCCTGCCGTACATCATGTTCCCGCGCACGACGGTACGCGGCATCTTCTCCCTGGAATGGTTCACCGACGAGAACTGGCGGACACTCCACACCGAACTCGGCGGCCAGATCCGCCGGGGCGAGGTCGTCTTCGACCACACCCTCCACAGCGGCTTCGACAACATTCCGGCCGCCTACGGGAGTCTGTATCACGACCGGGCGGCGAACCTCGGAAAGGTCCTGGTCGAGCTGTGACCCGTAAGGGCTGTCCCACGATCCCCGGCGGGCCCGCGACGACGACCACGGCACCTCGCCGCGCTGTCGGAGCACCCGCACACATCCAGTACACGGACGTCCCTCCGCCCTGCGACGCAGCTCGTCCGGCACCGGGCGCCGATGCACCGGGACCGCTGGGACAGCCCTTGCCGCAACGGACGACGACGACACCAGGAGGCACCGTGCCCGCCGCGGACAGCACCACGAAGGCCGGCCCCGACGAGCCGCTGCCCCCGCTCCACCGGCTGGACTTCGCCGAACCCGGCCCACCCCGGACCATGACGCTGCCCGACGGGTCCCCGGGCTGGCTGGTGAGCCGATATCCCGATGTGCGGCAGGTCCTCACCGACACCCGGTTCGGCCGCGCCGAACTGTACGCGGCGGACGGTCCGGCCCTGTCGGAAGCGCCGGGTCTCGTGAACAACCCCGACCTGATCTTCAACCAGGACGGCCTCGACCACCTGCGGCTGCGCCGCACCCTGCGCCGCGCGTTCACACCGAGGGCCGTCGCCCGCTGGCGCCCCTGGATCGCCGCGATCGTGGAACAGCTCCTGGACGAACTGGACCGCGGGCAGCGGCCGGTGGACATCGTCGCCGAATTCGCCCTCCCGCTGCCGGTGGCGGTGATCAGCCGGCTGATGGGGCTCGACGCCTCGGCCTGGGGCCGGCTGCGGCACTGGAGCGAGCACGCCTTCTCGGACGGTTCCCACTCCGCGCCCGAAGTGGCCACCGCGCTGGCCGAGTTCACCGCGTTCGGTGCCGAACTGCTGGCCGAGCGGCGCCTGAAGCCGGGGGACGATCTGGTCAGCAGCCTGGTCGCGGCCGCCGACGAGGAGGGCGAGATCCCCGAGGCCCAGCTGGTCAGCCTGGTCTGCGGACTGGTGGTGGGAGGCCACGACAGCACGATGACCATGCTCGGCAACTCCCTCCTCTACCTGCTCGGTGAACGGCCCGAGTGCTGGCCCCGGCTCGGTACCGACGAGGCGGCGGCGGGGGCGGTGGCCGACCGGCTGCTCCACCTGGTCCCCCTGGGCGACGACCGGGGGAGCGTACGCCGCGCCTCCGCGGCCGTCGACGTGGGCGGCGTGACCATTCCGGAGGGCGCGGTGGTCGTCGCGGACTGCGGCATGGCCAACCGGGACCCGGCGGTCTTCTCGAAGACGCCGCTCGATGACCTGTTCGCTCCGATGGAGGCCCCGACCCTGTCGTTCGGCGCCGGACCGCACTACTGCCTGGGCGCCTGGCTGGCCCGGCTGGAGCTGCAACTGGCCCTGCACCGCCTGGCCGCCGGATTCCCGGGCTTGAGGATCGCGGAGCCGCCGGACAGGGTCGCCTGGCGGCTGGGCTCCACTTCCCGCAGCCCGATGCGGCTCCTGGTGACCTGGTAGGTGTGCGGGCCGCCGCCCTGGCGGGAGGCGGCCCGCACACCCGTGCCTGGGCGCGGGGGAACCGCGCCGTCGACCGGTGGTGGCCGAGAGCGATGAGGCCGACGCATCGGGCGATGGCGAGCCACCCGTTGTGGCGGCTCCACCACCGCACACGCCTCGGAACGACTGACCCGTGCGGGGGCAGACCGCGGCACCGGAGGGCTGCTTCGGAACGGTGGTGGCCGAGCCTCCTCATTCCGGGATGACTCCGGCGTAGCCGGTGAACGGCCTTGGCACCGGCAGCGGCGCTCTGCTCAACCTGGCCCCCAACCGCCCGTTCCGCGCCTGCGCGACCGTGTTACGAGCTCTCGGGGCGCGGCAGTCCTGTCAGCTCCGCTGCCTCGTTCGTCGTTGTCGCCGAACCGAGTTCCTCCGCTACCGCCGGCACCGGGTAGAACCGCCGGGCCCAGCGCCGGAAGGGACCGATCGGCCCGTCGCCCGGGGCGAGCCGGGGAGGCTGCTGGTACTGCTTGTGGTGCCAGATCGGAAAGTCGGCCGCGGTGAACTCGCAACTCGACCGGAAGACGGCGCGGTCCAGCAGCCTGGCGGCGGTTCGGCTCACCACACGGGCGAGAGGGGCCGGCAGCCGGGCCGTCTCGGTGAAGGCGATGCGGTTCTTCTGGCGGAACTGCATCCGGTTGGGGGCGATCGCCGTCGGCATGACCATCGTGCACATCCGCAGCCCGAGCCTGGGCGTGTGCACGTCGGCGTGCAGGCAGCCGAGTCCGTAACCGTCCACTTCCACATCGACGACGAAGTCGCCGAGGAGCGGCGCCGACTCGTGGGCCCGCATGGACACATGGAACGAGGCGTCGTCGTAACTGACAGGACCGCCGATCTCGGCCTTGGCCCAGCCGTGCAGGGTGGCGAAATGCCCGAGGTCCACCGAGTTCTCGATGACTTCCTGGACATTGCCCGCCAGTTCCCAGGCAGCGTTGCGGGCAGGTCGGTGGCCGATCTCGTGCCACTCGGGAATGAACCAGTCCGGCGCCCGGCCGTCGTGGTGCCGCCACACGAAGACGGCACCGTTGACCTCGTGCACGGGCAGCTGCGCCAACGGCGACCTCGGAGGCTTCGTGTCGTACCCCGTCCGCACGCAGGTGCCGTCGGGGCCGAAAGCGAAGAAGTGGAAGGGACATACGAGATCGTCCCCGTCGACCTTCGCCAGACCCAGATGCGCACCGAGATGCGGGCAGTACGGACGGACGGCACGGACAGCCCCCGTACCGAGCCGGTACAGCACCACGTCCTGGCCCGCCAGGGGCCGTGTGAGCACAGCACCGGGGCGCAACTCGTCGGAGAAGGCCAGTGCGGACCAACCGCTCGGATAGGGCAGTGCGAGCGTCCCCGCCGCATCGGCCGGCGTCGGCCCCTCGCTGATGGCGCCGTACTCGCGTGACACTCCCACGAATTCCCCTCCCAGGATTCGGACGCCTGGAGGCTTCCCACACCGCACCGAGATCCTCCCGACGCGCCGTAGATCACCCGAACGGGAAGGCGCGGGAATGGTGTTGACGGCCCGACGGGATCGCCGTTCGGCACGGGGCGACCGTCGTCGTTGCGGCAGTGGACGAACGGCTGTGACCATCGCTCCTCGTGCTCGGCCCCGCGGTCGCAAACGACTGGTCCGCGGGCCGGGGATCTGATGGGGTGGGGGCCGCCTTTCAGGAGGTCTTCCACGTGCATCTGCACGTCTTCCCCCGCTTCGCGGGGGATGGGTTGCGGATCGACGCGAACTGGCGAGTGAGGGAGCGGGACGAACTCGACGCAGGCGCCGCCGCTGTCCGCGCCGGTCTCGCCGAACTCACCGCGGCGCAACACTGACCCGCGCACCCGCCGAGTACCGGGGCGCGGCCCCCGGCCGCCGACTGCCGGGGGCCGCACTCATTCCAGCGCCGGACGGCCCGAAGATGTCACGCTCGCGCGGGCCGGGCATGCTCGGTGCGTCGCTCGGGCGTGGTGACGGGACATTGGTGGGCGTGATCGAACCCCGGGCGCCGAGCGACGGCACCGCACCGGTGTCGCCCGGATCAGCCGGACAGGCTCCTGCCGATCCGTGCAGGCGTCCGTGTCCGACCTCAGCGCCGCGCCAGCGCCAGCACGCTCAGGCCGAACATCAGGACGCCCAGGGGGAGATGGACCGACGGGATGTGCGCGATGCCGACCGCGACCTGGACCGAGGCGAGGACGAGGAAGCCGGACGCGTACCAGATGGGCCGGGGCGAGCCGCCGCCCGGCTTCCACGCCAGCGCCGCCGCGAGCACGTAGAGCATCGACGCCCCGTACATCACGCGGGCTCCGGCACTGTGCAGCGTCTCTCCGTAGGACGAGGTCAGCAGCAGTCCGGCGGAGACCGCTTGAAGGAAGATGGTCAGGGTCTGCAGGATGATCGCGATCTGCAGAAACGAGAAGCGGCGCTGTGCCGTCGCCTGGGTTGCCATGCCGCGGTCCCCTTTTCTGCCCGGAGGCAGTAGATCGATAAGGTCTCACCAGCCCGACGACGCGGGCCTGCGAAAGGTAAGGCGAGGAGGTGATCGGGAGTATGGGGACAGCTGCGGCGGGCGCCGATGGGATAGCCGGTGAGCGGCGCCAACTGATCAATGTCGCCTACCGGTTGCTCGGTTCACTTGCCGAGTCCGAGGACGCCGTGCAGGAGGCGTACGCGCGCTGGTACGCGTTGCCGCGAAGTCGGCAGGACGAGATCGTTTCCCCCGGTGCCTGGCTGACCACGGTGACCGGCCGTATCTGTCTGGACGTGCTCGGCTCGGCGCGGGCCCGGCGTGAACGCTATGTCGGGGCGTGGCTGCCCGATCCGCTGCCCGATCACGCCGAGTGGGAGCACGGCCATGGCACCGATCCCGCCGACCAGTTGGTCCTGGACGAATCGGTGACCATGGCCTTCCTCGTCGTCCTGGAGTCGATGACACCCGCCGAGCGGGTGGCGTTCGTCCTGCACGACGTCTTCCGGTACCCGTTCGCCGAGATCGCCGATGTCCTCGGCCGGACCTCTGCGGCCTGCAAGCAGCTCGCGGCCTCCGCCCGGCGCCGGGTACGTGTCGAGCGAACCCCGGCGACGGCGGCCGGGCAGGCCGACACGGTGCGGCAGGTCAAAGAGGCATGGGAGACCAAGGACATCGCGGCCCTCGTCGACCTCCTCGACCCGGCCGCCGTGATGACCGCCGACGGCGGTGGCATGGTCGGTACCGTCCTACGCCCGGTCGAAGGCGGTGCGCGCATCGCCCGGTACATGGTGGCCATCGCCGACAAGGCTCCGGGGCTCGAACTGCTGGAGCGGTCGGTCAACGGTGTGCCGGGCTTGGTGGCCCGGCGGGCCGGAGCCGTCATGACCGTGGCCTCGTTCGAGGTCGCCGACGGCCGCGTCACCCGGATCTGGGCGGTCCGCAATCCGGAGAAGCTGGGGCCGTGGTGCGGGACCGGCGCGTGCACCGAAAGTGGATCCTGAGCGATGAACGATGAGGCGGCCGTCCTCGTCGCCACCCTCGGCGAGTGGCTGTGACCGTCGTTCTTCCTGCCGGAGAAGTCAGGCCCCGGCGAGCCGGTTACTGCGGTCGATCTCCGGCATGTGTGTCTCGGCCCAGACCCGCAGGGCGGAGAGCGGCCCTTCGAGGGACAGGCCGAGCTCGGTGAGCCGGTAGTGGACGGCGGGCGGCACTGTGGGTTCCACGCGGCGCGCGACCAGGCCGTCACGGACCAGACTCTGCAGCGTGACAGAGAGCATCTTCTGTGAGATGCCCGGAATGCGACGCCGGAGTTCCGCGAACCGGAGTTCGCTGGGATCCGCCTCGGCCAACACCTTGACCACCATCGACGTCCACTTGGTGCCGATACGGTCGAGCAACCGGCGGGTCGGGCAGTCCGGGTTCAGCAGATCACCGCGCTCACCCGGCCGCCGGCCGGGTTCGCCGGGCATGGACGTGGTCACCCGGGGCTCACCACCTGAGGGGAAAGTGCCGTCTTGGAAGGACCAGGCTAGTTCCCTAGCGTGACCTTGTCACCAGCCCTCACCACCTCTCACCAGCCCTGGAGTCCCTCCGTGCCCGAACTGCGACGTGTTGCTGTCAATGGTGTCGAACTCAATGTCGCCCTCGCCGGATCCGGCCCCGCCGTCTTGCTGCTGCACGGCTTTCCGCACACCTGGGAGCTATGGACGGACATCATGGCCGACCTGGCCGACCGCCACCGCGTCATCGCCCCGGACCTGCGCGGATTCGGCGCGAGCAGCCCGGCCGCCTCCGGGTATGACGCCGGCACCCTGGCCGAGGATGCCGCAGCGCTTCTCACCGAACTCGGCGTGTCTTCGGCCGCCGTAGTGGGTATCGACGCGGGTACCCCGGCGGCCTTCCTCCTCGCCCTGCGCCACCCCGGTCTCGTCCGGCGCCTGGTCCTCATGGAGTCCGTGCTGGGCGGGCTGCCGGGCGCCGAGGACTTCCTCGCCGGCGGGCCGCCGTGGTGGTTCGGCTTCCATACCGCCGAGCCCGGCCTCGCCGAGACCGTGCTGGAGGGCCACGAGGCCGCGTACATCGACTGGTTCCTGCACACCGGCACACTCGGCGACGGAGTGCCCCCGGCCATCCGGGACGCCTTCGTCCACGCGTACACGGGCAGCCCCGCATTGAGCCGCGCGTTCTCCTACTACCGGGCTCTGCCCGAAAGCGCACTGCAGATCTCGCAGGCCGTCACCACCGCCCGCCTGACGGTGCCGACAATGACGCTGGGCGCACACCCTGTGGGCGCCGCGCTGGAACGCCAACTCCGCCCCCTCGCCGACGACCTCACCGGACACGTCATCGACGACTGTGGCCACATCATTCCTCTGCACCGGCCCCGCGCCCTGCTCACGCTGTTGAATCCGTTCCTGGCCGGTGAGGACGCGGTCGCAGCGTGACCGAAAGAGACGGCGTCGGACGGGGGACTCCGCCACGCCGCCACGGCGAGCGGCAGTCCGGGCCGCCGGATCGCCTCGGTGACGGTGCCCAGGGGTGCGGTGTCACGGAACTGGGCGTCGGTCGCGTACAGATGGGCGCTTCGTCGGTCCGTACGTGCGTCGAACCCGTCGGTCAGGAGTCGGGAGCGGGACACGTGTGATCTCCTTCGCGGCCGTGCATACGTGTTCAGCCGTTCATACGTGTTCATGCGGGCGGAGTCGCTGTGCGGGCGGGGCGGTCGTGTCAGGGGGCGGGCTGATGTATGCGGCGGTCCTGTCCCGCACCGTGTCCGGCGACCGCCGTGGCGATGCCGAGGACGGCCAGGACGGTGAGCGGAAGCGTCCAGCTGCGAGTGGTGTCGTGCAGGATGCCCAGGAGGAGGGGCCCGGCCGCCGCCACGAGGTAGCCGATGGACTGTGCCATGCCCGCCAGCGCGGCGGCTTCGCCGGAGCTGCCGGCGCGCTGGCTCTGGAAGGTCAGCGCGAGGACGAGGCACGCGCCGCCGCCGAGTCCCAGCAGGGTGCATGCCAGGACGGACAGCGCGGGGGCGGCGACCAGTACGGTGAAGCCACCCGCCACGAGGACCGAGGCCCCGGCCGCGGTCCAGCGCTGGTCGTGCCGGCCCCGGGTGAGCAGCGGCAGCAGGCTGCTGGCCGCCAGGGACACCACCTGGTAGTAGAAGAGCATCCATCCGGCCGTGGTGCTGCTCGTGCCGCGGTCGATCAGGATGCTGGGCAGCCACGCGACGGCGGTGTAGAAGGCCAGGGACTGCAGGCCCATGAAGAAGGTGACCTGCCAGGCGAGCCGCGACCGCCACGGTACCGGGCTGTGGGCCGCGCCGGTGGACTCCTGCGGCTTGTCACCCCGTATCCGGGGCAGCCAGGCGAGGAACGCCGCGACGGTGAACGCGAGGCCCCAGGCCAGCGCGGTGCGCCAGGAACCCGGCACGGTGTGGGCCAGCGGTGCGGAGATCCCGGAGGAGACCGCGGCCATGAGGCCCATGACGGTCACGTAGAGAGCGCTGACGGCCTGGATCCGGTGGGCGGGCACGCTCCGCCTGATCAGAGCGGGCAGCAGCACGTTGCCGAACGCGATGGCCGCGGAAAGGATCACCGTTCCGGCGAACAGGCAGACGACGGAGGGAAGGGAGCGGACCACCGTTCCGACGGCCAGCACACCGAGCGCCGCCACCAGCAGGCGTGCGCTGCCCCACCGGTGGGAGGCGCGGGCGACCAGGGGCGACGTCGCGGCGAACGTCAGCAGCGGGAGCGTGCTCAGCAGCCCGCCCCAGCTCGATGTCAGGCCGCTGCCGTGCTCGATCTCCGGCAGCAGTGCGCCGACACCGGTCAGGGTGGTGCGCAGGTTCGCCGCCACGAGACAGATGGCGACGACGAGCCCGACCGACACGGCAGGCAGGGCGGACTCGGCGGCGGGTGGTCCGGAGGCGGAGTGCTGGCGGGCCGGCGAGGCCGGCTGCGAACTCACCGGTCCTCCGCTGCTCGTGGCGTACCGGTCTCGTGGTCGCGGGTGAGCCGGACGATCGCGGCCGCCGCGTAGCGGGCGCCGCCCTGGTCCCGGGCCTCGATCGCGTCCACGAGCCGCCGGTGCAGGCGGGCATGCTCCTCGGCGTGGACGGCGTCCCACGGCAGACCCCCCAGGGACGAGGTGAGCGCCGTACCGAGGTAGTCGTACACCTCGATCAGCAGGTCGTTCCCGCTCGCCCGGACCACGGCCCGGTGGAACAGCGCGTCGACGCCCGTGATCGCGGCCGTGTCCTCACCGGCGGAGGCCTCGTCGGCGTCGGCCAGCAGCTCCTGCAACTGCTGCAACTGGCTCTCGCTGCGGCGCAGGGCCGCGGCTCCCGAGGCGTACTCCTCCAGAACGGTCCGCAGCTCCAGCACGTTGTCCCGCTCCGCGGAACTCGCCCGCCGCACCATGACCGACTGGAGCTCGCTGGACGCGCGGACATAGGTGCCGTCCCCGGCCCGGGGCTCCAAAAGGCCCAGGTGCACCAGCGCACCGATCGCTTCCCGCAGGGTGCTGCGGCCGACCCCGAGCTCCTCGATGAGGGCCTGTTCCGGCGGGATCCGCGTCCCCACCGGCCACCCGCCCGACTCGATGTGCGAGCGGAGACTGTCCACGAGCTGAGCGGACAGGCTGGCCGTCCGCCGCGGTGCACTGATGCGTTTCATGGAGACACCGTACACAAACGTCAGACATTTGAACATCACAGGGTGTGGTTGGTCGCGTACACGGCGCCTGTCCTTGCCGGAAGCGCGTCTCGTCCGTTCGGCGGGGCTCATGCCGCCGGCCGGAGCTCCGTGGCGAGGGCCGGATCCACGAAGCGCGGGCCGACGTGGACACGGCTGTCCGTGTCGACCGGTTATGCGGGTGGGGAGTTCTTCACGGCGTATCCCGCCGCACCCGCGGATATCGGCCGCGAGGGCGCCTTGAGGAACCCGCTGTCATCAATGGGTTCGTCCCGGGTGGCGGGTCGTCGTCACGCGGCGTCGGCGTCGTCGTCGGCACGCGACTCGACGACCTCGGCGAGCCGGCGCAGCATCGCGCGGTGCCGTATCTGCAGCAGGGCGTCCACGGCGGCGTTGTGCAGTTGGCCGCCGACTCCTTGCAAGGGGTGCTCATCCACCAGTACGAGGGTGTCGTCGCCCCACGGCCGGATGTCGAAGGCGATCCGAGCCGTTCCCAACGGCCCGCTGTGCGCCTCCAGTTCCAGGGTCCTGGGGGGATCCAGCAGACGGACCACGGTCCGTCCGTGGAACTCTCTCCGGCCCAGCCGCACCGCGTACTCGATCGAGGATCCGACCTCCGGCCAGATTCCGTCCGCCGCACGTGAGGAATCGGTGCCGACGACCCAGTCGCCGTAGCGTGACGGGTCCCGCAGTACTGCCCAGAGCCGGTGGGGCGGGCTGTGGACGAGACGATGCCGTATCGCCATGAACGCCTCCCGTGTGGGTTGCCTTCCGCACGGTACCCAGCCCTGTCGGCGTCCGGCCTCGGGGATTCCGTGCCTCACCGCATCGTAGAGGGCCCGGGCCCGCAACTCATGTGGATCACTGCCCGGGGCTCGCTGCGAACCCTGGGCGGTGACCATCGATCGATGCCGCCCGGGCGGCATCGGCCCAAAGGTTCCGGGCGGGGGAAATCGTACGGTGAGGCGCATAATGTGAGTGTCCCGACGGTTTCGCGCTGTGATGGGAGAACGTCATGATCGTCCTCGGTGTCATCCTTCTTGTGATCGGGCTGGTGACCGGATTCGGCATTCTCTGGACCATCGGAATCGTCTTGGCCGTCATCGGCGCCATTCTCTGGATTCTCGGTGGTATTGGTCACGCTGTGGGCGGCAGGCGTCACTACTGGTGAACGCTGTGGTGACGCCGGGAGAGCGTGTGCACCCGGGGTGGTGAAGGCCGGGGGTGGCCCGTGGCCGAATCGGCGAAACCGCCGCGCAGCCTCCGTCCTGAACGCGGTCCGAACCCTCTCGCCCCCACCTCGACCAGCGGTAACCGGCTGCCCGTCTCGGCAACTCCGTTGACGGGCAGGCGTGTTCGCCTGGGCCCTACGCCGGTCATGCCGGCCCGCCCGGCACGGGGCCCGGTGGCGCCCGGACCGTGACGTCGGGTCGTGGAGGGCTCGTACAGATTCCTGGCGCGGGGGTAGGCCCGTGCGGCACTCTTGCTATACCTTGCGTCTAATAAGCTTGCTAGACGCGGTGTCTAACAAGCGTGGCGGCGCTCGGCGGCCATCGATCCCATCAAACGCGCACGCGTTGGGACACCGGTCGGGCAGCGTCGGGTCGATCTCTCGATTCAAGGAGCCGCACCATGGCAAGCAGCACCGTTCGGCCGGAGGACCAGGGCCGCCTCGCCGAGCAGGACGTCGCCCGACGGCTGCTCGAATCGGCTGCCAAGCTGTCGTACGACCCGGCCACGGAAGTGGACTGGGAGACCCCGCTCGACAAGGACGACCACGGCGCGAGCCCCGAGTGGAGCACGCTCTACGGCACCGCCTACTGGGCGGAGTTGACCGACGCGCAGCGCAAGGCGCTGACCCGCCAGGAAGCGGCGTCCGTGGCCAGTACGGGCATCTGGTTCGAGATGATTCTCCAGCAGATGGTGCTGCGCGACATGTACGCCAAGGATCCGACCGACCCCCGGTTCCAGTGGGCGCTCACCGAGGTCGCCGACGAGTGCCGGCACTCGATCATGTTCGCCAGGGGTGCGGCGAAGCTGGGAGCCCCCGCGTACCGGCCGCACCGGGCGGTGGTCGAGCTGGGGCGGGCGTTCAAGACCCTGGCCTTCGGCGAGGCCGCGTACGCGGCGATACTCGTCGCCGAGGAAGTGCTCGACGTGATGCAGCGCGACTGGATGAGGGACGAGCGGGTCGCGCCCTTCGTGCGCACCATCAACAACATCCATGTGGTGGAGGAGTCGCGGCACATGAAGTTCGCCCGTGACGAGACCCGCAAGCGGCTGCGCGACGCGGGCGCGGTGCGCCGGCGGATCAACGCGCTCGTCGTGGCGATCGCCTCGTACTACATCGTCACCAGCATGGTGAACCGGGACGTCTACGCGAACGCGGGCCTCGACAGCAAGCGGGCCCGCGCCGAGGCCAGGGCCAACGAGCACCACAAGTCCCTGATGAGGTCGAGCTGTTCGGGTCTGATGGAGTTCCTGGCCTCGGCCCGGCTGTTGACGAAACCGGCCCTGTTCTTCTACAAGCGCGCCGCGCTGATCTGACCTGGTCCGAGCCGACGACCTGAGCTGACGAGATGACCTACGCCATCACCCAGACCTGCTGCAACGACGCCACCTGCGTCGCCGTATGCCCCGTCAACTGCATTCATCCGACCCCCGAGGAACGGGCGTTCGGCAGTACCGAGATGCTCTACGTCGACCCGGCGACGTGCATCGACTGCGGTGCCTGCGCCGATGCCTGTCCGGTCGACGCCATCTTCCCCGTGGACAGCCTCTTCGGTGCGCAGAAGCGGTACGCCGCGATCAACGCCGCCTACTTCACGGACGAGGAACCCGAACCGGCTCCCGCCGGACCGAACTTCCATGCCTGGGGCGAGCCTTCCTTCGCGCGCAGCCTGCCGTCCGATTTCGCGCCGATCCGGGTGGCGGTCGTCGGTACCGGACCGGCCGGCATGTACGCCGCCGAGGATCTCCTCCTGCACACCAACGCCCAGGTGACGCTGGTCGACCGGCTGCCGGTGGCGGGCGGTCTCGTCCGCTACGGCGTGGCGCCCGACCACCCCGCGACGAAGAAGGTCGGCGATACCTTCGCACGTTTCCACTCCCATCCCCGTGTACGCATGCATCTGGGCGTCGAGGTCGGCAAGGACATCACCGCCGAGGAACTCGCCGCGCACCACGACGCGGTGATCTACGCGGTCGGTGCCTCGGCCGACCGGCGGCTCGGCATCCCCGGCGAGGACCTGCCCGGCAGTCGCTCGGCCACCTCGTTCGTGTCCTGGTACAACGCCCACCCGGAGGTCGCGCCCGAGGCCGTGGGCCTCTCCGCGGAACGGGTCGTCGTCGTGGGCAACGGCAACGTCGCTCTCGATGTCGCGCGCATCCTCGTCACGGATCCGGCCACGCTGGCGGGTACCGATATCGCCGATCACGCCCTCGCGGCGCTGCGGGACTCGACGGTGCGTGAGGTGGTCCTGCTGGGCCGACGGGGCCCCGAGCACGCCGCCTGCACCGCCTCCGAGCTGCTCGCCCTCGGGCACCTGCCCGGCGTGGAACTCGTTGTGGACGACCACGATCCCCGGACCGGGGCGGCGATCGACAGCGCGGCGCCGGGCGAGAAGGCGGCCCTGCTGCGGGACGTGCCCCGCCGGACGCAGGACTGGTCGCGTCCGCCGGCTCCGGGCCGGCGCATCGTCTTCCGCTTCCACTCCGCTCCCCTGGAGGTGCTCGGTGACGACAGCGTCACAGGGGTGCGGGTGACGGAAGGTCCCGGCGAACAGCACATCCCCGCGGGCCTGCTGCTGCGCGCGGTCGGCTACCGCGGCATGCCGGTTCCGGGCCTCCCCTTCGACGAGTCGGGCGGGACCGTACCGCACGAGGGCGGCCGGGTGACGGGCATGCCCGGGACATACGTCGTCGGCTGGATCAAACGCGGCCCCTCGGGCGGCATCGGAGCCAACCGCACCTGCGCGGCCGAGACCGTCGGCACGCTGCTGGCCGACGCGATCGCGGGTGCCCTGGCCTCCCCGGTCCACCCGCCCAAGGCATTCCACCGTCTCGCCCGTAGCCGTGGCCGTGACGTCGTGGACGCCCGGGGGCTGGCCGCCATCGACCGGGCCGAGCGGGCACGCGGCCGTGAGCACGGCCGCCCGCGGGTCAAGCTCGGCACGGTGCCCGCACTGGTGGCGGCGGCGAAGGGCGGCCGCCGCTGGAGAACGCCGAGCTGAACGGGACATCCCGCGGGGCCGCGGCGCCCGCTCGGGCGCCGCGGCCGCAGGTGCGGACGGTCCGGGCGCTGGCGGCCCCGCTGCGGACCGCACCGGTGCGGATGGTTCCCGGCGCGGGCGGTGCCGGTGCGGCAGCCCGTGGGAGAACCTGACACGGCCGAGGCCCCATGGGCGAACCATGGGGCCTCGGTGATGTGTGCGGGCGGGGGAGCGTACCCGCACCGACTCGGGTCACGGGTCCTGTACCCACTGACCGCCGGTTCGCACCCGAGGCTTCCCCGGCCCGCACGGACACGGGCGGCCTTCACACCTCCGGAGCAGGCCGCAAAGCAGCCGGGTCCTCGGGGCCGGTCGGCCCCGGGCGCCGCGGCCTTCGCCGAGCACCCGCATCCGCACCGCGTTTCGGATCAGACGGCGGGCAGCGCGTAGAGCCGCTTCCCGTGCATCACGGCCAGCCGGTCGCCCGCCGCCGCCACGTACCATTGCTGGATGTCACCGGACTTGTCGTTGTACGTCCAGCGCAGCTTCCCGGTCGCCGCGTCGAAGGCGTGCACACCGCCGTCCTTGTCGAACTCGGTCGCGCCGTACAGGGTGCCGCCCACCTTGGCGAACTGCCAGGCCTGCGTGGCCGACTCCAGCAGCTCCCCGTTGTGCCAGATCCGCTTGCCCGTACCGGGCTCCACCGCCCACATGCCGCGCACGCTGTCGGAGACGTAGAGCACCCCGTCCAGGACATGCGGGTCGTTGAACGTGCTGAACTCCTCCGTCCGGAGCGACCAGCGGTCCTTGCCCCCGGCCAGTGAGAGCGCCCGCAGCCGCCGCCCGTCCGCCACGATCACCAGATCCTCGTGCACCGCGAAGCGACGGTGGTTGGACCGGCTGATCTTCTTCGTCCACACCTGCCGCCCCGTCGCCGTGTCACGGACGGTCACGTTCTCGCGGTAGTCCGTGTAGATGAGGTGCCCGTCGACGACCGAGGCGGTGATGCCGTACTCCTCGGTCCCCGCGTCGCGCTGCTCGCGCCAGGCGATCCTGCCGGACGTGGTGTCGATCGCGGCGATCACGTTGTTCGGGGTGGAGAAGTCCTTCTCCAGGATGCCGGCGAGGACGTACACATGGCGGTCGTCGGCCGCGATCGGGCGCGGCAGCTGATATTTCTCGCCCAGGCGGCTGCGCCAGGTCTCCTTGCCCGTGGCCGGGTCCAGACCCACCACATCACCGTCGTACTCGGCGCTGGTGAGATAGAGCGTTCCGCCGCCGATGACGAGTTCGGCTCCGGGAGTGGTGACCCCGGCGCGCGACCACTTCTGCTTGCCACCGGCCATGTCCCGTCCCACCAGCGGGTCGCCCGCCACCAGAACCAGGTCACCGGTCACCGCGAGCGCGTCGATGCCGGACAGGTTGCTGTTCGCCGCCTCCGCCCGCCACAGCGGCTCGGGTGCGGTGCCCGGCGGTGGGGTGGTGAAACCGTCACCGCTCTCGTCCCCGCCCGGTGCGGCACTGCCGCCCGGTACATCCACCTTCTTCTCGGGACCGCACCCCACGACCCCGGCCCCGAACGCGACCAGCCCCAGCCCTGTCCCCGCCAGCCCGAGTATCCGCCTGCGCGACACCGCGTGCCCGTCACGTCTGCCCACGTCTGTTCCTGCTTCCCGTTCATGTGTTCCGACGCCCCGGGGACACCCTGAGCGCCGTCAGGCTAACGTCGAATTTCGGCCGGACACCGAATGGCACACAACCGGGACACGGCCGTGAAGGTCCCGTCACAGGCCACCGGTGTCCACCCCCACGCCTCGCGCGGTGGCCGATCCGGGTCGCGCCCTCGGTGCCTGCCGTTTGCGGGAGCATCGGGGGGAATCGGCCTCCTGCCGCGCCGCAGGGCCGCCGACGGCATGACGGCCGCACCTGATGCGGTGGTCCCGGGCGCGGGCGAGCGTCGATCCGCACCCGGCTCCGAGGACAGGTGTGGCGGAGGACCTACGTATCCCACTGTTCGCGGTCGACGGCAGCACGCAGAAGGCCGCGCAGCTCCAGGGCGGCCGGCAGGGGCGCCGAGGGCAGAGCCACATGCAGGGTCCGGCGCAGAGCCGGATCGGTGAGGCGGCACACGGCCAGCGTCCCGGGGACCGCCCGAGCGGCGAGCGAGGGAACGAGCGCCACCCCCAGTCCCGCGGCCACGTAGCCGAACTTGCCCGTCCACTCCGCGATCCTGATGATCTTCCTCGGACTGAATCCGGCCCGTACGCAGGCGTCGGCGAGCATCGTCGGGCGGTCGCCGTAAGCGCTCTGCAGCCAGGCCTCGTCACGCAGTTCACGCAGGTCGATCCGGCCGGCACCGGCCAACCGGTGCCCTCGCGGAAGCGCGACGCACAACTCGTCCTCGCACAGCTCGGTCGTCGTGACACCGTCGGCCCGCGGCAGGCCGGACGGGTAGTCGCTGACGACGGCGAGGTCCAGCGCCCCGTCCGAGAGCCGCCGCATCAGGGTGTCGGTCGGGCCTTCGGCCGCGACCACCTCGACCTCCGGCCTGGCGTCCCGCAGCGCCCGCAGAGCGCCGGGCATCAAGGAGATGTTCGCGGTGGCGAATGCTCCGACATGCAGAAGCCCACCGAGGCCGGCCTGCAGCACGGCGAGCTCCCGCTCCGCCCGCGCCAGTCGGTCCAGTACCTCCAGGGCGTGCCGGTGCAGCGTGCGACCGGCCGGATTGAGCCGTACGCCGCGAGGTAGCCGGTCGAACAGGGGCCCGCCCGCCCGCTGTTCCAGCGCGGCGATCCGCCGGGACACCGCGGACTGCGTGTAGCTGAGCCGGACCGCCGCCTCCGTGAACGAACCGCTCTCCGCCACGGTCACGAACAGCCGCAGCGCGTCGTTCTCGAACACCCTCCTACCGCCCTCCGATTGCCTTCGCCGACCGCATCATGCTCCCTCAACACATTCCTCGATCGCATGGCTTCCATGCAAACCAGTCGCTGGTGGAATGCCGGGTCGCGTCCTAGCGTCGTTTCACGCGGCGGTGCTCCGGAACGGAATCGAGCTCCGCCGCTCCATCGAAGGCCCATGAGATCCGAGGGGGATGTGCGGTGTTACGACAGAAAGCGACGACGGGGTGGAACCGGTGACCGGGAAGTACGACCTCGCCCTGCCGGCGATGCTGGCCGACCTCGAGGAGCTCGTGGTCTGCGAGTCCTACTCGGCCGACCTCGGTGCGGTGGCGCGCAGCGCCGAGGTGGTCGGTGCACTCGGGGCGAGGCTGCTGGGGGTCGCGCCGGAGACGATCGTGATCAAAGGAGTGACCCATCTGCGCTGGACCTTCGGCACGCCACGGGTCCTGTTGGTGGGGCATCACGACACGGTCTGGCCCATCGGGTCGCTCGAAACCCACCCCTGGGCGGTGGCCGGTGGGAGGGCTCGCGGTCCCGGGGTTCTGGACATGAAGGCCGGTCTGGTGCAGATGTTCCACGCACTGGCCTCCCTGCCTTCCCCGGAGGGCGTGTGCGTGCTGGTCAACGGGGACGAGGAGGTCGGCTCCACCACCTCACGGCAGCTGATCGAGCGATCCGCGCGCGGATGCGCGGCGGCGTTCGTGCTGGAGGCGGCAGCCGACGAGGAGGGCGCGCTCAAGACCGCCCGCAAAGGCACGTCGCGCTACGAGGTCGTGGTGCACGGCCGGGCCGCGCACTCGGGCCAGGAACCGGAGAAGGGGGTCAACGCCACGGTCGAGATCGCTCACCAGGTGCTGGCCGTCGCCGGTTTCGGAGCTCCGTCGGCCGCCTCCGGAGCCCCTTCGGACGCCTCCGGAGCGGACGGTGAAACCCTGGGTGCCGCGACCGTCACCCCCACCCTGATGTCGTCCGGAAGCGCGCGCAACACCGTGCCCGCGCTGGCGCGGCTGGCGCTCGACGTACGAGCGCCCACCACCACGGAGCAGGACCGGATCGACGCGCTGGTACGAGGGCTCCGCGCGCGGACACCCGGAGCCAGGGTGGAGGTGCTGGGAGGCAGGCAACGTCCGCCCATGGGACCGGAGTCCTCCGCCGCCCTGTTCGCCCTCGCTTCCGGGATCGCCGACGAACTGGGTCAGGAACCGTTGCGCGGGCGCGCCGTCGGCGGGGCCTCCGACGCCAACTACACCGCGGCGGTCGGCTGTCCGACGCTGGACGGCCTGGGCGCTGTGGGCGCCGGCGCGCACGCGGACTCCGAGTACGTCGATGTCGCGCGGATGGTTCCCCGGGCCCGTCTGCTCGCCGAACTCGTCGCGCGGACCGGGCGATGACCCGGTGGCCCCCGCGCACCGACAGGAAGCCCTCACCCCACATGACCTACCAGGAAGACGATTCGGCATGCGACCAGGCGTGAACAGGGCGGGTTTCGGCGAGGCGCGGGGCAACTACGCCGTCGCGGGACTGGGGGGAGGGCTTGCTCAGCTCGGCCTGCGGCTCCTCCTGGGGCTGTGCCTGGCGACGCTCGTCGGCCTCGTCTGCGTCAGGCCCACGGCGGCGTTCACCAAGGGCGCCATCACGATCTCCGTGGCGCTGGCCGCGATCGGGCTCAGGTGGGCATGGGGCCGCGCCTCCGCCAGATTCGGGCTCAGGAGGTGCTACCTCTTCAGGGACGGCCTGGTCATCACCGGTCTGTTCGGACAGCCGCGGAGGGCGGTCCCGTGGGCCGAGGTGATGGGGATCCAGATGATGACCTCGCAGTCCCTCTTCATGGCCTTCTACCGGTTCGAGATCACACGGCGCGGTTCCTGGCCCGTCGCCTTCCTGGCCCTGGGCTTCCAGCCACCCCTGGTGGAACCGCTGTTGACCCAGGCGGCGGAGAACGGGGTGAGCCGCTGACCCTGCCGAGGTCATCGCGGCGGGAACAGAACGTGCCCGGCCCACGGAGGGGGTGGGCCGGGCCGGACCGCCGGTCTGGCCGGGCGCGGTACGCCCGCCGGATCCCGACGGCCGCGGGTGTCAGACGATCTCGCCGGCGCAGGACCCGTGGGCGCCGCAGTCGTAGCAGGTGTACCGCATGCATCCGGTGCACAGCCCGATGTTCTCCAGCCGGTATCTGTCCCCGCAGCTCTCGCAGTTGGCCCGCTCACGCAGCATGGCTTCCCAGCCGTCCTTGCCACCGAGGGAGTGGTACGAGGCGGCGGCGAACTCCGCCCACGCGATGTCATGGTCGGTCCAGTGGCGCAGGTGCCAGGAGTACATCGCGAAGAACGCCTTGCCGGTCACCAGATGGTCGGGGCCACGGCCATCGTGGATCCACATCTCGACGGCCTGCCGGATCCGCTCGTGGAAAGGAAGTTTCCAATCGAGAATCACGTGGTTGCTCTTCACCGCTGAATTATGCGGTGCGGCAGGCCCTCGTGGACAGTCACGGACGTCGGGCCGCCGAACGACGCGGACCGCACCCGACGGCGGCCGGAGCCCGACGCCCGCAAGCCCTGGGGGGCGACGCGCTCAGCGTCCCGGACGGAACATGACGATCAGGACGTGCCCGGTCTCCTCGTCCACGCGGCGTTCGCGCTCCTCGAAGCCCATGAGCCCGTAGAAGCCACGGGCCGCGGGATTCGCCTCGAACACCTCCAGCAGCAGATCGCCGCGCAGCGTCGCGGCATGTTCCACCAGCGCCCGCCCGATACCCCGCCCCTGAGCCCGGGGCGCGACGAACAGGCCACCGATCTCGCTGCCGATCAGGCCCAGGAGGCCGACGGCGACGCCGTCCTCGTCCGCGACCCAGTTCTCGGCCTCGCGCAGATAGACCTCACGGACCTTGCGGGCCCGCTCACCCTCGCCCTCACCCTCGACGAACGGGTGGGCCAGTTTCGAGGCACTCGACCACAGCGCCATCACCTCGTCCTCGTCGGAGGTCTGGTAACGCCGGACGAGGGGCTTTGTCTCCATCCCGCGGACGCTATGCGCAACCTCCGGCTCGTACAAGCGACTTTCTGCTCGGCCGGGCTCCGCCGTCCTGTCCGCGCCCGGTCCACAGTCTCAGCGGCCGAGCCGTGTCCAGTACGTGCAGCCTGCCGCGGTCGCACCGCCCAGACACATGATCCAGCGCAGCGCGGCCAGCGAGACCGACAGACGCAGATGCGCGCCCGCGCCGACCTCCAGCCCCCTGCCGTCCAGGCTCAGATGCCAACCCCCGCGACCCGTAGGGCGATTCCCCGTCATGGTGACTCCTCCGGTTGCTCGCGCCGGGTCCGCTCCTCGGATCACCGGCGTCCTCTCCTTGCGCGACTCCATGGGAGAACACGGTCGGGCCGGAGACCAGCCGGGCGAACGTACGAGGACGAATCCGAACCGGCGAGGTGTTCGGCCGAAACGCCATTCGTTCGGTGGTTTTCGCTGGAACGTCCGGAAGTCCCGCGCGCCGCGGGCTAGCGTGACGGAAAGTGCCGGTACGAACACAAGGAGCCCGATGTCGGGTGCTGTCCCCGAAGAGCCCGGAGAAGCGGTGGTGGACGGTGCCGAGCCCTCGGCCGAGGCCCTGGCCGATGCCTACGACAAGGCACTGCGGGTGTTCGCCCATCGATTGCGCGCCGTGCACCTGGACTCCGGCACACCTCCTTTGCGGCAGATCTCGCGAGGTGCCAGGAGGGAGGTCCCGTTGTCCCCGGCCGCGGTCTCCGAGGCACTGAACGGCAAACGGCTGCCCTCGCAGCAGTTCACGCTGGAACTCGTGCGGCTGCTCGCTCCCGGTGATCGAGCCGAGGCGGAGGAGTTCCGGAAGCTCTGGCGCAGCGCTCGTGAAGCGCAGATCGCCGCCAGGGCGGCGGCCCGAGCGCGTCAGGGGCGAGCCGGCCCCGGCCCACTGCCGGACGGCGCACACACCGCCCCGCGGAACACGGTGGAGAGCTCCGCGGAGGCGGAGCGGCTGCGACGGGGTGCCGCCGGGGTGCCGGCGGAGGCCCGGCAGGGGGCGACGGCCGTGTGGCCGGGGGCCGAACGACCGCTCCACGCGTCAAGCGTCCCCACGCCCGTCCCCCCGGCGGCCACCAGGTCGGCCCAGGCCATCGTGGCGGCGGCCCGTGAGGAAGCCAGGGCGATCCTCGGCGAAGCGGCCCGGCAGGCCGACCGGGTATGGGAGGCCCTGGAGAGTCAGTCACTGACGATGCGGCGCGAGATCGAGCAGTCGGTCCGACGGCGTGAGGAAATCCAGCTGGAGATTGCCCGGGTGCAGGACGTGCTGGAAGCACTGGACTCCTTCCACGAGAATTCGGTACACGGCACCTCCGGGCCCCGGTCGTCGGACGGCCGGGGCCATGACGCGCCGTGGAGCACGGCTGTCACCAGAGGCGTGGCATGGCCCTGGCCCGATGCCGACGCACACGACATCACCACGCGTATCAAGCTGAACATCCCGGGCTCGGCGCCAGGCCCACCCCAGCAGCCTCCACAAGACTGACCCCGGCACCGCCCGGACGTACGGTTCAGCCGCTGAGCTCGACCAGTTGCACGCCGCTGTACGCCGCGACCCCGTCACGGGTGACAACGGCGCGGACCGTCGCCCATCCGCTCGTACCGCCGGGGTTCGGTGCGAGCCACACGCTGCCGTCGGCGTCGGTGTCCAGGTGCGCGATCGGCTGGCCGTCGAGTTCCCAGGCGATGTCCGCACCGGTCAGGTCGATCGGTGTGCCGTCCCACGCCGCGAGGGTCAGGGCCGCACGGGCGGTGCCGCCCGCGGGGAGTTCCGCGGGTGTGGCGGTGAGCCGCAGGTCGGCGTGGACCGTGTCGGACCGGTATCCCGCCAGATCCGCCGGGTACCAGGCGAGTTCGGGAACGAACCGGCCGTCCTTCCAGCGCGCGAGGTGACCGGGCCGGTGGTGCGCGTCGTTGATCAGCGCGTACGTCGGTGTTCCCTGCTCGCTCGCGACGAAGCCGTGCGGGGCCACCGTCACGGTGCCGAGTGTGCCGGGCAGCGGCAGCGCGCGGGGCTGGAGATCATGGCTGGCGATGATCTCCAGGCCCCCTTCGAACGCGGTCCGGGACACCTTCAGATCCTCGGTGAGGTACCGGAACGCCGTCATCGCCCGTCCGAAGTACCGTGCGGCGACCCGCCGTTGGACCAGCGACAGCCCCTTGAGCATCTCGAATCCGCGTCCCGCCCTGAAGTCCCTCTCCATGTGCTGTGCCTGGTAGTGCATGTTGAGGCCGAAGGCCAGCGCCCAGCTCAGGTTCTCGGTGGTGTCGACGCCGCGGTCGAGGTTGTGCGGGTAGAACGCGATCTTGTCGTGCATGACGGCTGTGCCCAGCGGCCATTGCTGAACCACGACGCCGTTGCGGTTGGGCCCGTCGTACGTTCCGGCCCGGTCGCCCTGCATGGTGTTGAGGTAGAAGCCGAGGCTCGACGTCAGGTCCTGGAAGAGCCGGTCACCGCCGACCCCCTCGGTGCCGATCGGCAGGATCGCGGCCGACTGCGCGGTCTGCTCCACTATCTCCTCGCAGTACGCGTACGGCGGCGCGCAGAAGTCCGCCGAGTAGTCGTACTCCCGGCGTGCGATCTCGTCCTGGAACATCATGTCCAGGCCGTACCTGTCGCGGAACGTGCGGAGCTGGTCGAGGATCAGCGCCCGGGGCGCCTTGCGCCAGCCGCCGATGAGGTACCCGAGGTTGTCGGTGTGCGTCTTGGTGACCAGTTTGCCGTGTCCGTCCCGGATACCGATCCGCTCGACGCCGCCGAGCGTGG
Organism: Streptomyces sp. NBC_01237; assembly: GCF_035917275.1. NCBI lineage: Bacteria > Bacillati > Actinomycetota > Actinomycetes > Kitasatosporales > Streptomycetaceae > Streptomyces > Streptomyces sp. NBC_01237. Next base: position 917,342 of record NZ_CP108509.1, on the reverse strand, counting down.
CCACCGCCCGGCTGTCCGGGTGCCACCACGTCGGGTTGGTGTACGCGCCGGCGTAGTGCCCCCGGTCGTGGATGGTGTCGATGAGCCGCTGGAACTCCGCCGGTCCGCCGAGGTAGTCGAAGGTGAGGAAGTCCGGGTAGTGGTGGTCGTGCTGACCGTCCGAGTAGTAGCTGGCGAGCTCGACGCTGTACGGCCCGCCGGGCACCGCCCGCAGATACGCGAACGCCACTTCCGGCCGCCCCGTCGCCGAGGTGCCGCCGGTCGGTTGCCAGAGGTCCACCTTGAGGTGGACCGAGTCGGCCAGCCCCGCGCGCAGCCGCGGTTCGAGCTTGTCGGAGAGTCCGCGCCAGGCGTTCATCCGGTTGTCCGCCCGGTACGCCGCGAACAGGTCGAACGCGGTGCCGCCCGCCGCCAGTCTGGTCGCGGGGAGCGTTTCGGACGTGCCGGGCGCGATCCAGGCATCCACGCGGTGCATCAGCCCGGTCAGGGATTCGGCGCGGGCGCGGGCACCCACGAAGCCGAACTGGGTCGGGCGGTAGGGCTTCACGTTCGCGGGCTGCACGGAGTACACGCCGAGTGCGGAGTCGTCCTCCTCGAACAGGATCAGGTCGTGGGTCGCGGTCGGCATGCCGTAATTGGCGTAGAAGCCACCGGCCAGCACCGAGCGGGTGTGGGCGAGCCCGCCCCACTTCGGCGCGATGCCGAGCATGGTGCCTTCGGCGGGGATGACCCGGTAGGCCACCTCGGGGCAGGCGACCCGCAGGATCGGCCGGGACCAGAGGTTCCGAAGGCCGGTCGGGCGCAGTTCGAGATGTCCCGCACGCAGCCGCACCGCCACGTCCGCGGCGAAGAAGCCGGGCACGGTCAGGCTGACCGTGGCCTCATCGGCGGCGACCCGGGCGATCTCGGCCGTGGCCTCGTCGGAGAAGACGCCGGTGCCGTTGTCGTAGTACACGGCGAGCGGCAGCACACCGGGGGACTGGACCCGGCCGCCGGTCGTCCAGTCGAGCAGCCGGCCGTGACGGTCGATGAGGACCCGGTCGGCCCCGCTGGTCAGTTCCAGCGCACCGGCCCGGCTCCAGGTATCCACCGGCCCGCCGTCGCCGACCACCTCGATGGAGTCCACATCGACCACGAACGGGTCGGGCGACTGCTTGTCGTCGGGAAAGAACACGAGCACGAGCCGACGCAGCGGGTAGGTGAGCCGTCCGTCGGCCTTCCCGCTCCAGGTCATCCGGGAGAGCCGCTGCGGCTCGAACGTGACCCGGGTCCGCCCGTCGAATCCGGCCGGGTCGACCCGGCTCGCGAGCGTGCCCCACTCCTCGTTGTCCTGGTCGAAGAGCTTCAGCCAGAGGTTGCCCTTCTTCGGCGTCACCCCGGTGAGCCACACCGACACCCGGCTGAGGTGTGGGGTGTACGGGCTCGGGAACGCCACCGAGAACTCGCTGTACGCGTCGGTCATGGTGACCCGCGCCCCGCCGGCCGTGCCGGTGGCCGCGAGCGTCGTCCGGTACAGCGTGGCCGGCGGCACATCGTGCGCCACGCCGTCGAGGACGAGGCGCACCGTCGCGGCGCCGTCGGCGCTGTCGGGGGCGACCGGCGCGGCAGTGGCGACGGCGGGTGCGACGGCGATGGTGGCGGGCACGGACGCGGCGGCGGCGGCGGTTCCGGCAAGGAAGGTGCGGCGCTTCATGGGTACGCTCCGGCGGCGGCTCGATGGGGGGCGGCGTGTGCACCGTATGGTCTCGCCCATAACGCGTCAAGGTTCTTGTCATTGTGGGTACTTGGGAGATTTCTTTGCGCGTCAAGCTTGTCCCGCGGCGGTCGTTCGGCCGATAATTTTGACGCGTCAAATCCCGTGCGTGAGCTGGTGCCGCTGACGTGTCCTCCCTCGCCCAGCCCCTACGACCAGGGAAAACCCTCCGGCGGTGGTCGGCTGTCGAGCGCATGAAGCCTTGACCCTGTCCGAGTGTCCGAAGCAGGGACGGTGCGCATCGCGGAGGAGTTCAGTGCATCATCCGCGTGGTAGTCAGCGGCATGACCCCGAGGCAGCCCTTAGGCTGCCACCGGCACCGAACCCCGACCGAGGAGCGCGCATGTCCGACCCCGTTCGCCGGCACCCCTATCCGGACACCTCTCGCCCCGGCGAAGCACCTGCGCCGCATCCTCTGCTCGCGCCGCTGATCGGATTCCTGGGCACCTGGACCGGCCGGGGCCGCGGCGAGTACCCGACGCTCGCCGAGAAGTTCGCGTACGCGCAGGAGGTCACGTTCAGCCACGACGGGCGGCCCTTCCTCCGCTACGAGGCGCGAGCCTGGCTGATCGACGCGGACGGCACCCCGCTGCGGCCCTCGGCCCGTGAGAGCGGCTGGTGGCGCATGCAGCCCGATGGGCGGGTGGAGGCATTGATCACCCAGCCCACCGGCATCGCGGAGATCTCGGTCGGCCGGGCTGCCGACGGCGCCCTCGACCTCACCACCCACCAGGTCGCTCTCGCTCCGACCGCCAAGGAGGTCGACGCCACCCGCCGCCGCTACACCCTGACCGACGAGAACACGCTCATCTTCGTCCACGATCTCGCCGCGGTCGGCCGGCCCCTCCAGCACCACCTCTCGGCCCGGCTCCGGCGCGAGGGCAGCGGCTGAGGGCCGCACCCCCTGGGAGGGGCTGTGCCGGCTGTCACGTCCCGGACGCGGCGGGCGGAGGGGACCGTGTCGTATCAGCCGGAAGCCGGGTCGGCCGGAGTGGGCGGTCGCACCCGGGGTATCCGGAAAATATGACTGTCGAAAAGACGAGTGTCCTGGTTCTGGACTGTGCCGAACCCCTGGAACTGGCCGAGTTCTATTCCGGCCTGCTCAGCGCGGAGACCCGTATCGGGAGCGATCCCGACTTCGTTGAAGTGGTCGGGAACAACGGCGTGCATCTCGCCGTCCGCCGCGACCACGGCTATGCGCCGCCGAGCTGGCCGCGCCCGGAGGACGCCCAACAGGCCCATCTGCGCATCCTGGTGGGCCGGGGCGACATGGATGAAGCGGAGCGCGAGGCGATCGGTCTGGGGGCCAGGCCGGTCGACACGAAGGACAACAGCGGCCCGCGCGATGTCAGGGTCTACACGGACCCCGCCGGGCATTCGTTCTCCCTCGCCGTGTACCCGGTCTCCCTGTCCTCGCACACCTGAGGGACAGCGCGCCGACGCCGTGGAGACGCGGGGCACGGTCCGTCGCGGGCAACTCGCCTGCTCCATGCGTGAGGGCCGAACGGGCGGTACCGGGCACGGCTCACTCCGGTAATAACCGTTCGGTCGTGTCCTTGCCCAGGAGCTCGTGGAGCAGGCGCGTCGCGGGCAGGGCGGAGTGGAGGTACACGTACTCGCTCCGGTGCTCGATGACCGCGACCATGGTGCGCAGGGTGTCCACCGCGTCCTCCCGTTGTCCGGCGTGGTGCTGGGCCTGGGCCAGCAGCCCCAGGTGGAGCGGCAGGCGTATGTGTGTCCGGGACAGTCGCAGCTCCGCCAGCGAGTTCCTCATCTCGGGGATCCCCTCCCGATGTCCGGCGTGCGTGAGGGCCCAGCCCAGCGGGATGTGAAGCATCGCCTTCCAGTAGTACAGCCCGTGTTCGACGGCCAGCCCGACGCCCTCGGTGCCCGAGGACCGTGCCGTCTCCACATCGCCCTCCCAGGCGGCCACGATCGCGTCGGCGTACAGGGCCTCGATCCGGTCCCACGGCCTGCTCTCGTACCGAGTCAGCCGCAGCAGCCGCCGACGCTGCTCGGTGGCCGCCGCACGGTCGTTCAGCAACCAGCGGGCGAACACGTCGTAGCAACGGAAGTAGACCCGTGGGTCGGACCGGTACGTTCCCTCCGGCAGCCGGCCCTCGCGCGCGAGCCGATCGGCGAGCTCGACGCCGTCCTCCAGTTCCTTGAGCGCGTCGGGCAGGAGACCGCGGACGAAGAGCGCCGCACCCTCGCCGTACGCCGCGCCGAGCCGGGCGGTCGGGCCGTCGGTGCGCTCGGCGATGTTCCGCAGCAGGATGGACAGCTGCCTCGACTCGTCGTAGCGCCCGCGGACGAGAAGCGACACGCCCAGCATCGACAGGACCGCCGGGTCGTCGGAGGTCTGGGGGGTCGTGTGGAGGCCGTGTCCCCGGGTGACCTCGGCCTCGGCCTCGGCGTCGCCGAATCCCCGTACCTGGCCCAGCAGATGGCCCAGTTCCAGGTGGAGACGCTGCTCCAGGTCGCGGGCGGACGGGTCGTCGGGCAGTGAGCCCGCCATCCCGAGCGCGCGGCGCAGCCACATCTCGCGTTCCTCGGAGGCCAGGCGCACTTCCGCGTTCTCGGCCGCGCGCAGCAGCCAGGGCAGCACCCGCGCCGGGGGCATGGCGTTCTTGGCGCGCCAGGCGTGATGGGCGACGCTGTCGATCTCCTCCGGCTCGCTGTCCTCGTGTACGTGCGGGGAGAGGGCGTCGGCGTACCGGGCGTGCAGCCGCTGGCGCTCCTCCTCCGTCAGCTCGCTGGTGAGCACCTCCTGAGCCTGTGGCGGGGCGAGATGGAGCCGTCCGGGGCGGTGCCGGTCCGGGGCGAGGAGCCCGTACCGGACCGCCGACTCCACGATGGCGATGGCCGAATTGGTGCCGGTGGCACGGCACAGCGGATCCAGTTCGATATCGGGTGCGACGACCGCGCACAGCCGCAGGAGCCGTACGACCGGTTCCGGCAGCATGGCGAATTCCTGGCGGAGCACCTTGCGCGCGCACGTCACGATGAGGCCGAGGAGCTCGTCGACGGCGCCGGGATCGCGCAGGTCCCTGGCGTCGCAGAGCAGGGAGAGCATCTGCAGGACGAAGTAGGGACTGCCCGTGCTCTGGCGGTGCAGCGCGTCGATGATCCGCTCGTCGACGCCGGGCCCGGCCTGCGCGTCGACAAGGGTGGCGACGTCCGGCCGGGTCAGTCCGGCCAGCCGCAGGATCTCCGTGTGGGGGCCCTTGAGCACCTCGGTCATCACCCGGAACCGCGAGGCGTCGGGCCATGCCTCCAGGTCCCAGCCGGTCAGCACGATGCTGAGGGGATGGCCCTGGCGGCGAGTGGCCAGCAGACGAAGCAGGTCCAGGGAGACGGTGTCCGCCCAGTGCACGTCCTCCAGGAGCAGCACCAGCGGCCTCTGGGCGGCCAGGGCGAGCAGGACTTCGCAGAGCGCGTCGTGGGTCCGGAAGGGCCCCTGGGAACCGTCCGGCTCGGCCTCCTCCCTGTCGCCCGGACCGGTCTGCCATCCGGGCAGCAGCGGGGAGAGCAGCGAGCCGAAGGGTGCCGCGGCGGCGCGGAAGGCTTCGGGCCGTGCCGCCGACAGCCGGCGCAGCACCTGGGTCCACAGCCAGTACGGCGGGACTCCCTCCCCGGAGAAGCAGCCGCTCCGGATCGTCTCGATGTCCCCGTCCATGCTCTGGAGGCGCTGGACGAGCTCCATCACCAGATGGGTCTTGCCGAGCCCGGAGGAGCCGAACACACAGGCGAGGTGTCCACGACCGGCCGCCGCTCCGGCCGTTGCGGCGACCAGGCGCCTCAGCTCTCGCTCCCGGCCGGTCAAGGGCGGCGGCGTCACCGGTTCACCGAGGGAGAGTCCGGCGGCGAGGGACCGGGCCTGAGCCGTACGCCCCGGCCCCTTCGGCTTCTCCGGACCGCGCAGGACCGTTTCCCCGGCCGCCGGAGTCACCGCGGTCACACCCTCGGCTTCGACGGACAACCCGGTCCGGACGGGCCGGGTGAACCCGGTCGCCCTGGACGGCAGCTCGGCGTCCGGCACGGTGTGGGGGCGTTGATCGCCGAGTTCCTGCCGGAGGAGAGCGGTGTGGAGCCGCTGGAGTTCGGCGGTCGTGTCCACGCCGTACTCCTCGACCAGATAGCTCCGCGTCCATTCGTACACCTCCAGCGCTTCGGCCTGCCGGCCCGACCGGAACAACGCGGTCATCAGATGGCCGACCAGGCGTTCCCGCGTCGGATGCTGACGCACCTCGCGCTCCAGTTCGGTCACCACCTCGGCGGTCCTCCCCAGTTCGAGGCCGGCCTCGGCGGATGCCTCCAGGGCCGTGAGCCGGACCTGCTCCAGCCGTGTGCACTCGTCAGCGAGCGGCCGGTGGGTGACGAATTCGGCGTACGGGGAGCCGCGCCACAGGGCGAGCGCCCGGGTGAGCCGGTCACGTGCGGCGGCGGGATCCTGGCGGGCGAGGAACCGGCGCCCGGTGGAGAAGAGGTGCTCGAACTGGTGGACGTCCACCTGTTCCGGGGACAGCTGAAGGACGTATCCGGGGGCCCGGTGGCGCAGTACCGCCGTCCTGCCCGGACCGGCCGCGGGGGCCAGCGCCCGGCGCAGGTGGGAGATATGGCTCTGCAGCGTGGCGACGGCCCGCTGCGGCGGATCGTCCCGCCAGAGCTCCTCGACGAGAACCGTGGTGGGGACGACCCGGCCCAGCCGTATCAGCAGGAGCGCCAGGAGCGCCCGGCGACGGGGGGGACCCAGGGACACGTCATGCCCCCCGAACTGGGCCGACATGGGCCCCAGGACCTGCAGCACCGGTCCGGAGGGGGCGGGCGACTGGGGAGGCTGAGCTGCGCTCTGAGCCTGGCGTACAGACATATTCGGCCCCATTCGTTCTCACGCTTGAGACTTCTCCGGCGAATTAATCCTAGGTCAGCGGATGTTCGTCCAATGATTCAGGGCCGATGAATGGCCAATAAACGATCACCGAATTGGCAAAGTGGTTCCTGTGTATACCGGGGGAACCGGCAAGCGGATGGCAAGGATCCCGACAAGGGGCCGAGTCGGTGGATCAGCATTCCGGCCAGCACGCCGCAAGGGGGGTGGCACAGCATGTGCGGAACCGACATCGCCGGGTGGCCGTGGGCCCGCCACCGGCGCAGACCCTGGAGGCATCACGGTGTTTGCGATTCTCTTCCCTGGGCAAGGGGCGCAGTTCCGGGGCATGGGGGCAGATGTTTTCGGCCGCTATCCAGGCATCTCGCGATACGCCTGCGATCTCCTGGGGTATGACCTGGTCGCGCGCTGCCGCGACAATCAGGACGACGTGCTCGCGCGGACGGAGTGCACGCAGCCGGCCCTCTTCACCGTCAACGCGCTGCATACGTTCGAGCGTGAGCGTCGCGAGGACCGGCCTGCCGACTGCTATCTCGGGCACAGCCTCGGGGAGTACAACGCGCTCCTGGCGGCCGGGGTCTTCGACTTCGAGACAGGTCTCCGGCTCGTCAAGAAGCGCGGCGAGCTCATGGCCGAGGCATCGGGCGGCGGGATGACCGCGGTCATGGACACCCCGGCCCCGCGCCTGCTCGACATGTTGAGGGCGGACGGCGTCGAGGGCGTGGATCTCGCGGCCTTCAACACCGACGCCCAGGTCGTGATCGCCGGCAGCGACGGCGCCCTGCGAGCCGCCCATGCCTCGCTCAAGGAGCGGGGGATCCGCTTCGCCGCGCTACGGGTCGGCGCCGCCTTCCACTCCCGCCACATGGAACCGGTGCGCGCCGAGTTCGAGAGATTCCTCGACGGGTTCACGTTCGCGGAGCCCGGAACGACCGTGATCTCCAATGTGAGCGGACGTCCCTACGAGCGGGGCACGATCCCCGAGATGCTGAGCAGGCAGCTCGTCGAACCGGTCCTGTGGGCCGACAGCATCCGCCATCTCCTCTCCCTCGACGCCGGGCTGGAGTGCGAGGAGGTAGGCGGTCACTCCCTTCTCCGCATGGTGAAGAGTCTTACGAGGACCGACGCCGATAAAACTCTCATGAAAAGCGGGGTGTGAGACATGGACCGAACGCAGCACATACAGAAGCTCATCGAGGATCAATTCCTCGTGGAGTTCGATGGCGAACTGACGGCCGAGAGTGATCTTTTCAAGGCCGGGGTGATGGATTCCTTCGGATACATCCAGCTCCTGAGCTCCCTCGAACAGGACTTCTCGCTCAAGCTGACGGACGAGGAATTCCTCACGAACGTCTTCACCTCACTGGCAGCCATCGACGCCTTCATCGCGAAGAAACTTGCCGAGCGCGACGACCACTGAAGCAAGGAGACCCGCATGTGCGGAATAGCAGGCTTCGTCTCGCCCTCGCTCGACGCCGGAGCCATGCCCGAGGTCATGGCCTCGATGCTGTCGCTCATCCGCCACCGCGGGCCGGACGAGGCGGGCTACTACCTGGATGACGGCGTCGCCATGGGCACGGCCCGTCTGTCGATCGTCGACCTCCCCAACGGCGCACAGCCGATGGCGGACCCGACGGAACGCTACTGGATCTGCTTCAACGGCGAGCTGTACAACCACGTCGAACTCCGCGAGGAGCTGCGAGGACTCGGCCGCCGGTTCCGTACGCGTTCGGACACCGAGGTCGTCCTGCAGGCGTGGGCCCAGTGGGGGCTCGCCTGCCTGCCCCGCTTCAACGGCGCCTTCGCGGTCGCGATCCGGGACGTGCGGTCGGGCGAGCTCTTCCTGGCGCGTGACAGATACGGCAAACGCCCGCTCTTCTACGTCGACCGCGAGGGGAGCGACGCCCGGGGAAACCGGGGCGGGGAATTCCTCTTCGCCTCCGAGATGAAGGCGTTCCAAGCGTTCCCGGGGTTCCGATTCGAGCTCGACCCCCGCGAACTGGCCTCCACCTTCGCGGCGTGGACGCCATTGCCCGACCGGACGCCCTTCCAGCACATCCGCCAGCTCCCCATGGGCAGCTGCCTGACCGTCCGGGGCGGACGGACGGTGCTGCACGATTACGCCGAACTCGAACTCGACGTACCACCGTTCACGGGTACCGAACGCGAAGCGGCCGCATTCGTCCGCGAGACCCTCCGCGAGAGCGTCGAGATGCGGCTGAGGAGCGATGTCGAGGTCGGCGTCTACCTGAGCGGCGGCCTCGATTCCTCCATTGTGACCAAGCTGACGACGGAGCTCTCCTCGCACGAGGTCCGGACGTTCTCGGTGGAGTTCGACGAGGCGGCATTCGACGAGTCGAGCAGCCAGCAGGTCGTCGCCTCGCATCTGGGGACGCGCCACTCGTCCATCGCCGTGTCGAGCGCCGATATCGCCGCGAACTTCCCGTCCGCCGTGTATCACGCGGAAGTGCCCGCGTTCCGGGCGGCGTTCGTGCCCATGTATCTGCTCTCCCGGCACGCCCGGGACGCCGGAATCAAGGTGATCCTCAGTGGTGAGGGTGCCGACGAGGCGTTCCTCGGCTACTCGCTCTTCCGCGAGACACTCCTGCGCGCTTCATGGAACGATCTGTCGGACGACGAGCGGATGACCGGGCTCAGCAGTCTCCACCCCGAGCTGAGCCACTTCGGTCCCGCTAACCGTGCGCGGCTGAAGGGTCTGTTCGAGCAGTTCGCCGTCGAACGCCTGCCGGGGCTCTTCTCCCACGAACTCCGCTACCAGAACGGGCGGTTCGCCGCGCGCCTGCTGAAACAGCGTGACGATCCGTTCGCGGACCTTCTGGCGCTCACGGACACGACACCCGGCTATGCCGCCCTGAGCCCGGTCCGCAAGGCGCAGTGGCTCGAATACAAGACCCTTCTTCCCGGCTATCTCCTCTCGACCCAGGGGGAGCGCATGAGCCTCGCGCACGGGGTCGAGAACCGCTGCCCGTTCCTCGATCCCGCCGTCGTCCGCGCGGCGGCGTCCATCAACCTGCGATTCGACGACGGTTTCGAGGAGAAGGCCATTCTCAAGAAGGCGTTCTGGGGCGAGTTGCCGGAATCGAGCCTCACCCGGCGGAAGCAGCCGTACCGCGCGCCCGGCGCGACCGTGTTCAAGGAGCAGCGGCCCGAGTATCTGGACCTGCTGCTCTCGGACACGGAGTTGCAGAAGATCGACTGCATCGACCCCGTGTTCGCACGGAAGCTCGTCACCAAGATCATGGCCACGCCCCAGGGGGAGATCAGCACGAAGGAGGACCAGGCGTTCGTCTACCTGCTCTCGACCGCGGTCCTCAACCAGCAGTTCGTGCTCGGACAGGGACTGCCCGAGCACGCCTTCCCGGAGGACGGTTTCACGGTGAGAACGATCGTCGACCATCGCACATCCCGGCGATCGACGTCGGCGGACCAAGCCTTCCCCTCTGCAGGAGGACTCCGATGAGTACGGTCGAACCGACGCCCGCGACCGATGATGTCGCGATCATCGGACTCGCCCTGCGATTCCCCGGTGCCGACACACTGGAGGAACTCAGCGGGCATCTCATCGCGGGCCGTTCGCTCATCTCGGAGGTCCCGGCCGAGCGCTGGTCCAAGGAGACGTACTTCGGGGATCCGAAGCGCGGGGCCCAGAAGACGAACAGTGTCTGGGGCGGATTCATCGAGCACGCGGACTGCTTCGACGCCGATTTCTTCGCCATCTCGCCGCGCGAGGCGGAGAGCATGGATCCGCAGCAGCGGATGACGCTCGAACTCGCCTGGCGGGCCATCGAGAACGCGGGCTACGCGGCGAGTGAACTCGCGGGCACGGAGACCGGCGTCTTCATGGGGGTCTGCCACGCGGACTACGCGGAAATGATGGAGCGGGAAGGGGCCGCAACCGACGTCTATTTTCCCACCGGCACGGCCTACTCGATCATCGCGAACCGTGTTTCCTACCATTTCGATTTCCAGGGCCCGAGCATCACGAACGACACGGCATGTTCGAGTTCGCTCGTGTCCGTGTACGAGGCGGTCCGTGCGCTGAACAACGGCGAGTGCGGTCTCGCGCTGGCCGGCGGGGTCAACCTGATCTGGTCGCCGAAGCACTTCGTCGCCTTCAGCCAGGCGAGCATGCTGTCCCGCACCGGCCGCGCGAGCGCCTTCGACGAGAGCGCCGACGGCTATGTGCGCGGTGAAGGCGGCGCCATCCTTCTTCTGAAGCCTCTCGCACAGGCCGTGGCGGACGGTGATCCGATCCAGGCGGTCATCAAGGGGGTCGCCACGAATCACGGCGGCCGGACGAATTCCCTCACGGTCACCAATCCGACAGCGCAGGCGAATCTGATCGAGCGGCTCTACACCCGCGCCGGAATACGCCCCGAGACCGTGACGTACATCGAGGCGCACGGCCCGGGAACGCCCGTGGGCGATCCGATCGAGACCATGGCTCTGAAGCGGGCCTTCCGTAACCTGCACGCGGCACAGGGCACCGTAGCCCAGCCGTCGAGCTGCGGGATCGGCTCGGTCAAGACCAATATCGGGCATCTGGAAGGGGCCGCGGGAGTTGCCGGCATCGCCAAGGTGATCGGCTCCCTGGCGCATCGGACGCTGCCCGCGACCGTCAACTTCCAGAATCAGAACAAGCTCATCAGGCTCGACGACAGCCCCTTCCACGTCATCCGCGACACCCAGCCCTGGGCCGCACCGTCCACCGGGAAGGACGGAGAGGCCCTGCCGCGCCGTGCCGGGGTGAGTTCGTTCGGATTCGGCGGCACCAACGCGCATGTCGTGCTCGAGGAACACCTCGGCGACGACGGCACGCGGGACGAGCCCGTCCGGGGCGCACAGCTCGTGCCGCTCTCGGCGAAGACGCCGGAACGACTGCGCGCGGTCGTGGGCAACCTGCTCTCCCATCTGCGGGAACAGCCCTCGCAGGCGCTCGCCGACATCGCGTACACCCTGCGGTCCGGCCGCGAACCGATGCCCGCGCGGGTCGCGTTCGTCGTCGCCGACCGGGCCGAACTCGGCGCCGCACTCCAGGCGTTCATGGACGGCACGCTCACCGAGGGCGAGGTCCACCTGGGCGGCACGGTGGCCCTGGCCGACGAGGGAATCACCGAGCTGAAGAGGACGGGGACGCTCTGGGCCGGGGGCGGGGAGGTGGACTGGGCGGAGCGGCCCGGGGCCGGCACCGCAGCGGTACGTCCACGGCGTGTGTGCCTGCCCGGCTATCCCTTCGCCCGTGAGCGGCACTGGTTCAGGACTCCGCCGAAGGACGTCGCGGCAGCGACGGCGCCACCGGTGGCGAGCGGAAGCGCGGTGCCCCACCCGCTCGTTCACGCCGACACCTCCGATGCCTCAGGGCCCGCCCGGCGGCGCTACAGCTCGACATTCACCGGGGAGGAACCGTTCCTCGCCTCGCATGTGGTGCGCGGCACCCGTGTCCTGCCCGCGGCCGCCCATGTGGAGATGGTCCGCGCCGCGGTGGCGCGTGCGGTGGGGCGTGATGCCGAGGAGCCCGCGGTCATCCGGCTCCGCAACGTCGCCTGGCCACGCCCGCTCGTCGTGGGGGACTCACCGGTCGACGTCAGCGTGGGGCTCACCCCGCAGGACGGCGGCGCCATCGCGTTCGAGGTCTCCACCGGCACGGCCACGACCGTGGTGCACAGCTCCGGCATCGTCGAGATAGGCGCTCCCGAGCAGCCGGACCGGCTCGACCTCGGCACGCTGCTTGCGGCCTGCCCCGGGGAGCGCGGCCCGGCGGACGTGTACGCGGCGTTCCACGCGCGGGGGCTGGAGTACGGACCGGCCATGCGCGGGCTGAAGGAACTCCGGGTGGGTGCGCGGGAACTGCTCGCGCGCATCGCGGAGCCGGGCGCCGGACAGGCCGCGGACGCCGGCCGGACCGGGGACGTCCGCCGGGCCGGGGGCGCCGGTTTCGTCGTGCCGCCCAGCGTGCTGGACGCGGCGCTCCAGTCCACGCTCGTGCTCCTGGCGGAGACCTCGCGTGAGCCCTCCGACAGCCCCGCCCTGCCGTTCGCCTTCGAGGAACTCAAGGTCCACGGCCCCTGCGCGCCCGAGACATGGGCGTGGGTGCGGCGCCGTGAAGGGCACAGTGCGCTGGCCATGTTCGACATCGACCTCTGCGACGGCGAGGGCATCGTGAGCGTCAGCCTGCGCGGGCTGGTCCAGCGGACGGACCCGGCGAAGCCCGGCGGCGGAGCCGGTGCGGACACCGTCACCGCCACCGTTCAGTGGGTGCCGACGCCGCTCGGCACCCACGAGGGCGAGGCAGCCGTCCTCCCCTCCGTGCGCGGGTACCTCGGTGGGGAGGCCGCCGCGCACAGGGCCCCCGTGGCGGACGCGACCGGCTTCACCGTCTCGCCTCTTCCCGAAGTCGCCCCCGGCCGTGTCGCCGATGGCGTCGGGGCCGCGGTGGACCTGGTCTTCGGCCACATCGCGGAACTGGTGCGGTCCAAGCCCAGGGGAGCCCACCGGTTCGTCGCCCTGGTGGACGACCGCCTGCCGGGGCACTACCACGCACCGCTCACCGGCCTGTTCAGGACCGTCGTGCTGGAGAACCCGCGCATCTCGGGCCGGGTCGTACGGGTCGCGGGGCTCGACACCGCGTCGCCCGAGCGGATCGCGGAGATTCTCCGGGCGGAGGCGGCGGACGGGTCGGCCGACTGCGAGATCCGTTACGGGGCGGACGGCACACGTCTCGCGTCACGGCCCCGGGAACTCCCCCTGGGCGAGGGAGCCGAGATCCCGCCGCTGAAGGAGGGCGGGGTCTACTGGATCACGGGCGGCCTCGGCGGCCTGGGGCTGCATGTCGCGCGGTACTTCGCCCGGCGGGCCGGCGTCACCGTCGTCCTGAGCGGCCGGTCGGAACCCGCGACCGCGAGCGAGGCGGCCCTGCGAGAGCTGCGGGAGGCCGGGGCCGACGCCCACTATCTCCCCCTCGACGTGGGGTCGGCGGACGATGTGGACCGCGCGGTCCGCGCCATCACCCGGGACCACGGAACGATCGACGGCATCGTCCACGCGGCGGGCATCCTCCGTGACGCGTACATCTTCACCAAGGACGCGTCCGATCTCCGGGCGGTGCTGGAGGCGAAGGTCGCGGGCGTTCTCCACCTCGACGCCGCCTCGCGCGGCCTGCCGCTCGACTTCTTCGTCGCCTTCTCCTCGGTGGCGGGGGTGTTCGGCAACGCGGGTCAGTCGGACTACGCGGCGGCCAACGCCTTCCTGGACGCCTTCGCCCACCACCGCCGAGCGCTGGTCGACATCGGCGAACGGTCCGGGCGAACCCGCGCCGTCAGCTGGCCGCTGTGGGCCGACGGCGGGATGTCCATGGACCCCGTGACGCTGGAGTCGATGCGCCGGGACCGCGGCTGGGAGCCCCTGCCGACGGAGGACGGGCTGCGTGTCCTCGGCCGCGTACTGGGCGATGCGCCCGAACACGTCGTCGTCGCGTACGGCGCCGCCGCCACGCTCACGGCGGCCCCGCCCCCGCACGCGCCCGTCTCCCTGCCCACGGAGACCGCTCCCGCCCGCGCCCTCGCCGAGGGAGAGCTGACGGAGCGTACGACGGCACTGCTGCGCCGCATCGTGGGCGATGTGCTGCACCGCGATCCCCACACGCTGGACGAGACGGTCAACCTCGTCGAGTACGGGATCGACTCGCTCGCCATCCTTGAGACGACCGCCTCGCTCGAAGAGATCTTCGGCCCGTTGCCCAAGACGATCTTCTTCGAACACACCAATATCGAGGGCGTCGCCGGCCACTTCATCGCGGAGCACGGCGACACGCTGCGCGCCCTCGTCGCTGCCGAAGACCCGCCCCAGGAGTCCGCCGCGCCCGCCGCGGCCCGGCCGGACGAGGCGTCGGCTCCCGCGGCCCCCGCGCGGCCCGATCCCGTCGCACCCGCTCGGCCCGCTCCCGTCACCGGTACGCCCGCCGCCCCCGACCGGCGCGACACCGTGCCGGGCCCGCGCGACGACTACCACGACATCGCGATCATCGGCATCTCGGGGACGTACCCCGGAGCGGACACGCTCGACGACCTCTGGTCGGTGCTCGAAGAGGGCCGCGACGAGTTCCGCGAAGTACCGCGCGAACGCTGGGACTACGACGCGGTCTACAGCCGCGACCGCAGTGTCCTCGGCAAGAGTTCGATCCGTACCGGAACCTACCTCCGGGACATCGACATGTTCGATCCCCGCTACTTCCGCATCTCCAAGCGGGATGCCGAGAGCATGTCGCCCGAAGTCCGTCTGTTCCTTCAGACCGGTGTCGAGGCGCTGGAGGACGCGGGCTATTCGCGCGAGACGATCCACCGCATGTACGAAGGCGATGTCGGCGTACTCGCCGGTTCCATGAGCAACCACTACGGTCTGTACGGATTTCAGAACAGTCTGACGCGCGGGTCCCCGGCGAGCGGCAGTTACACGGGGACACTGCCCAACATGCTCTCGTACTTCTACGGGCTCACCGGTCCCTCGATCTTCGTGGACACGATGTGCTCGGGGTCCTCGACCTGTGTCCACCAGGCCGTGCAGATGCTCCGTGCGCGCGAGTGCAGGATGGTCGTCGCGGGCGGAGTGAACCTGCTGCTGCACCCGTACAACCTCATCACCTCGTCGCAGGAGCACTTCACGACGGCGACCTCCGACGTGATCCGGAGCTTCGGCCTGGGCGCGGACGGGACGATCCTGGGGGAGGGCATCGGAGCCCTCGTCCTCAAACCGCTCGTCGAGGCCGAGCGCGACGGCGACCATGTGTACGCGGTCATCAAGGGAACCGCTCTCGCCAACGCGGGCGTACGCAACGGTTTCACCGTCCCCAGCCCTCGGATGCAGGCACGCGCGATCGAGAAGGCGATCGACGACGCGGGAGTCGATCCACGGACCATCAGCTATGTGGAGGCCCACGGTTCAGGGACATCACTGGGCGACCCGATCGAGGTCAAGGCGCTGAGCACCGCCTTCGGGAAATACACGGACGAGAAGCAGTTCTGTGCGATCGGCTCGGTCAAGTCGAACATGGGACACCTTCTCCACGCCGCCGGGATGATCGGTATCGCGAAGGTCATCCTTCAGTTCCAGAAGGGGAAACTCGCACCCTCGCTGCACAGCTCGGTGACCAACCCGGACATCGACTTCTCCCGTACGCCGTTCCGTGTGCAGCGCCGGCTCGCCACCTGGGAGCCGGCGGTGACGACCGTCGACGGCCGGCGGATCACCCATCCGCGGCGCGCGGGGATCACATCGATCGGTGCGGGCGGCATGAACTCCCACATCATTCTTGAGGAGTATCCGCAGACGTCCGGCGACCCGCACGGCGCGGTGCACGGGCACGAGGAGCTGTTCGTCTTCTCCGCGATGAACGACTCCGCACTCGCGGCGTATCTCGCCCGTTTCCGGGCCTATCTGGCCGCCGGTACGGAGACGGACCCGGCGGCGATCGCCTTCACCCTCCGCGTCGGCAAGAACGAACTCCCGCACCGCTGGGCATTCCTCGCGAAGACCACCGGCGAGGCCGTCGCCGCCGTCGACCGCTATCTCGCGGGAGACCGGGACCTCGGTGCCGCGCTCGCGGGCGGCGGCCCGGTGACCGAGGGCCTGCGGAGCCTGGCGACCACCTGGGTGGGCGGGAAGAGCGTCGACTGGCGCCGGGCCGACGAGGGCGCACGCACGCCCCGGCGGGTCTCCCTCCCCTCCTATCCCTTCGAGCGCGTGCGCTGCTGGGTCGCCCAGGAGGAGGGCGCGCCGTCCGTGATCGCGCCGCTCGCCCTCCGCGACAAGCTCCACCCGTTCCTCGGCAGGAACGAGTCGGACGTCAGCGGGCTGCGCTACGCGCTCGACGTGCACCTGGACGATCTCCTCGACTACGGCTGCACCACGGGAGAGCGGCAGGACAAGCGACGCGGCATCGTCCCCACGTTCGCCGTCGACCTGGCGATCGCCGCCACGAAGGTCTCCGGGTTCGCCGACGGGGCCCTCGTGCGCCGGCTGCGCCTCCTGGGCCCGGTCCCCTGGGCGACGGCCGCGCGTCTGGTGACGTCCGTCGACGCCGTCGACGGGAAGACGGCCTCCGCGGCCGTGTTCGCGCAGGACGCGTCGGGGGCACGGACACCCGTGGCGGCGTTCGACGTGCGGGTGGGTGACGACGACCGTATGTCCTCGCCCGGTCGTCCCCGTACGGAACCCTTCACGGGAATCCCTGTCGGGGCGCTCACCTCCGGCCCGGCGGACCCGCTCTCCCGGACCGAATTCCTCGCGGAACTCGCCGAGGGCGGCCTCGGATACACACCGGAGCTCAACGGCACCGAGAGCGCGCACCGCATGCGGGACGGGCGACTGGTGCTCAAGATCACCGCACCCGAACTCCAACGGGACCATGTGAAGCCGAACGTCACCCTCGCTCCGCACGTCCTCGCGGCCGTCGCACAGGGCCTCCAGTACGAAGCGAAGCGGACGGGCTCACCCCACTGGGCACGGACGGCGCCGCACCGGATCGACGAGATCCGGCTCTTCGCCGGTGCGAGCGGCACCGGTGAACCGGTGGCGTACGCCGTCTTCGACGTCACCGCCGACGGCGAAGGCATCGGCGGGTCCGTCGGACTGCTGGACCGGCACGGCGAGGTGCTCGCCGTCCTCTCGGACATGTGGTGCGGCGATGACGAAGCACCGCGAAAGGACTCCGGCGTGAGCGCACGAGCAGTGGACCGGGCCGAAGGCGCGGACGAGGAGAGGCCGGGGGAGGGCAGCGACGGCATCGTCTCCTTCGCGGTGGACGAACTCCGTGAAATGGCGGGCGGCATCCTCAAGTTCGAGGTCGGTGAACTCGATCCCCGCACCGGCTTCGACGCCTTCGGCTTCGACTCGATCTCGCTGATCACCCTGTCCAGGCAGGTGGGCGAGCGGTTCGGCATCGACCTGACCCCCGCGGTCTTCTTCGACCGGAACACGTTCGACTCACTGGGCCGCCACCTCGTCACGGAGTACGCGAGCCCTCTGCGCACGGCGTACGAGCGATCACTCCCGGCGGATCGTGCCCAGGAGCCGGTTCCCCGCGGCACGGAGCGTACGGAGGAGCTGATTCCGAGTCCTGCGGACCGGACCGAGGAGCGTGTTCCGAGTCCCGTGGACCGTGCCGAGGCGCCTGTTCCGAGTCCCGCGGGCCGGTCCCGCGGGGAGACGGCCGAGGTTCCCGACGCGGTGTCGGCCACCACGCGCCCGGTGTCCGAGGACGCACTCATGCCGATCGCCGTCATCGGGGCCGCCGGCCGATTCCCCGGTGCACCCGATCTGGACGCGTACTGGGCGAATCTGGCGGCGGGGACCGACAACGTCACGGCGTTCCCCCTGCACCGCTACGACGCGGCCTACGCGCGCATCGTGGAGGAGTCCGAGTTTCCGCGCCACGCGGGCGTCCTGGACGAGGTGGACGCCTTCGACGCCGCCTTCTTCCGCATCCTGCCGCGCGAGGCCGAGCTGATGGACCCGCAGCACCGGCTGGCGCTCCAGACGGCCTGGAACGCGCTGGAACACAGTGGGTACACCCCCTCCGGCCTCCCGGCGAACACCGGGCTGTACTTCGGTGTCTCGGGGACCGACTACGCGACCCTGCTCGCGGCCCACGGCACCCCGCCGGACGCGTTCACCTCCACGGGCAACGCCCACTCCATGCTCGCCAACCGCATCTCCTACGTACTGGACATCCACGGTCCGAGCGAGCCGGTAGACACG
Source organism: Streptomyces sp. NBC_01237 (assembly GCF_035917275.1). Taxonomy (NCBI): domain Bacteria; kingdom Bacillati; phylum Actinomycetota; class Actinomycetes; order Kitasatosporales; family Streptomycetaceae; genus Streptomyces; species Streptomyces sp. NBC_01237. Next base: position 898,926 of record NZ_CP108509.1, on the reverse strand, counting down.
GCCTGCTCCAGCTCGCTCGTCGCGGTCCACCGGGCCGTCGAAGCCATCCGCTCCGGGGCCTGCGACGCCGCGATAGCGGGCGGGGTGAACCTCCTCCTCAGCGTCGACACGTTCGTCAGCGCGGACCGGGCCGGCATGCTGAGCCCGGACGGCCGGTGCAAGACCTTCGCGAGCGACGCCAACGGATACGTACGGGGCGAGGGCGTCGGAGCCGTCGTGCTGAAGCCCCTCGCGGCGGCCGAGCGCGACGGGGACGCCATCCTCGGAGTGATCGTCGGGAGCGCGGAGAACCACGGCGGGCGCGCGAACTCCCTGACCGCGCCCAACGGTTCCGCGCAGTCGGACCTCGTGGTCCGGGCGATGGGAGACATCGACCCCCGCACCATCGGCTATGTGGAGGCCCACGGCACCGGCACGGCCCTGGGCGACCCCGTCGAGGTGCGCGCGCTCCAGAGCGCCTTCCGGAAGCTGGGCGGCGACGGCGTCGGCACCTGCGGGATCGGCTCGGTGAAGACGAACATCGGGCATCTGGAAGCCGCCGCCGGTATCGCCGGGCTCCTCAAGGTGCTGCTCGCGATGGAGCACAACACCCTGCCGCCGACCCGCAACTGCGACGAGATCAACCCCTACATCCAGCTCGACGGCAGCCCGTTCCGCATCGTGCGCTCCAGTGAACCCTGGGAGCGCCCGCGCGGGGGCGACGGTGCGCCCGCTCCCCGGCGGGCGGGAGTCAGCAGCTTCGGCTTCGGCGGCGCGAACTGCCATGTCGTCGTCGAGGAATACGCCGGGCGGACACCGGCGGACAGGGCTGCGGCAAAGGACACCGACGGTGCCGGGAGGCCCGTCGCCGTTCCCCTCTCGGCGCGTACGGAACAGCAGCTCCGCGAGCGGGCGAAGGACCTCCTGGCCCATCTGGAGAACACCGCCCGCCCCGCCCCCCTCCGTTCGATCGCGTGGACGCTCCAGGCCGGGCGCGAAGCCATGGACGTACGGGCGGGCTGGGTCGTCACCTCGCACCGGGAACTCGCCGGAAAGCTGCGTGCGTTCCTCGACCACGCGACACCCGGGCCGCAGGGCGGCACCGGGCCGGATCCGGACGGCCTCGCCGAGGTGATCGCCCGCTGGAGCGGAGGGGCCGAGGTCGACTGGCGCCGGCTGTACGGGGCCGCCCTGCCCGGGCGCACGCATCTGCCCACGTACCCGTTCGCCCACGACAGGTACTGGATCCCCGGAAGCGGCCCGAGGGAGAACAGCGCCGTGGAACCCGCCCGCCCGGTCGGCACGACGCTGCTCGTACCCCGCTGGACGCCGAAACCCATGGCGTCGGGCGGCTCCGGTGAAGCCCCGTACACGCGTCATGCCGTCATCCTCTGCGGAGCGACGGCGTCCGCACGGGACAGCGTCGAACGCCGGCTGCCCGGTGTGCGCTGCCACACCGTCACGACCGCCAAGCAGCGCCCGGAGAGCCGCTTCACCGATATCTCACGGCAGGTCTTCGAGATCCTCCGCGCTCTCGCCGGGGAAGCGCACGAGGGCGCCACGCTCGTGCAGCTGGTGACACCCACGGACGGGGAGGAAGCGTCCGGGCTCGCCCTCGCGGGACTCCTGCGGACGGCCACCCTGGAGAACCCGCAGATCGCCGGGCAGGTCATCGGACTCGACGGCGAGCGCGACGCGGACGGCATCGCGGCGATCGTCCGGGACGACGCACGCCACGCGGACGACGCGATCGTGGTGCACCGGGGCGCGGAGCGCCGGGTGCGGACCTGGGCACCGATGCCGTCCGCCGGCACGGGCACGCCCTGGCGCTCGGGAGGCGTGTATCTGATCACCGGAGGCGCCGGCGGCATCGGTGCCGTCGTCGCCCGCCGGATCGCCACCGACGTCGCACGCCCGACGCTCGTCCTCGTCGGCAGGTCGGCGCCGGACGCACGGATCGGCCACCTGCTCGCCGAACTGCGGGAAGCCGGAGCGGTCGCCCGGTACGCCCTCGCCGACGTCTCCCGCTGGGAGGAGGTACGCCACCTCGTCGCGCAGGTCGGCGAGGAGAGCGGCGCGATCCACGGAATCATCCACGCCGCGGGCGTCATCCACGACGCGACCCTCACGAACAAGACCGCGCAGGACTGGGACAAGGTCCTCGCCCCGAAGGTCGACGGCCTGGTGCACCTGGACCGGGCCACGGCGGGCATGCCGCTGGAATCCTTCCTCGTCTTCTCGTCCGGAGCGGCCGTCACCGGAAATCCCGGTCAGTCCGACTACGCCACCGCCAACGCCTATCTCGGCACGTACGCCGCCCGGCGCAACACCCGCGTCGCGGCGGGCGAACGGTCGGGCCGCACGGTCTCGATCGCCTGGCCGCTCTGGAAGGACGGCGGAATGACGGTGGACGCCGCGACCGCCGCGTACCTCCGGCGCGACCGCGGCCTGGTCCCCATGGAGTCGGAGCGGGGGATCGAGGCACTCCTGGGCGCCTGGCGGCTCGGTGAGGCAGGCGAGGACCAGATATGGGTGCACCACGGCGAGACGGCGAAGGCCGTCCCCGGCTCCGTACCCGCTGCCGCAACCGCTTCCGTACGCACTCCTGTTGCCGCTTCCGCGCCCGTGCCGAGGACGGCGGGCGGGCATCCCGACCGGGAGACACTCCGGTCCGTCGTGGAAGTGTTCGCGCGGGTGACGAAGCTCCCCCTGCCCGAAGTCGACGCCGACCGGCCGCTCGACGACCTGGCCCTCGACTCCGTCATGGTCGTGCAGCTCAACAGGGAGCTGTCCTCGGTGTACGGCGAGGTCCCGACGACGCTCTTCTACGAGTTCCCCACGCTGCGCGCCGTCGCCGGGCGACTCGCCGCGCAGCACGGCCCGGCCGCTCCCGGCAGACGCACGGACGCGGCCCCGGCCGCCGTCTCCGGGCCGTCGCGCCCGCCCACCCCCGGTACGGCCGAGCCCTCCGGCCCGCCCGCCCCGGACGAGGCCATCGCGATCATCGGCATGAGCGGCCGCTATCCGCAGGCCGAGAACACCGACGAGTTCTGGGAGAACCTCAAGGCGGGACGCGACTTCATCACGGAGATCCCGCCCGGCCGATGGCCCCTGGACGGCTTCTACGAACCGGACCGGGCCACAGCCGTCGCCACCGGGCGCAGCTACAGCAAGTGGGGCGGATTCCTGGCGGACTTCGACGCGTTCGACCCGCGGTTCTTCCGGATCGCACCGCGCGACGCCTACGCCATGGACCCGCAGGAACGCCTCTTCCTCCAGGCCTCGTGGGAGGTGATCGAGGACGCGGGCTACACCCGTGAGGAGCTGGCCCGTCGCCATCGACGGCGGGTCGGCGTCTTCGCCGGCGTGACCAAGTCCGGCCACGCGCGGCACGGTGAGGCGCGCCTGCCGTCGGGCGAGAGCGTCGTGCCCGCGCTCTCCTTCGCCTCGCTCAGCGCACGGACCTCGTACGTCCTGGACCTGCACGGACCGAGCCTGACGATCGACACGATGTGCTCGTCCTCCCTCACCGCGATCCACGAGGCATGCGAGCACCTGCGCCAGGGCTCCTGCGAGGTGGCCATCGCCGGTGGGGTGAACCTCTATCTGCATCCCTCCGACTACATCGAGCTCTGCCGTTCCACCATGCTGTCCTCGCAGGCACACATCCGGAGCTTCGGCAGCGGCGGTGACGGGTTCGTACCCGGCGAGGGCGTGGGTGCTGTGCTGCTGAAGCCGCTCGGCCGCGCCCTGGCGGACGGTGACCGCATCCTCGCCGTGGTCCGCGGGACGAGCATCAATCACGGCGGGCGGTCCAACGGCTACACGGTGCCGAGCCCGACCGCCCAGGCGGAACTGATCAGCGACGCGCTGGCCAGGTCCGGGGTCCCGGCGCGGGACGTGAGCTATGTCGAGGCGCACGGCACCGGTACGGAGCTGGGTGATCCGATCGAGGTCAAGGGACTCTCCCTCGCCTTCCGACAGACCACGGACGAGCGGCAGTTCTGCGCGATCGGCTCCGTGAAGTCGGCGATCGGGCATCTGGAGGCCGCCGCGGGCATCGCGGGCATCACGAAGGCCGTACTCCAGCTCCGGCACCGCACGCTCGTACCGTCCCTGCACGCCGAGGAGCTGAACCCTGGCATCAAGTTCGAGGAGACGCCGTTCTTCGTCCAGCGGACCCTGGCACCGTGGGAGTCCGAACGGCCGCGGATCGCGGCGGTCTCCTCCTTCGGGGCGGGCGGGTCGAACGCCCATGTGATCCTGGAGGAGTACGTGGGGCAGGACGCACAGGAGGACCGGGCCGCCTCCGACGAGGGCGAGCACATCGTCGTCCTCTCGGCGCGGACGCCGGAGCGGCTCCGGCACTCCGCCGCGCGGCTGGTGGCGTTCCTCGAACGAGGCGAAGCGGAGCGCGAACCGGTCGGCCTGGCGGATCTCGCCTTCACGCTGCAGGTCGGACGGGAGGCGATGAAGGAGCGTCTGGCGGTGACGGCGTCCTCACTGCCCGAGCTCCGGCGTGTACTGCGGGCGTACACGGAGACCGGGGACGAGGCGCTGACGCCGGGCCTCCACCGGGGCAGCGCCGGACAGGCATCGGGCGCCGTCGCCGAGATCTCGGCCGACGAGGACCTCCGGGAGCTCCTGGTCGAACGGTGGGCCCGCGCGGGGAAGCTCGACAAACTGGCCGCGCTCTGGGCCGACGGCGTGGCGCTGGACTGGCCGATGCTGCACGGGGAGACGCCGCCCCGCCGGATCTCCCTGCCGACCTACCCCTTCGCGAGGGACCGGTTCTGGATCGGCGACCTGGAGCCCGTCCGGGCCGCGGTCCCCGGCGGCACGCCGGCCGCCCCCGCGCGGCAGTTCGCCGAGGCCGTATCCCTCGCACCCGAGGCCGTATCCCTCGCACCCGAGGCCGTATCCCTCTCCGCACCCGAGACCGCGCCCCGCGCCGTACCCGCCCTCGCCCCCGACGCCACGCCCGGCATCACCCGCGACGAAGGGGTCGCACGCACCGTGCGGGCCAAGATCGCGGAAGTGCTGGTCATGTCGCCGGACGAACTCGACGGCGGGCTCGCGTTCGCCGACTACGGACTCGACTCCATCCTCGCCGTCCGTCTCGTCCATCTGCTCAACGAGACGTTCGGGCTCGACCTCTCGACCGGCATCGTCTTCGACCACAGCTCCGCCGATCGCCTCGTCGCGCATCTGCTCGCGGAGTACGGAGACATCGGCGCCCCGGCAACACCGCGGGCCGACACCGTCGAAGTACGTCCGCGGACCGCCTCCGGCCCCGTTCCCGCCGGACGGCCCGCCGGCCGCGCGCCGATCGCCATCGTCGGGATGAGCGGCCGGTTCGCCGGGGCCGACAACCTCGACGACCTCTGGACCCATCTCGTGAACGGCGACGACCTCGTCACCGAGGCGACCCGCTGGAAGCTCGCGGACACCGGGGCCGACGGTTCGCCGCTCTGCACACAGGGCGGATTCCTGCACGGGATCGATCGGTTCGACCCGTCGTTCTTCGGCATCTCGGGCGTCGAGGCCGCCGCCATGGATCCCCAGCAGCGCCTGCTGCTGGAGGAGGCGTGGACGGCGCTGGAGGACGCGGGGTACGCCGGGCGGCACCTGGGGGAGACCCGCTGCGGTGTGTACGTGGGCTGCTGGAACGGTGACTACCAGGAGATCGTGGGGGAGGACGCGCCGGCCCAGGCGTTCTGGGGGAGCATGGCATCCGTCATCCCGGCCCGCATCTCCTACGTCCTCAACCTGAAGGGACCCGCGCTGGCGGTCGACACCTCGTGCTCCAGCTCGCTCGTCGCGATCGACCTGGCGTGCCGGGGGCTCTGGTCGGGCGAGACCACCATGGCACTGGCGGGCGGGGTCTTCGTCCAGTCGACACCGCGGCTCTACGAGCTGGCCGGACGTGCCGGAATGCTCTCGGCGACCGGACACTGCCACACCTTCGACCACCGTGCCGACGGGTTCGTACCGGGCGAGGGCGTCGGTGTCCTCGTACTGAAGCGGCTCGACGAGGCCCTGGCCGACGGCGACCACATCCATGGCGTGATCCGCGCCACGGGGAGCAACCACGACGGAGCGACCAACGGCATCATGGCGCCCAGCTCCGTCTCGCAGGAGCGGCTGCTCCGCGAGACGTACGAGACCTTCGGCGTCGACGTCGAGTCGATCCGGCTCGTGGAGGCCCACGGCACCGGCACCCCGCTCGGCGATCCCATCGAATTCTCCGCCCTCAGCCGCGCGTTCCGGGCCGGCACGGAGAAAACCGCCTACTGCGCGCTGGGTTCGGTCAAGACGAACCTCGGTCACACCCAGTTCGCCGCGGGCGTCGCGGGGGTGCTGAAGATCCTCCTCGCGATGAGGCACGAACAGATCCCCGCCTCACTGCACTTCGAGAAGCCGAACCCCGCCATCAGCCTTGAGGACAGTCCCTTCTATCTGAGTACACGCAACCACCGCTGGGAGAGCCCGTCCGACGGCGGACCGCGTCGCGGGGCCGTCAGCTCCTTCGGCGCGAGCGGCACCAACGCGCACCTCGTCATCGAGGAAGCGCCGTCCGCCGCCCGTGACCGTGCCCGCGGCCGAGCGCCGCGCCCCGCGTATCTCGTCGTCCTCTCGGCACACTCACGCGAGCAACTGGCCCGGCAGATGACGCGGCTGGCGGCGCACTGCCGCCGCGAGGACGCCCCGGACCTGGGCGACCTCGCCTACACGCTCGCCGTGGGAAGGGACTGGTTCGCCCACCGGTTCGCCTGCGTGGTGGCGGACCGCGCCGAGCTGATCCGGACACTGGACGAAGGTCCCGACGGATCACGGGCGTTCACCGGCCACGCGGTGCCGGCCCGCAAGGGCGGCGCAGGCACCGGGAGCAGCCATGGCGACGCGTGCCTCCTGCGCTGCTCGGACCCGGCCGGGGCCGGCGCGGACGCCGAGGCGTACCGCGCGGACCTCACCGCTCTCGCCGGATACTTCACCCAGGGCGTCGCCCTCGACTACGGGGCGGCGTTCGCCGCGGGAGCCCATCTGCGGGTTCCCCTGCCGACCTACCCGTTCGCCGCGGAAAGCTACTGGGCCGGTCCGCCGCCCCTGTCCCCGCCGTCCGTAGTGAACCGCGCCGCGGTGCGACGCCCGCTGACGGACCATCCGCTGATCCAGGAGTTCTCGCCGGTGGCGGGCAGCCCCGGCACCCTGCGCGCGTCCACCGAGTTCAAGGGCGACGAGTCCGTCCTCCGCGATCACACGGTGCGCGGGCAGCGCGTCCTCCCGGGCGTCGCCCATCTCGAAATGGCACGGGAGACCGCGGCCCGGCTGTGGGGCACCGACGCGTCGGCGCCGCTGCGCATGCGTGACATCACCTGGGTACGGCCGGTCACCCACGACGGAACACCCCTGAGCCTCGACGTCCTGGTGAAACCCGCGAAGGACGACGAGTTCACCTTCGAGATCGCCTCGAACACCGGTGGAGCCGCCCGGCCCGTCGTGTACTCCACCGGGCGGATGGCGCCCTCCGACACGGCCCGTCCCGAGCCCCTCGACCTCGCCTCGCTCCGCGCGAACTGTGCGACGACCGTGTCCGCCGCACGCATCCACGACGCGCTCGCGTCGATGGGCATCGTCCATGGGCCGTCGCTCCGCGCCATCCGTGAGGCACACGTCGGTACCGGCACCGTCGTGGCCGAACTCGACCTGCCGGCCGACGCCGACGCGGCCGACACGGCGTACGTCCTGTACCCGTCGCTGCTGGACTCGGCCATCCAGGCATCGATCGCGCTGCACCTCACCGACGGCGCGACCGCCCTGGAGACGGTGGTGCCGTTCGCGCTCGACCGTTTCGAACTCCTCGCCCCGTGCCCGCCCTCGATGTGGGCGGTCGTCCGTGCCGCGGACGCGACGGGGAAGCCGACCACGCTGAGCCGGCTCGACGTGGATCTCGTCGACGGCGACGGCGAGGTCTGCGTCCGGATGACCGGCTACACCTCCCGCCGGGTGAAGGAACCGGCACCCGCGCTGTTCGCACCGGTCTGGGAACCCGTATCCGCGCGCACGACGGACGACCGCCCCCTGCCGGCCCCGGACCATGTGCTCGTCGTGGGGGGAAGCACCGACCAGCGGTCCGAGCTCACCCGTCAGTACCCGCGTGCCACGGTGTGGGACCTTCCGCCGAGCGCGTCGACGGACGAGGTCGCGTCCCGGCTCCGGGCCGCGGCCCCGGTCGGGCATCTCGTCTGGATCGCGCCCGACACCGAACCGGACGGGCGGCCGGCGCTCCTGCCGACCGACACCGCAGGCTTCACCGCCGCCCAGGAGGACGGCGTCATCGCGGCCTTCCGCATGATCAAGGCCCTCGTCCGCACAGGTCACGACGCCCGCCCGCTCGTCGTGACCCTGGTGACGCGGCGCGCCCTGGCCACGTACGACACCGAGTCGACAGCACCCGCCCACGCCGGGCTGCACGGCCTCTTCGGCTCGCTCGGGCGGGAGTACGCGCACTGGTCGGTCCGCCGGACGGACCTCGACACCCCCGACCTGCCCGAGGACCTGCTGACGCTCCCCGAACGGGCGGACAGCGACACCCTGGTGCGCCGCACGGGCCAGTGGCTGGTCCGGCGCTGGGTGCCGAACGAGGCCGGGAACGCCGAAAAGGAGGGGTACCGCGAAGGCGGCGTCTACGTCGTGATCGGCGGAGCGGGCGGACTCGGCACCGTATGGACCCAGCACGTCGTCCAGCGCTACGGCGCCCATGTGATCTGGATCGGTCGCCGCCCGCAGGACGCGTCGATCGACGCGAAGCTCGGCAACGGCAACGGCAACGGTCGGGGCAGTGTGCGCTACCTGTCGGCCGACGCCGCCGACCCCGCGTCGCTGCGCCGGGCCTACGAGGAGATCAAGCGGCATCATCCGCGGATCCATGGCGTCATCCAGGCGGCACTCGTCCTGCGGGACCAGAGTCTGGCCAGGATGGACGAGGCGACGCTGCGCGCGAGCCTCACGGCGAAGATCGACGCCAGCGTGGCCATGGCCGAGGTGTTCGCGGACGAGAGTCTGGACTTCGTCCTCTTCTTCTCGTCCGTCCAATCGTTCACGACCGCCGCGGGCCAGGGCAACTACGCGGCCGGATGCACCTTCAGCGACGCCTACGCCCACTTCCTCGCCCGGCACTGGGAGTGCCCGGTGAAGGTGATGAACTGGGGGTGGTGGGGGAGCATCGGCAGCGCCTCGTCCGAACTCCACCGCGAACACATGGCACGCTGGGGCCTGGTCTCGATCGAACCGCCGGAGGCGATGGAGGCGCTCGGCACGCTTCTCGGCGGACCGCAGCGTCAGGTGAGCTTCATCAAGCTGAGCAAGCCCGACGCCATCGAGGGGATCGACCCGGCGACCCGGCTCACGGTCCACGCGAGGGCACGGTCCCACGTCACGCCCGCCGCCGTCGTGGCGGCCCCCACGGCACCGTCCGAGTGGGAGACCCTGCGCGCGATCGCCGCATGGCGCAGGAACGAACGCGATCCGCTCCTCGGGCGCATGGTCCGCGGACATCTCGAAGCGCTCGGCGGACTGCACGGCTCCGGCACCCCGTCGTCCCCCGACGACATCGCCCGGCTCCGCCGGCGTGCCGGAATCCTGGACCGCTACGACACCTGGCTCGACCACGCGCTCCGCATCGTCCCGCAGTCGGCCCCGTCGCTGGAGGTCCTCGACCGCGAATGGGACCAGCGCCGCGCGGAGTGGTCCGCGGATCCCGACAAGGCGGCCGAACTCGCCCTGCTCGACGCCGCGCTCCGGGCGCTGCCCGACATCCTCACCGGCAGGACCCGGCCGACCGACATCCTGTTCCCGCGTGGCTCCGTCACGCTCGTCGAAGGCACGTACCGCAACAACCGCGTGGCCGACATGTACAACCGCGCCATGAGCGATGCCGCGGCCTCCGTCGTCGCGGAGCGGCTGCGCCTGGATCCGGGCGCTCGCCTTCGCATCCTGGAGATCGGCGCCGGCACGGGCGGCACCAGCGTGGGGATGTTCGCCGCGCTGCGCCCCTTCCAGCAGCACATCGAGACATACGTGTACACCGATCTCTCGAAGGCGTTCCTCAACCACGCCCGGACCGAGTACGGACCGGAGGTTCCGTATCTCGCCTACGCCCGTTTCGACGCCGAACAGCCGCTGGCGGGGCAGGGCGTCGAAGGCGGGAGCTACGACTTGGTCATCGCCGCCAATGTTCTGCACGCGACGCGCGACACGCGGAACACGATCCGCAACGCGAAGGCGGCCCTGCGCGACGGGGGCTGGCTCCTGATGAACGAACTCGCGGCGTTCGACGTCTCCAGCCACCTCACGTTCGGACTGCTGGAGGGCTGGTGGCTCTTCGAGGACGACTCGCTGCGCGTGCCGGGTTCGCCCGCGCTGTCGCCGGAGAACTGGCGGGAGGTGCTGGCGAGCGAGGGCTTCCCGTCGGTCGTCTCCGTGCTGCCCCAGGCACGTGAGCTCGGGCAGCAGATCATCGCCGCCGAGAGCGACGGGATCGCACGGCAGGCGGCGGCCCCGCCGGCGCGGCGGGAGTCCGCGACCCGGCGGACACCCCCGAAGTCCCCGGCCGGGACCACCGCACCCCCGCAACCCGCCTTCACCCCGGTGGCGGCCGCGGCCCCTGTCCCGGCTCCTGTCCTGGCTCCGGCTCCGGTCCCTGTATCGGTCCCGGCCCCGGCAGCACCCCTGACCGGCGTCCCGACCGGAACGGCATCGGCTCCCGACGAGGCCGGCCGCGCCGACACGATGGCCGGCTACCTCCGTGACCGGGCCGCACAGACCCTCGGCATTCCGGCGGACAAGATCGTTCTCTCGGCGCCGCTCAGCGACTACGGGATGGACTCCATCCTTGTCCTCCAGCTGACGAACGCGCTGCGCGAGGATCTCGGTGAGGTGTCGTCCACCCTGCTCTTCGACGCCGAGTCCGTCGAGGAGCTGGCCGCCCACTTCCTGGAGACCGGCGGCTCCCACGTGGACGCCCTCATGGCGCGCCTGAGCCCCGCGGCAGCGGAGGAACCCGCCTCCGACTCCGCGTCCCGGCCGCCCCACGCGTCCTCGCAGCAGACACCGCCGCCCTCACCGGATGCGGCGCACCCCATTGCCGCGCTCTTCCGCGCGGCGCTGCGGACCGGCACCCCGCAACAGGCCGGTGACCTGCTGTCGATCGCCGCCCGGCTGCGGCCGGCCTTCGCGACGGGCGAGGGGGCCGAGCCGGAAACCCTGCGGCTCTCGGACGGTGAACAGGAACCGGCACTGGTCTGCCTGTCCTCGCTCATCGCACCCACAGGGGCGTACCAGTACGTGAAGTTCGCCGCCGCACTGCGCAACCGCCGACAGGTCTGGACGGCCGCCGCGCCCGGATACGCCCCGGGGGAGCCGCTGCCGGTGAACCTGGAAGCGGCCGCGGACCGACTGGCCAAGACGCTGCTGCGACGGTTCGAGGACCGGCCGTTCGCGCTCGCGGGCTATTCCTCCGGAGGATGGCTGGCCCACGAGCTCGTACGACGGCTGGAGGCGGCCGGCGTTCCGCCCGTCGCACTGGTGCTGCTCGACACCCCCCGGTCGACCGGGGCGGCCATGGTCCGGGGAATGTCCGTGATCACGCGAAGGCTGCTCGACCGGTTCCCGCAACTGCCCGTCGCCGACGAACAGCTCACGGCGATGGCGTGGTACGCGGATCTGCTCGACGGCTGGACCCCGCGGCCCGTGACCACCCCGACCCTGCTCGTCGGGGCGGCGGAGGACAGGGCCCTGCCCGAACTGCTCGGCGACGACGCGCGCGCCGGCTGGACCCTGGAGCACGTCCGGACGGAGGTGGCGGGCGACCACTTCTCCATGCTTGAGGAACACGCCGAATCCACCGCACTCGCCGTCCACCGATGGCTGTCCGAACACGGCGACTTCCAGAAGGGGTTCTGACCTCGTCGGATGCGCACGGCCGCTGCCCCGTTCCCGGACCCGCGCCGGGAACGGGGCAGTGTGCGTCGGCGGACGGACTGGCTACGTGGTGTTCGGCAGGGAGGAGGACATCCGGCCCTCGATCAGTTCGCTCACCTGCCGGGCCTCGGGTGAACCGAGTTCCTCGAAGAGGTCCAGCGCCTCCTGCCAGCACGCCCGCGCACGGTCCACCTGGCCCACGGCCTGGAGCGCTCGCCCCAGGACCGTCAGCACGTTGCCCCTCCGCCAGTCCCCGCCGATGCCGCTCAGTACGGCCAGGGCCCGCTCGGCCAGGTCCAGGGCCGCTGCCGGATGGTGCGCGGCGAGTTCGGCCTCGGCGATCCTGAAGAGGCTCATGCCCTCCCAGAGGCGCTGGCGGCTGTCGGCGAACCGCAGATGGGCCTCGCGGAACGACGCGATGGCCTCGTCGAACCGCTGGGCGGCCGTGAGCGCGAGTCCGAGCGCGTAGCGCGCGTTGGCGCCACGCAGGGACATGTCGAGGCCGTCGTAGACGGCCATCCCCTCCTCCGCGAGTGTCAGGGCCGAGGAGACCTCACCGGCGGCGAGCCGGGCACGGGACAGATTGCACAGGACGCTCGCCTCGCCGGGCCGGTCACCGACGGCCTGGAAACCCGCCAGGGCAGCCGTCAGATGACGCTCGGCCTGCTCATGGCGGTTCTGGTAGAGAGCAATCGTGCCCCGGCTGTTCTGCGACCAGCAGATCGCCAGGGCGTCCTGGCAGCTCTCCGCCATCAGGAGCGCGCGGGCGGCCGCGTCGTCGGCCTGCGTGAACCTGCCCGCGTTCATATGGCTCCTGGCCACGACCAGCGCGGCCCGCCCCTCGGCCCTGGGGTCGCTCCGCCGCGCCGCCTCTTCCCACAGGGACGTGGCGACCGCCTCGTACTGCCGTGAAGCGGCGCCCGAGTCCGCCAGATCCTGGGTGGCCCACAACGTGTCCACGGCGCGCCGCAGCGACGGGCCCGCGGACTGGCGGACGGAGGCGAGCAGAGCGGTCGCCTCCGAGTACAGCCAGTCGATCGCCTCGCGTCGGCCGCCGAAGACCAGGCCTCCGTGCTCCGTGGGCTCCAGATGGTCGACCAGCCGGTCTCCGGGGTGCTCCAGCGCGTAGACCCCGGCCGCCGTGGCGAGGTGGAAGTCCAGCAGCCGTGACAGCGCCTTCTCCCTCTCCTGCGGCGGCTGTTCGTCGCGCTCCGCGCAGGCGCGCGCGTAGAGGCGTACGAGGTCGTGGAAGCGGTAGCGTCCCGGTGCCGCCGAGTCGAGGAAACTGGTACCGACCAGGTCTTCCAGCAGGTCCTCCGCCGTGTGCGGCTCCAGGTTGAGCAGGGCGGCGGCGGCGGCCAGCGAGATGTCCGGGCCGTCGGCGAGGCCGAGGAGGCGGAAGGCGTGGGCCTGGGCGGGCTCCAGCTGGCCGTAGCCCAGCTCGAAGGTCGCCTTGACGGCGAGGTCGCCGGCCTGGAGTTCGTCCAGGCGGCGGCGCTCGTCGGCGAGTTTGGCGGCGAGGACGGAGACCGTCCAGGTGCGGCGGGCGGCCAGCCGGGAGGCGGCGATGCGGATGGCCAGCGGCAGGAAGCCGCAGGCGGCCACCACGTCCAGGGCCGCTTCGCGCTCCGCGCCGACCCGCTCCGTGCCGACGATCCGGGTGAAGAGCTGGAGGGCCTCCTCGGGGGACATCACATCGAGGTCCACCAGGTGCGCACCGGCCAGATCGACCATCCGGACCCGGCTGGTGACCAGCGCCGCGCAGCCCGCCGTGCCGGGGAGCAGCGGGCGGATCTGCGCCGCGTCACGGGCGTTGTCCAGGAGGACCAGGACGCGGCGGCCCTCCAGTGAGGAGCGGTACAGGGCGGCCCGCTCGTCCAGGGTGTCCGGGATCGCGGAGTCGGCGGTGCCGAGTGCGCGCAGGAACGAGCCGAGCACCGCCTCGGCCGCCGCCGCACGGAATCCGGCGCCCTGGAGGTCGACGTACAACTGGCCGTCCGGGAAGTCGGTCCGGACCGTATGGGCGGCCTGGACGGCGAGAGTCGTCTTGCCGACGCCTCCCAGGCCTCCCAGCGCGGTGATGGCCATGACCGAACCGTCGGCCCGGAGCAGATGCTCGGTGATCTCCAGAAGATGGTGCTGACGGCCCGTGAAGTCATGAACGGAAGTCGGGAGTTGGTGAGGAACGGCCGGGGGAGGCGGCCAGGGGGTCTCCTCGGCCGGGGACTGCTGCCCGGCCGGGCGGGCCAGCTCCTCGTCGGCCTGGAGGATGCGCTGCTGGAGCTGGGCCAGCTCGGGGCGCGGGTCGACGCCCAGTTCATCGGCGAGCAGCCGGCGGGTGTCCGCGTACACCGCGAGGGCCTCGGCCTGGCGTCCGCTGCGGTATAGGGCGATCATCAGCAGTCCGCGCAGCCGCTCCCGCAGCGGGTGTGCGGCGGTGAGCGCGGTCAGCTCGGAAATCGCCTCCGCGTGGAAACCGGATTCCAGGTTCAGGTCGAGCCGCGTCTCGGTGAGTTCGAGGCGCCATTCCTCCAGCCGGGTGCGCTGGTTCTCCGCGTACGGACCGGGCACGGAGGTGAGCGCCTCGCCGTCCCACAGGGCCAGCACCTCGGTGATCAGGGCGCGGGCCTGAGGGAGATCGCCGTTGATCCGGGCCTGCTCGGCCTCGGTGGCCAACCGCCGGGCGGTGTGGAGATCCAATGCGTCGGCGGGGATACGGAGGGCGTAACCTCCGGCTTCGGAGATCAGGACACCGGGGTCCAGGACTTTGCGCAGCCGGGAAGCGTACGTCCGTAGCGCGGCCAGCGCCTGCTGGGGCGGCTCCTCGCCCCAGATCGCGTCGATGAGTTCGGACGCGGTGGCCGTCCGCCCGTCGCGCAGGAGCAGCGCGGTCAGCAGGGCCCGCTGCTGCGGTGAACCGGAGGCCAGCAGCTCGCCACCGCGCCAGGCGCGTACGGGCCCGAGCACGGCGAACCGCACCCCGTCCACCGGTGGTGCCGTGACCGGTGACGTCGCGAGCACGGGCCGTGGGCGCGGGGCGACGGCGGGGTGAGAGGCATCGGCGCCCTGCAAGATGCGTGTCTGGAGCCGCGTCAGTTCCGGGCCCGGGTCGAGCCCGATTTCGTCGTGGAGCAGTCTGCGGATGTCCGCGTACACCGCGAGGGCCTCGGCCTGTCGGCCGCTGCGGTACAGGGCGAGCATCAGATGCGCGCGCAGCCTCTCGTTCAACGGATGTGCCTGGGTCAGACCGTCGAGTTCGGGAATGATCGCGGCATGATCCCCCGCCTCCAGATCGAGTTCGATACGGAATTCGAGGAGCGCGAGGCGCCACTCGGCGAGACGGGTGGCCTGGTCCGTGGCGAAGGGGCCGGTGATCCCGTCGAGCGGAGGTCCCTCGGTGCGGGCCAGCGCATCGGTCAGCGCCCGCCGGGCCCCGGCGAGGTCGCCCGCCGCCCGTGCCGTCCTCGCCTCCTCGTGGAGCCGCTCGGCGACCGTGAGATCCAGGTCCGGTTCGTCCGTCCCGCCCGGTGCCGGCAACCGGTAGCCGTCCGCCGTGTCCTCGATCTCGATCCCGGAGGAGGCCAACGCCCGCCGCAGCCGGGAGACATAGGACCGCGCCGCCTGCGTCCTGTCGTCGGGCGCCTGCTCACCCCACACCGAGTCCACGAGCACCGTGTCGGCCACGGCCCGGCCCCTGCGCAGCAGCAGCGCCACCAGTACCGCCTTCTGCCGCGACGATCCCATCGGGACCGGCTCCGTGCCCCGCCAGGCGAGATGCGGTCCGAAGACGGTGAACCGCAGGGGTACCTGGTGCGCGCCCGGAACCTCCGCGACCCGAGTGGCCCTGCCGTACAGCCGGTCCAGTACCGGGCTGACCAGGACAGCGAAGGCGGATGTCCCCGCCGAGCGGTGCTCGTCGCCCCGCGGATCGTCGAGCAGCGCGGCGAAGTCCGGCATCCGGCCGAGATAGGGCTCCAGCGCACCGCCGACCGCCTCGACGACCTCGATGGACTGTTCCACGCTGAGCCCGCTCGCCAGCAGGTCCCGGATTCCGGGCCTGAAGTCGTAGAGCGGATCGGCCGGCCCGCCCCCGACAGCCGTCGGCAGACGAAGGTCCCCCGGCCCGCCGTCCTCCGCCGGCCGCAGCAGATCACCGAGCAGGACCTCGGCGACCGCTGTCGGCGACGTGCCGGGCAGGGAGGCGATCCGTACCAGCTGGATGACCGGCAGGCTGAGCGGCCTGATCGCGGAGAGCCGCACGGCCAGCCGGTAGGCGTCCGGGGAGAAGGAGGCCCGGAAGCGTTCCAGACGATGCCGCGGGTGCGTCGAGGGGGGAGGACCGGCAGCCCGTGACGCCACGCCACCGGCGTCGAACATCGCGATGTCCACCAGCGAGGGAGTGCCGGGCCGGGTGAGCAGCCGGGCCCACGCGGACAGCGAGGACGGCGTGAGCGCGACCACCGGGACCGCGGGCCGGTCCGCCGTCCGTCGGACCGGCAGACCACTGAGCGGGTCGAGGATCCGCAGCTCGCGGGCGGGCGCGAACGGCTGCTCCGCCACGACCGGATGAGGCTGTGCGTCGAAGGCCGTGCCACGCCACAGCCGCCGCGGCAGCGGTGGCAGCACGGTCAGCGGCCCGGCGCGCCCCCACGTCTCGATGAACCGGTCCGCCGCAGGGCTCTGCCATGCCTCGTCCACACCGTCCGTCAGCACGAAGGTGACGGGCGATTCCGTCCGCGGAGTTCCGGTGGGGCGGTGACCATCACCCAGGACGAACCGGTGCACCCGTACCGCACGGAACACTCCGGCTCGCTCCAGGAGGCGCTTCACCTCCCGTGCGAGCGGCTGCCAGAGCCGCATGGACGGCGAGTCGTCCACGAGCAGGAAAGCCGTGTGCCGCAACTCCTGCTCGGGCCGGGCCACCACGTCGAGCACACCCGACTCGGCGGTGAGCCGGACCGTGGCCTCGATGTCCGCGACCGTACGGTAGCGGTGGTCGCGGTAGCCGCGCAGCGGGCGCAGCGCGCGGGCCAGCGGCTGCGCCCCCGGCAGCGCCCGGGGCCCCGGTGCGCGAACGGAACGGGCCCGCGTCCCGGCGCCCTCCGGTGCGGCGCCGCTGCCTCCGCCGTCGGCGGCGTACAGACGGTGCGGCCGGCCGGCCGGCTCCGCGGCCTGCGCCGTGACGCGCGGATCGCGGGCGGCCTCGGACGGCGCTGCGGGCGACCCGGGCCCGGCGTCCCCCACCGGCTTCACAACGGGCGCGTCATCCGGCCGGAGTGCCGGCGGGCCGGCCGGCTGCTCGGGCGCCGGTGACGCAGGGCCCATCGCCCGCGCGAGCCAGAGCACATCGAGCAGTTCGGGCGCCGCCAGGTCGTACCCCAGGGAATCCAGGAGCACGTGCAGCCGGTCGATCATGACGGGAACGCTTCGTCCAACCGGTGCATGACCGCGCCGAGCAGCTCCTCTCGCGTGAGGTCGGCCCCGGTGACCCGCAGATGGACGGCGGCGAGCAACTGGTCGGTGGCCAGGCTCTGTACGGCCGCCTTCCGGAGGAATTCGGAGATCAGATCGTCGGCCTCGGACAGGGCGGCCTCACCGAGGTTCTGCCGGACGATGTCACGCAGCTTCGCCTCGTCCGGGTCGCGCAGGTCGAGCCGGACACAACGGCGCAGGAAGGCCGGGGGGAAGTCCCGCTCCCCATTGCTGGTCATGACGACAATGGGGAACTCCTCGCAGGCCACCAGGCCGCGCTGCACCCGGATGCGTTCCCTGCTGCCCGTGACCAGAACATCCGCGGTCTGCTGGTGCTCGGGCAGCCTGGCCAGCTCCGGGATCTCGAACTCGCCCTCCTCCAGCACCACCAGAAGATCGTTGGGAAGGTCCAGATCGGACTTGTCGAGTTCGTCGATGAGGAGCACGCGGGGGCGGCCGGTGGCGGCGAGTGCCGTCCCCAGCGGCCCCAGGCGCAGATAGTTGCCGATGTCCGAGCTCTGCGCGCCGCGCCTCTTGAGCCGCCGTGCCGGACCGCGCGGCGTCTCGCGCTCACGTTGCAGCGACGCCTCGCGCAGTCGGCCGACGGCGTCGTACCGGTACAGGGCGTCCAGCAGCGTGGAGCGGCTGTTCACCGACCAGCGGAGCACCTCGCCCAGCCCCAGGTCCTCGGCGAGGGCGCGGGCCAGTGAGCTCTTCCCGGTGCCGGGACGGCCCGTCACCAGCAGGGGACGGCGCAGATGGAGCGCGGCGTTGACGACGGCGATCTCGTCGGCGTTCATGAGGTAGCGCCGGGAGCCGGGGCTGCGCCGTGCGGCGGGGAAGCGCCGCCACGGTGGCGGCTCGGGCAGGTCGGACGGGCCGCGGAACACCCACCAGGGTTCGGCGGGCGAGCTGCTGTCACCAGGTGCTGTGGCGCGTGGATGCGGCACGACGCGGTCTCCTCGTCGGGGCGGGGTCATGGCTGGGTGAGGGCCCACGGGGCGGGCGCCAGGGGCGGTGGCCGGTGGTCGGGCCCGTCGTGCAGGAGCGACAGCTCACGCCCGTGGTGGGTCGTGCAGTCCGGATCGGCCATGGCCTTGGCCCGCTCCAGCCGGACCGCTTCGGGGATGCGCGCGTGATCGACACCCTCGACCAGCGCCAGCAGGTCCGCCGCGATCTGCCCGCCGTGCTCCTCGCGGTGCCACAGCACGGTGTGGACCCCGGCCTGGATGCACTGGCGCAGCACCAGCCCCTGGTACTGCCGGTCGCAGCAGACGACGACGATCCCGGCCTCCGGATTCACTTCGAGCCTGGCCTGCGCCACCACCGGGTCGGAGGAACGCTGATCGAGCAGCAGCCGGGGCGAGGACGGCAGCGCGCTGCTGCGGCGCTTCCACCCGGCGTGTGTCTCCCGGGTCCGCTCCGAACTGCGCAGCACCACCCGGCGGGTGATGCCGGGCCGGAAGCCCCCGTCGTCGGCGCTGCCCGGGAACTCCCAGGTGTCCACATCGAGCCGCAGCCAGGCGGGGGCCACGAAGAACTCGACCAGCGCCGTCTCCGGATGCTCCTCCACCTCCGTACGCAGCACCTGCCGGATGGCCTCCACGACGCGTTGGCTGGTGACTTCGGTGTCCTCGGTCAGGACCACCTCGTGCCGTCCGTCGCCGCTCCAGACCCAGATCTGATACGTGAAGAGATGGCCGGTGGACACGGGCAGCAGCTCGACCTGGACCCGGGGCGCAGCCGTGCTCGGCGGTCGCGCTCCACGCGCCCCGGCATGCGCCGACACATCCGCCCGGAACTGGGCGACGGCGGCGGGCGCCACACCCAGCCGGGGGGCGGTGCTGCGTACCCACGCGTCCAGATCGTCGGCGAGATACGCGCCCGACGCGCGCTCCTGGACGCTGATGCGGATGACGCCCTGCAACAACGGGGGCATGGGCTGGCCGGGTTGAGGGTCGTAGCACTCCAGGACATCCGTGGCGTCCGCGAGATCGCGGGGCCGCGGCAGGTCGTCCGCAAAGGGAAGCACGGTGCGGACGAGCGCGCCCGGGTCGGTGGTGCGGCACTCCGCGAGCAGGGCGTCGAGATTGCGCCGCTGCCCCGGCGACAGCCGTTCCCGCGGACTGACGATGCGCGCGATCCCGAGCGCCCGCTCCCAGTCCGGGTCGGCCGCGAAGGAGCCGGGACGGAGTTCGGCGAGCTGCTCGTAGACGATGTTGAGGAGTTCGGGGACGCCCCGGCGTACTCCCATGGCCAGGCCCGCCAGTCGTTCGACGTCGGCGGCCGGACCGGAGGACCGCCGCCCCAGCCGCCCGGCGAGCCGCTCCTCGCACGCCATGATCTCTCTGCGGGTCGGCAGCAACTTCTCCAGGGCGCCCAGCAGTTGCTGCCGACCGCGGCCCGCGGCGGGGACGGCGACCGGCGGAAGGCCGGGGAGTTCGGACTCGATGGAGGAGAGCCCGATCGCGTACATCGCGGCGGGCGGGGTGTACTGCCCGGCCGGTGGGGAGTGCTCCTGCGGCGTGCGGCTCTCGTGAGCGGCGACGACCAGCCCGACGACGGCCTGCCGCTCCCGGTCCCACAGCGGCCCGCCGCTGAATCCGTCGGCCACGGTCCCGCCCAGGACGTCGAGCGCGATCCAGGGATGGGCGGAGACCCGTGGCATCGCACGGAGGGTGGGCAGGGCGTGTCCGCTCGCCCACTGGGCGATGACCTCGTTGCCGTCCCGATGGGTCAGGAAGGGGGCCGGCTCGGCGCCCGGTGGGGCCTCGGTGTCCAGCTCGACGACCGCGAGATCGCCGTAGTACGGAAGGGCGCCGGCCCCGGGCGGGCTCGGGTGGTCGGCCTCGGGGCGGCTGCGCGGCGGCCGCCAGCAGTGCGGCAGCACCCGGCCGACCAGCTCGCGCTCCCGGTCGACATGCGGCAACCTCAGCCCGATCTGCTGCCCCCGTGGCGGCAGGGGCGTGTCGAAGCGGTGCCGGCCCAGTGCGCTGTTGATGACATGTGCGCAGGTCAGGACAAGGGTGGGGGAGAGCAGCACGCCCGCACCGACCGGCTGGTCCCGGCCCAGGACGGACACGAACGCCCGGTGCAGCGGCGCGTCGGCGAGCGAGGGCGTCACATCCAGCGGCATACGGGTCAGGAACCGTTGACCTGGCTGGGCAGCCCTGCGACGGGCGGGTGCGTCGGGGCCGCTTCCTCCGTGCCGTTGAGGTTCCAGGTCGCCGAGACGGTGAAGCTGGCCTCGCCGCTTCCGGAGAACACGCCGAGACTCAGGTCGCTGCCCAGCGTGACACCGAACTCGACCGTGACCTCGTCGGGCCGTTGGGCGAACCGGCTGAAGGAGTCGTGGATGCCGCTGAGCACCCCGCCGAGAGGTCGCAGCGCGTCGCTCAGCGCCTGACCGCTGCGGGTGAGGGTCCGCGCCGTGCGCCCGTCGGAACTCACCGGCCGCGCGCTGCCGAACCCCGGCGGCAGGTCCAACTCGCCCGCCGGGGCGCCGTCGTGCTCGACGCTGCGCGCGTCGGTGGCCGGACGGTCCGTCGGCGTCCCGGTCCGCGGCGCGAGGTGCAGGCGTACGACAGAGCCGTCGTCGAAGGTCAGTCTCACATCCTCCATGGCCGAAGTCTCGCACGACAGTGGGGGGTTCGCCGTTCGTTCCGCGGTCTCAGATGGCCATCGGCTCCTGGATCCACCGGCTCACACGGTAGGGGACCCACCAGGCCAGTGGTCCGAGATGGAGGACGAGCTTCTCCTCGGTGAAGTCCTCCAGTGCGTCCTTCGGTACGGACCGGCTCGGAGCCCCGTAGGACAGCTCCTCGACGGCGCTGCGGTAGTGCGGCTCGTCCGCGGTGAAGCGCTGGAGGTTGCCCCAGCGGCGATCGCGGATCTGGAGGAAGCCGGGGCCGTTGCGCCACAGACATTTGCCCAGGTAGTGGCCGTTGCGCCAGGTGGTGAGCGTGGCGAGCGGGTCAGGTGCCCCGTGCAGCGTCCGGGGCGGCTGGAGATGGCTGAGGGTCAGCCAGTCGTCCGGGCGCGCGGGGTCCAGCCGGAGGTCCCACTCGACGAGCACGGCGCGGGCGGTGAGGTCCCGGACCAGGCTGAGCGCCCGCACGGTGCGGCGGGCGCCGTCGAGGTCCCCCGCGGCCGTGAGGTCCACGGCGGCGGGCAGGACGACGCGGCGGGCGCCCAGGTCCCAGAGCCGGTCGCTCTCCTGTGCCACGGGGCCGGTCAGATCGAGTTCGCCCAGGAACATGCCGGGGAGGGCGCAGGCGGCTTCGTCGTAGTCGCGCCAGGCCGCGACGCGCAGGGTGGCCGCGGTGGTGTCGAGGGCTGAGTCCATGGCAGGGGGTCTCCGGCTCGTCGGGTTTCGCTCACATCGGGCATATCACTGGGTCAGCAGGTCAAGGGGAGGGCGAGGTCGTCGGGGGAGCGGGGGCGTCAGGCAAGTACGGCGTCGCGGTCCGTCCTGGTGCCGCTGTCCGTTCCGCGCTCGGACCCGGAGCCGGACTCCGGCGGGGAACCGGGTGCGGGCGCCGCGTGCGCGGTGCGCATGAAGCCCAGGCGCAGCAGGTCCTCGTTCACGGCGGAAGGGGCGAGGTGCACGAAGTGGCCGCCGTCGGTGAACAGCAGCCCGCGCTCCTGCCAGTGGGCCAGCAGCGCGTCGACGTCCGCCTCGGTACGGGTGTGGCCGGGTACCCGTACCGTCGCCTTGCGAAGGAGCGAGGCCGGTGCGTGGGGCTGGTCCAGCAGGCGGAAGACCGCGATCTCGAAGGGGTCGGAGAGTTCCATGACCCGCCAGTCGAAGGCGCGCCGCCTGCTCACGAGGATGATCCGGTCACCGAGGTCCGCCTGGGTGAGGCGGGCGTCGGCGTGGTGCTCCTTCCAGAGCGCCAGCGCATCGTTGAGAGCCGAGACGGTGGTCTCGCCGATGCCCCGCTGAGGTGCCTCGAAGACGTAGGCGAGGTCGTACAGTTCCTCTTCCGGCAGATCGTAGGTGAAGCGGTAGTGCGCCTCGGGCCGGAGCCCGGAGAACCCCAGTTCAGGTTTGTTGAAGTACGGGCTGAAGCGTTCGATCGCGATCCGTGCGGAGAGATCGACGGGCGGGTCGAGGTGCTCCAGTGCCGGAATCTGGGCGATGACCCCTTCGTAGTCCTTCGCGCTCTCCCCGGGAAAGCCGTGGAGGTAGTTCCACGAGATGGACAGCCCCGTCTCCGCCCCGTCCCGGAGCATCCGGACGTTCTGGCAGCCGCTGACGCCCTTGTCCATCAGGTCCAGCACGCGCTTGTTGAGGCTTTCGATGCCGGGCTGCACGTAGATGAGGCCGGCGTCGGACAGTGTGCGCAGCTGGCTGCGCCGCATGTTGGCCTTGATCTCGATGTGCAGCCGCAGGTCGTACCCGCTGTCGATGATGCGGGGCAGCACGGTGGAGAGATAGCCCATGTCGAGGATGTTGTCGACGACGTACATGTCGAGCACCCGGTGCTTGCGCGCCAGTTCCATGATCTCGTCGTAGAAGACATCGGGGCTCTTGCTGCGGAACTGCATGAAGGAGCCGTTGAGTCCGCAGAAGGTGCAGTGGTGCTTCTCGCCCCACCAGCAGCCGCGCGCTCCTTCGACGACGAGCTTCGGCTCGACCCAGTTGCGGGCGGCGGAGGACGCCAGACGTTCGAAGTAGCCGCTGTAGTCGGGTGCCAGGATGGTCGCGGGCGGCAGCGGGCTCGATGCCATGGGGTTCACGGTGCTCACCCCGTCGTCCGTCCGGTGGCACAGTCCGGACACCCCGGCCAGGTCCTCCCCCGTGGAGAGCGCGCTGAGCAACTGGGGGAAGGCGGCTTCTCCCTCGCCCCGCACGACATAGTCGACGAAGGGGAAGTTGCGGTGCAGGGCCGCCCCTTGTTCGGCGTCGCAGTTGGCGCCGCCCATGACCGTCCTGATGTGCGGGGCGAGCCGCTTCACGTGCTTGGCGGCGGCCAGGGCCGCGGTGTTCTGCTGGAACGTGGAGGTGAACCCGACGACGTCGGGCGCCTCGTCGACGATCCGCTGGGCCATCTCCGCGACGAAGTCCGGTGCCAGACGGTGCAGTTCGTGGGACATCTTGAGGCGGGACTTCTTCAGCCGGGTGCGCATGGCCTCGGTGAACTCCGCCTCGCGCCAGGAGGGGTCGTCGTAGAGGGCCGAGGAGAAGACCCAGTCGCCGCAGCCCATGAAGTACGAGGAGAGGGCGTAGTACTCGTAGTCGTCGGCCGTGAACTCGGTGCGTGAGGTGATCCAGTCGGTGAATTCCAGGTTGGCGTGGAGCACCGTCGCCGAGGCCCCGGGAACGCGCTCGTCCACGCTGCGCTTGAGGATCCCCAGGGCGAGTGACGGAAGGTCGATGGGCGACCAGGGCATATTGACCAGCAGAACACGCACGGGGGCTCCTTGCGGTGGCGTCGCGGCGGCGGGGCGGGGACGTGCGGGGGCACCAGGGCACTCGGGACGGTCCGGGCCGTCAGGGACTCCGGAGGCCAGGAGGCCGGGGTTCCGGAGGTCCGGGTTCCGGGTTCCGGAGGGGAGGAGGCCGGCCCGGTGCACGGGGCACCGGGCCGGCCCCATGAGGACTAGCTCTCGGTGTCCGAGTCCTCGGCGTTGCGGATGGGGACGGTGATGGTGATGCTGATGCCCGGCTTGCGGCTTTCCTCGTCACCCGTGAGCGGGTCGTTGTTGATGATGTCCTTCTGCATGATGGGTCTGCCTTTCCGTGAGGCGTTGCGGTGTGCCGTTCGCGGCCGGTGCAAAAGCGTCCGTCGGCCGGACGGACTCCCCCCGCCGGGTGGCGGGGGGCGCTGTGGGGGTGGTGCGCGGACGGCCGCGCAGTTCGCGGTCGAGGAAGACGAGGGCGCCGCGCAGGACCTTCACGTGGTCCCGCCCGTCGTATCCGTCGTGGCCGGTGTCCAGCCACAGCGCCTCGTGCCGTTTGTGATGGGCGGCCAGCTCGTCCAGGTACTCCCGGATCTGGCCGGGCGGACACTTCACGTCGTGCGTCGCCGCGACGAGCAGCAGCGGCGCGTCGAGGTGCGGGACGTAGGTGTGCGGCGAGCTCCGCGCGTAGACCTCGGGGAGGTCCTGCGGCGTCCCGCCGAAGAGCCGCTCGTCCAGGGCGCGCAGGGCGGGCGTGGTGGTCGCGTGGGCACGGGCGAGATGGGCGACCGGTTTCACGGCGACGCCCGCCTGCCACAGGCCGGGCCGGGTTCCCAGCGCCAGCAGGGCGAGGTACCCGCCCCAGGACGTGCCCCAGAGGGCGAGTGCCCGCGGGTCGGCCCAGCCGCGCGCGACCAGGTCCGCACGGACCGCCGCGAGGTCGGCGACCTGGGTGAGCCCGACGCCCTCCGTCATCGCGCCCCGCCACGCGGGCCCGTACCCGGTGGAGCCGCGGTAGTTGACCCGGGCGACGGCGAACCCGGAAGCCACCAGGGAGTGCACCGCGCCGTCGTAGGCATCGCGGTCGTGGTCGGCCGGGCCGCCGTGGACGAGGAACACCGTGGGTGTGGGCGCGGACGTCCCCTCAGGCAGGGTGACCAGGGTGTGCACCGGCCCGTCGGGTCCCGCGGTCCACAGATCGTGGGGCACGCCCGGTACCCGCGGGGCGAGGCGCGCGGCGGAGGGCAGCGGGGTGCCGGCGGTGGACAGCGCGCGCGGCGGGGTGGCGGTACTGGTCCAGAGGGTGTGGACGTCGCCGTTCAGGTGCTCGCAGGCGTCCAGCAGGGTGCCGGGGTCGGTGGGCAGCACGGTCAGCGTGCGGGCGGCGAGGTCGGCCCGGTGCAGGATGCTGCGGCCGTGCCGGTCCTGGCGGACGAGCACGGAGCGGCCGTCCGGGCACCAGCGCCCGGTGATCTCCGTGTCGAACGCGCACCACGCGTGGGTGACGAGCGGCTGCCCCGGGGACCAGGTGGCGAGCAGGTAGCGTCCCTGCCACTCCCGTATCAGCAGCAGATCCCGCTGTCCGGTACGGGGCCCGAACCCGAGGGACCACAGGGCCCCACCGGGTTCGTGGAGCACGGCGCGGCGGGTGCCGTCGGTACGGAAGACGGTGACCGCGTTCGCTGAGCGGGCCTGCGCGCTCACGGCGAGCAGACCACCGGTGGCCGTGATCCCGGTCAGGGTGGCGTGATGGGGGAGCCGGGTCACCGTACGTGCCTCGCCGCCGCGCCGGCCGCAGTGCACGGTGGTGCCCTCCGAGTCGCCCAGGGCGACCGCGACGGTGCCGGTGCGGCTCACGCTCAGACCACGGGCCGGGCCGGCGGGAACGCCGAGCAGGCCCTCGCGCGCCGGCCCGCCGTCGAAGGGCCGGAACTTCCAACGGCCCACACCGTGGGCGTCCTCCTCGAACCACCACACATGGGCGTCGGCGTCGATGGAACCGTGGAACGTACCCAAGGGGTGGTCCGTCACCTGCCGGGCGGTGGCGGTCGTGGCATCCCAGGTGAAGACCTCGCAGCGGCCCCCCGCGTCGGCGGTGAAGACCATCCGGAGCGGATCCTTCGCGCACACCTCGGGCAGCGCGTCCCGGGAGACGAGATACGCGGGGGGCGCTTCGCCCGCGGTGCGGCTGCTCGCGGAATCGGTGGTCGACGGGCCCGTCACGAGGTGCTCCCGGTGCTCTTGAGCGTACGAGGATGGGCCGAACTCGTATACGCGGCAAGGCCGATGAGGGCCACCGCGCAGCCGAGGGCCGGTCCGGCCGTGCCCGCGCGTGACGCGAGCAGCCCCGCCGCCGCGGGCCCGAGTGCGGCGGCGCCGCCCGCGGCGGCGGCCAGGACGGCCCCGGCCCGCGCCTGGAGGTGCGGCGGAGTGGTGGCGATGGTCCTGGACTGGAGGACGACGGTGGCCGCGGGCAGGATCAGGCACACCGCGCCGAACAGCGTGGCGAAGGCCCACGGCGAACGGGTCGCGGCCAGACCCGCGGCGAGCGGCACGAGCAGCCAGGTCACCGCGAGGAAGGTGCGCGTGGCACCGAGCCGGCCCGCCAGCGCGGGGGCCACGAGCGCGCCCGCGATGCCCGCTGCCCCGGACACGGCCAGGACCACTCCGGTCGCGGACCCGCTGTGGCCGTCGTGCCGGAGGGAGAAGAGCACCCCGAAGTAGAGGGCGGACAGCGCCCCGTTCACGACCGCGGTCCACAGCATGACCAGTCGCAGCAGAGGTGAGGAACCCACCAGGCGCAGACCGGCTCCGACTTCGGCGAGCAGGGCCGCGCGGCGGAGCCGACGCGCGTGCCGTTCCGGACCGCCGCCACCGCCGCGGGGACCCGCCGGGCCCGGTGTCTCCTCCCCGGGCCCGTCCGCGAGGGGTGTCGCCGTCCCGGTGTCCGCCGCGGCGGGGGCACGCAGATCAGCGCGCATGAACCGGATGCACACGGCGGTCACCGTGTAGGAGAGGGCATCGGCGAGGAAGGGCAGGGCGCGGTTCACCTGGTAGAGCGCGCCCCCGAGCAGGGGTCCCAGGACCAGGGCGACGTTGTCCCCCACCTGTAGCCGGGCCACGAGGCGGGGGTAGCCCGCCGGCGGGCAGATCATGGCGATCGTTCCGCGGGAGGCGGCTTCGTAGGAGGCGGTGCACAAGCGTTCCACGAGCACGGCACACAGCAGCAGGACCAGTGGCGGCCGACCCGAGGCCACGGTGACGGACACGGTCGCCATGGCCAGAGCGGCCCCGCTCGCGGACCACAGCATCACCGTTTTGCGGGCCCCCCGGTCGGCGGGGACCGCCGCCAGCGGGCCCAGCACCATTCCCAGGGCCGCGGACGCACCGGCGATCAGACCGACCGCGGCGGGCGAGTACCCCAAGGTGAGCAGCAGCAGGGGAAGCACGATGCCCGAGGTCTGGCTCCCGAGCGCATCGGCGGTGCTCGCCCACCAGAAGAGGCGTACGTCGCGGGGCAGAGCACGGGGCTCGGCCGCGGGCGGAGTGGCCGGGCCGTTGTCCGCCCGGGACGCCGACGTCCCTGCCATCCATGCCCCCTCTCCGCATGCGGCGACGACCGGAGGTTGTTCACGAGTCGTCCAGAACTTGCAGAAAATGCCAAGGAATTGAAACGAGCCGGAGCCTAACCAGGCGTCACCGAGCGCCACAAGGCCAGTACGGGGTGCAGTATTTCCGGCCTCGCGGCGCAATCCGGCCGTGGACCCGATCCCTGTACGAACCCGGGTGGTCGTGTGCCGCTTACCGGCCCACTGCCGTACGGCGGCGCGTGGGGTGCGGCGGACGGCTCCGGCACCGCGCCCGGTGAATTCGCTCCGGCACACGGCCGATCGCCCGGTGCCGGGCGCCCCCGTCCGGCCGTGCCCCTCACGCCTCGGGGGTGGCGCCGAGGCTTACGTGTGCTCTCACCTCGTCCGTCCGGCGTGCCAGGAAGCACGAAGGGAGGCCGCGCCGCGGGAGCGGGCCGTCCCTCCGGCCGTACGCATCGACGGTGCCACCCCTCCTGGAAGTCGGCCTCCCCTCGTTCTCGGGGGCGAACGGCGGACCTCCGTATCCGTGGGCCGGTGGCCGGCCCGCGCGCGGGACGATCTTGGCGTCCGGTCGGGCCGGGGCCACGCGCACATCGTTCGCACGACACTCCCCGGCCGCATGATTGGCCGAAAGCAGAGGCGCTCCCTCCGCTCCCCGTGGGGTTCGCGGCACCCTCGCACGGCTCAGCGCTCCCTCGTGCGGTTCGCGCCACCCTCGAACGGCCGTCCGCGGCCGGCCGGCCCCGGAACCGGTTCGCCCGTCGGCGGGCCGGTCACAGCCATCCGGAGCGCTGGGCCTGCAAGGCCATCTGGAAACGGTTGGCGGCGCCCAGCTGCGCCATCAGGATCTGCAGACGGCGGAAGAGCGTCCGGCGGCTGATTCCCAGCTCGCGGGCGATGACATCGTCGCTCGCGCCGCCCGCGAGGAGCCACAGCAGCCGGCGGTCGGCGGCCGGCAGACCGCCCGGCCCTGTGGTGCGGCCGTGGAACGGCAGGGCGTTCTGCCAGGACTGCTCGAACAGCGCCACGAGCGCGGAGAGCAGGCCGCACGGCTGCACGACCAGCATGGTGTTGTGCACGTCGGCCTCCTTGATCGACAACGACACGAGTGCGTACGCCTCGTCGATGATCACGAGTTTGACCGGCACGGACGGCAGCACCCTCGCCTGCTCACCGGCCTTGATGCACGGCTCGATGACGTTCTTCAGGTGGCCCGGATGCTCCAGTGACTCCCGCGAGTACACGACGCGCTGCGTCACACCGCGGGCGAGTGTGGCCAGTGCGTCGTCCGTGGCTCCGGGCAGGGGGAAGTACGGCGGTGACTCGAACTGCCGGATCCTGTCGCGGGCACTCGCCCAGGCATGACGGATCCTGGGGCCGATGGCGTCGCCGGTCACGACCTCCACGAGATGATCGTTGTACGCGGCGAGCCGCTGCCGCCGGAACGACTCGAACGCGCCCCCGACGGTGATGCGCGACTCCTCGACCTCGGCCGCCCGGTGCCGGGCGAGGATCTCCAGGCCCGCGGTGGGGGGAACCGGCGCCACCACGTCCTCGCCCTCCTCGGCGGCACTGGCGAGACCGGCGTCGACCAGCGCGCCGTACGACGCGGCGAGATCCGCACCGTCCAGCCCCGCCGCGGTCCCGATCGCACTGAGCGGCGCGGGGGCCAGCTCCAGCAGCGCCAGATAGACCCGGACCGCCGCGTGATCGATTCCCAGAAGCCGCAGGGCCTCGCCGAGTTTCCCGTTCGTCATGAACCCCATTATCGACGGCTCCGGCCAGGGTTTTGGCGGATCTGTGCCAGTGGCGGTCCTTGGCACCGAACGCTCATTGTGCGCGATACCGTCCGGGAGCCGCCGACGACCGGCGGCAGCGAGGGCGCCCGGGACGCACCGCGAGCGGAAGCAGTCCGCGCGGCTCCCGCGGCCCCTCGCCGCTGAGGCACCCACCCACAGGAAGGCGTACGACGTGGCGAAAGGCCGAAAGAACGGTCTCTACTCAGGGATCTCCGAGGAACTGTCCGCTCTGATGCGGACGGGGTGGGCGGACACCGAGCGGCACGACCTGCGGCTCGCCGAGCAGGCCCCGTACGCGGCCGGCCGCCGCACCGCGCTCTCCGCGCGCTTCCCGGGCGAACGCCTCGTGATTCCCTCGGGGAACCTCAAGGTCCGGTCGAACGACGACGCCTACCCGTTCCGCCCGTACTCGGGCTATGTGCACATGACGGGGGACCGGGCCCGGGACGGCGCCCTCGTCCTCGAACCCCGTGCGGACGGCGGCCACGACGCCTACTGCTACCAGCTGCCGCGGGACAGCAGGAACAACGACGAATTCTGGACGGGCCCCACGGCGGAACTGTGGATGGGCCGCCGCCGCTCCCTCGCCGAGTCGCAGCTCGTGCTCGGCCTGCCCTGCCGTGACGTCCGCGCGGCGGCCGATGACCTGGCCGCCGCCACCGCGGTGCCGACCCGGATCGTCCGCGGGATCGACCCGTCCCTGGAGACCGCCGTCACCACCGAGGAGGAGCGTGACTCCGAACTGGAAGAGGCGCTCAGCGACCTCCGCCTCGTCAAGGACGACTGGGAGATCGCCGAGCTCCGCAAGGCCGTGGACTCCACCGTGCGCGGATTCACCGATGTGATCGGTGAGCTCTCCCGGGCGATCGCGTCGTCCGAGCGCTGGATCGAGGGCACGTTCTTCCGCCGCGCACGCCTTGAGGGCAACGCCGTCGGCTACGGCTCGATCTGCGCCGCGGGCGAACACGCCACGATCATGCACTGGACGGACAACGACGGTCCGGTACGGGCGGGGGACCTCCTCCTGTTCGACGCCGGCGTGGAGACGCACACCCTCTACACCGCCGACGTCACGCGCACCCTGCCGATCAGCGGCACCTTCACACCGCTCCAGCGCAAGGTCTACGACGCGGTGTACGAGGCGCAGGAGGCAGGCATCGCCGCCGTCAAGCCGGGCGCCGCCTACCGCGACTTCCACGAGGCGTCCCAGCGCTACCTGGCGGCCCGGCTGGTCGAATGGGGCTTCATCGAAGGCCCCGCCGACCGGGCGTACGAACTCGGCCTCCAGCG
This sequence comes from Streptomyces sp. NBC_01237, assembly GCF_035917275.1. Lineage (NCBI taxonomy): Bacteria > Bacillati > Actinomycetota > Actinomycetes > Kitasatosporales > Streptomycetaceae > Streptomyces > Streptomyces sp. NBC_01237. Next base: position 868,409 of record NZ_CP108509.1, on the reverse strand, counting down.
CCGATTCACCATGGCGGGCACCGGTCACATGCTCGGTCTGGACGTCCATGACTGCGCCCAGGCCCGGGACGAGGAGTACGTCGGCGGTGTTCTGGAGCCGGGCATGGTGCTCACCGTCGAGCCGGGACTGTACTTCCAGCCGGACGATCTGACGGTGCCCGAGGAGTGGCGCGGCATCGGCGTCCGGATCGAGGACGATCTGGTCGTCACCGACGACGGCAACGAGAACCTGTCGGCGGGCCTGCCGCGGTCGGCGGACGACGTCGAGGCATGGATGGCCCGGTTCGCGGGCTGAGCGCGTCGAGGAAGGGGCCCGGCACCCGACGATCTTCAGAGCCTGTCGATCACCCGCCGGGACAGCAGGGCCCGGCGCGAGCACCTTCCGTCGCGCCGGGCCCTGCTGCTCAGAACAACCGGGCCGGCTCCGGCATCCCCGGGGTGACGAACAGCACCGGGTCGCCCTCCGGGGCCCGGACCGGTTTCAGGCTCCCGGGGCACGACTTCAGCTCCGCGGTCCTGCCCGATGCCGGATCGTGGCGGTAGACGAGCCCCTTGCGGCTGACCGCGACATCGCGGCCGCACCCGGGCTCGGGGCACTCGGTACGGGGAAGAGACATGCACCCAGTCTCGCGTGTCTCCTCCCCGCACCGGACGTGTCCGTGGGAACTCACCCCCCGGTGATCGGTCCGCCGTCCTCCGGGGAGCCGTGCGGCACGGCTCCCCGAGGTCAGCTCGCCGTGGCGAACTCGGTCGCGAGGCGGGGAATGTAGTCGGCGAGCGCGGGGGCCCAGCAGCCGTAGTTGTGGCCGCCGTCGCACGTGGGAGCCAGCGTGGAGCCGTTGCCGTAGTTGATGAGGCGGCTGGGCAGTCCGAGCACGTCCAGGCGGTCCTTGACGGTCCTGGCGGCGATCTCGGTGAAGTGGTCTATGGGCCCCTGGTTGCCGGTGTAGAGCGTGACTCCGGTCCCGGTCAGGGCGGCGAGGTTGGCCGGGGCGGCGGGGTTGACCGCTTTCCAGACACGGTCCGCGTCGAGGACCGGGTAGGGGGAGCCGAAGATCGCGTCACTGTCGACATAGGGCCCGTAGCCGGTGCACCGGCCGGTGCCGGACGGGGTGGAGGTGCTCACCGCGCACCACGCGCCGGTGAGGTTGAGCTCCGTGGCCAGGACGGCCGCGCGGATCTCCGCCATGCCGAAGTCGATGCCGCCGGACAGGGAGGCGACATGGCCGAAGAGGCCGGGGTGGGCCTCGGCGTACCGCAGGGCTCCGTAACCGCCCATCGAGAGACCGACGACCGCCCGGTGTCCCCTGTCGGCGACGGTGCGCAGATTGGCGTCGATGAACGGGATGACCTGGCTGATGTGGAAGGTCTCCCAGTTGGCCGCGCCCAGAGCGGTTCTCTGCATGACCCAGTCGGCGTACCAGCCCTTCAGGCCGCCGTCCGGGACCACGGTGATCATCGAGTCCGAGCGCAGAGCGGGGGCAGCGGCGGCGTCGTCCACGGTGCCGCCCCCACCGTGCAGGAAGTACGCCACGGGCCACCGTCTGGCGGGCTCCGTCCGGTAGCCGGAGGGAAGGAAGACGCGGATCTTGTGCCGGCCGGAGAGCTGCGGGGTCGTCACGGTGATCGTGAAGTCGGTGCTGGAGTGCACCTCGGTGGCGTCGGTGACCTGGGTCAGGCCGTAGCCGTCGGTGAAGCTCGGGATCACGGGGGTGTCCGCGTGGGCGACCGGTGCGGACAGTGCGCTCAGCACCGCCGTCGCGGCGATCGCGGCGGCGGCCGCCCTGGCGCGTATCGTGGCGCGGATCTGTGCGCCGGACATCATGGGTTTCATAGGGCGTTCTGCTTTCGGTTTTCCGTGGGGGAGGGACACTTCGGCCGCTCCACGGGGCCGGCTGTTCGGTGGACCGGGCGTCGGGCGGTGCCGGCCTGCGGTGAGGGCCGGCCGGCTGCCGCGAGAGGTTCCTGCCGCCCGCGTTCGGCCACGGTGCGGCGTCGCCGTCCCGGTGGCGTGGCATGCGGTGCGGTTGCCGTCTGCCCGCGCATGGCCCTCAGGGGTTAGTGGTGACGCGGAATCCCGCGCCGTAGACGCCGGGGTGTGCGGCATCCCGGGCACGAAGGTCGGCGAGGATGTTCGCGGAGCTCGTATAGGCGTACTGGGGGACTCCCAGGAAGATGGCCTTGGTGATCCCCGCCCAGGGGCCGGTCGCCCGGAAGCCGTTCTCGGACGAGGGGTAGGCGCTGCCGGGCACGTGCCAGATCGCCGGTCCCCCCGAGTCTCCGGCCTTGTGCGGAGCCCAGGACTGGTAAATACCGCTTGAGTTGTTGGTGATGCGTCCGTAGTAGACACCGAGCTGACCGGACACCACCAGTTCGTTGTTGTCGAACAGGGCCGTGCCGAGGAGGCGTTCGACGGCCAGCGGCGGGGTGAGGGCGTTGGGGCTGGGCTGCCCGCCGGCAACCGCGGTCTCACCCACCTGCTTCAGGTGCGGGCCCTGCGAGGAGGGAATCACCGTCGGCACCAGCTCGATGATCATGTAGTCCTTGGTGGCGTGCCCCGTCATCGAGCCCTCGGGATCCTTGAAGTACCGCACGTACCCGATGGGGCCGAAGCCGGCGTCGCCGCGATCGTAGACGGGCTGGATGTTCTCGGGGATGTCACGGTCGGCGTACTGCTCGCCGCGCAGGCAGTGCCCCGCCGAGATGGCGATGTTCCGCCCGTAGGTGTCCGTGCCGACCGCTCCGATCGTGCAGAAGAGATCGGGTGTGTCCGGCTGGAAGATGATCTGCATGGCGTTGAAGACACGCTTCTCCCCTCCCGCGACCGCTGCCGTCCTGGCCTCGGCCGCGACAGCGCCCGTGGCGCCGGTGGTGCCCGTCAGGGCCAAAAGAAGTCCCAGGACTCCGGCAAGAAGACCGACAATTCGCCGTTGACGCATGCGTATTCCTTTCCTCGGTGATTCGACGTGTTCAGGGCCGGGCGGGGCGGTGTCCCCTCCGCCCGGCCGCCCGGACGTCCCATTCCGGTGGGCAGGCAGAGCCCTCGGGCTCAATTCCCGTACCACTGACGGCATGCGGCCGCGAGGATCAGCAACAGGACGAGGATTCCCACCACCCGAAGACATCCCGTACCCCCGTTCGGACTCCTGCGACTGACTTCCACATGGCCGCCGGGCTCAAGGCCCGGGTGCCTCTCGGCGTAGTGCTGGATCTGCCGCGTCTCGGCCTGGGACTCGCTGAGCCATGGCGTCCTGAAAGCGCATTCTCCGCACCAGCAGCGGTATGCCATGGCGATTCCTCGTATCTCGTATCCCGTTTCCGGGCAGTCGGTGGGACAGCCCTTCGGCTCCGGCACGCTCCCGCCGCCGGGCCGGCCGGGCGATCCCGGCGTCCGCTGCCCGGCAGGACCACCCGCCGATGGGCCCGGCACCACTGATCGTCGTATCCACCCGGCTCGGGGGACAGGACAGAGCACCGGCCATATATGGCCGGTCACCGGACTACACTCGCCGCTGTCCGCGCTCGCGAGTGGAGGGGCACCCAAGTGACGGATCAGCTCGGCACGTTGCTGCGCCGGCTGCGGAATCAAGCGGGGCTGACGCAGCAAGAGCTGGCGGAACGGTCCGGGGTGAGCATTCGCACCATCAGCCGGCTGGAGACCGGAAAGGCCACCGACCATCGGCTGGGCACGGTGAACCTGCTCGCCGACGCTCTGGAACCCACCCCGGAGGACCGCAGGCGCCTGGCTGCCATGCTCGCGAAGGACCATGCCTCGACGGCCCCGGAACAACCGGAGACGGTCGCCGGTCCAGCGGAAGCCGACAGCGCGCCCTCCGCACCGCCCACGGACCCGCCCTCACTGTCGCCCTCCGCACCGCCCCCGGACCCGCCCTCCGTACCGCTCCCGGGCCCGGCCTCGCTCTCGTCGTCGGCCGGTGACGCGCTCGTCGGCGTCGCTGCCGAACTGGCGAGAGAGGTCGGACGCCGTTGGCGGCGCGAGGAGGAGCAGCACCGGGTCCACGACCCGTTTCCGCTGCCGGTGCGATGGCAACCGGCACCCGCGGACCTGACCGACCATGCGGAGAACATCGAACGCCTGCCACCGGGAGCCACTTCGCCCCGTGTGGAACTGAGCGGCGATCTGCGCAGTGTGGCGGACGTCTACCGGAAGATCCCGTCCGGACGTCTGGTCGTTCTCGGCCGGGCCGGATCGGGAAAGTCCATTCTGACGATCAGGCTGATCCTGAATTTCCTTGAGAGCCCCGCGGTTTCCGGCCGGGTACCGGTGATCTTCAGCATCGGTGACTGGGACGCGACGGCCATCACCCTGCGGGACTGGCTGATCGGCCGGCTGCTGCGGGACTATCAGCATCTGGCCCGCAGGACTCCCGGCGGAATGACCCTGGCCGCCGCGCTGGTCGACGCCGATCTCGTACTGCCGGTCCTGGACGGGTTCGACGAGATCGCCGAAAGCCTGCGCCGTGAGACGCTCGAAGCCCTCAACGCGACCTCGCTGCCGCTCGTGCTGACCAGCCGGCGCGACGAGTACGCCGAGGCGGTGCGGGCGGCACGGGCGCCACTGGTCTGGGCGGCCGGCATCGAACTCACCGACCTCACCCCCGACGACCTCACGGCCTACCTGCCCCGGACCGCCCGGCCCGCCGCCCACAGCCCCGGGCCCGACCGGAGGGCAGGGGCCTGGGACACCGTCCTGGAGGAACTGCGGTCCCCGAAGGCCGAGTCGGGCGTGCATCTCGCCAGGGTTCTGAGCACCCCCCTGATGGTCGTCCTGGCGCGGACGATGTACAGCGAAGCGCCGGACAGGGATTCCGCGGAACTGCTGAACACCGAGCGGTTCCCCACCGAGCACGCACTGGAAGAACACCTGCTGGCGGGTTTCGTGCCCGCGGTCTACCGGCCGCGCGTCCCCGAGCGGGGCATCGGCGGGTCCCGGCGTCCACCGCGGAACTGGGACCCGGAACGGGCCCGGCGCTGGCTCGGATACCTCGCCCACCACATGGTTCGCCTCGACCGGGACCGGCAGGACCTCGCGTGGTGGCAGATCGGCGACTCGCTGCGACGCTCGACGCGCACCACGGCCGTCGTGCTGGCATCCGCGCTCTGCATCACGGTGTCCACCTGGCTGGTCGGACTGCTCGCCGGCGTCATCACGCCCGGCGAGATCCTCGCGCAGGGAGCCATGATGGGGCCGGCCGGTGGCCTCGCCTTCGGATCCGTCTACGCCGTGCTGGCCGCGCTGGACGGCGGTGTCTTCGCGCCGAGTCAGGTGCGCCTGCGGCTGCACACCAGATCCAACGGCATCGGCCGCAGACCGCTGCGCACGTTCGCCGCCCGGTTCGGCGCCGTGCTGCTGGGCGGATTCGTGATGGGGACCGGGTGCGCGTGCGCCTTCGCCCTCGAACGCGCGCTGTACTACGGGCATCCGCTCGCGCTTCCCGACGTGTTCGAGAGCGCGCTCATCGACATGCTGATCTTCGGGCTGATCTTCGGCTCGGCCGCCGGGCTGGTCTTCGGGGTCATCGCGGCGCTCGAAGCGCCGCTGGACGTATCCTCCGCGGCCACTCCGATCAGCCTGCTGTCCGCGAACCGCGCGACGGTGGGCCGGCAGATCCTCGTCATCGTTCCCGTGCTCAGCGTGGCGATCGCCCTCGGCGGGTTCCTGATCGTCGACGTGTTCCGGGGGGTGTTCGGGCCGCTGGGCTGGAGCCTGCCCAACGGAATCCTCATCGGAGCGGTCGGAGGGCTCGGCGGTGCCTTCTCCTACGCACTGTGCTTCACCGCCTGGGGGCAGTGGCTGACCCTGGTCCGCGTCTGGCTGCCGCTCACCGGGAAGCTTCCCTGGAACACGGGTGCCTTCCTCGACGACGCCTACCGCCGAGGTGTGCTGCGCCGGACCGGTGCGGTCTATCAGTTCCGCCACGCCCGGCTTCAGCACCATCTCGGACACGTGTACCGCCTGCGGCAGCCGAACTACGCACCGGCCAGATTCCCCGCCTCGCGGACGCCGCCCACCGCGGTGGTGAAGGAGCCCGACGTCAGCCGGTGACGTGGCGCCGCGCCCCCGTCGGCGCGCGAGGTGTCACCGGCGTACGACCTCGTGTACGCGACCCGCCACCGGGACGGCTGGAGCTGTCGGCGGACGTACGTCGACGCTTCGCTCAGGGAGGAGGGTGTCCGTCGGCAGTGGACGAGACCGGGAAAGGGGGAGTACCCACTCCTTTCCACTCCCAAGGTATAGCGCACAGGGGGGCTTGCGGCAAGGCCCCGGTCATGCCGCAGAATCGTCCGCCGAGGCCAGGACCTGCGAAAATGGGAGAGTCACTCAGTGCGTGTGCTGTTGTCTACGTATGGGTCGCGCGGAGACGTCGAACCGCTGGTGGCACTGGCGGTGCGGTTGCGTGAGCTCGGCGCGGAAGCGCGGGTGTGCGCGCCGCCCGACGAGGACTTCGCGCAGCGGTTGGCCGGTGTCGGCGTGCCGCTGGTGCCGGTCGGCCCGTCGGCGCGCGCGTGGACGAAGGCGGCGCCGCCCGCGTCGTCCCTTCCCCGGCGGGCGGCCGAGGTGATCGCCGCCCAGTTCGACACGGTCGTCGCGGCGGCCGAGGGATGCGATGTGCTGGTGGCGACCGGCATGATGCCGGCCGCGGCCGGCGCGCGCTCGGTGGCCGAGAAGCTGGGCATCCCCTCCGTGTCCGTGACCTTCCAGCAGCTCACCCTGCCGTCGCCGCACCACCCGCCGCCGGCGTATCCGGGGCGGCCGTTCCCGCCGGAGGTGACCGACAACCAGGTGCTGTGGGACCTGGACGCCGAGAGCATCGACGTACTGTTCGGCGAGGCGCTCAACACGAACCGGGCGTCGATCGGCCTGCCACCGGTGGACCACGTCCGTGACTACGTCATCGGAGACCGGCCGTGGCTGGCGACGGACCCGGTCCTGGACCCGTGGCAGGAGACGCCGGACTTCGACGTCGTCCGGACCGGCGCGTGGATCCTGCCCGATGTCCAGCCGCTCGCCGCCGAGTTGGAGGCGTTCCTGGACGCCGGAGCACCACCGGTGTACGTGGGCTTCGGCAGCATGCCCATGCTCGCCCCGACGGAGGTCGCCCGGGTGGCCCTCGAAGCGGTCCGGGCGCACGGCCGCCGCGCGGTCGTCCTGCGCGGCTGGGCGGACCTGGCCGCGATCGACGACCGGGACGACTGTTTCGTGGTCGGCGAGGTCAACCAGCAGCAGTTGTTCGGCCGGGTGGCCGCCGTCGTGCACCACGGCGGCGCGGGCACCACGACGACGGCCACCCGGGCCGGTGCGCCCCAGGTGGTGGTGGCCCAGATGGCCGACCAGCCGTACTGGGCGGGCCGAGTGGCCGACCTGGGCATCGGCGCGGCACACGACGGCCCGACCCCGACCTTCGAGTCCCTGTCGGCCGCGCTCGGTACGGCCCTGGCCCCCGGGACCGGCGCACGGGCGAGGGCCGTGGCCGGCACGATCCGCGCCGACGGGGCCGAGGTGGCCGCGAAGCTGCTGCTCGACACCTTCGGCCGGGAACGGCCGCCCGAGCCCGCGTGACACCGCACCGGACCATCGGGCGGGACCCGGAACACAAGAACCCACAGATCCCGGCGGCCTCGACGGACAGCGGCCACGGGGTCCCCGCCGGGCGGAGCGTGTCCCGTCATGGCCACCGGATTCGTCACGCGGGACAGCCCTTGGCCGTGCGCAAGGGCGCCGGAGACCTCAGATCGGAGCTCGTACCGTGAACCCCCTGACCACAAGGGCGTTTGACCTTCCCGACCGCCTTTCCCCCAAGGACGATCCGACGCTGATCGGCGGCGACGAGGAGCACTTCGCGGCCATCGCGCAGTGCCTTGAGCAGTCGATCGCCGAGCTGTCCGACCGCCTCGACGCCGAGCGCAGGTCGCCCGGCGGCGTCGGCCGTCAGGCGATGGACCGGGACACGGAGATCCACCGGCTGACCGGTCGCCTGCGGGCGCTGCGTCGCTTCGGTCTGGATCTGTGCCTGGGGCACATGGTCGGCGCGGACAGCCCCGAGCCCGTGTACGTCGGACGACTCGGCCTGACGGACAGCGAGGGGCGACGGCTGCTGCTGGACTGGCGTTCCCCCGCGGCCGAGCCGTTCTTCGGCGCCACCCACGGCAACCCGATGGGCCTGGCGAGCCGCCGCAGGTACCGCTGGACACATGGGCGGATCAGCGACTACTGGGACGAGGTGTTCACCCCGGACGGGTTCGCCGGGCACGCCGCGCTCGACGACCAGTCCGCCTTCATCGCGAGCCTGGGCAGCAACCGGTCGCCACGGATGCGCGATGTGCTCGGCACCATCCAGGCCGACCAGGACGCCATCATCCGGGCGGGATCCCGCGGCGCGCTCGTCGTCGACGGCGGTCCGGGTACGGGCAAGACCGTCGTCGCTCTGCACCGCTCCGCCTACCTCCTCCACTCCGACCCTCGCCTCGGCCACCGCCGGGGCGGCGTACTGTTCGTCGGTCCGCACCAGCCCTATCTGGGCTACGTCGCCGATGTCCTCCCCAGCCTCGGGGAGGAGGGCGTACAGACCTGTACCCTGCGCGACCTCGTCCCCGAGGGAGCCGCGGCGACGGCCGAGGCCGATCCGGACGTGGCCCTCCTGAAGTCGTCCGCGGATCTGGTGAAGGCGATCGAGAGGGCCGTCAGTTTCTACGAGGAGCCGCCCACCAGGGGGATGACGGTCACGACCCAGTGGTCCGACATCCGGCTGAGCGCCGACGACTGGGCCGTGGCCTTCGCGTCGGCGGGACCGGGCGCTCCCCACAACGAGGCACGCGACCAGGTCTGGGAGGAACTGCTCACGATCCTGATGGACAAGTACGACGGCGACGGCTCGGCCGACCTGCTCCGCAGGTCGCTGCTGCGGAACAGGGAGCTGATCACGGCCTTCGACCGCGCGTGGCCGCTGCTCGAAGCGGCGGACCTCGTCGGAGACCTGTGGTCGGTACCCGCCTACCTGCGCATGTGCGCTCCCTGGCTCGGCCGCGAGGACATCCAGCGGCTCCAGCGCGAGGACGCCCGGGCGTGGACGGTGTCCGACCTGCCGATCCTGGACGCGGCACGGCAGCGGGTCGGCGATCCGGAAGCGTCGCGACACAGGCGTCGCCACGACGCCGCTGTCGCCGCCGAACGCGAGCACATGGCCCATGTCGTCGACGCCCTGCTGGAGGCCGACGACGACGGCGAGGGCGCGGTGACGATGCTGCACGGACGGGACATCCGGGACGCCCTGGGCGACGGGGCCGCGGTGCCCGGCACCGAGCCGGACCGGCTCGCGGGCCCGTTCGCGCACATCGTCGTGGACGAGGCCCAGGAACTGACCGACGCGGAGTGGCAGATGCTGCTGCTCCGGTGCCCGTCCCGGAGCTTCACCATCGTCGGGGACCGTGCCCAGGCCCGGCACGGGTTCACGGAGACGTGGCGGGAACGGCTCGAACGGGTCGGGCTCGACCGGGTCGAGCTGGCCTCGCTGAGCGTCAACTACCGGACGCCGGAAGAGATCATGGCGGAAGCGGAGCCGGTGATCCGCGCCGTGCTCCCGGACGCCAACGTGCCGACCTCCATCCGCAGCGCCGACGTGCCCGTCCTCCACGGCTGTGCTGCGGATCTGACCGCGATCCTGGACACCTGGCTCGACGCACACGCCGACGGGATCGCCTGTGTCATCGGCGATCCCGCGTTCCGGGAGACGTCCCGCGTGCGGTCGCTGACTCCGGAACTGTCGAAGGGGCTCGAATTCGACCTGGTCGTCCTCATCGACCCGGAGGCGTTCGGCAAGGGCATCGAAGGAGCGGTCGACCGCTATGTCGCGATGACCCGGGCCACTCGGCAACTCGTCATCCTCACGAGCCCCTGACAGCGGCTCCGCAGGGCGACGCCGTCTCCCGGAAGGCCGGGAGGCGGCGTCGACGAGGTGCGGACCGGCCGGGCTAGAACACCGCGCGGGCCAGCCAGTGGTCCAGCAACGCACGGTCGCCCGTCACCGTCACCCGGTCGTCCTCCGGCGGTACGCGGCGGGAGAACACCAGCATGAGGTCGGCCACCGCCCCCGACACCACCACGTCGGCCTCGACCGGCCCACGTACCCACCGCACTGCCTCAGGCGTTCTGGTGATCACCCAGCCGTCCGTGGACCGCGGCCGGAACCCGATGCGTTCGCCCCTGCCACGCAGCTCTGCGACCGCCGGCCGGACCCTCTCGAAGGCCGAAGCGGACAGCAGGTCCAGGCTCTCGCTGATCACGTCGGCCGCGAGGTCATCGGCGACCCCGAACGGGGTGCCCGTCGCGAACGCCGCGTCGTAGTGGTGGACGCAGGTGTCGCTCAGCATCCTGCGCAGACAGAAGGCAGCCGGTCGCGGCCCGAGAAACGTGGGTGTCCCGGTGTCCGGTCCGGTCTCCTCGATCGCGCGGATCAGTTCCTCCGCGCCCTCGCGCAGCCATCCGGCCCATGCGTCCGGGGCGCCGGGGTCCGCCTGCCGAGGGTCGGGAACGGGCAACCGCTCGCCTTTGCGGACCAGTTCGGCCGCCCACCGGTGCTCCTGACCGACATGCCCGACCAGGGTGCGCAGCCGCCATCGCGGGCAGGTGGGCACCGGAGCGTCCGGGTCCCTTCCGGCGACCGCGCGGGTGAACGCTCCGGTCTGCTCCCGCAGGCCCGCCACGAGCCGTGCGGTGTCCAGTGTCTCCGTCATCACGAAAGCTCCTCTCAAGGGGTCAGGCCGGTACGGTAGGAACTCCAGTCCAGTGGAGATTCAAGTGCCTTTGCTCGACGAGACGTTCGGGATCGGTGACCTGGCACGGCTGACCGGTGTGCCGGTGCGGACCGTTCGCTTCTACTGCGACGAGGGCATCATCGACTCGGTACGCAGCACGGGTGGGCACCGCAGGTTCGACCGGGCGGCCGTGGAGCGGCTCGGCCTGGTCAGGCGGCTGCGCAGGCTCGGGCTGGGGCTGCCCTCCATCAGGCAGGTGCTCGCCGGTGAACGCTCGGTGGCCGAGGTCGTCGCGGCGGAGCGGGCCGCGCTCGACGTGCAGGCTGCCGGGCTGGCCTGGCGGCGGGCCTCGCTGCGCGCGGTGGAGGAGGCAGGGCCGGCCGACCGGGCCGCGAGGCTGGAACTGCTGGCCGCCGTGGACAACGGTGCGGCCGCCCGGGACGCGCTGATCGGCTTCTGGCGACGCGCGACGGCAGCCCCGGTGTCCGAGGCCATGCTCACCGCGTTCGTGACCATGGCCGTGCCCGAGCCGCCCACCGATCCGACCCCGTCGCAGGTGGTCGCATTCGCCGAGCTGTACGCCCTGGCGGGCGACCGGGCGCTGACCCGCGGCCTGCTGGCCATGGCGCGGGACAACGCCGAACTGGTCGCCGACCAGGATGAGCTGATGAGCGGGATCAGCGAGGCGTGCGCACTCGCCGGGCCCATGGTGCGGGCGGGCGAGCCGCCCCGGGCGGGCCACGCACTCGACCGGTTCGTCGCGGCGCACGCCGCGGTGCGCGGCGGCCGCGACACCCCGCGGTTCCGGTGCGGGCTACTGGCCCACGTAGCGGCCGACCGCGTCCCGCGGATGCGCCGCTACTGGCGCCTCGTGGCCGAGGCGGGCGGCAGCCCGGTCACACTCGGCACGTCCCACCTGTGGCTGACCGACTCCCTCGAACGCTCCGTACGTGCGGACGACGCCGCTGAGGCGGGAAGCGGGAATCCGAGGGCGCAACCGCCCCGGCCCGCGGCCCCGCACCGGTCCCCGGATCGTGCCGTGTCAGTGGCTGACGACAGCGTCGCGGAGTGCTGATCGAGGGATATGGCGACGGCCCGCCGGTCGTGGGGAGCTCTCGGCGAGGGGGCTGACGTGGCACGGGCCGGTCCGCATCGACGGCACCCCCCTGCCCGGTGCCGACGGTGCCGAGGACTCCGCCGCCCGCCTTCCGCTCGGCCTTCCTCTTCTCGACGGCCTTGACGTGCCGGAGGGGGCGAAGTCCCGGCTCAGCACGGGCTCCGCCCGGCGCGTCCGTAGCGGGTGCCGGGCCGTTCGTCGGTGTCGCCCCTGTCCGGGTACGACCGGCGTGGCCCGCAGCGCACGGCGACGCGCCGCCGCTACCTCGACGAGCTCGATCCGACCCCGACATCGCCCGGAAGATCGCCGACCTGCACGCGCGACGCTGCGCAGGCGATCCGGCCCTCACCGAGCTGGTGGCCGGCCTCCCCTCCTGCACCGGCAGCAGCGCACCGGCTCCCACCCACCCCGGCAGCGGCTGAGGGCTGTCCCGTCATCCTTGGTGGATCAGCGCGCGGCCTCGGGTGCGGTGCGTCGCAAGGCGGAGAGGGACATCCGTATACGGGATGTATTGGGGCTTTCCGACAACGCCGCGAGGTGCCGTAGCTGTCGTCGTGCGCCCGCCAGGGATTTCGGGACAGCCCTTGGCCCGCCGGGCGGCCGAAGCCCGCCCACGGCTCTGACGGACACAGCGGGCGGCGGCAACTCCGCCCGGCGGTGCACAAGTTGCCGCCGCCCTGCCGCGGGGAGGGGCCACCTTCCGTGACGGGTCCGCCCGGCCGGCCGCAGCCGCGTTACTCAGGGTGTGGACCCCCTCACCCCACCGCACTCGTCGCATCCATGGCCGGGACGGCAATCATGGCGCGCCGGAGGCCCGCACCCGGCAGGATGGATCCTGTGCCGAAGAACCCGCCCATGTCCCAACAGCACACCTGCGCCGGTGGCTCGACATCCATGACGAGGAGCCGCTCGACATGTCCCACACCATGAATCAGGATCCCGTTCCCGCCGGCCGGGAGACGATCCGGGTGCCGTCGGGGCTCGTCGTCCTCGTCGGGCCACCGGCCTCGGGCAAGACCAGCTTCGTCCGGGCGCTGATCGCACGACGGCGGATCGACGCGGAAGCCGTGGTGTCCAGCGACGAGATCCGCGCGGAGCTCGTCGGTGAACCGCCCGCCGGACCGGACTGCGATGGCGATGCGGTGGACGCACGTGTCTTCGAGGAACGCGATCGCAGGATCATTGCCAGACTTGCCGCAGGGCGCGGTGCGGTCGCCGAATCGACGAATGTCACCCCGCAGGCCCGCGCACGGCTCCTCACCATCGCCCACCGCTTCGACGCGCCTGTGACCGTGCTGCGATTCACCTCCGACACCACCGACCTGCTGCGACAGAACAGCGAGCGGGCGCGCCCGGATGTCTCCGCCGCAGATGTCCGCGCCTATGCCGCGATCATGGTGCGGGACGCTGGCACCGACCGACTGCGCGCCGAGGGCGCGGCAGCCGTCCACGACGTCCCCGGGCGTCGGCAAGGGGTCACGCCCGTCGAAGCCGCCGAACGCTTCAGCTTCTGCTGAGACGGCATCCGAGGTGCCCGGGCGTGTTCCGGCTGCCCCTCCCCGAACCGCGGAGGGGCAGCCGCTAGGACTGGCGGCGCGCGAAGAGGACGGCTCCTGGGACGGGCTCGTCGGGGTCGGTCAGCAGCTGGGCCTCCACAGTGAAGCCGGCATCGCTGAGCCAGGCGGTCATGCGGGCGGGCCGGCGGCGGTGGACATGGACCCTCATCGGGTGGCCGCCGTATCCCTGTGTCTTGAGCCGCGACTCGTCGCCGGCATGAAAGCCGAGCAGCAAGGGTCCACCAGGTCGCACCACCCGCCGGAAATGGGCGAAGACCGCGGGGATCGCGTCGTCGGGTACATGGATCAGCGACCAGAAGGCGAGCAGGCCGGTGACCGACGCGTCGGCGAGGGGGAGATCGGTCATCGAGCCCACCTCGAACCGCAGGTCCGGGTGGTCACGTCGAGCCACGTCGATCATCACGGGTGAAAGGTCGATACCGAACGCTTCGATGCCCGACTCATGCAGGTGTGCGGTGACGTGTCCCGGTCCGCAGCCCACATCCGCCACCGGCCCGCCACCGGCCGTGCGAACCATCTCGGCGAACAGCGCCAGCGCCGCCCGCAGATACGGCTTCCCGGCCAGGGCCTCACGCAACTGGTCGGCGTAGCTGACCGCGACCGTGTCGTAGGAGCTCCGGGTGTCCGCCAGCCAGCTGTCCACGTCCATGGTCCGACACGGTAGCCGACCGCGGCGGCGGCCCGCCGGGGAGTGGGTCCCAGGCACTGTTGCGCGAGTGGATCGGCTGTCGGACCCGTCTGGGATGCTCCGAGCATGGAGATGACGCTGCAACTCACGATCGACTGCTCCGATCCGCGGAGAATGGTGACCTTCTGGGCCGAGGCCCTGGGCTACGTGCCTGAGCCCCCGCCGGGCGGGCACGCCACATGGCGCGCTCACTGGGCGTCGACGGGGGTACCCGAGGCGGAGTTGCCGGCCGGGGCCGGGGACATTGCGGAGTCGATCGTCGATCCTGCGGGACGAGGACCGAGAGTGTGGTTCCAGCAGGTTCCGGAGCCGAAGACCGCCAAGAACCGGTGGCACTTCGACCTGAAGGCCGGCGGGGGCGGTGACGTCCCACTGGACGTCCGCACGCAGCGGGTCGAGGCCACGGTGGAACGGCTGGTCAAAGCTGGTGCCACCGTGCTGCGGATCAAGGATGAACCGGACACGGGGCGCTACGCCGCCGCCATGCGGGACCCCGAGGGCAACGAATTCGACGTCGTCTGAGGGTTGTTGCGACGGCGCGGGTCGCGGCCGTCGACGAGCGGCTGTGACCAGCGGATATGGTCGGGCGCCCGGTCGAGGACACTCGCTGTCCCCCTGAAAGGACGAGAACAGTGAAGTCGGAGAAGCCCGATGAGGCCGACGAGGTATCCAGCATGCTTCTGATCACTGGACCCGCCGGTGCGGGGAAAAGCACCCTGGCGGACGCCTGGGCCGGCAGTCGGCCGACCCCCACCGTGCACATCTCCCTCGACGATGTGCGGGACTGGGTGAAGTCGGGCTATGCGAACCCCGAGGACGGTTGGGACGAGCTGTCGGAACGTCAGTACACCGTGGCCAGAAGCTGTGTGGCCCTGGCCGTGCGTGAATACGCGCGGATCGGCTACGGCTGTGTGGTGGACGATGCGGTGTTCCCCGACTGGGAAGCCGTGGGCCTGGCCGGATGGGAGCGTGAACTCGCGGGCATCGACGTGCGGTTGGTCGTTCTCATGCCTTCGCTCGACGCCCTTCAGGGGCGCAACGCCACGCGCGGCGGCCATCGTCGTCTCTCCCCCGGGATGATCAGGATCATCCATGACCGGATGAGCGGCTGGCGAGACAGCGGCGCATCGCTGATCGACAACTCGGACATAGGTGTGGACGAGACGGTCGGGCTGCTGAACGAGGTGCTGCGGCAGGGCTGATACGCGTTTCTCGCGCCGTGCGCGAGGGTGTGACCGTGTACCCGGCCGATCGGAGTCCGGTTCTTCGCAGGGTGCCGGGACAGCCCATGGGGAAAGTGACGCCCCGGCAGTCAGGACGACGCCCCGGAGCCCGCATGCTCCGGTGCACCGCCGCAGGTGAGCACTGTCTTGGCGATCGTGGTGCGCGCTTCGAGGGCCGCATGGGCGGCCGCCGCGGCGGGCAGGGCGAACCGTTGTCCGATGCTGACCCGCAGACGCCCGTCGCGGACCAGTTGGAGCACGGCCGTTCCTCGGCGGAGCAGCTCCGCCCGGTCCTGGATGTGGTGTGTCAGGTTCGGTCGGGTGACGTACACGGACCCGGCGGCATTGAGGCGCTGCAGGTCGAACGGTGGCACCGCGCCGCCGGACTGCCCGTAGACCGCCAGGACTCCGCGCGGGCGCAGCACGGCGAGGCTCTCGTCGAACGTCGGACCGCCGATGCCGTCGAACACCGCGGCGGCGCCGCGTCCCCCGGTGTGCCGACGCACCGCCGCCGGCAGTGCGCCCGGCCGGTAGCCGACGACCTCGACGGCGCCGGCGGCACGCGCTGCCTCCGCCTTGGCCCCGGTCGACGCGGTGCCGATCACCGTGCCGCCGCGCAGCCGGACGAGCTGGGTCAGCAGCATGCCGACGCCGCCCGCGGCGGCGTGCACGACGACCGTGTCGCCGGCCTGGACGGGATAGGTGTCGTGGCACAGGTAGTGAGCGGTCATGCCCTGCAGCAGGGTGGCCGCCGCCATTTCCGGCGCCAGTCCGTCCGGCACCGGAACCAGCCGGTCGGCGCTCAACAGCGCGTATTCCGCATAGGACCCCGGCAGGTTCGCCCAGGCGACCACGTCACCGACGGCGACCTCACGCACTCCGGGCCCGACCTCGACGACCGTACCGGCGCCCTCCTGCCCGGGCACGAACGGCAGTTCCTGCGGATAGAGGCCGGATCGGAAATAGACGTCGACATAGTTGACCCCGGCGGCGGCGAGCCGTACCAGTGCCTCGCCCGCTCGCGGTGATGGGCGTGGCAGGTCGACGAGTTCGAGCACCTCGGGCCCGCCGGCGCGACTGACCTGAATGGCTCTCATGGCCGGGATCGTACGACGGCTGTCCGTCGCCGATCGAGCGCCGGACGGCTCAGCCGACGTCATAGCCGGCCTTCTCGGCGAGGTCGCGGACGATCGGCAGGACCTGACGGATCTCGGACTCGTGGCGGCGCCACTTGTCCGGGTCGGGAACGGTCTGGGTCATCACGACAGGGAGGTCGCGGCGGCCCCAGGCATCGGCGAAGGGCAGGTTCACCGCCTCGGCCACGGCCTCCATCGTGGCGACGGGGTCGGCCTGGACGTCCTCGTAGCGGACGAGTACGGAGTTGCCGGTGGCGGCCATGTTCCGGGCCGCGTCCAGGACGGCCTGGTTGTGGGTCAGCCAGTTGTGTGCGCAGACCTCGGCCAGACGCAGGTCCGCCCAGTCCTGCCAACCGGGCGGCAGGCTCAGGTTCCACCACTCCTTGCCCCACGGGAACACGTCCGAGTAGCCCTTGATGCGCAGCGGCACCGGAACCTTGTAGGAGAAGAACATCCGCGGGTTGAGCCAGGCGTCCATCAGGGAGCCGATGCTGGTGCGCGGATCACGGATGACGAAGACGTACGTGGCGTCCGGGTAGAGGGCCTGCAGGAACGGGATCCGGAAGCAGGACTGGATGCTCTTCTCCACCAGCCGGATTCCGTCGGCGAGTTCGGCGTCAGTGGGGCGCGGGCCGCGCGGTGGGAAGCAGAACGGGGTGATCTCGTCGAGCTCACCGCCGTCCCGTGTGGTGGGCGGGCCTTCCGGCAAGTCGCCCGGGAAGCGCTGCTGGAGGGCCTTGAGCGGCACGTCGTAGTAGTACGGCTGGGGGCCCTGGGCGCTGAGGAAGTCGAGGAAGTCGAGCTTGTCGTCGACGGACCACTCCGCACCGGGTCTGCGCGCGGCGGCGAGCAGGTCCGCGTTCAGCCGTGCCGCCACCTCGGGGGTCGCGTCGGAGGCGTCCAGGGCGTTGGAGTGCCAGCCCCGCCGGCCGGGGTGCAGGCTGTCACGTTCCCATATCGGCTTGCCTTCGCGGCCGATGCTCCAGACGTGCTCACTGCGCTCGATCAGGCTGCGCACCAGGCTGGTGCCGGAACGGGGATGGCCGACGATGAAGATGGGCTGCTTGAGCATGGCTGAGCTCGCTTTCGTGAGGAGGCGGGTACTCATGCGGGCCAGCGGGCGGACCTGACGTGCCGGTTCGCGAGCCCGGCAGCGGTGATCACGGCCTGGACGCCCGCGATCAGCGCGATGGCGCCGGTGACGCCGAGGAACTGCAGGGCCAGACCGCCGACCAGGGAGCCGAGCGGGGATCCGGCGCCGATGAGGGTGATCGTCGCGGCGATGGCACGGCCTCGGCGGTGGTCCGGGGTCTGTCGGAAGATCATGATGTCGACGAGGATCTTCAGCGCAGGCAGTCCGAGTGCCGCCAGGGTCAGCATGGCGAAGACCCAGACCGGTCCGAGGGGGAGCGCCAGCAGGGCCACCGCGACCGTGGTCAGCGTGGACGCGGAGAGCAGCAGCGCGCCGGGGCTGAGCAGCCGGTTGAGCCGCGGCACCAGCGCCGACCCGACGAGCATGCCGACGGCGGTACCCGACAGAGCCAGACCGATCGTGCCGGCCGAGTGGTGCTGGTCCCGCAGGGTCACCATGACCATCAGGATCGCGGCGGTGATGCTGAAGTAGAAAACGCTGATCAGGAGCAGCGCGGACCGCAGGAGTCGGTCACCGAGCAGTTCGAGCAGTCCGGAGAAGGCGGTGGTCAGCGGCGCGAGGGCGCTCCTCGGCTCATCGCTCACCGGCTCGGTGTGCTTCTCCGCCTTGGGCACGCGTATCACCAGGGCACAGACGAACGAGATCACGAAGCCGACGATCGCCGCGACGAAGGGGAATGTGCGGGAGACCAGGTAGAGCGCCCCGCCGAGGGGCGGTCCGGCCAGGGCGGCGGCTCCGCTGCGCGCCTCGTCCTGACTGAGCGCCGCGGTCAGCTGATGGTCCGGCACGACAGCGCGGATCAGCAGCATCCTGGCCGGTGCGCCGAAGGCCGTACCGGCGCCCAGGACGACCGCCGCCAGGATCAGCAGGCCGAAGTTCGCCTGCCCGGCCGTCAGACTGAGGACGATGAACGCGAGAGTGAGTGCGCGGACCCCCTCGGAGATCAACAGGATGCGCCGCCGGTCCCACCGGTCGACCACCACGCCGGCCGGCAGTCCGACCAGGAGGGCGGTGCCGATCTGGGCGAACCCGAAGAGCCCGGCCAGCGCCGGTGACCCGGTCAGGGACATGATCAGCAGGGGATAGGCGACCTCCACGGCTTCGAGGCCGAGGTTGGCCGCGGCAGCCCCGATCCACAGAGTCTGAAAACGCCGGTTACGGCGCAGGGGTACTGGCGCGGCGGGAACCTCGCTATCACCCTGACGTAAGCATTCACTCATGCGTGAACGATAGCGTGTGGATGAATGGTTCGCTACGAGGAAACGGAGATGGGTCAATGGCTGACGATGCCGACGCGGTGGCGGTCGTCCGGGAGGTGGACGACGTGGAGACGCTGAAGGCCCTGTCCGACCCGCTGAGGTTGGCGATCCTTCGCACGATGATGAGCGATGTGCGGGCGTCGCACAGGGTGAAGGACATCGCCGGGCTTCTGGACCAGCCGACCACCCGGCTCTACCGGCACATCAAGGTGCTTGAGGCGGCGGGCCTGATCAAGGTGGCGCGGACCCGGATGGTCTCGGGCATCCAGGAGAGCCAGTACCAGGTGGCGCAGTTCGCCCTGCGGCTGAGCCATGAGCTGCTGGCCGCGCCGGGCAACGCGGGCGAACTGGCCGACGCGTTCGCCGCGACGCTGAACGACTTCCGCGACCGGCTCGTACGGGACATCATCAGCGGTCGCTTCCAACCGGAGCCCGAGGCCGGGGAGAAGCCGGATCCGCTCGGCCCGATGGTCGTGGCGCTGGACCGTCGGCTGACGCCGGAACGGGCCACCGAGTTCCGGTCCCGGCTGTCCGCGCTGATGGAAGAGTTCAACCGCCCCGACGACGAGGCGAACGCCGTCGTACCGGTCGAGTTCCTGCTGATGTTCTGGGCGCCGAAGGAGCCCACCGCGGAGCCGCCCGCGTAGGCCACCCTCGCGGGCGGCGGACGGCGGACGGCGGGCGGCGGGCGGTTCCTCACCGGTCCGGGCACCTCTCCGCGACCCGGAAGTCCGGGTCCGGGGCCTGCCGTCGGCCGGTCCCGGGGTCGCGGGCCGACCGGTCGGCGGGCCCGCGACCGACCGCGACCGGGGCGCGGATCGGCAGGCGAACTCCCTGTGCGCGCCGTCGATCTGCCGGGCCGGCCCGCCGGTCCGCAGCCGGTGCCCGGAGTCGGCGCATTGACCCGGCGTACCGGGCACCGCGCCGGACGACGCTTCGAACGTCTCGGCGCGGTGCCCGTCACGAAGGAAGAGCGCGTCACCCGAGGCGACCGGTGCCGACCGCGCCCGGTCGCACCCCCGCACGGGCATCTGCGGCTCGGGCGCCGCCAGTTCCTCCCGGACGCGTGGATGCGCCCTCCGGTCCGCGGGCTCCGGCCGCCGGGCCGCCGCGCACGACCGTCAGCAGTCCACGACGGCTCACTTGGCCGCGATGAAGAGCCGGCCGGCGGGGAACCGGTGCGGCACGCACCGGGCCTGCTCGAAGCCGGCCTGCCGGAAGCGGGCCAGCCAGTCCTCCTCCGGAGGCAGCTCCACGTTCATGAAACCGGCGTGCAGGTAGGTGAACAGCGCGCTGAACCTGCGTTCGCGTTCCGCCGAGGCGTAGGGCACCGCGTCGGTGATCGCCATGATGCCGCCGGGCCGCAGCGCCTCCCGGCACCTGCGCAGCACCCGGTCGAAGACGTCGCCCTCCTGCACGATGTCATGGAAGACGAAACCGGCGTGGATGACGTCGGCACCGGCCACCGGCGCGGGGTCCTCCGCGATGGACTGGATCGGCCGCTCCACCACCTCAAGACGGTCGCCGACGCCCGCTGCCAGCGCCGCGCGGGCCGCCTCCTGGCACGCGCCGGCACTCATGTCCAGGGCCACCCCGGTGCTGCCCGGCAGCCGGCCGAGCAGATCGATCAGCAGGCCGGCGGCACCGGCGCCGAGGTCGACGATCCGCTGCGGCCGCGCGGCGAGGATCGCCTCGGTGGCGGCCGGGTAGAAGCCCTGACTTCCGATCCACCGGGAACTGACCGCGACCTCACGTCCGTTGCGCTGGTACTGCGCGGCGGCACCGACCGGGTCGCGCAGGAACTCGGCGGGATGTTCGACGTACGGCTGGTTGGCCCTCAACGACCAGGTGAGGTAGCCGGACTGGTAGATCCGGTCGGCGAAGTCGTCCGGGATCCGGAACTCCTTGCCACCGGCCGGCACCAGCAGCGCGGCGGCGACCAGTGCGGACAGGAAACCTCCCATGCCCTCTTCCGGCACGTCCGCGGCCGCGGCCAGCTGTGCCGTGGTGACCGGCTCGCCGCGTTCCAGCAGTGGGACGATGCCCAGCCGGTCGGCCATTTCCAGCAGGGCCGCGACGGCGGCGAGATCGGCTGCGGTCTCAGAGGGACTGATGCTTGACATCGCGCTCTCCCACTCCATTTCGACGATCATCTCGGGTTCTGCGGTGCCGGACCGGTAGGGTGCTCGGCCGGCGGGCGCGGCACGGTCGGCGCCGCGCCGGTCTTCGGTCCCGCTGTCACGGGTCCCCTGCCGGCGGGCGGCAGGGGGAGAGCGAGTGCGGCGGTGCGCGCGAACCGGTCGGGTTCGTCGAGGTACGCGCCGCCCGGCACATCAGCGGGATGGTCGCCGTGCCGACCGTTCCGGTGGGCACGGACACATGGGGTGGTCGCCCATGGCCTCATCGGGAATCCCCTTCCCCGGCGGCGGGCCCGGTGCGCCGGCGAAGTTTCGGCCGGGTGCGGTTCGCGGACCGGCCGAGGTGAGCGGCGAGTGCGGCGACCGTCGGGGACTCGAAGAGCGCGGCCACGCTGAGGCTCGCGCCGAACCGGGTGCGCACCCGGTTGAGCAGGCGGGTGGCCAGCAGGGAGTGGCCGCCGAGGTCGAAGAAGTTGTCGTTCACACCGACCTTCGGTGCCTTCAGGATCTCGGCGAACATCGCGCACAGAGCGGCTTCCCGCTCGTCCCGGGGGGCCACGTAGGCCGTGTCGGACGCGCTCGGGCCGGGTGCCGGCAGCGCCTTCCGGTCGACCTTGCCGTTGCCGGTCAGCGGCAGCCGGTCCAGCGTGACGAACACGCTCGGCACCATGTAGTCCGGGAGCGTCCGGGCGGCGTGCTCCCGCACGGCGGCCACGTCCACATCCGGCGGTACGAGATAGCCGATCAGCCGTTCGCCGTCCCCGGTGACCGTCGCGTGGGCCACGTCCGGGTGGCCGGTCAGGGCCGCTTCGACCTCGGCCGGTTCGATCCGGAAACCACGGACCTTCAGCTGCGCGTCGGCGCGGCCGTCGAATTCGAGCACCCCGTCGGGCCGGTACCTGGCGAGGTCGCCGGTGCGGTACATCCGTCCACCGGCCGGTCCGTACGGGTCGGCCACGAACCGCGCGGCGGTCACGTCCGGCTGATGCGCGTAGCCCCGGGCCAAGCCGGTCCCGGTCACGTACACCTCACCGGGTACCCCGGCGGGCACCGGCTGCAGACGCTCGTCGAGGAGATACAACCCGGTGTTGTCCATGGCCCGGCCGATCGGCACCGTACGGGCCGGCGCCGTGGCGATCGGATACCAGGAGGAGATGATGGTGGTCTCCGTGGTGCCCCAGGCGGCCGCCACCGAGGTGTGCGGCGCGTCGGCCATCAGGTCCGCGACCGACGCGGGCGACACCACGTCACCGGCCACCCATACGAGGTCCAGCGCGGACAGTGCGCCGCCGGCCTCGGCCACCATGAGGTTGAAGAGCGCGGAGGTGAAGACCGCGGTGGTGGCCCTCCCGTCGACGATGGTGCGGGCCAGTACGTCGGTGTCGAGGTCCCCCTCCGGCGCGATCACCACCCGGCCGCCGGTCAGCAGGGGCAGCCAGATCTCGAAGGTGGACGGGTCGAACGACGTCGGCGAGTGCATCAGCGCGTCGGCCGGGCGCAGCCGTTCCCAGGCGCGGTCGGTGACGAACTCGGCGACACTGCGGTGCGAGACGCTGACCGCCTTGGGCGTGCCGGTCGAGCCACTGGTGAACATCGTGTACGCCGTGAGGTCCGGGTGGGCGGTGATCGTGGGGCCGTGCTCCTGGGTACCGGGGGAGGGCGTGATGATCGTGACCCCGGTCAGCCCGGTGGGACGGTCGGTGACGAGCAGACCGGCCCGCATGTGGTCGACCATCCGCTGCTGCCGGGCCAGTGGCGCGGACCCGGGCAGGGGCAGATACCCGCCGCCCGCCTTGATGACGGCGAGGACTGTCACGAGGTAGTCGATACCGCGCGGCTGACGTATCGCCACCGGAGCGTCGGGCGTGCAGCCCGCCGCCACCAGCACATGCGCCAGATGGTTGGCGCGCCGGTCGAGATCCCGGTAACTGATCGACCTGTCGCCCTCCACCGCGGCGATCGCCTCCGGGGCGGCGGCGGCCTTCCGGGTGAACAGGACGGCGAGGTCCTCGTCGACCACCGGCCGCGCGGTGTCGCGCCGGCCCGACAGCGCGGCCCGTCGTTCGGCTTCGGAAAGCAGGTCGATCCGCCCGATCGGCGCGTCCGGATCCGCGACGGCGGCGCTCAGGACCCGCAGGAGCCGGTCCATCAGAGCGGCCACGGTGTCCCGGTCGAACAGATCGGTGCGGTAGCGCACCTCGCCGGTGATGCCCTCCGGCGCCCGGCCGTCCCCGTGGTGCTCGACGAAACTCAGGTTGAGGTCGAAGTCCACCGGACCGACCCGGATCGCGTCGAGCGCACCCTCGGCCGGCGCCGGCGACACGTCCACGCCGGACAGCGTGAAAGCGGAATCGGCGTTGTTCTGCAGCACCAGCATGGTTTGGAAGAGGGGGTGCCGGCTCAGTGTGCGGGCCGGGTTGAGCGCGTCGACGATCCGGTCGAACGGCAGCTCCTGGTGGGCGTAGGCGGCCAGGTCCAGCTCCCGCACACGGCCCAGCAGCTCGCGGAAGCTCGGATCCCCGGCGGTGTCGGTCCGCAGGACCAGGCTGTTGACGAAACAGCCGATCAGATGGTCGAGGCTGTCGTCGCTGCGCCCGGCGACCGCGGTGCCGATGGGAATGTCGGTGCCGGCACCGAGCCGGGTGTAGAGCGTCGCGAGGGCGGCGTGCAGCACCATGAACAGGGTGGTGTGCGTGTGCCGGGCCAGGTCCAGCAGGCCGGCGTGCAGCGGACCGGGCAGGGTGACCGGCAGCAGTGCGCCGCGCAGGTCCGACGAGTCGGGACGGGGCCGGTCGTAGGGCAGTGCCAGTTCCTGCGGGAGGCCGGCGAGTTGCCCGGTCCAGTACGCCGAAAGGTCCTCCCCTGCCGGTCCTTCGAGCAGGGCCCGCTGCCACAGCGTGTAGTCGGCGTACTGGACCGGCAGTGGGCGCCAGACCGGCGCGTCACCACGGACACGGGCGGCGTACGCCTGGGCGAGGTCCCGGGTCAGCGGGGCCAGGGACCAGCCGTCGCCGGCGATGTGATGCATCAGCAGCAGGAGCGTGTGCCGGTCCGTGCCGGTGGTGAACAGGTGCAGCCGCAGCGGCAGGTCGGTGGTGAGGTCGAACCGGTGGCCGGCGGCGGCGCTCAGTTCCCGGTCCAGGTCGGCCGGGTCCACCGGGACCACCCGCAGCACCTCGTCCGGGCCGGCCTTCTCCAGGACCAGCTGGCTGGGCACCCCGTCGGCCTCCGGGAAGCGGGTGCGCAGCGTCTCGTGCCGTTCCAGCAGATCGCCCACCGCGGCGCTCAGCCCATCGAAGTCCAGTGCCCCGTCCAGGCGCAGCACCAGCGGCCAGCCCAGCCCGTTCCATCGGGACAGGAACCACAACCGCTCCTGGGCGTAGGACAGGGGCAACGGGCACGGCCGAGCGGCAGGCAGCAGGGCGCTGCGGGTCCGGCTCGCCCCGTGGCCGGAGCCGAGCCGTGCGCCGAGTGCCGCCGCGGTCGGGGCCTCGAACAGGTCCGCGACGCCCAGCTCCGCTCCCAGGTGGGTACGGACCCGGTTGACCAGGCGGGTGGCGAGGAGCGAATGGCCGCCGAGGTCGAAGAAGTTGTCGTGGGCGCCGACCCGCGCCCTGCCGAGCAGTTCGCCCATGAGCTCGACGAGGATCTCCTCGGTGGGGGTGCGCGGCGCCGTGTACCCGGTGCCCGTCTCGAACTCGGGCTCCGGCAGGGCCCGCCGGTCGACCTTGCCGTTGCCGGTGAGCGGCAGCCGGTCGAGGACGACATAGGCACTGGGCACCAGGTAGTCGGGCAGCGCCGCGGCGACCCGGTCCTGTACGCCGGCGACGTCCAGGCCCGCGCCGTGGGGCACCAGGTAGGCGACGAGCCTGCGGTCGCCTGCGCGGTCCTCATGGGCCGTGACGAACGCCTGACCGACCTCCGGCAGGGTGGTGAGCGAGCACTCGACTTCGGCGGGTTCGACCCGGAAGCCGCGGATCTTCACCTGGGCGTCGGCCCGCCCGACGAAGTCCAGCGTGCCGTCACTTCGCCACCGGACGATGTCACCGGTGCGGTACATCCGGCTGCCGGGCGGCCCCCACGGCTCGGCGGTGAACCGTTCGGCGGTCAGGCCGGGCTGTCCGCCGTATCCGCGCGACACCCCTGAGCCGGCGATGTAGAGCTCACCCCGGACCCCGGTCGGCACCGGCTGGAGCTGCCCGTCGAGCACGTACAGCCGGGTGTTGTCCATCGGAGTGCCGATCGGCACCCGGCCGGGCACGGCCTGCGGGCCGGACATCGAGAACCGGGTGGAGCAGGTGGTGGTCTCGGTCGGACCGTACATGGCCCTGACCGTCAGCCCGGGGTGGCGGTCCAGGATCCGTCCGACCGCCGCGGGCGGCACCACGTCGCCGCCGGTCAGGACCTCCCGGATGCCCGCGAAGCAGTCCGGGTTCTCCACGAGAGCCCCGAACAGACCGGAGGTGAGCCAGATCCGGTCCACCCCGTGCGTGGTCACCGCGCGGGCCAGGCCGGCGGCGTCCAGGATCTCCTCGGAGGCCACCACGACCGTGCCGCCGGTCAGCAGCGGTGTCCAGATCTCGTGCACCGACGCGTCGAATCCGGTGGCGGAGTGCATCAGCACCGTGCCGCCGGCCCGCCAGATCCGGTCGCGGACGAACCCGGCCGTGTTCCTGTGCGTCAGGACGACGGCCTTGGGAACACCGGTCGAGCCGCTGGTGAACATCACGTAGGCGGCCTGGTCCGGGTGCGGGTCCGGGCCGGGCGGCTCGGACGACTCGCCGTCGCCGGGTACCAGCACGGTCAGGTCCGACGGCTCGTGGGGCCGGTCGGTGACGAGCACGGTGGCGCCGACCTGGTCGGTCATCTGCCGCAGCCGGTCCGCGGGAGCGGCCGACGGCAGCGGCAGGTACGCGGCGCCGGCCTTGAGCACCGCGAGCATGGACACGATGAGGTCGGCCGACCGCCGCTGGAGCAGTGCCACCGGCCGGTCCGGGGCCGCGCCGGCCGTGATCAGACGGTGCGCCAGATGGTTGGCACGCCGGTCCAGTTCGGCATAGGTCAGGGTGACCGGCCCGGTGACCGCCACCGCGTCGGGCGTCGCCGCGGCGCACGCGGCGAACAGCCGCGGCAACGACGCGTCCGGCAGCGGCCGCTCGGTGTCGTTCCAGGACCGGAGAATGGTGTCGCGCTCGTCGCCGTCGAGCACGTCGAGCCGGCCCAGCCGCTGGTCGGGGTCGGCGGCGACGGCCCGGAGGACGCGGATGAACCGGTCGGCCAGCGACCGTACCGTCTCCGGGTCGAAGAGCCCGGTGCGGTAGACGATCTCGCCGACCATGCCGTCGGCGGTGCCGTCCCGCCGGTAGGTGTCGGTGAGGTTCACGAAGAGGTCGAGCTGCGCGGCGGACGGCGTCGACCGGACTACCTCGACGTCCAGGCCGGTCAGGCCGAAGCCGGCATCCGCGTTGTTCTGCAGGACCAGCATGGTCTGGAAGAGCGGGTGGCGGCCGAGTGCGCGAGCCGGGTTGAGCGCCTCGACGAGACGGTCGAAGGGCAGCTCCTGCTGACTGAGGGCGGCCACGTCGTCGGTCCTGGTGCGTTCCAGGAGTTCGCGGAAGGTCGGGTCGCCCGCGGTGTCGGTGCGCAGCACCAGGTTGTTGACGAAGAAGCCGATCAGGTGGTCGAGCTTGTCGTCGCCGCGCCCGGCGACCACGGTGCCGATGGGGATGTCGGTTCCGGCGCCGAGCCGGGTGTAGAGCGCGGCCAGGGCGGCGTGCAGCACCATGAAGAGAGTGGTCCGGCTCTGCTGTGCCAGGGCCAGCAGCCCGGCGTGGAGCGACGCGGGTATCCGCAGCGGGAGCAGCGCGCCGTCGTGGTCGGCGCCGCTGGGGCGGGGCCGGTCGTAGGGCAGGGCCAGTTCCTCCGGGAGCTCCGTCAGGTAGTCGCGCCAGAACCCGGTCAGCTGCTCCTGGTACTTGGTGGTGAGCAGGTCGCGCTGCCACAGCGCGTAGTCGGCGTACTGCACCGGCAGTGGCTGCCAGGCCGGCGGGTCTCCGGCGACCCGCGCCGCGTACGCGGTGGCCAGATCCTGTGCCAGCGGCTGCATCGACCATCCGTCGCCGGCGATGTGGTGCAGCACCAGCACCAGCACATGCCGGTCCGGCGCGGTGCGCAGCAGCCGTACCCGCAGCGGCACTTCCGCGGTGATGTCGAAACGCTGCCGGCAGGCGGCCCGCACGGCCCGGTCCAGGCCGGACTCGTCCACGTCCAGCACCCGGACCAGATCACTCGCCGCCACCCGGGGAAGGATCCGCTGGTACGGCTGCCCGTCCTGCTCGTCGAACAGGGTGCGCAGCGACTCGTGCCGCGCCATCAGGTCCTCGACCGCGGCGACCAGCGCGGCCCGGTCCACCGGGCCGGCCAGGCGCACCACCACGGGGAGGTTGTAGGTCCAGCCGAGCGGATCCATCCGGTTGACGAACCACAGGCGCTGCTGCGCCCAGGACAGCGGGACGCGTTCCGGCCGCGGGGCCGCGACCAGGGCCGGCGCCTCCTGCCCCGTGGTCTTGGCGATGGCGGCCGCGAGACCCGCGACGGTGGGCGTGGCGAACAGCGCGTCGAGCCCGAGCCGGACGCCGAAGGCGCCCCGGATCCGGTTGAGCAGACGGGTGGCGAGCAGTGAGTGGCCGCCGAGGTCGAAGAAGTTGTCGTCGATGGTGATCCAGGACCGGTCGAGCAGTTCGGCGGCGAGTTCGCAGAGCAGCTTCTCCCGCGCGTCACGGGGTGCTCGGCCGGAACCGTCGCCGCGGAAGTCGGGTTCGGGCAGCGCCCGCCGGTCCAGCTTGCCGCTCGCCGACAGGGGCAGCGCGTCGAGCACCATGAACGCGGAGGGCACCAGGTAGGACGGGAGGCGCTCCTTGGACCAGTCACGCAGGGCCGCGACGAGCAGCCCGCGGCGGCGGGTGGCGATCGGGTCGTTGGTGAAGCCGGTGGAGCCGCGGTGCAGATAGACACCGTCCAGCACCTGTGTGCCGTCGGCGGCCGGGAAGAGGACGTCGAGCAGGTCCGGGCCGTCCGCCGACCAGGTGACCACGGCGGTGCGTCCGTGCGCCGCGGCGAGGGAGTGCCAGTACTCCGGGTCGATCCGGTCGCCCGGCCCCGCGAGCGCGGCGCGGGTGGTCTCCACCGGCGCGTCCGCCCGGACCGCTCGTGCGGCGGCGGCCTCACCGGCGACCCGGGCGTTGCGCACCCCGGTCAGCCGCAGCGCGGTGCCGCCGGCCAGACGCGCGGCGAGGTCCTCGGGACCCCGGACATCAAGCCCCCAGCTCAGTGCCGGGACCGCCGAGAGGTTCTGGGCGTCGGTGCCGACCTTGTGCAGCACCACGTCATAGCGGTGTTTGGTCAGCTCGTTGTGGTCGGTGCCCGGCTTGATCCGCACATCGACCGCGCCGGCGCCGACGGTGCCGAAGAAGCCCGGATCGATCAGGAGCTCCTTCTCCAGGGCCACCGCCTGTTCGATCTCACGGCGCAGTACCCCGGGTCCCGGATCGTGATCGAGCTGCCCGAGCCGGATGCCGGTCCACATGCTGTCCACGAGCGGCAGGCACCGCACATCACCGACGATCAGCCGGCCGCCCGGTCCGAGCAGGTCCAGCAGCTTGGCCAGCACGTCCCGCAAGTACCGCTCATGGGGGAAGTACTGCACGACCGAGTTGATGATGATCGTGTCGAAGTGGCCGGGCGGCAGGCCGGTGGTCACATCGGCGGCCTGCACGCGCAGGGTGACCTTCCCGGCCGTGTCCGCTTCGCCGGCGAGCCGGTCGCGGAGCCCCTCGATCGCGGACGCCGAGTAGTCGGTGCCCCAGTACTCGTCCACCTGGCCGACCAGTGGGGTCAGGATCAGACCGGATCCGACACCGACCTCCAGGACGCGCCGCGGCGCGAAGTCCCGTACGCGGGTGACGATCGCCTCGCGCCAGCGGGCCATCTGCTCGACGGGGATGCCCTCACCCGTGTAGCTGGAGTTCCAGCCGGAGAAGTCGGCTCCGAAGCCCGCGCTGTCGGAGCGGTCGTAGAACGAGTCGTAGATCTGCTGCCACTCGTCGACATGCCGTTCGGCGTTGCCGTCGTCGGTGTCCCGTGCCGGTGCGGCGACCAGGTAGGCGGCGAGCCGTTTCTCGCCGAGCTGGTCCTCGTGCACCAGGACCCGGGCCTGTTCCACCGCCGGGTGCCCGGTGAGGACCGTCTCGATCTCGCCCGGTTCGATCCGCAGGCCCCGGATCTTGATCTGGTCGTCGACACGGCCGCAGTAGGCGAGTTGTCCGTCCGGCAGCTGCCGCACCAGGTCGCCGGTGCGGTACATCCGGGTGCCCGGCGCCCCGAACGGGTCGGCGACGTAGCGCTGTGCGGTGAGCCCGGCGCGGTCGACGTATCCGCGGCTGACGCCACCGCCTCCGCTGTACAGCTCGCCGATCTCGCCGGGCGGAGTCGGGCGCAGGCCGTCGTCCAGTACGTACAGGTGGCTGTCGCCGGCCGCGGAGCCGATCGGCGGTGCGTCCGGCCCGGGCACGAGCGGGGCCGAGAGGGTGATCGCCATGGTGGTCTCGGTGGGACCGTAGCCGTTGACCATCCTGCGGCCGCGGCTCCAGGTGTCCACCAGCCGCGCCCCGCACGCCTCACCCCCCACCATCAGCGCCCGCAGCTCCGGCAGTTCGGTCCGCGGCACGGTCGCCAGCACCGACGGCGGTACGAACGCGTGGGTGATCCGGTTGTCCGCGAGGAACGCGGCCAGGTCCTCGCCGACCAGCGCGTCGGGGGGCGAGACGACCAGGGTGCCGCCCGGCGCGAACGCCAGCAGCACCTCGATGATCATGGCGTCGAAACTGGGCGAGGCGAGCTGCGACACCACGCAGCGCGGGCCCGCCGCCATCCGGTCCACCAGGCCGGTGGCGAAGGGCACGACCCCTCGGTGCGGTACCGCGACCCCCTTGGGCCTGCCCGTCGAACCGGAGGTGTAGATGACGTACGCCAGTGACAGCGGATGGTCCACCGGGTCCGGGGCGGTCACCGGCGCCGTGGCAGCCTCGGCCAGGAGCTCCGGCAGCGACAACTGGGCGGTGCCCGGGGTGTCCGGCAGCCCTGGCAGCACCGCCTCGGTGGCCAGCAGGGCGCGGGGCGCGCTGTCGGCGCACATGAAGGCGATCCGCTCGGCCGGGTGATGGATGTCGACCGGCAGGAACGCGCCGCCGGCCTTTCCGACCGCGAGCATGGCGACGATCAGGTCGGCCGAGCGCGGCAGGGCCAGCGCCACCACATCCTCGGCGCCGACGCCGCGACCACGCAGCACGTGGGCCAGTTGGTTGGCGCGGGCGTCCAGTTCGGCGTAGCGCAACTCGGCCCGGCCGCAGCGCAGTGCCGGTGCGTCTCCGTGATCCGCCGCGTGCCGGGCCACCAGACCGTGCAGGGAAGCGGGCGAGTCGGAATCGGCTGACGGCAAGCGCTCCGGCGAAAACGGCATCGCGGCTCTCCATGATCGATGTGTGCCGGTGGTCCCATGCGGGCTGGCCCATGATGAGCGGACGGCAAGATGTGCGACAACCCCTAGGCGGGGCCGCCAAAACCCCTTCGGGCACGGCCTTTTCGGACTTGGTGACCTTGCTTCCGCGGGAACCGTCCTATCGTGTGCGGCCGACGACCGTCGATGCCTCGCAGGCGCAGGAGGATCCGTGTTCCCGTTGTCTTTCGCGCAGCAACGCCTGTGGTTTCTCAACCGCCTCGACACCGGAGCCTGGACCTACAACCTGCCGCTCGCGCTCCGGCTGGAGGGCCCGCTCGACACCGCGGCCCTGCGCTCCGCCCTGGGCGACCTGGTGGCCCGGCACGAGAGCCTGCGCACCGTCTTTCCCGAGATCGACGGGGAGCCGCGGCAGCGGGTCCGCGACACCGTGGACGTCGCCGAGTTCGTCACCGGCCTGGACGTCACGGCGGCCGAACTGCCCACGACCCTGGACCGGCTGGCCCGGCACGCGTTCGACCTGACAAAGGACCTGCCGCTGCGGGTATGGCTGCTGCGCACCGGTGCGCGGAGCCACACGCTGTACATGGTGCTCCACCACATCGTCGGCGACGGCTGGTCGATGGCGGTGCTCGGCCGCGACCTCGGCGCCGCCTACCGGGCCCGCCGGGCCGGTGCCGCACCCGACTGGGAGCCGCTGCCCGTCCAGTACGCCGACTACGCGCTGTGGCAGCGGGAACTCCTCGACGGCCAGGACGGTGCGGAACTCCTCGACCACTGGACCGGGCGGCTGGCCGGCCTGCCCGACGAGCTGCCGCTGCCACTGGACCGGCCACGGCCGGACATCTCCGGAGACGACGGCGGTGAGGTACGGCTGGAAGTGCCGGCGGCCCTGCACGCGCGGCTGCTGCGGCTCGCGCGCGATGCCGACGCGTCGCTGTTCATGGTCGTGCACGCGGCCTTCGCGGCCCTGCTGACCCGGCTGGGAGCCGGTAGCGACATTCCGCTCGGCACGATGGACGCGGGCCGCGCCGACGAGGACCTGGAGGACCTGATCGGGTTCTTCGTGAACACGTTGGTGCTGCGTCTGGACACGGGCGGGGATCCGACGTTCCGGCAGCTGCTCGCGCGGGCCCGGGAGGCGGACATCGCCGCCCTCGCACACCCCGAGCTGCCGTTCGACCGGCTCGTCGAGGCGCTCAACCCGAGCCGGGCGCTCAACCGGCACCCGCTCTTCCAGGTCGCGCTGGTGATGCAGAACAACGCCGCCGCGCAGTACACGCTGGACGGCCTGACCGTGACGGAACTGCGCAACCGGACCATCGCGGCCCACTTCGACCTGTCGGTCGGCTTCACCGACCGGTACGCCGCCGACGGCACGCCGCTCGAACTGTCCGCGCAACTCGTCTACCGCACCGAACTCTTCGACCGGGCCACGGTCACGGCGCTCGCCCACCGCCTGGTGCGGCTGCTCGAAGCGGTGGTGGACGACCCGGACCGGGCCCTGGGCGACATCGACCTGCTGGACCCCCGCGAACGCGACACCGTGCTGTACGGGTGGAACGGCACGACCAGGACCGCACCGTCGACCGGACTCGCCCCGGCATTCGCCCAGCAGGCCGTCCGGACCCCCACCGCGCCCGCCGTCTCCGATACGGACGGCTCGCTGAGCTACGCCGAACTGGACCGGCGCAGCGACCTGCTGGCCGGCCGCCTGAGCCGGCTGGGGGTGGCGGCCGAGACCCGGGTCGCGCTCCTTCAGCAGCGCTCCGCCGACCTGATCGTGTCGATGCTCGCGGTGCTCAAGGCCGGCGGCTGCTTCGTACCGCTGCCGCTGACCGCGCCGGCCGGACGGCTGCGCGACATGCTGGACCAGGTCGGCGTGGAACTGCTGCTGGTCGACGACGCGCTGCGCGACCACGACGTGGTGACCGGCGCCGAGGTGGAGACCCTGACGGTCACCGGTTTCCGGGCCACCGCGGCCGACCGCGCCGCCGTACCGGCCGGTGTCGCGCACCCCGAACAGGCCGCGTACATCATGTTCACCTCGGGCTCGACCGGTGCTCCCAAAGGAGTCGTCACCACCCAGCGCGGAGTGCTCGCGTTCGCCCGCGACCAGTGCTGGCAGGACGAACGGCCCCGCCGCGCGCTGCTGCACTCACCGCACGCCTTCGACGCGTCGACCTGTGAGATCTGGGTGCCGCTGCTGTCCGGCGGGGAGGTCGTCGTGGCACCGGTCGGTGATGTCGACGGCGCCGTCGTGCGGGCCGCCGGCCTCACCGACGTGCTGCTGGTCTCCGGCCTCTTCCAGGTCATCGCCGAGGAGGACCCGGACTGCTTCGCCGGGCTGCGCGAGGTGATGACCGGCGGCGACGTGATCAGCCCCGCCGCGGTCCGCGCGGTCCTGCGCCGCCACCCGGGCCTGCGGGTCCGCGCCACGTACGGCCCCACCGAACTGACCATGTGCTCGGTGCAGATGTCACTGCACGACCCGGACACCGTGCCGGGCAGCGTGCCGCTGGGACGGCCGATGGACGACACCGCCGTCTACCTGCTCGACGACCGGCTGCGGCCGGTACCGGTCGGGGTGGTCGGCGAGCTCTACGCGGCCGGTGCCGGTCTGGCGCGCGGATACGCCGGCCGTGCCGGACTGAGCGCCGAACGCTTCGTAGCCGACCCGTTCGGCGCACCCGGCACCCGGATGTACCGCACCGGCGACCTCGCCCGGTGGCGCGCCGACGGCACCCTGGAGTTCGCCGGCCGGGCCGACACCCAGGTGAAGATCCGCGGCTTCCGGGTCGAACCCGGCGAGGTGGAGAGCGCGCTGGTCCGCCACCCGCACGTGGCGCAGGCCCATGTGCACGCCCGCGAGGACCGGCCGGGCGACAAGCGCCTCGTCGGATACCTGGTGCCCGCCGTAGCGTTGCCTGACCTCGCCGGGATCCGTGCCGCGGCGGCCTCGGTGCTGCCGCCGTACATGGTGCCCTCCGCGCTCGTCCCGCTCGGACAGCTGCCGCTCACCCCGAACGGCAAGATCGACCGGGGGGCGCTGCCGGCCCCCGATCAGGCCGCCTCCGGAACGGACTACGTGGCCCCCCGGGACGACCGGGAACGCGCCCTGTGCGCCCTGTTCGCCGAGGTGCTGCGGGTACCGCGGGTCGGCGTGCACGACGGCTTCTTCATGCTCGGCGGCCACTCGCTGCTCGCGATCCGGCTGATCAACCGGATCCGTACCACGTTCGATGTGGACCTCGGTGTGGCGACCCTGTTCCAGGCGCCCTCCGTCGCCGAACTCGCCACCTGGCTCGTCGAACCGTCCGGCGGCCGACGCATCCCCGCCGTTTCGCGGGCGGCCGCGCTGCCACTGTCGTACCAGCAGGAAGGGCTGTGGTTCCTGCACCAGCTCGACCCCGACTCCCCGGTCTACAACGTGCCGCTCGCGCTGCGACTGCGAGGCCGCCTCGACGTGGACCGGCTCTCCCGCGTCCTGGGCCGACTGGTCGCCCGGCACGAGAGCCTGCGCACCCGGTTCGTCACGGTGGACGGCGCCGCGGTCCAGGTGACCGATCCCGCCCCGCCGGCCTGGCCGCTCGCGGTGACCCCGGTCCACCCGGACGGTGTGCCGGAGGCGCTCGCCGAGGCCGCCACCCGCCCGTTCGACCTGGCCGCCGACCGACTGCTGCGCACGGAACTGCTGCGGCTCGGCCCGGTCGAGCACGTGCTGGTGCTGTGCACCCACCACATCATCGCCGACGGATGGTCGGCGGGCGTCCTGCTCGATGAACTGTCCACCCTGTACACCGATCCGGACGCCACCCTTCCGGCACTGGACATCCAGCCGGCCGACCACGCCGTGTGGCAGCGCACCTGGCTCGCCGACGACGTGCTGGACAAACAGCTCGGCTACTGGCGCGAACAACTGCACGCGCTGCCGCAGCTGGACTTCCCCACCGACCGCCCGCGCGGCACCGGCGCCGGGCACCCCGGGGCCACGGTGGAACTCCACCTGCGGGACGGCCTCGGCGCGGCGCTGCGCCGGCTGGCCGAGACCGAACGCGGATCGCTGCTGTCCGTGCTGATGGCCGGATTCCTGGTGGTGCTCTCCCGGCACACCCGGCAGGACGACATCGGCATCGGTTCGGTGTTCTACGGCCGCAACCGCCCCGAACTCGAACCCCTGGTCGGCTACTTCGCCAACACCGTCGTGCTGCGCGCCGACGTCGGCGGCAACCCGACCTTCCGGGAGCTGGTGCGCCGCTGCGAACTGGCCGTGCAGGGCGCCACCGCACATCAGGACCTCCCGTTCAGCACCTTGGTCGAACAGCTGCGGCCGGTCCGCGAACCGGGCCGCAACCCGCTCTTCCAGATCAGCCTCACCCTGCACGCAGACGAGGTCCCGGCAGCCGCTCCGGCGTTCGGAACGGTCAGCGCCGAACCACTGCCCGTGGCCGGTTCGGTCGCCCGCTTCGACCTGGCCGCGCACGCCACCGTCACCGCCGACGGCGGACTGCGGTTGCAGGCCGAGTACGCCACCGACCTGTTCGACAACGACCGGATCACCCGGCTCCTGGAACACCTGGGCCGTGCCCTGACCCGTGCGGTGAGCGTCCCGGACGCCACGGTGGGCGACTTCGCCCTGCCCGGTCCGGACGAGGCCGCGCTGCTGCACCGGTGGAGCGCCGCGCGGAGCGAGGTGCCGGCCGACGCCTCGCTGTGGGACCTGTTCGCCGAACAGGTCCGGCTGCGCCCCGACGCGGTGGCGGTGGTCGCCGGTGAGGAGCGGACGACCTATCGGCAACTGGCCCGGCGCGCCGAACGGCTGGCCGCCCGGCTGGCCGCCCGAGGGGTCGCCCGGGGCAGCCTGGTCGGCCTGTGCACACGCCGGGACACGGACCTTGTCGTCGGGATCCTGGGCATCCTGCGCGCCGGAGCCGCGTACGTGCCGCTGGACCCCGACTACCCGGCGCAGCGGCTGTCCTACATGGCCGCCGACGCGGGCCTGTCGGTGGTCGTCACCCAGCGAGGGACCGAGGTGCCGGTGTCCGCGCTCCTGCTGGACGCCGACACCGACGGGGACCTCCCGGTGCCGGACGTGACCGTGACCGGTGCCGACCTGGCCTACCTGATCTACACGTCCGGCTCGACCGGGGAACCCAAGGCGGTCACCGTTCCGCACGGCCAGGTCGTCCGGCTGATGCGGGCCACCCAGGACCGGTACCGGTTCGACGAGCGGGACGTGTGGACGCTGTTCCACTCGTTCGCCTTCGACTTCTCCGTCTGGGAACTGTGGGGCGCCCTCGTCCACGGCGGCCGGCTGGTCGTGGTGCCGCTCTGGCAGACCCGCTCGCCCGAGGACTTCCAGCGGTTGCTGGCCCGGGAGAAGGTGACGGTGCTCAACCAGACCCCGGCCGCGTTCCGGCAGCTGGCCGCGGTCGACGAGGAACGCCCGGAACCGCTGTCCCTGCGATACGTGATCTTCGGTGGTGACGCGCTGGACACCGACTCGGTACGGCGCTGGTTCGACCGGCACGGCGAGGACCGCCCCCGGCTGGTCAACATGTACGGCATCACCGAGACCACGGTCCATGTCACGTACTGCCCGCTCACCCGGAAACTCCTGGACGAGAACGCCGGCCCCATCGGCGAGCCGATCCCCGACCTGTCACTGTGGGTCGTCGACCGGGCGGGGCAGCCCGCACCCATCGGCGTACCGGGCGAACTCCTCGTCGGCGGCGCCGGTCTGTCCTGGGGCTACCTGAACCGGCCCGGTCTGAGCGCACAGCGATTCGTCGCCGACCGGTTCGGCGGGACGCCCGGCGCCCGGCTCTACCGCTCCGGCGACCTGGCCCGGCGCCGCGCCGACGGTGGCCTGGAGTACCTGGGCCGCATCGACCAGCAGGTCAAGGTCCGCGGGTTCCGGATCGAACTCGGCGAGGTCGAAGCCGTCCTTGCCGCACACCCGCGCGTCGCCAGCGCGTGCGTGACCATGCGTGACAACCGTCTCGTCGGTTACGTGGTGGCCAAGGCGGCCGCCGGTCCCGGCGACCTCGCCGAGATCCGCGCGCACCTGGCGGCACGCCTGCCCGACTACATGGTGCCCTCCGCACTGGTACCCGTGGACCACATCGCGTTGACCGGCAACGGCAAGGTGGACCGGGGCGCGCTGCCCGCACCGGAGCCGAGCCGCGCCGGTGAGTTCGTCGCGCCGCGCAATGCCACCGAGGACGAGGTCGCCCGGATCTGGTCCGGCCTGCTGGGCACCGACCGGATCGGCGCACACGACAACTTCTTCGACCTGGGCGGCACCTCACTCGACCTGACCCGGCTGCGTGCCGAGATCCGCCGGGAGTTCGGCGTCGAACTGGGCGTGCGCGACCTGTACTCGGCTCCGACCGTGGAGATGACCGCCATGCTGCTCGAACCGTCCCGCCGGCAGCGGACCCAGCCGTCGCCGCTGGTGCCGATCAAACCCACCGGCAGCCGGCCGCCGCTCTTCCTGGTCCACGCCGTCGGCGGATCCGTGGTGCCGTATCTGCCGCTGGCCCGCCTGTTCGACCCCGAGCAGCCGCTCTACGGCCTGGAGGATCCGGGGCTCGAAGGCGGTCCGCTCACCACGACACTGACCGGCCTGGCCGCGCGGTACGTCGAGGCGATCCGGGCCGTCCAGCCGCACGGCCCCTACCATCTCGGCGGCTGGTCCCTGGGCGGTGTGGTGGCAGCGGAGATGGCCGGTCAGCTGACCGCCGCGGGCGAACCGGTCGCGCTGGTCGTCATGCTGGACAGCGGAATGCCGCCGTACCTGGGCGAGGAGCTGCCGGACCGCGCGGTGCTCCTCGGCGGGTTCGTCCATGATCTGGCCGGTCTGGCAGGGGTGCCGGCACCCCGGTACGACGAGGCCGCACTGCGGGGTCTGTCGCCGGACCGTCAGGAGGGGCTGCTGCTGGACCTCCTGGAGCGCGCGGCTCTCGTCCCGGAAGGCATCCGGGACGATATGCGGGACCGGATACGGGTCTTCGAGGCCAACACCCGCGCACTGCTGGGCCACCGCCCTGGTCCGGTCGACGGCCGCCTGGTGCTGCTGTCGGCGCGGCAGCGACCGCGCAGGCCCAAGACCCGCTCGTGGCGTGTCCTCGCCCGTGGCGGCTTCGAACTCCACACGGTCCCGGGTGACCACCACACCATGATGCAGCAGCCCCACCTGACCGCACTGGCGGAGAGTCTGCGCAGCATTCTGGACCGGCTGGGCCGGTCGTGAGAAGCCACCCCGGCCCACCGGAGTCCGTGCCCGCGGGCTTGCCGGGAGGCGTGTGAACGCGAGGCCGGGCGAGCGTACGTACAGGATGGTGGGAGCGTACGTACAGGACGGTGGGAGCGCACGTACAGGACGGCGGGAGCGAGGAATCCGCTCCCGCCGTCCTGCGGACCGGGTTGTCAGGCCCTGTCCGGGGACCGTTCCCCGGACCGGGCGAGCTGGCCGGCGAAGTCCGCCAGCACGGGGTGTTCGAGCAGGACCCGGACCCGGACCGTGATGCCGAGGCGCCTGCGCACCGCGGCCACCACCTCCATGGCGGCCAGTGACTGACCGCCCAGGGCGAAGAAGTCGTCGTCGTCCCCGACCGGGACGCCCAGAACCTCCTGCCAGATCTCGGAGATTTCGGTGGTACCCATCGTCCATCAGCTCCTTGGCGGGCTCACGCCGGGCTCAGTCGCACCGGCAGGCTGGTCAGTCCATGGATGAAGTTGCCGGTGCTCCACACCGGCCTGCCGGCCGGGGCTATCGTGCGCACTCGGCGGATCAGCGCGGTCAGCAGGGCGGTCAGCTCCAGCCTGGCGACCCGGGACCCGACGCAGACGTGGGGGCCCCAGCCGAACGCGACATGCCGGTTGGGGGTGCGGTCGGGCCGGAAGGTGTCCGGGTCGGGGAAGACCGCCGGGTCGCGGTTGGCCGAGCAGAGCCAGGCGGTCACCCGCTCGCCGGGGAGCAGATCGCTGCCGGAGACCGTCACCGGGCGGGTCACCGTACGCAGCCCGTGCAGGCCCGGGCTGGTCCAGCGCAGGACCTCCTCGACGGTGGTGGGCAGCAACTCCGGTGACGCGCGCAGCGCCGCCCACAGATCGGGCCGGTCGCCGAAGACCAGCAGCGCTCCGGCCGCCGCGTACCGGACGGTCTCGCTGGCACCGGTCAGCACTCCGCTGCAGTTGATCAGCAGCTCCTCGTCGGTCAGGTCGCCGCCGGCCGCGAGCAGTGCGCTGATGAGGTCGTCGCCGGGGCGGGCGCGCCGCCGGTCGATCAGGTCGGCGAAGTAGCCGAAGATCTCGGCGTTGGCGTCCAGCCGGTCGATGGGGTCGGGGGAGTCCAGACCGTCGGTGGTGAGTCTGCCGATCAACGGCCAGTCCGCCCGGGGCAGGTTCATCATGGCGCAGATGACCTGGTTGGGCAGGCGCTGGGTCAGGTCACCGACGGCGTCCCGGACCAGCGGCCCGGCCGCCTTGTCCGGCCGATCCCCCAGGGGTCCGGCGACATCCGTCCCGACCACCTCGTCCACCAGGTCGGTGACGCCCGCGACGATCCGGTCGTGCCAGCGAAGCAGCGCCGCCGGGGTGAACGGCGCGCCCACCACGCGGCGGATACGGCCGTGCCGCGGCGGGTCGCTGACCACCATCATCCGGTCGGCGACCAGGCGGGCCGCCTCGTCCGATCCGCCGAGCCTGATGCCGGCGCGGGAACTGAACGTGGCCGGATCGCCCAGCACCGTCTGGACGTCGTCGTACCGGGCGGCCACCCAGAACCCGGGACCGTCCGGCTCCGGGTGCCAGGTCAGGCCCGGACGGGCGCGTACAGCCGCGAGCTGGTCCAGATGCCGTTGTCCGGCGAAGACATCCGGCGTGAGCAGGTCGATGTCCATCGTCGGTCAGCGCGCCTCGATCGCGGAGAACGGCGACCCCGGGATCGCCGAGACGTGGTTCATCCGGTAGCCGGCGGCCTCCAGGAGCCGGGTGAACCCGGCCAGGCCGCGTTCCCGGCCGCCGGTGAGGACCATCATGCCGAGGTCGCTCCAGCGGCTGATGTGCTGGGCGCCGTCCTCCGGTACCAGCATCTCGATCACCACCAGCCGGCCGCCGGCCGCCAGCGCGCGACGGCTCGACCGCAGGATGTCCACCGCCTGGTCGTCGGTCCAGTCGTGCAGGACGCTGCACAGAAGGTGGGTGTCCGCGCCGGTGGGCACCGCGGCGAAGAAGTCACCCGGCACGGCGCGGCAACCGGGCACACCGCCGCGGAGGTTCACCTCGTCGATCACCGTGGGGCGGTCGAACAGAATGCCGCTCGCGTGCGGGGCCACCGAGAGGATCTCTCCCAGGAGGAAGCCGTCGGCACCGCCGATGTCCAGGATGACCTCCGACCGCGACCAGTCGACGGCCTCGGCCGCCTGCCGGTACAGACGACCGGTACGTTCCCGCATCCGGCGCAGGAACGCGACGTTCGCGCCACGGCGGGTGTTCTTGACACCGAAGAAGTCGCCCCCGCCGTCGCCGTCGAAGGACGCCGCACCGGTACGGAAGGTGTCCGTGGCTCGCAGCCAGGCCAACTGGCTCTCGGCATTGACCAGTGACGCGGAGAGGCTGCGCGGGTGGTCCCGTCGCAGCCTCGCGCCGAGCGCGGTCAGCCGGAAGCCGGTGGCGGAGTCGCCGGCGAAGAATCCGGCCGCGGCCAGTGCGGACAGCAGCCGGCCCAGGGCGTCCGGGGCGGCGTCGATCAGGCTCGCCGTGGCCGCTACGGGCTGTGTGGCCGAGGAGTCCATCACATCGGCGACGCCGAGTTCGACGGCGATGCGCAAGGCGTGCGGCAGCACCGCGACCATGCTGTCGTCGACGAGGGTGAGGTAGTCCTCCACGATCTTGTCGGTGGTCTCGGTGTACGTGGTCATCGTCAGCCCCTTTCCTGGGGACGGGACGCGAGCAGCAGCTCGGTCAAGGCTCGGTGATCGACCTTGCCGTTGGCGTTGTGGGGGAGGTCGTGGAGGCGGCGCACCAGATCGGGCACCAGATGGCCGGGGAGCCGGTCGCGCAGCTGCGCGCGCACCCGGTCGGGGTCCGCCTCGCCGGTGAAGGCCAGCGCCAGACGTTCGTACGCGCCGCTCCGGCCGGACAGCGCCACCGCCACACAGTCGCGCACACCGGCGCGGCCCGCGGCGTGGCTCTCCACCTCGCCCAGCTCCACCCGGTATCCGCGGATCTTCACCTGCCGGTCGGCACGGCCCAGGAAGTGCAGCACTCCCTCGGCGTCGCGTACCGCGCGGTCACCGGTGCGGTAGACCCTTGTCGGCACACCACGGACATCGACGGTGACGAACCGCTCGGCGGTGCGCTCCGGGTCGCGCAGGTATCCCTGGGCCAGCCCCGAGCCCGCGACGCAGAGCTCGCCGTCGATCAGGTGGATCTCCGTGCCGGGCACCGGCCGCCCGATGGGCACGCCCTGCGCCCGGTCGCAGTCCTCGGGCCGGATGTGATGCATGGTGGCGAAGGCGAAACTCTCCACCGGGCCGTAACAGTTGTGGACGGTCGTGTCCGGATGGCACAGCAGCAGTGCGCGCACGGGCTCGGGTGCCAGACGTTCGCCACCGATGAACATCAGATCGATCCCCCGGAAGCAGTCGGGATCCAGCCGTACCAGCAGGTTCACCACGGAGGCGACCAGGACGAGGGTGTTCACGCCGTGTCGTGCGATCAGGTCGCGCAGGGCGTCCGGCAGCAGATGGTCCTCGTCCGGCAGCACCACGGTGCCGCCCCGGCACAGCATGCCCCACAGCTCCAGTCCGCAGGCGTCCCAGCCGACCGGGGCGAGTTGCGGCAGCACCCGCCCGGGGCCGAAGGCCGCCAGGGGGCCGCTGTCGAAGAGCCGCAGCACGGCCCGGTGCGGAGTCACCACGCCCTTGGGGGCGCCGGTGCTGCCGGAGGTGAAGAAGACACAGGCCGGGTCGTCCGGCCCGATGTCCGCCCGGACCGTCCGGGACCCGGGTGCGGGTGCGGACGGTGGGATCCAGCACGGTGCGCCGGCGAGCGGTGTGTCCGTGACGAAGAGTGGTGCCCGCAGCAGGCGCAGCAGTTCCCGTACGCGCTCGTCCGGCCACTTCACATCGATGGGGCAGTACGCCGCACCCGTCTTCAGCACGGCCAGCAGCAACGTCACCATACGGGCCGATCGGGCGATGCGAACCGGCACCAGGCAGCCCGGTCCCACCCCTGCCTCGACCAGTGAGGCCGCATACGAATCTGCCGCCGAAACAAGCTGGGAATAAGTGACCGGGCCATTGTCGCCCATCAGTGCAATATGGCCGCCGTATTCTGCCGCGCGCTCGTCGAGTGCCTGATGAATCAGCACGTACCGCTCCTTGTCCGCAGCTTCGATCGCACGCATATTCACCCGCCGCGGTGGCGCGCGCAACCCCTACGAACCCCATAGCGGATACCCCGGTACCCAGGTGCGGGAAGGGGTGTTCCGCACTGTTGGGCGGCTCCCAGCAGGGTGCATTGACATTCTTCCGTGCCCGTCCGTAGCGTTTTTTCGTCGCGGTACCGGGATCTGGAAATTCTTGTTCCCGCCGTTGAAACCGATTATC
Organism: Streptomyces sp. NBC_01237; assembly: GCF_035917275.1. NCBI lineage: Bacteria > Bacillati > Actinomycetota > Actinomycetes > Kitasatosporales > Streptomycetaceae > Streptomyces > Streptomyces sp. NBC_01237. The sequence continues at coordinate 826,213 of NZ_CP108509.1, read as the reverse complement.
GATCCTTGGGGGAATTCGTGTCGTCCGCACCCCAGACCAGAAATCAGCACGCCGTCGACGCCGGCATCGACCACATCACACTCTCCGTCGGTGACGCCCGCGCCCGTGCGGCCGAGTTCGTCGACCGCTACGGCTTCGAGGTGATCGCCGCCGGGGACACCCCGGAGTTCACCGCCGTGGCGGTGCGGCAGCGGGACGTCGTCCTGGTGCTGCTGGAGGGCCGCACCGACGACCATCCCGCCACCCTGTTCACCACCCGGCACGGCGACGGCGTGAGTGACATCGCCCTGCTGGTGGACGAGCCGGACCCCACGGTGCTCGAAGCCTTCGGCGACGTGACGCACACCTTTGTGAGCCGGCCCGCCGGTGGACCCTGGTCGCTGCCCGGTATCGCACCGGTGCGCACCGAGGAGACCACGGGGCCCACGGCGCCGGCCGAGCGGCACCTGCTGTGCGTCGACCACATCGCGGTCTGCGTGGAGAACGGTGAACTGGAGCGAACCGTCGAGTCCTACCGGCGGCTGTTGGGCTGGCAGGTGGTGTTCGAGGAGGACATCCACGTCGGCGCGCAGGCCATGCAGTCCAAGGTGGTGCAGAGCCCGTGCGGGCGGGTGACGCTGACGCTGCTCCAGCCCATGAGCGGTGCCGCCCCTGGCCAGATCGACGACTTCCTGAAGAAGCACGGCGGCAGCGGTGTGCAGCACCTGGCCTTCGCGGTGCCGGACATCGTGGACGCGGTGGCCGATCTCGGCACCGCCGGCGTGCGGTTCCTGTCCACGCCCGACACCTACTACGAGAACCTCGAACAGCGGCACGGGTCCTCCGGCCATCCGGTGTCGGAGCTGCGCGAGCACAGCGTGCTCGTCGACCGGGATCACGACGGTGAGCTGTTCCAGATCTTCACCCGGTCCGAGCACCCGCGCCGCACCCTCTTCATGGAGATCATCGAACGCCGCGGCGCGACCACGTTCGGCAGCAACAACATCCGCAAGCTGTACGAGGCGGTCGAGCGACAGGACCGGGCGTGACCGGCGGACAGGCCGTCCTGGCGGCGGATCCGCTCACCCTCTCCGACATCGAGGACCGGGCCCGCGCCGTGCTGCCGCCCGAGGTGTACGACTTCGTGGCCGGCGGAAGCGGCCGCGAGTCGACGCTGGACGCCAACCGGGCCGCGTTCGACCGGTGTCACCTGGTCCCTCGCGTCCTGTCCGGGGTGGACACCGCCGACACCACGACCACCCTGCTGGGGGCGCCCACGTCGATGCCCGTCGCGGTGGCGCCGATGGCGTTCCACTCGGTGGTGCACCCGGACGGCGAACCCGCGGTGTCCCGTGCGGCGGCGGCGGCCGGCATCCCCTTCACGGCGGCGACCCTGGCCGGCTGCCCGCTGGACGAACTGTCCGGCTCCGGCGGTGACCTGTTCTTCCAGCTCTACTGGCTGCGCGACCGGGCCCGCACCGAGTGGCTGATCGGGGAGGCCGAACGGCTGGGCGCCCGCGCCCTGATCCTCACCGTGGACGTTCCGTTCATGGGCCGACGGCTGCGCGATCTGCGCAACGGGTTCGCCGTGCCCGCGCACGCCGCACCGGTGAACCTGGCCGACACCCAACGCGGCGCCGGGCAGAGCGTCGGCGGGCACGCGGCCGCGGTGATCGACCCCACACTGTCCTGGTCCGACCTGGAATGGGTCCGGCGACGGACGCGATTACCGCTGGTGCTCAAGGGAGTTCTCGACCCGGCGGACGCGCGGCGCGCGGTGGACCTCGGCGCGGACGGCCTGGTGGTGTCCAATCACGGCGGCCGGCAACTGGACGGCGCCGTACCCAGCCTCCTGGCCCTGCCGGCGATCCGGGAAGAGGTCGGCGACGCGTGCGAGGTGCTGCTGGACAGCGGTGTGCGCAGCGGCACCGACGTGCTGCGCGCGCTGGCCCTCGGTGCTTCCGGCGTGCTGCTCGGCCGGCCGGTCCTGTGGGGACTGGCCTCCGGCGGCGAGCAGGGCGTGAGGGGGGCGCTGGAACTGCTGCGCACCGAACTGGAGGTGTCGATGGCCCTCGCCGGCGCGCCGCACGTGGACGCGGCCGGGCGGCTGGGCGTGCGGTGGGCGCCCGGAACGAACGAACGGGAGGCGCGATGACCGAGTCGTCCGCTGCCCGGACGGCACGCCCCGGGGCGGTGATGGACCTGGCCGACCTGCACGGGTCGCTGTCCGATCCGGCGCTGCTGTCGATGAACCTGCTGAACGAGGTGTCCGACCGGTACCCGGACGCGGTCTCCTTCGCGGCCGGACGGCCGGACCCGGGCGCCTTCTCGGTGGAGGACGTCCACCGCTTTCTGCGTACCTGGACCGCGTACGTCACCGACGGCACGCCCCACGGCGCGGAGGTGGCCCGCAACCGGCTCTACCAGTACGGCGCGACGAAAGGGGTGATCCAGGACCTGGTGGCGCGCAACCTGGTGACCGACGAGAACATCCACGTCGACCCGGAGTCGATCCTGGTGACCGTCGGCTGTCAGGAGGCCATGGTCCTGGTGCTGCGCGCGCTGCGCGCCGGTGACCGCGATGTGCTCCTGGCGACCTCGCCGGCCTATGTGGGCATCACCGGCGCGGCCCGTCTGGTCGATATGCCCCTCGTGCCGGTCGACAGCGGCTCCGGCGGCATCGACCTGGACGACCTGGCGGCCAAGGTGCGCGGCGCACGCGAGGCCGGACTGCGGCCCCGGGCCTGCTATCTGGTGCCCGACTTCGCCAATCCGACCGGACTGAGTCTCGACGTACCGACCCGGCACCGGTTGCTGGAACTGGCCGCGGAGCTGGACATCCTGCTCATCGAGGACAACCCGTACGGCTTCTTCGGTGACGGCGCGCCCCCGAAGCCGACGCTCAAGTCGCTGGACACGGGCCATCGGGTCGTCTATCTCGGCTCGTACGCCAAGACCGCCCTGCCCGGTGCCCGGATCGGGTTCGTGGTGGCGGAGCAGCCGGTCGTGCGGGACGGAGAGCTCGTCGGCACCCTCGCCGACGAGCTCTCGAAGATCAAGAGCATGATCACGGTCAATACCCCGCCGATCGCGCAGGCGGTCATCGGGGGCAGGCTGCTGGAGAGCGACTTCGCTCTGCGCGAGGCGAACCGGGACGCCACCGCGCGGTACGGACAGCGGCTGCGGCATCTGCTCGACGGGCTGGCCGCGCGGTTCCCGACAACGTCGCCGGTCACCTGGAACCGACCGGACGGCGGATTCTTCCTGGTCGTCACGGTGCCGTTCGTCGCCGACGACGACCTGCTCGCCTACTCGGCCAAGCGGCACAAGGTCATCTGGACGCCGATGCACCACTTCTACGCGGCAGGGGGCGGTCTGCGGCAGCTGCGACTGTCCTGCAGCTCGCTCACGCCGGAGAAGATCGACCTCGGTCTGGACCGGTTCGCTTCGCTGGTGACCGATCTTCTGGAGAGGACCTGAGAACCATGAGAGCGCTGACGGTAAATGACCGGATCATTTCGGACGGGACCGACGCCTATGTGATCGCCGAGATCGGCCACAACCACGAGGGCGATCTCGGCAAGGCGGAGGAGTTGGTACGTCAGGCAGCCGCGGCCGGGGCCAGTGCGGTCAAGCTGCAGAAGCGGAACAACCGCTCGCTCTACACCAGGGCGATGTTCGACTCCCCCTACACCGGACGCAACAGCTTCGGCCCGACGTACGGGGCCCATCGCGAGTTCCTCGAGTTCGGCACCCACGAGTACACGTACCTCCAGCAGCTGTCGGCCGAACTGCGCGTGGACTTCATCGCGACCGCCTTCGACTTCGCCAGCGTGGACTTCCTGGCCGAACTGGGTGTGCCGGCGATCAAGATCGCGTCCGGGGACATCAGGAACACACCACTGCTCGCCTACGCGGCGAAGGTGGGCAAGCCGCTGATCGTGAGTACCGGTGGCGCCGACATGGAGGCCGTACGGCGCGCCTGCGGCACCGTTCTGCCGATCAACCCGGACCTCGCGCTGCTGCAGTGCACGGCGATGTACCCGGCCGAACCCGAGGAGTTGAACCTGGCGGTGCTGAGCACCTACCGGGCAGAGTTCCCGGAGACGGTGGTCGGTTTCTCCGGGCACGACCTCGGCCCGTGGGCCGCCTGGACCGCGTACGCGCTCGGCGCCCGGGTGGTGGAGAAGCACGTCACTCTCGACCGCACCCGGCCCGGCAGCGACCACAAGTTCTCGCTGGAGCAGGCGGACATGGCCGAAATGGTCGACGGGCTGCGCCGGGTGCGGCGCTCGCTGGGCGGCCGGGACAAGCAGGTCATGCCGGGCGAGCGGCCCGCGGTCAACAAGATGGGCAAGAAGCTGGTCGCCCAACGGGACCTGCCGGCAGGCCATCGCCTCACCCTGGAGGACGTGGCGATCAAGTCGCCGGGCGACGGGCTGACTCCCGACCGGCTCGCCGACGTGGTGGGCCGCCACCTCGGCGGACCGCTGACGGCCGACGCCGACATCACCCTGGACGGTCTGGTGGACGGCGATGCCGACCGCGATTGACCTGACCGGATCGGTCGCCGTCGTGACCGGGGTGTCCGGACGGCTCGGCGCCGTATGGGTGGACGCCCTGCTGGGTGCCGGTGCCGATGTGCTGGGCCTGGACGTGCGGGACACCCGCGGGCCGGAGCTGCGGGCGGTGCTGGACCGCCACGACCCGAAGCGGTTCGCGACGGTGGTCGCGGACATCACCGACACCGGCAGCCTGCGCCGCGCGCTCGACGACTGCCTCGAACTGGCCGGCGAGCCGACCATTCTGATCAACAACGCCGGTGTCGACAGTCCACCGTCGGCCCAGGGCGCCAGCTGGCGCTTCGAGGACATCCCGGACGAGGTGTCCGGCGGCATACTCGCGGTCAACGCCCAGGGGACGCTGCGGATGTGCCAGGTGTTCGGGTCGTGGATGGCCCGGCACGACGGCGGATCCATCATCAACATCGGATCGATGTACGGCGGCCTGGCGCCCGACCCCCGGATGTACGAGCACCTGCCGGTGGATCCGCCGTTCCTGAAACCGCCCGCGTACGGCATGTCCAAGGCGGGCGTCGCCTCGCTCACCCGGTACCTCGCGGCGCTGTGGGGGCCGGCCGGGGTGCGGGTCAACACCCTGTCGCCGGGCGGTGTACTGGGCGCGCAGGACCCCGCGTTCCGGGAGAAGTTCCACGCCCGCGTGCCGCTGCGGCGCATGGCCCGAGCCGAGGATCTCACCGGACCGCTGCTGTTCCTCGCGTCCGACCTGAGCCGCTACGTCACCGGTACCGAACTCGCCGTGGACGGCGGGTTCGGCTGTTGGTGACACCGACCCATCCACGAGGAGAAGCCATGGACAGCTCCTTGGCCTGGATACCGCGCACCGAGTTCGAGCGCGTCCTGGGCCATGTCGACGATCCGTACGACAGGGCCCTCGCCTTCGCGGCGATGTCCCGGATCAACACCCTCTACATGATCGCCCGTGCCGGGTCGGGCCACATCGGTTCCAGCTTCAGCGCCGCCGACGTGGTCAGCTGGCTGCTGCTGGAGGAGCTCGACCAGCCGTTCGAGGCCGACGGCGATGTGTACTTCTCGTCCAAGGGGCACGACGCGCCCGGACTGTACGCCGCGATGATCGCGCTCGGAGCGCTGGACGAGGACCTCCTGCACCGGCTGCGGCGGATCGACGGGCTGCCCGGTCACCCCGACGTCGGCACCCCGCACATGCCCTTCAACACCGGTTCCCTGGGCATGGGCATCTCCAAGGCGAAGGGCCTGATCCTCGCCCATCGCCTGGCCGGGCGGGTCTCCCGGGTGGTGGTGATGACCGGGGACGGCGAACTGCAGGAGGGCCAGAACTGGGAGGCGCTGCCCAGCGCCGCGCGGTACGGGATGGGCGAGCTGACCGTGGTGGTCGACCACAACCGCCTGCAGTCCGACACGTTCGTCACCGATGTCAGCGACCTCGGCGATCTGCCGGGCAAGTTCACCGCCGCGGGCTGGGGCGTGCTGCACTGCGACGGGCACGATCCCCGGCAGCTGGAGAAGGCATTCGCCCGCCGCGCCGAGGACTACCCGGAGCAGCCCGTGGTGATCATCGCGGCAACGGTGAAGGGCGGCGGATGCCCCACGTTCGCCGCGACCTCGATGGCACCCGGCGAATGGCGCTACCGCCACCACAGCGGTGCGCCGAGCCCGCAGGACTACCGCTCCGCGCACCAGGAGCTGACCGACACCGCCGACGGGATACTCCGCAGCCACGGTCTGTCACCCCTCCGGCCGGTCGAACGAACGCTGGACCTGCCGGTGAAACCGGCCGGAGTGCGGCTGCCCGAGCTGTACGGCCGGCTACTCACCGAGGCGGCACACGAGGATCCGCGGATCGTCGCGCTCGACGGCGACCTGGTGCTCGACACCGGCCTGATCCCGTTCCGCGAGGCCCACCCGGACCGTTTCGTCGAATGCGGCATCGCCGAGCAGGACATGGTCTCGATGGCGGGCGGACTGGCGGCCGGGGGTCTGCGGCCGTTCGTGCACTCCTTCTCCTGCTTCCTGCACGCGCGCCCCAACGAGCACATCTACAACAACGCCACCGAGCGGCGGCCGGCGGTGTACGTCGGATCGCTCGCGGGGCTGCTGCCCGCCGGGCCCGGACATTCGCACCAGGCGGTCCGCGACGTGTCGGCGCTGTGCGCCGTCCCCGGTCTGACCATCCTGGAACCGTCCCACCCGGCCCAGCTGGCCGCCGCCCTGCGCTACTGCCGCTCCACCCCGGACAGCGTCTACCTGCGGCTGTCCAGCCAGCCGGTCCCCGCCGAACTGGCGGATCTGCCGCCCGCGCCCCTGGTGGTCGGACAGGGCCGGGTACTGCGTACCGGCGGCCGGGCGGTCGTCCTCGGCGCCGGTCCGGTGGTCCTCGCGCAGCTGCTGGGCGCCGCCGACCTGCTCGCCGCACAGGGCCTCGCGCTGACCGTGGTGGACCTGCCCTGGCACAACCGGGTCGACCCGGTGTGGCTGGGCGAGGTGCTGACCGGCACTTCGCACGTGTTCGTGGTCGAGCACCAGTACAGCGGCGGCGGCCAGGCCGACCTGATCGCCCGTCAGCTGATGGAGACGGGCGCCGCGGACGGAACCGCCTTCCGCGGCGTCGGCCTCACGGACGTACCGCGCTGCGGCACCGACGCGGAAGTACTCGCCGCACACGGCATGGACGCGGCGCACCTGGCACATCTGATCGGCGCGGACGTCCTGGACCGCACCCGTACCACCCAACCGACGGGAGACACACCGTGGAAACTGTCCGCAACGAGCTGAACCGCCCACCCGAGGAGATCGTCGAGGCCTTCCGGGCGGTGCTCGCCGAGTACAGCCCGAGCTGCCTGGTCACCGATGCCCGGCGGAGGGTCGGCGCGATCGGCGGGCTGCTGCCGGTGAAGCACCATCACAAGATCGCCGGACCGGCGCTCACCGTCAATCTCTCCATCGACGACCTGGTCGACTGCATGCCGGTGCTGACCCGGGCGCAGCCGGGCGACGTGATCGTGGTGGCCTGCCACGGCACCACCCGCACCGCGATGTGGGGCGGCCTGATGTCCACCCTGTCGCGGCAGATCGGTCTGGCCGCCGGCATCGTCGACGGCGCCATCCGCGATGTCGACGAGATCCGCGACCTGGACTTCCCGGTCTGGTACCGCAGCACCGTCCCGAGGCCCTCCCCGACCGCCGTGCACGACCGTACCGAGCCGGTCCAGGTGAACGTGCCGGTGGTGATCGACGGTCAGGTGATCAACCCGGGGGACATCCTGGTCGCCGACGAGAACGGCATCGCGGTCGTACCGCAGGACGAGGCCGAGACCGTGCTCGCCCGCACGAGGATGAACATCGACAGGGAGCGGGTGATCCGCGAGAAGATCGGCTCCGGCCTGTCGGTCGCCGAACTGATCGCCGAGTTCGGACACCTGTGATGCGCGTCTACCTCACCGGCGCGGACGGGATGCTGGGCACCGCCCTGCGGCAGGAGCTCGCGACGCGGCCGGAAACCGCCCACTGGCCGGTCCTCGGGGTGTCCCTCTGCGACTTCGACATCGGCGACGAGACCGCCGTCCGGGACTCGATCGCCGATTTCAGGCCCGACGTGGTGGTGCACACCGCCGCGAACGCGGTGGTGGACTCCTGCGAACGGGACCCGGCGACGGCCCTGCGCGTCAACGTGGGCGGCACCCATCACGTCGCGGAGGCCTGCCGGCGGAACGGCAGCCGGCTGATCTACATCTCCAGCGACTACGTGTTCGACGGCCGGGCGCCCGGTCCGGCCGGGTACAACGAGGAAGACATACCCGCCCCGGTCAGCGTGTACGGCCTGAGCAAACTGGCCGGCGAGCGGATCGTCGAGGTCGTGCCCGACCACCTGGTGGTGCGCACGTCCTGGCTGTACGGCGGCAGCGACCCACGCCTGGACCAGGTGCTCACCGCCGCCCGGGAGTTCCTCGACGGCGGCCGGCCGCGACTGATCGACGACCAGTTCAGCAGCCCGACCTACGTGCCCGACCTGGCGTCCGCGCTCGTACGGCTGCTGCCCGGCGCACTGGCCGTCCGCGGCCTGCTGCACATCGCCAACCGGGGCCGGGCGAGCTGGTACCAGGTGGGTCTGGCACTCGCCGAACGCCTCGGCACCGCCCACCCGGTGCCGATGTCCATGGCCGACGCCGGTTTCTTCGGCGGCCGGCCGCGCGACTCACGCCTGGACAGCACCCGCGCGGCGGCCTTCGTGCACGCGATGCCGCACTGGACCGACGCCCTCTCCCGGTACTGCGCCCGGCTCACCGCTGCCGACCGTGGGCCGGTGAACCACTGATGCCCACGCCGTTCCTGCTGCTGGACTTCGACGGTGTGGTGTGCGACACCGAACGGGCCGCGCTGCTGGCCTGGCAGGACCTCTACGACCGGCTCGGGGTTCCGCTGAGCGGCGAGGTACGGGCCAGGATGCTCGGCAACTCGGCCGGAGCCCGGATCGCGCTGGCCGACCTGGCCGCCCGGCTGGGCCGGCCGGTCGGGGACGACGAGTGGGCCTGGCAGCGGCAGCGGCGCAGCGCCCGGTGCGCCGCCGCGCCGGCCCGGCCCGGCGTGGACCGGCTGCTGTCCACGGCCGAGGGTGCCGCGATCGTGTCCAGCAGCCCGAGCGCCTGGGTGGAGGAACACCTGCGGCGGCTCGGGCTGCGGCACCGCTTCGGCTTCCTCGTGACCGGCGACGACACCGACCGGCACAAGCCCGAACCGGACCTGTACCTGCTCGCGCTGGAACGTGCCGGGGTGGCTGCCGACGACGCGTTGGCCGTCGAGGACTCCCCGCTGGGGGTCCGCGCCGCCCGGGCGGCCGGTCTGCGCTGCGTGGCGGTGCCCTGGGAGCCGGCCGGGGCAGCCGGACTGGCCGGTGCCGACGCGGTGCTGCCCAGCCTGAACGAGCTGGATCTGCGGCGCTACCAGCGTAACGAGGTGTGACATGGAGATCACGGCGGACAACGCCCTGGACGAACTGTCCCGGCATGTCCTGATGGACGGCCTGGACCTCGTACTGGACCTGGAACGCAGCCGCGGCAGCACGCTGGTCGACGCGCGCGGCGGCGAGGAGTACCTGGACCTGCTCACGTTCTACGGCTCGTTGCCCCTGGGCATGAACCACCCCGGCATGACCGGCGACCGGGCGTTCCTGGCCGAACTCACCAGGGCCGCGCTGCACAAGGTGACCAACTCCGACATCTACACCGCGCAGTACGCGCGGTTCACGGCGACGTTCAGCCGGGTGCTGGGCGACACGAGACTGCCGCACCTGTTCTTCATCGACGGCGGCGCCCTGGCCGTGGAGAACGCGCTGAAGGTGGCTTTCGACTGGCGAGCACAGCGACCGCGACTCGACCCGGCGGCGCCCCTGGAAGTCCTGCACATGGAGAGCGCCTTCCACGGGCGCAGCGGCTACACGCTGAGTCTGACGAACACCTCGCCGACGGTGACCGCGCGGTTCCCGGTGTGGACGTGGCCGCGCGTACCGGTGCCCGGGCCCGGCGGCGAACGAGCGGCGGTCGAGGTCGCGCGACGGCATCTGGCCGAGCGCGGCGACCGGATCGCCTGCTTCATCGCCGAGCCGATCCAGGGAGCGGGCGGAGACCGGCATCTCAGCAGGGAATTCCTGCTGCGCATGCAGGACCTGTGCCATGAGTACGACGTGCTGTTCGTGCTCGACGAGGTGCAGACCGGTTGCGGCATGTCCGGCGCGCCGTGGACCTACCAGCGGCTCGGGCTCGCACCGGACGTGGTGGCCTTCGGCAAGAAGACCCAGGTGTGCGGCCTGATGGCGGGCGGCCGGGTGGACCAGGTGCCCGAGGGCGCGCTGGCCGTGCCGGACCGGCTCGGCTCCACCTGGGGCGGCAACACGGTGGACATGGTGCGGGCCACCCGGATCCTGGAGATCATCGAACGGGACGGCCTGGTCGAAGCGGCCGAGACCAAGGGCGGACACCTGGGCCGGCTGCTCGCCGACCTGGCCGCGGCCCACCCGGCGCTCGTGCGCAACGTGCGTGGCCTGGGCCTGATGTGGGCGTTCGACCTGCCGGATCCGGTACTGCGCAATGAGGTCCTGGACCGCCTGCGCCGCTTCCACCGGGTGCTGCTGCTGCCCGGTGGGGGGAGTGCCGTACGGTTCCGCCCGGCACTCACCATCGGGCTCGACGACCTGGACAAGGGGGTTGCCGCGGTGGACGCGGTTCTCACCTCGATCAGTGCGTGATGAACTCCGGGATCCGGCATCGCGTACGGGGGCGTAGGGGTTGTCAGAAGGATGTGGCGCGGCGAAAATACGGGCAGCTTTGTATTTCGGCGGAAACAAGGAGTGCGGTGGCTCATGAGTAATCCGTTCGAGGATGAGAATGCCTCATACTGCGTTCTGGTCAATGCGGAGGAGCAGTATTCTTTGTGGCCGGATTTCGCAGAGGTCCCGGCCGGCTGGACCGTCGTCCTGCCGAGCACGACCCGGCAGACGTGCCTGGACTACGTGAACGAACACTGGGTCGACATGCGTCCCAAGAGCCTCGTCGAAGCGATGGACCAGGCCGGCTGACGCGCCCTCCCCAGGACTGCCAGGGATCACGCCGCAAGGCGGCGTGATCCCTGGCTGCGTGTTCCGCGCCGGCCCGCACCGCGTGAGGCTTCGGACGGGAAGCGGGCGGCAGCGTACCGCTGACGAAGGCGCGGACGAAGACGAATCGAATTGATATTCTGCACTCGTCCCGAGTGCGTTGGACGCCTCGGTAATCCCCGACGCCGTCACCGGTTCACTATCAGGATTCTTTCGTTTCCGCATCGTGGTGCACGGCCGATGCCTGTGACACCCGATAGCGCGCTGATAGCCGGTCGATGAGCCGGGCGGTAAGCATGGGTCGCGTCGCTGACCGGAACGCCCGGCAGTCGCCGCGGCTCATCGACGAGGGCACGTTGCGAAGACGCATGCACTGATGCCGCAGCACACGTATGCGACCTACTGCCTGGCCGAGGAATGGTTTTCCCTCTTTCTCACTGACCCATGGTTGGAGTTCGCGGTGGAACTGGTGGAGCGCGAAACACCGTTGGCGCTACTGAACGCGCTGGCCGAACAGGCGCGGGACGGACACGGACGCGCCGTGCTGGTCTCCGGACCGGTGGCGGCCGGCAAGAGTGTGCTGGTGCACAACTTCGCCGATCGTGCCCTGAGTCTGGGAATGCTCCCGCTGTCGGCGCTGGGATCCAAGGACGAGCGGCACCTGCCCCTGGGAGTGGTGCGGCAGTTGGTGGACGACGCGCCGCTGGACCCCGAGGACCGGGCGCGGGCCGTGGCGCTGATCGAGGACGGCGTGCGCGCCGCCCGGTGCCAGGGCGCCGGAGCGCAGGTGGACGACGGCATCGTGCACGGGCTCTGCACCGTTCTGCTGGAACTGGCCGAACGGTGCCCGCTGTACATCGCCGTCGACGACGTGGACCAGGCCGACCAGGCCTCGCTGACGTGTCTGGCGTACCTGGCGCGGCGGCTGAACAGCGCCCGGGTGCTCGCGGTGTTCACGCACAGCGGGCACGGGTGCGACACCGAGTTCCGCTTCGGGGCCGGCCTGCTGCGGCAGCCCAACTGTCACCGCGTCGAGGTGACGCAGGTATCCCCGGCAGGCGTGCGGCAGTTGGTGGCCCAGCACCTGGGCGAGGCGATCGCCGACGAGCGGTCCGCCGACTGGCACGCCTACAGCGGGGGCAACCCGCTGCTGGTCGAGGCGCTGGTCCGCGACCACCTCGGTGGTGACGAGGCGGGTCCGCGCTACCGCGAATCCGTACTGTCCTGTCTGCGCCGCGGCCGCCCGGACATGGTCCGTGTGCTGAGCGGCTACGTGGTGCTCGGCGAACTGGACAACCTGGACAGCCTGGTGGGGCTGAGCCCCGCCCGGACCACGGAGGCGGTGCACGCGCTGATCGCCTGCGGACTGCTCACCATGGACGGTTTCCGGCACGAGGCGGCCCGCGACGCGGTGGTCGGCGCGATCGATTCCGACGAACTCGCCCGGCTGCACGTCCGCGCCGCGGTCCTCGCCCACGAGCGCGGTGCCGGCACCGAGGTGGTCGCCGACCACCTGCTCCGCGCCGGTGCGCCGGCCGACGGCGGTGCCCTGGAGGAGCCATGGGCGCTGCCGACACTGGAGGACGCCGCGGCGCACGCGCTGCGGGACGGTGCGGCCGGCCGTGCGGTGGACTGCCTCCGGCTGGCCCGGCTGGTCTGCACGGACTCGCTCCGGCGGGCACGCATCACCGCCGCTCTGATCCGGGCCGAGTGGAGCATCAACCCCGGTGTGTCCAGCGGCCGCCTCGGCGAACTCGTCGAGGCGATGCGAAAGGGCTGCCTGCGCGGTGCCGACGCGCTCACGCTGGTCCGGGCGCTGCTCTGGCACGGCCGCTTCGAACAGGCCCAGGAGGTGCTCGGGCACCTCGCCGGATCCGGGCAGGTGATGGACCCGGAGACAGCCACCGAGCTACAGATCACCCGGCGCCGGCTGAGGCACACCTATCCGTCGTTCCTGGCCGCGCTCGGCCCGCGGTCCGGTGCCGGACGTCCCCCCACGCACTCGGTGAGCGCCGACCGCCGGTTGCAGGCGGTGTCCGCGCTGGCCGCCGTACTCGGCGAAGGTTCCTCCCAGGAAGCCGTCGGCGTGGCGCAACGGGTGCTCCACGGCACCCGGCCGGAGGAGCTGTCCACCGAGACCGTCGAAAGCGCGCTCCTCACCCTCGCGTACAGCGGGCGGGCCGAGCGTGCGACAGCCTGGTGCGACCTGTTCCTGGACCGGATGCAGGCGCGGCACACGCCGAGCAGACAGGCGAGACTCGGCGCGGTGCGGGCCGAGATCGCCCTGCGCCGGGGCGACCTGACCGACGCCCTGCGGTACGCGGGTGAAGCGCTCGCCACCCTGCCGGCGATCAGCTGGGGAGTGACCGTCGGCGCGCCGCTGAGCACACTGATCCTGGCCACCACCGCGATGGGCCGCTACGACGAGGCACAGGCCTACCTGGACCACCGGGTACCGGAGGCGATGTTCGACACCCGCTACGGCATGCACTACCAGTACGCGCGGGCGCGGTTCGGGCTGGCCACCGGCCACCTGGAGATGGCCCTGGAGGATCTGCGCCGGTGCGGTGCCAAGCTGTGCCAGTGGGGGATGGACACGCCTGGCCTGATCCCGTGGCGAACCGATGTCGCCGAGGTGTACCTGGGACTGGGCCGCCCGGACGACGCCAGGCGGATACTCGAGGAGCAGTCGGCCAGGTTCACCGTGATGCCGAACCGGGTCCGCGGCACCGCGACCCGGGTCCTGGCCGGAGCCGGCGCTCCGGCGCACCGGCCCACGCTGCTGCGCCAGGCGGCGGAGCTGCTGCAGTCCGACGACGGCGACCGGTACGAACTCGCCCTGACCTTCGCCGACCTGGCCCGTGCCTACCGGACCCTGGGGGAGTTCCGGCGGGCCGCGGCGGCCGAGCGCCGCGCGGTCATCGTGGCCGCGGACTGCCACGCCGAAGCCCTGGTCCGGGGCCTGGCGGTGGAGAGCGCCACCCCGCTGCCGACCCTGGCCGACGGCGGTGACGGGCTCACCGAGGCGGAGCGCCGCGTGGCCGCCATGGCCGCGGTCGGCTGTTCCAACCGGGAGATCGCCGAGGGTCTGCACGTCACGGTCAGCACGGTCGAGCAGCACCTGACCCGCACGTACCGAAAGCTGCGTATCAGCCGCCGCGCGGACCTGCCGTCCCTGCTGGGCGGACCGGCGACGGTGGACCTCACCGACGCGCGGCGGCGGTGACCGGACCGTGGGGCGGCCGATGCCCCGGCCGGTCCCGGCGTCATGCGCCCGAGGGTCTCGTCCCGTAGTTGAATTTCTGACAATTTGGCTCGGCCGCCTTCTCGGAACTGCGGTGAATCCACACATTGCGTCCCTTCGCTGAATCTCCGGCCACTTCAGTAACGCCGTTCACTGGATAGACCCGATCGGGTCAGGTAGATATGATGTTGGTGCGTAGCTGACCGGCGGGAACTGTGTCGTGGATGTGAAGGACGGTCATGCGCTTTCGTCTATTAGGGCCGTTGGAAGTGGTCGGCCCTGGTGGCCCAGCGCCGATCACCGCCGAGCGTCAGAGAATCGTCCTGGCGGTTCTGCTGCTGGAGCCCAATCGGATCGTTCCGATGGGTCGGCTGGTCGACGCGGTCTGGGGCGCGTCACCGCCGCCCACCGCGCGTGCCCAGATCCAGATCTGTGTCTCCATGGTCCGCGCCAGCATGGCGAAGGTCGGTCTGCCCGATGTCATCCAGACCAGGTCGCCCGGCTATCTCGCCGAGGTCGGGGACGACGAGCTGGACCTCTATGTCTTCGAGCGGGCCGCTTCGGCCGGACGTACCGCCGAGGAGGCCGGCCGTTTCGACGAGGCGGCGTCCGCCTTCGAAACGGCGCTCGGGCTCTGGCGAGGGTCTTCGTGCTTCGGCGGTGGCATCACCAGCACGGCCCTTCAGGCTCCGGCCGCGCGGCTGGACGAGCAGCGGCTCGCCGTCGTGGAGCAGTGGGTGGACGCGCGGCTGGCCCTCGGTCTGCACCAGCGGCTCGTGGCGAGGCTGATCGACCTGGTCATGCAGAACCCGCTGCGGGAACGCCTCCGCGCCCAGCTCATGGTGGCGCTGTCCCGGTCGGGCCGTAAGGCCGAGGCGCTGGAGGTCTACCGGCGTGGCCGGCGCGAGCTGATCGATGAACTGGGCATCGAGCCGGGGGAGGAGCTCCGCCGGCTCCAGGAGTCGATCCTGTCCGGCCGGCTGGACGGTGCGCAGCCGGTGAGTGCGCAGCCCGCGGCGCAGGCAGTGCCTGCCGTGCCCGCGGCCCGCCCGGCGTTACCGGCGCCGGCCGCGCCGGCATCGGCCGCGACGTTCGTCGAACCACCGGCGGTGCCCCGGCTGCTGCCCGGCGCGATCGCCGATTTCACCGGACGCGACGATGTGCTCGCCCGGCTCGAAGCGGCGCTGGAAGAGGCCACGGATACGCCGTACGCCCTGCGGATCGTTTCGATCACCGGCAAAGGAGGCGTCGGCAAGAGCACCCTCGCGGTGCACCTCGGACATTCCTTGGCGAATCGATTCCCCGACGGTCAGATGTTCGCCAAGCTGCGAGGACCGTCGGCCCAGCCGATTGCGCCGACGCGCATTCTCGAACGCTTCCTGCGCAGCCTGGGAATACGGGGCCCGGCAATGCCGTCGAGCATCGAGGAACGGGCGGAACTGTTCCGGAACCTCGTCGCCGACCGGCGCATGCTGATCGTTCTCGACGACGCGATCGACGAGGAGCAGGTGCGCTGGCTGTTACCCGGATCGTCCAACTGTCCGGTTCTGATCACGAGCCGGTCCCGGCTGGCCGGTCTGGAGGGTGCGAGCTCCGTCCGGATCGACGTGTTCTCCACCGAACAGGCATTGCAACTGCTCAGCAGGATCCTCGGCGCCGAGCGGATCCGCAGCGAACTGTCCAGCGCCCTGCTCCTGATAAAACTGTGCGGCAACCTCGCGCTGGCGTTGCGGATCGTGGCGGCGCGGCTGGCGGCCCGGCCGCACTGGCCCCTGAGCAAGATGGTGGCCCGGCTGCGTGACGAACGCCAGCGGCTGGATGAACTGACCCACGGCGGGGTCGGCGTCCGGGCCGGCCTGGCCATGGCCTACCAGGGCCTGCCCTCCGACGCGCAGCGCCTCTTCCGAAGACTGTCCATGCTGGAGGCGGCGGAGTTCCCCAGCTGGGTCGCGGCGCCCCTGCTCGATGTCGGGGTGGCGGAGGCCGAGGACACCCTGGAGTTCCTCGTGGACGCCCAGCTCGTCGATGTCGAGGTGGTGAAGGGCAGCCGCCCCCGCTACCGCCTGCACGACCTGGTCCGGGTCTACTCCCAGGAGTGCCTGGCCGAGCACGAGAGCACCCCCGGGCGAGCGGTCGTACTCGGCCGGGTGCTGAGCACCTGGCTGTTCCTGGTCGAGGAGGCGCACCGGCGTGCCTACGGCGGGGACCACACGCTGATCCATGGACACGCGCCGCGCCTGGCACTCGACGAATCGGTCATCGACCGGGAACTCGGTGATCCGCTCAGGTGGTTCGAGGACGAACGGGTCAGTCTGATCACGGCGGTCAGACAGGCCGCCGGCGCGGGTCTCGACGAGCTCTGCTGGGATCTGGCGCTGACCCTGGTCACGCTGTTCGAGATGTACGGCTACTTCGACGACTGGCGCACGACGCACGAGATCGCGCTCGGGGTCACTCAGCGCAACGGCAACAGGCGTGGTCAGGCAGCGATGCTGTACTCCCTGGGAACACTGCATATGTTCCAGTACAAGCTGGACGAGGCACGAGGCCGCCTGGGGCTCGCCGGTGAACTGTTCCGTCAGGTCGGCGACGTGCACGGCGAAGCGCTGGCCCTGCGCAATGGCGCGTTCGTCGACCGTATCCAGGGCCGCCTCGACGAGGCGATGGCGGGCTATGAGAAGGCGCTGGCCATGCTGTGCGCGGTGAACGACTCGACCGCCGAGGCGCACGTGCTGAGCAACATGGCGCAGATCCACCTGGACCGTGGCCTGATCGCGGAGGGGAAGCAGACCATGGCGGCCGGTCTGTCCGCGGTGGAGCGCTCGGGCAACCGGCGGGTGCGCGCGCAGATTCTGTGCCGCTTGGGCGAGGCGCATCTGCAGATCGACGAGGTGGCCGACGCCGAGTACGTTTTCTCACGGGCGCTCGAGACCGTCCGTTCGGTCGGGGACCCGGTGGGCGAGTGCTACGCGCTGCGCGGTCTGGCCATTGTCCGGTCGCACCAGGGGAGTCACAGCGCGGCCTACGAGATGCTGGAACGGGCCATGGTGATCGCTTCCCGGGCCCATGAGTATCTCGCCATCGGCCGGGTCCAGCTCTCCCTCGGCGAAGTGGCCGCGGACCGGGGCAGCTACGAACGCGCCAAGGAGCACATCACCGCGGCGCTGGACATCTTCGGGCGGATGCAGGCCACCCGGTGGAAGAATGAGGCGTCGCGTCTCATGAGTGACGTCCGCGCTGCCTCCGACGACGCGGCCGCCGCCTACGCACGGGCGAGCTCGGGCTGATGCCGGGGCCCTCGGAGCGAACGACGGCAGAACCCTCCGCCGTCGTTCCCGTCTCCGACAGCCGGACCCGGGGACCCGGCACCGGCACCGGAACCGGCCATCTGGAAACGGAACTCCCGCGTCTCCTACGGCCGCGTGGCACGATGCCCACCTCAGCGGGAAGATCCGTCCGGACAGCGGATGCCGGGCGGTGGGAGGGAAGGGCCGAACCGTCGCGGTAGCGGCGGGGGCCGATGTTCGCAGACGGGACGCATACCGGTGTTCCGTCCCACAAAGGATGCAATCGATGAGGCCGGTGTTACGTGAAGCTCGGAGTGTGTGTCTCTGATGGAACCACTGGGCGGCCCGTCGACGGGCTGATGATCCGCATCGAACGGCCTCGCCTGGACGAGTGGCAGACGGTGTGGCACGGGCTGACCGGCAGGGACGGGCGGCTGGACCGCCCGTCCCTGCCGGAGGACACTCCCGGGCCGTTCCGGCTGGTCCTGGAGAGCGACCGGTATTTCACGACGCTCGGGAGACGGCCGTTCTACAGTCACATCGTGGTGGCGTTCGCCGAGTGGGAGATCGACCAGGAGATTCCGATCGTGATCGCCCCCCACGGCTATGCGGTGTGTGCCGTCGGCCAGTAGCCGTGGCGCACGGGTGAGGAACGAGGACGGGCGACCCCACCCCGGTCATCTCCCCTGCGGTGGCGCGGTCGTGTGAAGTTCGGCGGTTTCGTCGTCGGCGCGGACGGAACCCGTGCCCAATTTGACGGGGCGGCTGCGGGCGAAGGCGATCCCTCGGTCCCGCACCTCGCCGAGCGCGGTGCCCTTCAGGGCGATGGCCACGGATCGGCGCCGGCGGTTGACTCACGAGGGCGGTCTCGTCCTTTGGCCCCGGTCGCTTAGCGAGTACTTAGCGTTCCGGTAGGAGGACGAAAAGGGAACTCACTAGAACTGGAGGTGTCCACCCGGACCTCCGGGTCATGAGTTTCCGCATGGGAGATCGCTATGTTGGCTCTGCTGTACACCCTGGCCGAATTCGCGGGCGTCCACCGCCAGGACGACACCATCTGGGGCTGATTTTCCGCCACTTGGCAGGTGATTGTCGCCGGGGCCGGGACGGCTTTCCCACGGCATGGCGCGAGAGACGGGCCGCACGGAGTGCCACGAAGGGCACACGTCGGCCCCGGCGACAATGCGGCCCGGACGAGGAACTGCCCGGACCGCATGCGGCCGGCGAGTGCCTTCACGTACTTATGACGCAGGATGTGACGCGGTGTTGATGGCATGTGAAGAGCGGACGCCGAACGGCCTGTACCGAACGGGAGGTGACCGCACATGAGCATCTCGGTTCGGGTCATCGATTCCAGCAGCGGCTGCCCGGTCGCGGATCTGGTCGTCACCCTGCACGCCCGGGAGGACGGTGCGTGGCCCGTCGTGTCCCGGTCGCGGACCGACAGCGCGGGGAGGATCAACTCGCTGAGCGGCACGGCCCTGCCGTACGGGTCCTACCGGCTGGTCTTCGAAACCGGTGAGTACTTCGCCGAGCGGGCGGTCGACAGCCTGTACGGGGAAGTCATCGTCTCGCTCCACTATCAAGGTGACCCGAGCCATCTGCACGTCCCGTTGCTGCTGAGCCCGTTCTCGTACACCACCTATCGGGGGCTCGCCCCCAGGACCGTGGTCGCCGAGAAGGTGTGAGGCCGGACGGGCGACGGCGCGGGGTGCGCTCGGTGTGACGCCGCCACGGCCCTCGTACGCCGCCGGTGCCGCCCGGACCTCCCGCGCCGATACCGGTCGGCGGCCTCGGCCCGGCACGAGGACGGCGTGGGATCCCGTATGCGCGGAGGGGCGAGGACTCGCAGTGAAGGCGCCTGCGGACACGGCCCAGGGGCACCGCAAGCAGAAGGGGTGGAACAGTTGTTTGACGCACCGCAGTCGACGATTCACACAGTGCCGGTCGAATCCCTGCTGCCGGCGGACTCGCCGCGACTGGAAGGTCTGAGCGAGGGCCATGCGCAGGCACTGGCGGAGGGCGGGACCGAGTTCGAACCGATCCTCGTGCACCGGGACACGGGACGCGTGGTCGACGGCATGCACCGGCTGCGGGCCGCGATCCTGCGCGGGGAACGCCGCATCACGGTCCGCTATGTCGAGGGCGCGTCGGCCGATCTGTTCGTCCGGTCGGTGCAGGCCAACATCAGCCATGGCCTTCCCCTGACACTCGGGGACCGCAAGGCGGCGGTCCTGCGCATCCTCGCGACCCACCCCCACTGGTCGGACCGGGCCATCGCCGCCGTCACAGGGGTGTCGCCGAAGACGGTAGGGGCAGTACGGGGGAGGTGTTCGACTGAGGAATCTCCTCAGTCGAATCCCTCGGTCGCCCGCGTGGGCAGGGACGGCCGGGCGCGCCCGGCCGACATGCCGGAGCGCCGGGAGAAGGCGCGGTCCCTGTTGACGGAGCGGCCCCGGGCGACGCTGCGCGAAGTGGCCCAGGAGGCCGGTGTCTCCGTCAGCACCGCGCACCGCCTGCGGCAGGAACTGCGGTCCTGCACGGCCGTGCCCGAATCGGACGAGCAGGTGCCGGCCGCGGCGGCCGTGCACGAGGACTCCGCGTCCCTCACCGCGCTCGTGGCCGTGGCGCCCGCGCGATGCTCCGGCCCGGTCTCCCGTCCGACTCCGCCGGAACCCGCCTCGCGAGGGACCGCGCGCATCCGGGTGCGGGCCATGGACGTTCTCTCCAACGATCCATCGATTCGCTTCACGGACAGCGGCCGCGCTCTCCTGCGCTGGCTCAACGGCCAGGCCCACGGGCTGGCGGCGGGCGAGCAGCTGCTGGCAGCCGTCCCACCGCACTGCGCCAGAGCCCTCACCGAAGTGGTGAGTCACTACGCCAGGGAGTGGGAGCGGCTGGCCGCCGGGCTGCAGACCCCGACCCGATGAACGGCTCCTGGTGAGCGGTCCGGTGAGACCACCGCCGGTGTGCCGTCGGCGGTGGGAGGTCACCGCCGACGGCTGCGAGGAGGAGACCTCACCGAACCGGCGCTGTGCGGTCGGGTGCTGGCCTGCGTCGCAGGACGGCGTGGCGTTCGGTCGGGCATCCGGCGCCGGCAGCGGTCCGCGTCGTACGGACGATGCGCCATCCCCTCCTGTCGCACCACCGCCTTGAGAGCCTCGCCCGTCGCCCGTCGCCCGTCGCCCGTGCCCGGCCGGTGACCGCCTCACGCGGTGTGCCGTGCGCCCACCCCGTGACGTGCGGCATCGACGTGCCCGGGCGCCTTCCCAGGCCACGGGCGGCGAACATGAGAAACGCTCGGTGACGAAGCTCACGTTTGATGGGTGGATCGCCTCCTCTTGGTGCCATTTGTGTGGGGGACAGAGTGGTGAATGTGCTCAATTACCGGACTCGTGTGCATGGGTGAAACCTTCTGCGGCGCCCACTTCGTGGTTACGGTGAGACGCGAAACGAGGGGGCAGGCATCGAGCCCCGGGCTTCGCGGCCGTGCTCCCCTCGCCCGGATCCGTTCTGCTGATCCGAGTGATGTGGTCCGCACGTCATGGACCTCGTGTTCCACGGGTGCCGGTGGCAGTCCGTCAGAGGCGGACCGGCGTCATGGGTGACGTCGATGCGTCGGAACACGAGACGGTCCGCGTGCAGGTGACCGGCGGGCCCATGCGGCAGGTGCGATGTGTTCTGACAGGAGCAGAGTGAACATCTCGGTGGACGATGTCAGAGTCAAGGCCAAGGCGCTCTACGAATCACGTGCGACGGGCCGCCCCATCCCTCCCTTCACCGACGAGCATCCCGCGCTGGACATGCACGACGGATACGCCATCCAGCGCGAACTGGTCGGGATGCTGACAGCGGCCGGCGACACCGTCGTCGGCTACAAGGCGGGACTCACCTCCGCCCCGATGCAGGAGCTGTTCGGTGTCAGTACCCCGGACTACGGACCGGTGCTGGGTTCGACCGTGTACGAGAACGGAGCCACCACGCCGGGCGGCTCGTTCATCGCGCCCAAGGTCGAGGCGGAGATCGTTTTCCGGCTCGGCACGTCGCTCAAGGGGCCCGGTGTCACCGTGGCCGCGGCACGGGAGGCGATCTCCGACGTCATGGCGGGGCTGGAGATCGTCGATTCCCGGATCGAGGACTGGCGGATCCGGCTCGCGGACACCATCGCCGACCTCGCGTCGAACGGAGCGGTGGTACTCGGCCCTCCGGTCGCCCTGCCCGACGACTGCGATGTGCGCCTCGTCGGTATGGCCTTCTCCCGCAACGGCGCACTCGTGGCGACCGGAGCCGGTGCCGCTGCCCTGGGTGATCCGGTCGCCGTGGTCGCCTGGCTGGCGAATGTGCTCGGCGAGCACGGTGTGACGCTCGAAGCGGGTCAGCTGATCATGACCGGCGCCCTTCACGCCGCGGTCACGATGTGTCCCGGCGACAGCTTCGTGGCCGAGTTCGACCGGCTGGGCACCGTCACCCTTCACGTGGGCGACAGGTAGACCACCGACGCGCCCCAAGGCGAATCTCGGTGAATCTCTAGAGAGGGAAGGGCAATGCAGCCATGAAGCGAAACGGGCGCCTGCCCGTGGCCGTCCTCGGCGCCGGCCTCATCGGAGTCGATCTGGCAGAGAAGATCATGCGTTCCGAGTACCTCGACTGCGGGCTGGTCGTGGGACGCGACGAAAAGACGCCCGGCCTGCGGCAGGCGGCCGAACTCGGTCTTGCCATCGGTACGCGCGGTATCGAGTCCCTCCTGGACGCCCCGCAGCCGTTCGGCATCGTGTTCGACGCGACCAACGCCATGGCCCATGCCGAGCACGCGGAACGCCTGAGCCTGTCGGGTACGAAGCTCGTGGACCTGACACCGAGCAAGGTCGGGCGGATGGTGATTCCGAGCGTGAACGGGGCGGAGGTCCTGAGCTGCGACGACATCAACATGATCAGCTGTGGTGGCCAGGCGTCGATACCGATCCTGCACGCGATCACCCAGGGACACAGGGTCGAGTACGTCGAGGTCGTCACGACGGCCGCCAGTCCGAGTGTCGGGCGCTCCACCCGGCTCAATCTCGACGAGTACGTCGAGACCACACAGGACGCGGTACGTGACTTCACCGGCGTCAAGGACGTCAAGGCGATCCTCAACGTCAGTCCGGCCCGGCCGCCGGCGACCTTCCGGGTCGCCATGTCGATGCTGGGGGAGGGGTTCGGCACGGCGTCGGTGAACGCGGCCGTGACGGCCGCGGCCGACCAGGTTCGCTCCTTCGCCAAGGGCTACCGGATCACCGCGTGTGTCGTGGAGGAGAGCAAGGTGTTCGTCGCCGCGGAGGTCACTTCGTCCGGCGGACGCATTCCCCGGTACGCCGGCAACCTCGACATCATCAACTCCGCCGCGGTTCATGTCGCCGAACAGTGCGCGGCGGTCGGCCTGGCGAGCACGGGTACGGAGACGTCATGAGCGCAGCAGCATCTCCCGGCGGCGCCGGGAAGCCGGTCCTCATCTACGACGCGTCCCTGCGCGACGGCCATCACGCGGTCCGTCACCAGCTGGACCGTGAACAACTGCGGTCCTATGCGAGGGCGGCGGACGCCGCCGGCGTTCCCATGGTCGAGGTGGGGCACGGCAACGGTCTGGGTGCCTCCTCCCTCCAGGTCGGGCAGTCCCGGCTCGGTGACGACGAGATGCTGTCGATCGTGCGGGAGTCCCTGCGCGACAGCAGGATGGCCGTCTTCATGCTGCCGGGATGGGGTACGACCGCGGACCTGGAGCGGGCCATCGCCCATCAGGTGGATGTGGTGCGGATCGGCACCCACTGCACCGAAGGGGACCTCGCCGAACGGCATGTGGGCTTTCTCCGGGAGCAGGGGGTCCAGGCCCAGGCCGTTCTTCTGATGAGTCATATGGCGAGTCCCGAACGGCTGGCTCATGAATGCGCCCGGCTGGTGGAGTTCGGCGCGAACGCGGTGGGCATCATGGACTCCTCCGGCCACTATCTGCCGGCCGATGTCACGGAGCGCGTCGCCGCCATGCGGGAAGCCGTCGAGGTACCGGTGATGTTCCACGCCCACAACAACCTCGGGATGGCGGTCGCGAACTCGATCGCCGCCGCGGAAGCGGGTGCGGACATCCTGGACGCCTGCGCCCGGGGTTTCGGAGCGGGCGCCGGGAACACCCAGCTCGAGGTCCTGGTGCCCGTGCTGGAACGGATGGGCTTCCCGACGGGCATCGACCTGTACGGTCTGCTGGACGCGGCCGACATCGCCGAGCGCGAACTCATGCCGGCACCGCCCACCATCGACTCGGTGAGTGTCGTCAGCGGCCTGGCCGGAGTGTTCTCCGGGTTCAAGAACCGGGTCCTGGACATCTCGCGGCGTGAGGACGTCGATCCGCGTGACGTCTTCTTCGAACTGGGCAAGAGGCAGGCCGTGGCGGGCCAGGAGGACCTCATCGTCGAGGTGGCCCTCGCCCTGAAGGCTGCTCGTAGTGCGTGAGAGCCGCGAGCCCGCGGCTTCCGGTCGGGCGAGGACATCGAGGGAAGAGCCAGTCGTGTACGACGTACTCAAAGACATCCTGGTCGGCGAACTGCACGTACGCGAGGAGGATGTCGTGCCCACGGCCACCCGTGAAGAGGTCGGGCTGGACTCCCTGTCGGTGCTGGAACTCGCCACCGCACTGAACGAGCGGCTCGGCATCGAGGTCCACGACTACGAACTGCTGGACGCCGGCACCCTCGCCGACGTGGCCCGTCTGATGGCGGAACGGCGGCCGGGAGGCTGAGCCCCACAGTCGATTCGGGCGCCGTTCGCACGACCGAGCGCGGCGGCGTCCCCCTCCACCGGGAGTCCCATGTCTTATCCACCGCTGCGCGCGGTTCTCGAAACCGTTGCCTCCTACAAGCCGTCCGACGGTGTCCACGGGTCGACCGAGCGAGCTCGCCCGCTGTCGGCGAACGAGTCGCCGCACACCCCTCTGCCCGGCATCGTCGAGGTGATCGAGCGGGCCGGATCCCTGGTGAACCGCTATCCGGACCCCGGCTGCGGACCGCTGGTGGATGCCATCGCCCGGTCCCACGGGATCGAGGAGGACCGCATCGTGGCCGGTGCCGGTTCCGTGGCCCTCCTGCAGACACTGTTCCAGGCGATCGCCGATCCTGGCGCCGAAGCCGTGTACGCCTGGCCGTCGTTCGAGGTCTACCCCACGCTCGCCGCCCTGGCCGGCGTGGAATCCGTACAGGTGCCGCTGGCCGACGAGACCCATGACCTGCGGGCCATGGCCGACCGGATCTCCTCCCGGACCAGGCTCGTCATCATCTGCAACCCCAACAATCCGACGGGCACGGTCGTCGGTCACGAAGAGCTCCGGGAGTTCATCGAGTCCGTACCACCGACCTGCCTGGTGGCCGTGGACGAGGCCTATTACGAGTACGTCCGCGGGCCGGCGGTGCCCAGTGCCCTGCGGCTGTGCGCCGCGCATCCGAACCTGGTCGTGCTGCGTACGTTCTCGAAGGCCTACGGACTGGCCGGACTGCGGACCGGATACCTGGTGGGGGATGCCCATGTCGTCGAAAGGCTGCGCAGGGCATGCCTCCCCTACGCGGTGAACACCGTCGCGCAGCAGGCGGCCGTCGCGGCCCTGGGACTTGAGGAGCAGCTGCTGCGGCGCGTCGACAGCACGGTCGCGGAACGCACTCGCGTACGGGACACCCTGGTGCGCCGCGGCTGGGAGATCCCGGACAGCCAGGCGAACTTCCTCTGGCTGCGACTGGGCCGGCACGCCGTCGGCTTCGGTGAGTGGTGTGCGGGCAGGGGCATCGCGGTACGGGCGTTCGGGGACGTGGGCGTGCGTGTGTCGATCGGTTCCGCCGAGGACAACGACCAGTTCCTCGCCGCGGCGGACGAGTGGCGCTCCGCAGGGCGGACGGCCACGGCCGGGGCCGGGCGGCCGCGTCAGGTCCGAAAGGAGGCGGAGGTATGACCACTCTTCACACCGCACCGGGTGCTCTGGTCCCGGCCGACGCCGGGGTCTCCCGTCATGTGGTCGTCGCGCCGGGAATGTGCAGTGGCGGCTCCACGGTGTTCGGCCGGATCGGGGACTGGACCTGGGAGGTGGTGAGCGAGTCGTGCCGGGTCAACGTACACGCGGCCCGGACCGCCGCCGGAGACCCCGCCTACCTGTCCTTCTACTACTTCCATGTGCGCGGCGGAGATGTCGTCCATCCCCACGGACTCACCTTCGGCGACGAACTCCGGGTCGACTCCCGGGCCTTCCAGTTCGGCAGTCAGTCGGTCATCACGCTGCACCGGCTGGCCCCCGCCGGCCTGGAGCTGCCGGACGGACCACTGGACCCGGCGGAAGTGTACGAACACCCGCACCCGCACTGCCTCTACGCGGAGAACTTCAACCGGTGGGTCGCCCGCACCACCGCGGGCAGCAACCGGTCTCTCGCCCAGGTGACACCGCCGGACTTCAGCTACCAGGAGCTGGCGCCGCTTCCGAACGCCTACTCCCCCCGGTCCCTGGTGGGCCGGGCCCGGGCCACCGGAAGCTTCCACCCCACGGGGCCGCCCGGATTCCAGGAGGCCGGGCAGCCCCGGACCTTCCCCTACGCACTGGACGTCGTGCGCGACCTCAACGGTGCCGGACTGATGTACTTCGCCTCGTATTTCGCCGTCTTCGACACGATGCTGCTGCGGCTGTGGCGCTCGCTGGGACGGACGGACGAACAGTTCCTGCGGCGCAGGGTGATCGACCAGAAGATCGGTTACTTCGGCAACGCCGACCCCGGCACGGTCTTCGAGGTCACCGTACGCAGGTGGCGGAGCACCGGGTCCTCGGAGGCCGAGGTGGCCGACATGGCCCTGCGCGACACGGCGACCGGGCAGCTGATAGCCGTCACCGCGATCGAGATCGAGGTCGGGGCGGCGGGCATCCGCCCCTCGGACGGCGGGTGACGCCCCGGCCGTCCGCCGCCCGCCCGGCCCGGCGGAAACCGGGCCGCGCGGGGAACCGCGTCACGGTGGCCGGGACACGGCCGGCCGGCCTCATCGGTCACGGCAGGCGGGAAAGCTCTCTTCGATGAACCACACCCCGGATGGAGCACATGACCGACGAACTCAACAACGGTGGCGCCGTCGGCGCGACGGTGTGGCTGACCGGCCTGCCCAGCGCGGGGAAGACCACGATCGCGCTGACCGCGGCCGCCGAACTGCGCTCCGCCGGGCGCCGGGTGCACATCCTGGACGGTGACGAGCTGCGCGCACACCTGACGGCCGGCCTCGGCTTCTCCCGCAAGGACCGGGAGGCGAACGTGTGCCGCATCGGCTACGTCGCGCAGCTGCTCGCCTCCTACGGTGTGACGGTGCTGGTACCGGTCATCGCCCCGTACGCGGACGCCCGCGAAGCGGTGCGCGAGCGGCACGAGGCCGCCGGTACCGCGTATGTCGAGGTGCATGTGGCGACGCCGGTCGAGGTGTGCGCCGTACGCGATGTGAAGGGTCTGTACGCCAGGCAGGCGCGGGGCGAGATGACCGGACTGACCGGCGTCGACGATCCGTACGAGCCGCCGGCCGCACCGGATCTGCGGATCCCGGCGCACGAGCAGAGCAGGACGGAGTCGGCGCAGGCGCTTGTCGCGCTGCTGCGGGAGAAGGGGCTGGCATGACGACGGCGACGCAACGGTCCGGGAGGACCGACAACCCGTACACGCTGACCCACGCGGACGCGCTGGAGTCGGAGGCGGTGCACATCCTCCGTGAGGTGGCGGGTGAGTTCGAGCGGCCGGTGATCCTCTTCTCCGGCGGCAAGGACTCCATCGTCATGCTGCACCTCGCTCTGAAGGCGTTCGCCCCCGCCCCTGTGCCGTTCGCGCTGCTGCACGTGGACACCGGACACAACTTCCCGGAGGTCCTGGAGCACCGGGACCGTGTGGTGGCGGCCCACGGGCTGCGTCTCCATGTGGCCTGCGTACAGGACTACATCGACCGCGGCACGCTCAAGGAGCGCCCCGACGGGACCCGTAATCCGCTGCAGACGCTGCCGCTGACGGAGAGGATCCAGTCGGAGCGGTTCGACGCGGTCCTCGGTGGCGGCCGTCGTGACGAGGAGAAGGCCCGGGCCAAGGAACGGGTGTTCAGCCTCCGGGACCAGTTCTCGCAGTGGGACCCGCGCCGCCAGCGTCCGGAGCTGTGGCAGCTCTACAACGGCCGGCACGCCCCCGGTGAACATGTACGCGTCTTCCCGCTGTCCGACTGGACGGAGCTGGACGTGTGGCACTACATCGCCCGCGAGGGCATCGAGCTGCCGGAGATCTACTTCGCCCATGAGCGCGAGGTCTTCCAGCGCTCCGGGATGTGGCTGCCCGTGGGGAAGTGGGGCGGCCCGAAGGACGGCGAGACCGTCGAGAAGCGGCTCGTCCGCTACCGCACGGTCGGTGACATGTCCTGCACCGGCGCGGTCGAGTCCGACGCGGTGACCCTGGACCAGGTGATCGCGGAGATCGCCGCGTCCCGGCTGACCGAGCGGGGCGCGACACGTGCCGACGACAAGCTCTCCGAGGCCTCCATGGAGGACCGCAAGCGCGAAGGGTACTTCTGAGCATGACCAGGACCACGGAACTCCCGACCACCACCCTTCTGCGGTTCGCCACCGCCGGCTCCGTCGACGACGGCAAGTCCACGCTGGTGGGCCGGCTGCTGCACGATTCCAAGTCCGTTCTGGCCGACCAGCTGGAGGCCGTGGAGCGGGCGTCGGCCGGCCGTGGCCAGGACACGCCCGACCTCGCCCTGCTCACCGACGGTCTGCGCGCCGAACGGGAACAGGGCATCACCATAGATGTCGCCTACCGCTACTTCGCCACCCCGAAGCGGCGGTTCATCCTGGCCGATACACCCGGGCATGTGCAGTACACCCGCAACATGGTCACCGGTGCCTCCACCGCCCAACTGACCGTGATCCTGGTCGACGCCCGCAACGGTGTGGTCGAGCAGACCCGCCGTCACGCCGCCATCGCCGCACTGCTGCGCGTTCCGCATGTCGCCCTGGCGGTCAACAAGATGGACCTGGTCGGCTACCGCGAGCCGGTGTTCGACGCGATCGTGGAGGAGTTCACGGCGTACGCGGCCGAGCTGGGCATCCCCGAGGTCACCGCGATACCGATCTCGGCGCTGGCCGGGGACAACGTGGTGGAGCCGTCGGCGGTCATGGACTGGTACAGCGGCCCGACGGTGCTCGACCACGTGGAGACGGTCCCGGTCGGCCACGGCCCGGCCCACCGCCAAGCCCGGCTGCCGGTGCAGTACGTCATCCGCCCCCGGACCGCCGAACACGCCGACTACCGCGGCTACGCCGGCCGGATCGCGGCCGGTTCCTTCCGCGTCGGCGAGTCGGTCACGATCCTGCCGTCCGGCCGTACGACGAAGATCTCCGGTATCGACCTGCTCGGCAGGCGGGTCGACGTCGCCTGGACCGGGCAGTCGGTGACCGTCCTGCTGGAGGACGACATCGACGTCTCGCGTGGTGACCTGATCGC
Organism: Streptomyces sp. NBC_01237; assembly: GCF_035917275.1. Classification (NCBI taxonomy): domain Bacteria; kingdom Bacillati; phylum Actinomycetota; class Actinomycetes; order Kitasatosporales; family Streptomycetaceae; genus Streptomyces; species Streptomyces sp. NBC_01237. Next base: position 797,039 of record NZ_CP108509.1, on the reverse strand, counting down.
GCCGACGGCGGACGCCCCGGCGGCCACCCAGGACATCGAGGCGACCGTCTGCCATGTGGCCGACCAGGACCTGACCGTCGGGCACCGGGTGCTGCTCAAGCACGGCACCCGCACGGTCAAGGCCATCGTCGAGAGCATCCCCTCCCGGCTCACCCTCGACGACCTGTCCCCGCACCCCCACCCGGGCCGGCTCGTCGCCAACGACATCGGCCGCATCAGGATCCGCACCGCGGAGCCGCTGCCCGTCGACTTCTACGCCGACTCGCGCCGCACCGGCTCGTTCATCCTGATCGACCCCGGTGACGGCACCACCCTGACCGCGGGCATGGTCGGCGCCTCCTCCGCCGTTCCCGAACCGGTCAAGGGCACCGCCGCCGACGACGGCTGGGACTTCTGAGGTCGGACCGCCGCCCGCGAAGGGACGTACGCGTACTTCGCCGTGGCAGGGCCATGACCGGCACGCTCCCCGTCGCCCGGTTCATCGCCCTGCCGTCCCTTCCACGGCTCTGTCCGTCAGCACCGCGCCGATCGAGGCGAGCGGAACGGGATCCAGCATCCCGTAGTGGCCGCACGCGACGTCGAAGGCCGAGAACCGCCCGCCGCCGTACGCCTGCCAGACCTCCGGGGCGGTGCCCGGCCCGTCCGACGCGGCGCGGAAGTGGAGCACATGCACACCCCGTGTCCGTGCCGGAGCGGCCCGCAGCGCGTCCACCGCCGACCGCACCGCCAGCCGTGCGCCCTCCACCGCCCGCTCCCCGAGCAGCGCGATCTGCTCCGGTGGCGTCCCGTCCGCGGCGAACCCGGCCGACCCGGCCACGTGCCGGTGCGTCTCCTCCCAGTCGGGCAGACCCTCCTCGGGCGCCGGGTACGAGTCGAGCAGGGCCACGAACTCCACGGGGTGCCCCCGCTCCACCAGCTCCGCGGCCACCGCGTAGGCGAGGGTGCCGCCGACCGACCACCCGAGCAGCCGGTACGGACCCTCCGGCTGCACCTCCCGGATCCGCCGCGCGTACTCCCGTACCAGCTCCTCCGGCTTGCGCGCACCGCCGTCCGGATCGGCGAGACTCGGTGCCTGCAGGCCGTACAGCGGCACATCCGGGTCCAGGTGCGGCAGCAGCCGGGCGTACGGCCAGGCGAGGCCGCTCGCCGCGTGCACCGCGAACAGCGGCCGCAGACGTCCGCCGGTCCGCAGCGGCAGCAGCACGTCCAGGCCGGTGCCGTCCCCCTCGCCGTCGAGCCGGCGTGCGAGGGCCGCCGGGGTCGGCGCCTCGAACAGGGCTCGGACGGACAGCTCGGTGCCCAGGACCGCACGCACCCGGCTCACCAGCCGGGTCGCCAGCAGGGAGTGCCCGCCCAGATCGAAGAAGCCGTCGTCCGGTCCGACCCGCTCCACCCCGAGCACCTCGGCGAACAGCGCGCACAGCGGCTCCTCGTGCGCGTGGGCCGGCCCCCGGTGGACGGTGGCGCCGTACGTGGGGGCAGGCAGCGCCGACCGGTCCAGCTTGCCGTTCGGCATCAGCGGGAACCGCTCCAGCTGCACCACCGCCGACGGCACCATGTGCTCCGGCAGCGTGTCACGGGTGAAACGCCGCAGCTCCGCGCCGTCGAGCACCGTGCCCTGCTCCGCCGCCAGGGCGTACGCGACCAGCCTGCGGTCTCCCGCCCGGTCCTCCCGTACGACCGCGACGGCCTGCGCCACACTCCCGTGCCGCAGCAAAGCGGCCTCCACGTCGCCGAGTTCGATCCTGAAGCCACGGACCTTCACCTGGCCGTCGAGCCGCCCCAGGTACTCCAGCTGCCCATCGGCCCGCCACCGCGTCCGGTCGCCCGTGCGGTACATCCGGCCGCCGGGCGCGCCGAACGGACAGGCCACGAAGCGCTCCGAGGACAGCGCCGGCCGGTTCAGATAGCCGCGGGTGACGCCCGCGCCGGCGATGTACAGCTCTCCCGGCTGCCCCACCGCGACCGGCTGGAGCCAGGGATCCAGCACGTACATCCGGGAGTTGGGGACCGGCCGGCCGATCGGCGGATCGCCGTCGGCGTCCCGCTCGCCGCTGCGCCACCACGTCGAGTAGGTGGTCGCCTCGGTGGGGCCGTAGATGTTGGTGACCGCACAGCCGGGCACCCGCTCCCGAAGCTCGCGCAGCAGGGCGTGCGGCACCGCCTCGCCGCCGAGCACCACGTGCCGTGCCGACACCTCGAAGGCGTCGCCCGCCAGCATGCTCGCCATTGCCGAGGGAACGCCGCTGACCAGGCTCCCCTCCCAGCCGTCCCGTTCGAGCAGTGCGAACAGGTCGTCCACCAGCTCCAGATGGCCGCCGAGCGCGAGGGTCGTGACGATCTCGAAGACCGACACGTCGAAGCTGAGCGAGGTGGACGCCAGGACCCGCGCCATGCCGTCGGCGCCGAAATGGTCCTCGACGGTCGCCACGAAGTTGACGGCGTTCGCGTGCTCGACGACCACGCCCTTGGGGACGCCGGTGGTGCCCGAGGTGTAGATGACGTAGGCGGGGTGCCGGGGGAGGAGCGGTCCCGGCCGCTCCGCGTCCACGATGTCCGTCTCCTCCTGCTCCTGGACGCGCCGTGCCACGGAGGGGTCGTCCAGGACGAGCGCGACCGTCCCCTCCGGCAGCACCCCCCCGGTCGCCTCGGTGACGACGGCGAGCCGGGGCCGCGCGTCGCCGAACATCCGCGCCACCCGGTCGGCCGGGTAGCGCACGTCGACCGGCACATAGGCGGCCCCGGTCTTGAGCACGGCGAGCAGGGCGACGACCATGTCCACGGACCTCGGCAGGGCCAGGGCCACCCGGGTCTCCGGTCCCGCACCTTCGGCGAGCAGCACGCGCGCCAGACGATTCGCCCGGCGGTTGAGCTCGTCGTGGTCGAGGGTCATCCCCTGGTGCGAGAGGGCGGGCCGCCGCGGGATCCGCGCGGCTCGCGCCTCGATCAGGCCGGGAAGCGTGGCCGGTGACACCGGGCGGTCGGTGGCGTTCCATTCCTCCAGCACCTGTCGGCGCTCGCCGTCCGAAAGGACCGGCAGGCTGCCGGCCGCACGGTGCGGATCCTCGGCGATCGCCTCCAGGATCCGTTCGAGCCGCCCGGCGATCCCCTCCACCGTCCCGCGCCCGAGCAGATCGGGCCGGAAATCGATCCGTATGCCCAGTCGCTCGGCCGGAGTGCAGATCAGGGAGAGCGGATAGTGGGTGGCGTCGAACCCCGTGACATCGACGAGAAGTGCTTCGCCCAGACGGCGTTCGCCCGTGTCCATCGGATAGTTGTCGAAGACGGTCGTGGTGTCGAACAGGGCCCCGAAGCCCGCCTGCTGCTGGATCTCCGTCAGCCCGACGTGGTGGTGCTCGAACAGGTCGAGCTGCTCGTCCTGGACCCGTTCGAGGAGATCGAGCAGCGTGTCCCGCGGGCCGATCCGCACCCGCGCCGGAACGGTGTTGATGAGGAGGCCGACCATGGTCTCGACGCCGTCGACCTCGGCGGCCCGCCCCGACACCGTCATCCCGAAGAGCACGTCGCCCTGCCCGGTCAGCTGCCGCAGCACCAGCCCCCAGGCCACCTGCATCACCGTGCCGAGTGTGACCCCCGCCGCGCGCGCCCGGTCCGTCAGCGCGGCGGTGCGCGCGGCGCTCAGTCTGCGCACCACCCGTTCGGGCACCACCGTGCCCCGCGCCCGCGGAGCCACCAGCGTCGGCCCCTCGATCCCGGAGAGCGCCTCCGCCCAGGCGTCACGGGACCACTCGTGGTCGACCTCGCCGAGCCAGTCCAGATAGGAGGTGTACGAGGGGGCGGCAGGCAGCGGGTCCGCCGCCGCGGCACCGGCACCGGCGTCGTACAGCCGGAACAGCTCGTCGAGGAGGATCGAGGTGGACCAGCCGTCAAGAATGATGTGATGGTTCGTCAACGCGAAGCGCCACCGGGTGTCGTCCAGCCGGATCAGCAGGAAGCGGATCAGCGGCGGCCGGGCGGTGTCGAAGCGCCGCCGCCGCTCCTCCTCGACCAGCCGCGCGGCCTCGGCCTCCCGGTCGCCGGGCGCCGTCCCGGTGAGGTCGGCCGTCCGCCAGGCCGGCTCGACCCGGGCTGCCACGAACCGTACGGGCGCGCCCGACGCGTCCGTACGGAACCCCGAACGCAGGCTGTCGTGCCGGTCCTGGAGGACCTGGCAGACCTCTCGCAGAAGAACGGGGTCGACCGGGCCCTCGAAGTCCAGTGCCAGCTGGATGGTGTAGATGTCCTGGCCGTCGGTGTCGAACGCCGTGTGGAAGAACAGCCCTTGCTGGAGCGGCGCCGGTCTCGACGTCCGCCCGTGGGTGCGATCTGATGCGGTCACGCCGTCTCTCCCGGTTCGCCGGTCTGTGTGGTCAGGGTGTCCAGGGCCTCGAACCAGGCGTCGGCCAGGGCCTCCACCCGGGGCCGCTCCAGGACGGCCTTCGGATACGCCCAGGTGATGTGCAGTTCCGGCCCGTCCCCGCGGTCGTGGACGATCGCGGACACCTCCAGGAGATGCGTCAGGGGCATCTCGGGGTCGCCGCCTCCGGCGACCGCGCCGGCTTCCGGTGCCAGGCCCCAGTCGGACTCGTCCGGCCGGTCGAACCTGCCCAGGTAGTTGAACAGGATCTGCGCCCGGGGCAGTGCCCCGAGCACGGGCGCGGTCTCCGGATCGAGATGGCGCAGCAGACCGAAGCCGAGCCCCTTGTCGGGCATGCTCCCGAGCTGGCCGTCCACGGCCCGCACGGTTCCTTCGAGATCGTCCGGCCGCCCCGGGAGCCGCACGGGGAACATGCTGGTGAACCAGCCCACGGTCGCCGACAGGTCGAGGTCGCCCGTGATCTCCTCGCGGCCGTGTCCCTCCACGTCCACGAGGAACGGCGCGTCGCCGCGGGCCGCCGCGCCGTCGGAGGCACCACCGGGGACCGGTGCCGTACGCCAGTGCCCCGCGGCCGTGCTCAGCGCGCCGAGCAGCACGGCGTTCACCCCGACGCCGAGCCGGGCGGGCACGCGGGTCAGAAGCGGCTCCGTCCGGTCGGCGGGAAGGATCCGGGTGACGGTGTGCTTCGAGCCCTCGACATCACGGGCGGCCACGAGGCCCGCACCTTCGACGAGATCCTCCGCCCCTTCGGCGAGCCCGAGCCAGAAGGGGAGTTCCGACACCCGCCCGCGCGCCTCGCGCTCCAGTCGGCGCCCCCAGTCGGCGAACGAGACGGGCGCGAAGTCCGGCCCCGTCGTCCGCTGGGCGCCGCCGGTGCTCAGGTCCTCCAGGAGGATCCGCCACGAAACGCCGTCCACGACGAGGTGGTTGATCATCAGGAGCAGCCGGCCGGCCCGGCCGGGACCCGCGTCGAACCACACCGCCTGGAGCATGTTCCCGTCTCCGGGCGCCAGACGCCGTCGTGCCGCGTCCGCCTCGGCGCGGACCAGGTCCGCGAGCTTCCCGGCGGCCGGGCCGCCCGCGTCGATCCGTACGACGCGTCCGGCCGCGTCGACCGCACCGCGCGGCAGGACATCGAGGCGCCACGTGGAGGCGCGCGTCAGCCGTATCCGCAACGCGTCGTGCCGGTCGAGCAGCGACTGGACCAGCGCCCGAAGCCGTGGCAGGGACAGGTCCGCCGGGGTCCGTACGAGCACGGACTGGTGGAAGCCGTCGACGGGGCCGCCCCGCTCGCGCTGCCAGTGGACGATCGGGGTGAGCGGCACCTCGCCGGCCGACGACGCCGGGGCGGGTCCCGTCGCCGCGCCCGCCGCGGGCGTCCGCACCTTCGCGTGGACGGCCAGTTCGGCGACGGTCCGGTACCGGAAGACGTCCCGAGTGGAGATGGCCAGACCTCGTGAGCGGGCCCGGGACACCAGCCGGATCGACACGATGCTGTCGCCGCCCAGCTCGAAGAAATCGTCCTCGACGCGGACGTCGGGCCGTCCGAGGATGGCGGCGAACAGTTCGCACAGGAGCCTCTCCGCGGGGCTGTTCGGCCCCCGGGCCTCACGGGCGGGGGAGGCGGGTCCGTGCGGGGCGGGCAGAGCGGACCGGTCGAGCTTTCCGTTGGGCGTGAGGGGAAGCCCGTCGGGGAGCACGACGACGGTGGGGACCATGTACGGCGGCAGCGCCCGCCGCGCCCACGCGGTGAGTTCGGGGACGAGCCCGTCGGCGGTGCCCGCGCCCCGGACGGGTGCCACGTAGGCGACGAGCCGGCGCTCGCCCGGCCGGTCCTCGCGCACCACGACGGCGCTGCGGATGACGTGGTGGTGCCGGTCCAGGGCCGCTTCGACCTCGCGGGGCTCGATACGGAAGCCACGCAGCTTCACCTGGTCGTCGGTGCGCCCGAGGAAGTCGAGTTCCCCTTCCGGGGTCCACCGGACCAGGTCGCCGGTGCGGTACAGGCGGGTGCCGGACGGCCCGTACGGATCGGCGACGAAGCGCTCGGCGGTCAGCCCCGGACGGCCGAGATAGCCTCGGGCCACACCCGCACCCCCGATGTACAGCTCGCCCGGCACCCCCACGGGCACCGGCCGCAGCGCCTCGTTCATGACGTACACCCGGGTCCCGCCCAGCGGGGAGCCGAGCGGTGGACGCTCCGCGTTGTGCGGGCCGATCGGTGCCGCGAGGGACCAGATGGTCGTCTCGGTGGGCCCGTACACGTTGGTGACCTCCGCTGCCAGGGCGGCGAGACCGCCGGCCAGAGCGGGGGGCAGCGCTTCGCCGCCGACCAGGACGCGCAGCCCCCGGACCGCGTCGGGTACCTCCGCCACGAGGCCGGACCACAGGGAGGGCGTCGCCTGGACGGCGGTGACCCCGTGCCGTCCGATCAGCCGGCCGAGGGCGTGCGGCTCGCGCACCTCGTCGGGAGAGGCGAGGACGACGGCCGCGCCGTGGAGCAGGGGCAGGAGGAGTTCCAGGTGGGCGATGTCGAAGGCGACGGTCGTCACGGCCAGCAGCCGGTCGGCGGGACCCAGCGGCAGCCGGTCCCGCATGGCGGCCAGCAGATGGGCGACATTGCCGTGGGTGACCACGACCCCCTTCGGCCGGCCCGTCGAACCGGAGGTGTAGAGGACGTACGCCGTGGAGTCGGCCGGGATCTCCCCGTTCGGGACCGTGCCGTCGCCACCGGCCCCGGCGGTGAGTGCGGCGACGAGCCGGGGGTCGTCCAGGGCGAGCCAGTCGTCGGTGCCGAGCGTGTCGCGGGTGGCGCGGTCCGAGAGCACCAGGAGCGGCGCGGCCTCGGACAGCACCGTCGCCACCCGGTCCCTGGGATGGTCCGGATCGACCGGGAGGTACGCGGCACCGGTCCGGTGCACGGCGAGGAGGGCGACCAGAAGGTCGGGAGTGCGGTTCATGGCCACGGCGACCAGCCGCTCGGGGCCGGCACCGAGCTTCCGCAGATGCCCGGCCAGCCGGTCCACCCGCGCGTCGAGCTCCCCGTACGCGATCCGGCGGTCCCCGTGGAGCACCGCCGCCGCGTCGGGTGTCCTGGCGGCCTGATCCCGGAACCACTGCGGCACCGAACCGGTCGGCGGCCGCGCACCGGCCGCCGGACCGCTCCACCGGGCGAGGACGGTGTGCCGCTGGGCGGGGGACAGGACGTCCAACTGCCGCACCGGCCGGGTGGGACGGGCCGCCGCGTCGGCGAGGAGGGTGGTGAAGTACCCGGCGAGGCGTTCCGCGGTGGCGTGGTCGAAGAGGTCGTGGGCGTGGACGAGGGTGCCGTCCAGGCCCCCGTCGGACTCGGTGAGATCGAGGAGCAGGTCGAAGGGAACGGTCCGGTACCGGCCGTGATCGAGCCTGCCGACGTGGAGGCCCGGCAGTTCCACGGCGCCGGCCGCGTTGTTCTGCAGACTCAGCATGACCTGGAAGAGCGGGTGCCGGGCCGCCGACCGCGCCGGGTCGACGGCGTCCACGACCTGCTCGAAGGGCACGTCCTGGTTCTCCAGCGCGGCGAGGACCTCGGTGCGGACGCGGTCGAGCAGACCGCCGAAGTCCGGATCCCCGGAGACGTCGGTGCGTACCACCACGGTGTTCACGAAGCAGCCGACCAGGTCGTCGAGACCGCTGTCGGCGCGTCCGGCGACCGGGCTGCCGACGAGAACGTCCGTCCCGGCGCCGAGTTGCCGCAGCAGGACCGCCAGCGCGGCGTGCAGCACCATGAACACGCTCGCACCGTGCTTCCGCGCCAGGGCGGTGACACGCGCGTGGTCCTGCGGGGCGAGCCGGAACGGCACCGTGCCGACGCGGTGGGTGGCGACGGCGGGGCGTGGCCGGTCGGCGGGCAGCGCGATTTCCTCGGGAGCGCCGGCCAGCGTGCCGCTCCAGTGGGCGAGTTGCCGGGCGAGGGGGCTGTCGGGGTCGTCCGCTTCCCCGAGCTCCTCACGCTGCCACAGAGTGAAGTCGGCGTACTGCACGGGCAGTTCCGGGAAGTCGGGAGTCCGCCCCCGCAGCCGGGCGGCGTAGGCCGCGGAGAGGTCGCGGAGGAAGGGTGCGGCGGACCAGCCGTCGAAGGCGATGTGGTGGATCGTGATGGCGAGGACATGCTCCTCGGGGGCGCAGGCGAAGAGCTCCGCCCGCACCGGTCTCTCCCGTGCCAGGTCGAAGTCGTGCTCCGAGGCCGCGACCACCGCCGCCTCGACGTCCCGCTTCGCCACCTCCCGCACGGTGAGGTCGAACTCGGCGTCGTTCAGCACCAGTTGACTGGGCACGCCATCGGTGACCGGGAAGACGGTGCGCAGGCTCTCGTGCCGTGTCACCACGTCCCGGAGTGCCGCCGACAGCGCCCCGGCATCCAGCGGACCCGACAGCCGAAGGGCGGTCGTGACGGTGTGCGAGGCGGCTCCCTCCGCCAGCTCGCCCTGCAGCCAGAAACGTAGCTGGGAGAACGACGGCGGCAGTACGTCCCCGCGTGGCCGGGGCCGCAGCGGGCCGCGGCCGGCCCCCGTGTCCCCGAACCTCTCGGCGAGTGCGGCGGGCGTCGGCGACTCGAAGACCGTACGCATCCCGATCCCGTCGTCCAGCACCTCGCGCAGCCGGTTCACCAGCCTGATGGCCAGCAGGGAATGGCCGCCGAGCTCGAAGAAGTCGTCGTCCGCACCGACCGCCGGCAGGGTGAGGATCTCGGCGAACAGCGCGCACACGAGCCGCTCGGCGGGTGTGCGCGGCGGGCGGGAGCCGGTGCCCTCCCCGGGGGCGGGCAGAGCCGCCCGGTCGAGCTTTCCGTTGGGCGTGAGGGGGAGCCCGTCGGGAAGCACGACGACGAGAGGGACCATGTAGCCGGGCAGGGCCCGCCGGGCGTGCTCGGTGATCTCCGGTGCGGGATCGCCGTCGATGTCCGTGGCGGGGACGACGTAGGCGACGAGGCCGCGCTCCCCGGGCCGGTCCTCCCGTACGAGGACGGCGGCACGGCCGACGGCCGGATGGCGCTCCAGAGCGGCCTCGATCTCGCGGGGTTCGATGCGGAAGCCGCGTATCTTGACCTGGCCGTCGACGCGGGTGAGGAAGTCGAGCCGGCCGTCGGCGGTCCAGCGGACGACGTCACCGGTGCGGTACATGCGGGTGCCCGTCGCGCCGTAGGGGTCGGCGACGAAGCGCCCCGAGGTGAGGCCCGGGAGGCCGAGGTAGCCGCGGGCCAGTCCGGCGCCGGCGACGTACAACTCGCCCGGCACCCCGGCGGGCACCGGCCGGAGCCGCTCGTCCAGCACATACACCCGTGTGTTCGCCATGGGCCGGCCGATCGGCGGCTTGCCGCCGTCCGCGTCCCGGTCCGGGTCCAGCAGTCCGAAGGTGGTGAACGTCGTGTTCTCGGTCGGCCCGTAGACATGGGTCAGCACGGTGCCGGGGAAATCCGTCAGCATCTGCCGCACGGCCCCCGCCGACGGCTGCTCCCCACCCGTCCAGACGTGTCCGAGCCGGCCGAGCGCCGGACTCCTCTCCGCGACCAGCAGGTTGAAGAGCGAGGTGGTGAGGAACGCGCTCGTCGCGCCCCCCTCGGTCACGGCCCGCTCCAGCGCCTGCTGCGAGGAGTCGCCGGCCGGCACCATCACGACCGTGCCGCCGCTGAGCAGCGGCACCCACACCTCGTACGTCGAGGCGTCGAAGGAGTGCGGCGAGTGGGCGAGCACCCGGGTGTGGCCACCGTCCGCGGCCCAGCACGGATCGGCGGCGAGAGAGACGATGTTCCGGTGGGTCACCAGGACACCCTTGGGGCGGCCGGTGGAGCCGGACGTGTACATCGCGTAGGCGGCCCCGTCGCCGGCGATGTCCGGCCACCCGCCCGCCTCCGGACCGGTGACGGCCGGACCGTCGCCGTCGACGAGGACCAGCGGCAGGCCGAGCGGCGCGCCCGCGAGCTCCTCGGCCCGCTCCTTCGTGGACGCGTCCGCCAGGAGCAGCGCGGGCCGCGCCTCCTCCAGGACCGTGCGCCGGCGCTCATCCGGGTTGCGCGGGTCCAGGGGAAGGTAGGCGGCCCCCGTGTTCAGTACCGCGAGCAGGGCGACGACCAGGTCGGCCGAGCGGTCCATGGCCACGGCGACCAGCCGTTCCGGACCCGCGCCCTGCCGGCGCAGACGGCCGGCGAGACGGTCGGCCCTTGCCTCCAGCTCCGCGTAGGTGAGCCGGGTCGCGCCGCAGATCACCGCGGTGTCATCGGGCGAGGCGGCGGCCCGCCGCCGGAAGAGCTCCGGTACGGAGGCGGCCGGGACCGGCGTGTCCCGGCCGTTCCACGTCTCCAGCGTGGTGCGGCGCTCGGCGGGGGTGAGGAGCTCCGGACCACCGATGCGCCGCTCCGGCGCGGCGACCGCCTGGGTCAGGAAGGCGGTGAAGCGGCGGACAAGACGCTCGGCGGTGTCGTGGTCGAAGAGGTCGAGGGCGTGGACCAGGCTGCCGTCGAGTGCCCCGTCGGTCTCCGTGATGTCGAGGAGCAGGTCGAAGTCGGCCCTCCGGTGGCTGTAGGGCAGCAGACGGCTGTCGAGGTGGGGGAGGCGCACGGCGGCGCCCGCGTTGTTCTGCACGCTGAGCATGACGTGGAAGAGCGGGTGCCGGGCTGCCGACCGGGCCGGGTTGACGGCCTCCACGACCTGCTCGAAGGGCACGTCCTGGTGGTCGAGTGCGGCCACGACGCTGGTCCGGGCCCGCTGGAGCAGTTCGTGGAAGGTGGGGTCGCCGGAGGTGTCGGTCCGGACGACGACGGTGTTGACGAAGCAGCCGACGAGGTCGTCGAGGCCGACGTCGGTGCGGCCGGCGACCGGGCTGCCGACCAGGATGTCGGTGCCGGCGCCGAGCCTGTGAAGGAGCCCCGCGAGCGCCGCGTGGAGGACCATGAAGGTGCTGACGCCGTGCCGGAGGGCGAGCCGGGTCAGCTGTTGGACGCTGTCGGGCGGCAGATGGAAGGGGACCGCCCCGGCGCGGTGGGTGGCGGTGGCGGGGCGTGGCCGGGTGGTGGGGAGGGGGAGTTCGGCAGGCGCGTCGGCGAGGGCACGCGTCCAGTGGGCCAGCTGCTCGGCGAAGACACTCCCCGGGTCGTCGGGCGCACCGAGCTCCTTGCGCTGCCACAGGGTGAAGTCCACGTACTGGAAGGGAAGTTCCTCCCAGGACGGAGGCCGTCCGTCGAGGCGCGCGGTGTAGGCGTGCGAGAGGTCGCGGAGGAACGGTGCGACGGACCAGCCGTCGAAGGCGATGTGGTGCACGGTGATCGCCAGCACATGGTGGTCGTGGGAGCCGACGGCGAGCAGGACGGCCCGCAGCGGGATCTCGCGCCCCAGGTCGAAGGGATGCCCGGCCGCGTCGGCCACGGCCGCACCGACATCCTTCTCCGCGACCTGCCGTACGGGCAGCTCGACCGTCACCGCCTCCAGGATGCGCTGCCCCGGCACTCCGTCGGTGACCGGGAAGACGGTGCGCAGGCTCTCGTGCCGCGTCACCACGTCCCGCAGCGCGCAGCGCATCGCCACCGCGTCCAGCCGTCCCGTCAGCCGGAGTGCCATCGAAGTGTTGGGCGATTCGCCCCCGGGCTCCATCTCTCCCTGGAACCAGAACCGCAGCTGCGAAAACGACAGAGGGATCACGGTGGTCTCGGCCTCTCGGGTCTCTCGGATCAGTTCGCTTCGCATGCTTCGCGAAGGGCGTTCAGGTGGCGCAGCCCGTCCAGCACGGTCCTGGTGCCGATGCCGTAGTCGATCAGGCAGGCGATCTCGTCCACGCCGATGGCACGCAGCCGCTCGACCGTCGCCGTCGCCTCCTCCACCGTCCCGAACAGCCCCCGCTGCTCGAAGTAGGTGTCGAAGGACTGGGCGACGAGGAAGTCGAGGTCCTCGTCCTCCAGCGCGTCGATGTCGAAGTCGGGGTCGAGGGCGCTGAACGAGCGGGTGAGGAGATGGACCGAGCTCCTGAGATAGGCGCGCAGCGGCCCTTCGACGGTGGCGCGCACCTCGTCCCGGTCGGTGCCGAGGAAGGTGTGCAGCATCAGGACGACGTGCCCGTCCCAGCCGGTGTACGTCTCACGCGCCGTCCGCCGGTAGTCGGCGATCTTCGCGGCGAGTTCGTCGACATCCTGGTGCAGCAGATGGGTGAGGACCCCGGCGCGCGCCGCCGCCGCCGAACGGAAGGTCTCCGCGTCGCCCGCGCTGGTCACCCAGAGCGGCAGTTCCCGCTGCACCGGCGGCGGGAACATCCGTACGGTCGCCGGGGCGCCGTTGCCGTCCACGACTTCGTGGCCGTCCCCCCGCCACAGCCCGCGGAGCTGCTCGATGCTGTCGGTCAGCACGCGTTTGCGGTCCCCGTACGGCACCCGGCTCAGCGCGAAGTCCACCGGGTGCCAGCCGGAGGCGAGGGACACCCCGGCCCGGCCGCCGGAGAGGTTGTCCACGACCGACCACTCCTCGGCGATCCTCAGCGGATGGTGGAGGGGTGCGACGACGCTTCCGGCGCGGATGGCGACGGTGCTCGTGACCATCGCCAGGGCGGCGCCCACCACGGACGGGTTCGGGTAGAGCCCTCCGAAGGGGTGGAAGTGCCGCTCGGGCGTCCACACCGCGCGGAAGCCGTGCCGGTCGGCGAAGCGGGCACCCTCCAGCAGCAGCTCGTACCGTCCGGCGTCCCCGTCCGGTGTGCTGTCGTCGGCGAAGTAGAAGAGGCTGAAGTCCATCGGGAACCCTTCGATAACCCTGGCCGTATCTGATCCGTTCGGTGTCGCGGGCCCGCGCCGCGTCAGTCGGGGCGAGGCATCCTCCGCAGGCCCGGTCGCGCCTTGCGGGCCCCCGTGAGCCGGGAGGCGAGGCCGGCCACCGTGGGCGCGTCGAAGACCGTGCCCACCTGGAGCTCCACCCCCAGTTCGGCGCGGACGCGGCTCACCAGCCGGGTGACGAGCAGTGAATGGCCACCGAGCGCGAAGAAGCTGTCGTCGATCCCCACCGCGAACGCCGGTCCGGTCCCGCTCGACGCGTCCGGCTCTCTCGCCGGGCCGGCCCGGTCCGTTCCGTCCGCCGGTTCCGCCGTGACGAGCCCGAGGACCTCCGCGTACATCCGGCACAGCGCTGCTTCCTGCGGACTCCGCGGCCGGCGGCCGGGACTCCGCAGGGCGCGGAGAGGGGCGGGCAGGGCGGCCCGGTCGAGCTTGCCGTGCGGGGTGAGCGGCAACTCGTCGAGGACGACGATCGCGGACGGCACCATGGGCCCGGGGAGGTACGCGGAAGCCCACGCGGCGACCGACGCGATGAGCTCCGCGTCGTCGGACGCCGCGAAGGGGACGTTGACATGGCGCTCGGTATCCACCATCGGCCCGGTCCCCGCCTCCGGCGGGAAGTCCCGCTCCCCGAAGGAGAACTCGGCATCGACGTGGTCGGGCCCCGCCTTCGCGGACCAGCGCACCACGACGCGGTACCCCAGCCGTTCGCCCAGCCGCGCCAGGTCCTCCGGGTCTGGACGGGAGCCCGGCGACCTGCCGGACGCGCGCAGATCCTCGGCGAGGCGTGCGTTGGGCACCCCGGTGACCCGGACGGACGCGGCGTCCCGCGCGCCGTCCCGCAGGATGGCGGCGAGGCCGTCGAGCGTACGGACCTCCGCTCCCCACAGCAGATCCGTCACCGCACCGGTGCGGGGCCGCGCGCCGCCGGTGCGGCGCAGGACGACGTCGTAGCGGTAGCGGGTCAGCTCGTTGTGATGGGTTCCCCGTTTCAGCCGTACGTCGCAGGTCGCGAAGCGCGGCACGGACCCCTCGGCCGCGACCGTCAGCGACCGGAAGAACTCCGGATCCACCAGCAGCTCCGGCTCCGTGGCCATGCCGTGTGCCACGGCCCGGCGATGCTCCGCACTGCCCGGTGCGGCGTTCGCCGAGCGGGCCGCGACCGCCCCGTGGAAGGGCTCCAGAAGCCCCAGGTGCCGGACATCGCCGACGAACACCGAGCCGCCGGGCGCCAGGGCGGCCGCAGCGAGCTCCAGCACCCGGGCGAGATAGTGCCCGCTGGGGAAGTACTGGAGGACGGAGTTGATGACGACCACGTCGAAGTACCCGCGCGGGACGCCCTCGTGGTCGTCGGCGGGCCGGCTGTGCAGGACGACCCGCCCGGCCAGATCCGGTTGCCCGTCCACCTGCCGCCGCAGCCGCTCGATCACCCGGGGCGACAGGTCGAGCCCCCAGTAGGCCTCCGCCTCGGGGGCGAGGCGTGACAGCAACAGTCCGTTGCCCACGCCGAGTTCGAGGACGCGCCGGGGCCGCAGGGCGCGGATGCTCCGTACGGTCTCGTCGCGCCACTCCCGCAGCTGCTCCAGCGGCAGCGCACTGCCGTCGTAGCGGCTGTTCCACCCGCTGAAGTCCTCGCCGAAGGCCGTCGGTCCGTCGTCGGCGGGCACGGCGTCGTGGACGAGCCGCCAGTCGGCCACGCGGTCCGCGTCCCTCGGGAGACCGGCGCTCGCCGGTGCGGCCGGCTCGCGGCGGACGTAGGCCACGAGCCTCCGGTCGCCGTCCTGGTCCTCGTGCACGGCCACCGCGGCGGCGGACACCCGGGGGTGTCCGACGAGCCGCGCCTCGATCTCGCCCGGTTCGATCCGGTGCCCGCGCACCTTGACCTGGTCGTCCGCGCGCCCGGCGAACTCCAGTTCGCCCGAAGCCCTTCGGCGGGCCAGGTCGCCGGTGCGGTACATCCGCGTCCCGGCCGGGCCGTAGGGGTCCGCGACGAAGCGCTGCGCCGTCATTCCGGGCCGGTCGAGGTAGCCGCGGGCCAGGCCCGCTCCGGCGACGTACAGCTCGCCCACCACTCCGGCGGGCACCGGCCGCAGGGCGGCGTCGAGCAGATGGAGGCGCGCGCCCCGGACAGCCCCGCCGATCGGCGGCGTGCCGGAGCCCTCCGCGAGGGGTCGGCTCATCGTGGCGCAGACCGTGGTCTCCGTCGGTCCGTACGCGTTGATCAGGGTCCGGCCGGGAGCCCAGCGCCGCTGCTGTTCCGCGTCCAGTGCCTCGCCGGCGGCGACCAGGACCCGTACGCGCGGGAGGGCGTCCGACGGCAGGACGCGCAGCACGGACGGGGGCAGGGTGACGTGCGTGATCCGCTGCTCGTCGGCGAGACGGCACAGACCGGGCCCGGGCAGCAGGCTGCGGGCGGGCGCCAGGACGAGCGTGGCCCCGGCGGAGAGCGCCATCGCCAGCTCCCAGAAGAACGCGTCGAAGCTGGGCGAGGCGAACTGCAGGACCCGGCTGTCGGTGTCCACCGCGAGGGTGCCGCGCTGATGGGCGGCCAGGTTGGCGAGACCGGAGCGGGTGACGACCACGCCCTTGGGCAGGCCCGTGGACCCTGAGGTGTAGATGACGTACGCGGGCAGTTCGCCCTGTGCGCGCCGGGCGCCGGTGGGCGGGGCGGCCGCCGGGGCACGCCGCAGCGCCGCGCCGGTCTCCGGATCGTCCATGTCGGTACGGGGTACGCCGGTGCCGTCCGGGAGGACCGTGCCGGAATCCGCGAGGAGCAGCGCCGGCGCCGCGTCGCCCAGAATGTGGGCGATGCGCGCCTCGGGGTAACCGGGATCCACCGGAAGGTGGGCCGCCCCGGTCTTCATCACCGCCAGCACCGCGACGACCAGTTCCACCGACCGGTCGAGCGCCGAGGCGATCACCGTCTCCGGCCCGGCGCCCTTTGCGGCCAGCAGGTGGGCCAGCCGGTTCGCACGGGCGTCGAGCTCCGCGTACGAGACGCTGTCCTCGCCGAACACCAGGGCCGTGGCGTCCGGGGCGCTCCCGGCGCGCTCCTCGAAGAGGCCGAGCAGCGGCCGTGCCGGGGTGTCGGAGATGTCGGGGGAGTCGCCCGGCTCGGTCCGGTCGTCCACCCGGCCGAGGCGGGCCGGCTGTCCGCCGGGGAGCCGGCGGACCCGGTCGCCGGTGCGGTACATCCGGGTGCCGGCCGGACCATGGGGGTCGGCGACGAACCGCTCGGCGGTCGGCCCCGGGCGGCCCTCGTACCCGAGGGCGACACCGTCACCCGCGAGGTACAGGTCTCCCGGCTCGCCCTCGGCCACCGGTCGCAGCGCGCCGTCGAGGACATGGGCGCGTACGGCGGGCAGAGGAGAACCGATATGGGGTAAAGGGCCGGTGACGGGCGCGGCGGTGGAGACGAACGTGCACTCCGCCGGCCCGTACAGATGGACGGCGTCCACCCGCCCCCGCTCGGCATGTCGCGTCAGGTCCGCCCAGAGGGCCGGGGACACGGGCTCCCCGCCGAGGAGGAGCCGCAGCGGAGCGGTGTCCGGCGTCCCGGGCACCACGTAGGGGCGCAGGACCTCCCACTGGGACGGGGTGGCGTCGAGGTCGGTGGCCCCGTACTCCGCGAGGAACCGGGCGAACAGCTCTGGGTCGGCGCGCAGTTCGTCGGTCGGAAGGAGCAGGGTGTCGCCCCGGCAGATCCGGGTCCACTGCTGGAACGGGGCGTCGGAGCCGAGGTCCGCGTTCCACACCACCCGCGAGGGGGCCGGGGGATAGACACCGCTGTCCTCCAACGCGCGGACGAGATGGGCGGTGTTGCGCCGGGTCACCGTCACCCCCCGGGGGAGCCCGAGGGTGCCCGAGGCGTGGACGACGCACGCCGCGGCGCCGTCCGGCACGTCGCTCACCGGGGCCGGTGTGCCCCAGGCGAACGGGCCGGGGCCGGAGGCCGGATCGAGGCGGCACGCGCCCGTCGGCCACTCGGTGCGGTCCGTCTCCGCGGTGAGCACCAGGCGCGCGCCGGCCTGTTCGGCGAGCAGGCGCCGTCGGTGCGCCGGGTGGGCCGGGTCGAGCGGGACGTACGCCGCGCCGACCCGCCACACCGCGAGCATCGCCGTCACCAGGCCGATACCGCGGGGGAGGTTCAGGGCGACGGCCGTACCGGGCTCCGCGCCCGCCGAGTTCAGCGCCCGGGCAGTCCGCTCCACGCGCTCGCCCAGTTCGCCGAACGTCACCGACTCCGACGGTGTGACCACGGCGGCGCGCTCGGGGTGCCGGGCCGCCTCCCGCAGAAAGCGGGTGAGGAGGTCGATCGCGCTGGTGACCACGGACAGCTCCTTGCAAGGGAAAGGGGTTTGCCGGTGTGGGCGATGACGGAGGGACCGGAGGCGGTCGCGGCGCCCTCGGAACAGGCCGTCGCCGGTGCGGTGCCATGTCCGTCGTGGCGCGCGGGCCCGTCGGCCGCATGCCGGTCCGGGCGTGCCGGACGCAGTCCAGGCAGGCCACCCGCGGGCCTGGTCCGAATGCCGCGTTCCACCCGTCCGGAATATTGAATTCCATAGGCCGGAGGGAGTGCTGGTCCTCCTCAGTGACAGGACCGGGAAATGACCGGAATCGCTCTCGAACGGACAGGTCATCCGGGCTCGACTTTGGCATGGGGCACGGTTCGTTGGCAATGGAAACGGTCGAGCCGAAGGGCCGCCCCCGTGGGAAACGGCCACCCTGGTTTCCGGGGCGACGAACTTGTACGCTCCAGCGCGAACCAACGGCCACCGCACCTTCCGTGGCGCGTCAGAAATCCGTCGGTCGTCGAAGTCCGGAGGCCCCTGATGGAGTCCGCCATGCCAACTGCCGCGCAGTCCGCGAAGGGTCGGGACCGGCGACCCCACCGGAACTTCCGGTTGCTGCTCATCGGCGAGACCACCAGCAAGCTGGGCACCAGTGTGACGTCCGTCCTGCTGCCGCTCGTGGCCGTCACCACCCTCCACGCCTCGCCGTTCGTGATGGGCGTGCTCACCGCCGCGCCGTGGCTGCCGTGGCTGATACTCGGCCTGCCTGCGGGTGCGTGGGTCGACCGTCTCGCCCCGCGCCGGGTGATGCTCGTGTGCAACGCCGTCTCCGCGGCGGTGTTCGTGAGCGTGCCGGTCACCTGGTGGCTGGGAGCCCTGACCATCGGGCATCTCCTCGGAGCTGCCCTGATCTCCGGTGCCGCCTCCGTCTTCTTCTCCACCGCCTACTCGGCCTATCTGCCCCAACTGGTGCCCACACAGGACCTGATGGAGCGGAACGCGCAGCTGCAGGCCGGGGACCAGACCGCCAGGGTGGTGGGCCCCGGCCTCGGCGGGCTGATCGCCCAGACCCTGGGCAGTGTGCCGGGCCTGCTCCTCGACGCGGTCTCCTTCGTGGTGTCGTCGCTCTGTCTCACGGCCATCCGCTCCGACGCTCCGCGCTCCGCCCCGGCACCCCGGCGGCGGCTGAGCCGCGAGATCTCCGACGGCCTGCGCTTCGTCGTCGGAGATCCGCAGGTCCGGGCCGTCACCGCGTTCGGTGCGGCGGTCAATCTGGCGATGGCCGGCCTCCAGGCCGTCCAGATCGTCTTTCTCGTGCGGACCGTCGGCGTCGACTCCGACACGCTCGGCTGGCTGGTCTCCTGCGGCGGTCTCGGCGGGGTGCTCGGCGGCCTCGTGGCCGGCCGGCTCGCCACACGCATGGGGTCGGCACGCGCCCTCCTGGCCATCCAGTTCGCCGCCTCGCCCTTCGGCCTGCTGACCGCGCTCACCGGTCCCGGGCCGCGGCTGGCGTTCTTCGTGTGCGGAACGGCCGTGATGCTCGCCGGGGTGGTGGCCTGCAACGTCATCATCGTCAGCTTCCGGCAGGCGTACTGCCCGTCCGAGCTGCTGGGCCGCGTCACCGCGACCACCCTGTTCCTCAACTACAGCACCATCCCGCTCGGCGCTCTCCTGGGCGGCTCCCTCGCCTCCCTCTTCGGTGCCCGCCCCACGATGTGGGTCGTCACGGCCGCGCTGGTGGCCGCCGGCGGTTTCCTGCTCGTGGCGCCGCTGCGCGGCCTCCGCGACCTGCCGGGCGCACCTGCCGGCGACGGTTGAGGATTCCGGCCGGAACCGAGCGGGCCGCACCCGTGGGCCGACGCGCGGTGAAGGACAGGAAGGCCGTCGCGCCGTCGCTGATTCCTGGGCGCGGTCAGTCCACGATGGCCGATGCGACCCGTTGCTGAAGCGGGTCGTCATGACCGCAGAACCGATCGCTGCCACCGCCCGGCCCGCGCCGATCGACCGCTTCCCGGCCCGCAGGAGCGTCCCTCCGGGACCCCTGGAAGGACGGCCAACTCGCTCTGTTCGGGATTAGGTTGGACCGATCGTCGTGCGATCCCCCGGGAAGGGACATGAATCGGGATGACCGTCACCTCACAAGCCCCGCCCCCAGCCCCGGCCCCAGCCTCGCCCCAGGGCCGCGCTGCCCGGTTGGTGCGGCGGGCCCCCTCAGGGGCGCGGCCGTATCTGGAGTTGCTGCGGCTCGACCGGCCGGTGGGGGCCTGGCTGCTGGTGGTGCCCGGATGGATAGCCCTGGGAGCGACAGCCGGGCCCCGGGACGGGGTCCTGCTCGGACTGCTGCTCCTGGTGTTCGGGGTGCTGTCGAGAGGAGCCGCCTGCGGGCTCAACGATGTGCTGGACGCACGGTTCGACGCGCGGGTGCCCCGTACGGCGGGGCGGCCCGTCGCCTCGGGACGGCTGGCGGCCGGGCGGGCCCTGGTCCTGTGCGTCGCGGTGGGGGCCGTCGCGCCGTTGGTGATGGGGTTCTGGAGTGTGGAAGCGGTGGTGTGGGCGGCGGTCGGGGCGCCCCTCGCGGCGGTGTATCCGTATATGAAGCGGGTCACCCACTGGCCGCATGTGTGGCTGGGCCTCACCATCAACTGGACGGTGCCGCTGGTGTACGTCCTGCTCACCGGAGGGCTCGGGCGCGGGGGATGGGTGCTGTACGGGGCGCTGATCTGCTGGGCCGTGGGGACGGACGTGATCTACGCCTGCCAGGACCGGGAGGCCGATGTGCGGGCCGGCGTGCGGTCGGCCGCCGTGCTGCTGGGGCGCCGTAGCCGGGTACTGGTGGGCGGCGTGTACGCGGGGTGTGTGGTGCTGCTCGCCTGGTTCGGGGCCGTGGCCGGGCTCGGGCCGTTGTACTGGCCCGGACTGTGCGTGGTCGCCGGGCAGTTGGGGTGGCAGGTATGGCGGGCGAACCCTGCGGACGCCGGAGCCTGCGGGCGGGCGTTCGGCACCAACCCCCTGTGCGGACTGCTCATCCTCGTGGCCGTGCTGGCCGGGCGGGTCGGTACCCTCGGCTGAGGGACACCGACCCTGGAGGTGCTGGTGGGACTGCGGGAACGGATCGCGGCGGAACTTACGGCGACCATGCATGGCGGGGATCTCAAGCTGGAGCGGTATGCCGGGCCGCCCGGTGATCCCGGGCTGTTCGGTATCGCGCCGGGGGACCCGGTGTGGCGGGTGCACGGGCAGGCCACCGGGATGCTCACCGGCGGGTTCGCCGCGCTCATGCTCCAGTCGCTGCATCCGCTGGCCATGGCCGGGGTCGACCAGCACTCCGACTTCCGCGCCGATCCGGTCGGGCGGCTGAACGGAACCGTACGGTTCATCACCACGACCACCTTCGGCTCCTCGGCCGCCGCCCGCGAGGTGATCGACCTCGTCCGGCGGATCCACACCCGGGTGCACGGCACCGCCCCCGACGGCCGGCCGTACCGTGCGGACGACCCCGATCTGCTCACCTGGGTCCATACCGCCGAGGTGCGCAGCTTTCTCGCCGGTCACCAGAGCTACGCACCCCGGCCGCTTCGGCTGACGCCCGCCGAGTGCGATGCCTACTACCGCCAAGCAGGCCGGTTCGCCGAGGCGTTGGGCGCACGGAACGTACCGCGCACGTCCCTCGAAGTCGAGCGTTACCTGTCCCGTGTCCGCCCCCAACTCCATGCCACGCAAGCCGCGTTGGACTCGGTGCTGTTCCTCCGACGCTTCGGTCGCACACGACGGGAGCGGCTGGCCGTGGGCCTCCTCACGAACGCCTCGGTCGGAATCCTCCCCGACTGGGCCCGCACCGAACTCGGCATCCACCGCCCGGCCCCTGTCCGCGCCGGCTGGGACCGACCCCTGGCGACGGCCGTCGGACGAACCCTTGAGTGGGGGCTCGGGCCCTCCCAGATCCAGGCCGCCGCGCGGGGGCGGCTGTCGGGGGCGCGGCAGGGGTAGAGGCCGCGCGGACCAGTCACGACCTGGATGATCGGCCGGCGGACAGCGGATGACGGACGGTCGGAAATCCGGGCGACGGCCACCGACCCGCCCGCGGCTGCGGTTCACCCGCTGCTCGTTCATCGGGGCCGATCTGCGCCACGCCACCCTGGACGGGTGTTCGTTCAAGTTCTGTGACTTCAGCGGCGCAGATGCGCGTGGGGCGTCACTGCGCGAGGTCGGCCTAAGTGCTAGCCCTTAGCCGGATGCGATCGTCGGGGTGCTGACCCGCGCGACACCGATCTGACCGATGCCAGGTTCGCAAGCGTGAACACGGGCATGCCCCCGCTCGGGCTGACCGACGTCACCGGTGCCCGGTTCGGGGGAGCGTCCCCGCGTAATGTCCAGGCGGAAGACGTCATCGGGTGGCCACCCCGGGCATGACGGGAACGAGCAGACCCTGTGGGGCCGGCGGTGAACACCACGGCCTGCCGTTCCCGGCCGGAGCCCGGTGAAGCCGGCCGACTTCCCGGCCGCTGCGGCACGTCAAGGAGACCAGGAAGAGGTCGAAGTTCCCTCTTCCTCTACCTGTGTTCACGGCATCCGATGGGCGTACGCAATTGCGATCGTCTGTGAGAACCACTTCCCGCGCCTGACGACGAAACGGTGCCGGCGCTTCGCGAGGTGGACGGAGGCGAACAACTCAAGATCGCCCATTCCCCGATCCGGCAGCTCCGGGCTCAGCCGGATCGGGGTCCAGTTCACCGCATTGCGTTACTTCGCCTTCGGGGGAATCGACCGAGCGAAGGGCCTTCGTGAGGTCGTGAACCGGACAAACGTTGCCTGATATGGCACTAGTCATGGGCTCGACGGTAGTAGTGGGCCCTCGGAAAGGCGCGTGGATGGCGCGCTGCATGGTGATTGACCAGGCCGGGGCACATCCATCGATCCCCTCGAAGTCGGCTAAAGGGCTGCGGAGGCTGATGGTTGACAGGCGATCGACTTCATTGTATTAAAAGGTGGTTATGGGAGTGGTCTTGCGTGGGTGTCACGCCGGCACGACAATTTGCAGCCGCTCCTAGCGCTTTGGGGGCGCTCCGCGGTGGGGGTGGGCATGCGTGCTTGTCAGTACATGTGTACCGGGGGTAAATGAGGGACGGGGTCTTGGCAATATTTGCCAAATGGGTGGGCCTCAGGTCTTCATAGGCCTTCACGCGGCACTGGATCGCTTGTGGTGAAGGGCGGATAAACCCTCATCCATGGATGCCGGCGTCGGCCGGCTTCGAAAGATTACGCAAATGTGCGCGTGTCTGATATGAATAGCTGAAGAACCGCGCCGCATCGTACCCGAGAGTTGGCTCCTGTTCACCATGCCAACTTTTACTGAGCTGCCCAGACCACGATAATTTCTGCATTATTGAGGAGAAGGTCTATGCTCGATCTGCTGGGGATTGGATTCGGTCCTTCCAATGTGGCGCTGGCTGCTGCCATAGCAGAGGGGGAGAATCCATCCAGATCACTCTTCCTGGAGGCCAAAGAGAGATTCGGCTGGCATCCGGGGATGTTACTTGATGGCGCCCGGATGCAGATTTCGTTCCTGAAGGACCTGGTGACGCTGCGTAATCCGGAAAGCCCTTATTCTTTCCTTGCGTACCTCAAGGCGAAGGGTCGCCTGGAGGAGTTCGCGAATCTCCGGGAATTTTATCCCTCTCGTATTGAGTTCCAGGACTATCTTCGCTGGGTGGCGGGGTACTTCGAGCACCAGACTGTCTTCGGGGCGCGCGTGACGTCGGTCAGTCCGGACTTCGGTATCGACGGTATGGCGCGCAGCTTCACGGTCAGAGCGGAACTCGCGAATTCAGGGGAGTACGTCACCTATCAGGCGCGCAATGTCGTGTACGCCCCGGGCGGAACCCCGAATCGGGTCGCAGGCGTGGCTCCGCGTGACGAGCGTGTCATTCATACCGCGGAATTCCTTGAGCGTTTCCCGAAGAGCTTCCCCGATCGCTCGGCGGATCTGTCGTTCGCCGTGGTCGGCGGCGGTCAGTCCGCTGCGGAGATCATCGAGTACATCCTCGCGAAGTACCCCTTGAGCCGCGTCCACGCGGTTCTCCCCGGATACTCCTTCCGGCCCGCGGACGACAGCCCGTACAGCAACGAGGTCTTCTTCTCCGCCGAGGTCGACGGCCACTTCGCCGCCCATGACCGCGCAGCCCGGCTGGCGGAGGCGCGCAGCACCAACTACGGCGTCGTGGACCTCGACCTCATCGAAGACCTGTACCGCATGGGCTACGAGGATCAGGTCCGTGGGAACGTGCCGCGGCTCGTGCTCTGCCGGTCCAGCAGGCTGCTGTCGGCGGACGCCGGCCCCTCGGGGATCGGGGTGACCGTCGGTGGCCCGGAGGGTAGCCGGAGCCTGAACCTGGACGGCCTCGTGCTGGCTACGGGCTATCACCGCGAGCTCGACCCCGAGATGTTCCGGGATGTCATCCCGCATCTGCGGCGGAACGAATCAGGTAATTTCCTGGTCAGTCGTGCGTACCGAGCGGACAGTGCACCGGAACTGACGGCCGGCATCTATTTTCAGGGCCTCGCGGAGTTGTCCCACGGTATTGGCGACACCTTGCTTTCGCTCCTGCCCTTCCGGTCCGCCGAGATAGCTGAAGACGTGCGGCAGAGGTCGGAAGCACCGTCGGTGGATGAGGTGGAATACCCGCCTGCTCGGCACATCGAGCCGGACAGGGCAACCATTCTGGAAACCCTGCAGCGCTTCCCGCTCGCGACGTTGATCTCCTCGGACGACGAGAGTGAGGTGTTCGCGACGCACCTTCCGCTGATCCTTGACCGGGAACGGGGTGAGCAGGGGGTGCTGTTCGGTCATCTCGACGTGGGAAACCCCCAGGTCCCGAATCTCAACGGCCGCCGGGTGCTAGCAGTGTTCCACGGTCCGAATTCCTATATATCGCCCAGGACCTATGCGACGGATCAGCTGCCGACCTGGAATTACGTAGCTGTCCATGTGCGGGGTCACGTGCGCGTTCTGGAGAACCAGGATCAGGTTGTCTCGGGTCTCGCCAGCATCAGCGAGAAGGCTGATCCGTCTGATGGCGCATACCGCTTGGACGAGAACGACTCGCGTATCGAGAAGCTTATCGGTGGAATCGTGGGGTTCGAGCTGGACATCGAATCGTTGACCGGCCGCTTCAAGCTCTCCCAGGACCGGAACGACGAGGATCGGAAGCGTGCCATGGCGGTTCTCCGTGAGGGCGCGGGCGAGGAGCACCATGACTTTGTGGCCCGCATTCACCAGCAGTGAACCGCTCCTCAGCCCCAGCTGACTGGAACTTGGACGAGGAATCATGGAAAATCCTGGCGCATATGTAGTTGTCCGCAACATTGAAGAGCAGTACTCGATCTGGCGCGCCGGTCGACGAATCCCGGACGGCTGGACGGTGGTGGGCGAGCCGGCGGAGAGGGCCGAATGCCTGGGTCGTATCGAGGAGCTGTGGACGGACATGCGTCCGAAGAGCGCGCGGTGATGGCCGGTGCTGTGGGGGAATTCTCGATGAGCGATGCCGAACCAGGCGGTGTGCACGAGCTGTTCGACCATCGAGCGGTGCAGTCTCCAAAAGCCGTGGCTGTGCGGGCAGAGGGGATCGATCACTCGTACCTCTCGTTGCGGAGGGCCTCTGACAGCATTGCCGCGATACTTGTCGAGAAGGGCGTGCTGCCGGGCGATGTCGTGGCCGTCGCCTGCCCAAGGTCGTTCGACCTGATTGCCGGCATGCTGGGCATCCTCAAGGCGGGTGCGGCGTACTTGCCGATCGAGCAAGAGCTTCCCGACGCTCGGGTGCGGGGAATGCTCCGTACATCCGGTGCCCGGGTGGTGCTTACCGGCGGTGCGGGAGCCATGCGCGACTGGCTGGACCTCGGCGTGGTACAGGTGCCCGCAGCTGAGTGCACGCCCGGGCGGCAGGCGCCGGCAATCGCGGTCTCTCCTACGGTTGCCGCCTACGTGCTGTTCACCTCCGGATCGACCGGGAAACCCAAGGGCGTTGTCTACCCCCACGCGGGCGCGGTGAACCGGCTGCGCTGGCTCCAGGAGACGTACGGCCTCCGGCCGGGCGACCGGGTGATCCAGAAGACACCTTATGGATTCGACGTGTCGTTCTGGGAGTTCTTCTGGCCGCTGTCCGTGGGTGCCACCCTGGTTTTCGCCTCTCCGGGAGAGCACCGGGATCCGGCGCGAGTGGCCGCGCTGATCAGGGACGAGCGGATCACTGTCGCCCATTTCGTGCCGTCGGTTCTGCGCATCTTCCTCGACCAGGAGGACGTGGGGGAGTTCACCCCCTCGCTGCGTCATCTGTTCGCCAGCGGTGAGGCGCTCTCCCCGGAACTGGCGGAAGCTGTGCACCAGAAACTGGGAATCCGGGTGGACAACCAGTACGGGCCCACGGAGTCGGGCGAATGCACCTGGTGGACCTACCGGGAGAACCACGGCCATGCCTCGACACCCATCGGGCAAGCCATCCCGGGGTTCCGTACCTACGTCCTCGACGAGCACCTCGAACGGGTTCCCGACGGTGAGGCCGGTGAGCTCTTCCTGGGCGGAGACGGGAACCTCGCGCACGGCTACCTCGGGGAGCCTGTCCTCACGGCCGAGAAGTTTCTGCCGGACCCGTTCGGCCCACCCGGAGAGCGCATGTACCGGACCGGGGACCGGGTCAGGCATGACCCCGAGGCCGGGTTGCTGTACCTGGGCAGGACCGACAGCCAGGTGAAGCTGCACGGCAACCGCATCGAGACCGGGGAGGTGGAAGCCGCTCTCCGGAAGCTGCCGGGCGTCCGGGAGGCCGCCGCCAAGGTCGTGCCCGACGAGACCGGTGGACGGCTGGTCGGCTACGTGCTCACGGACTCTCCTTTCAGCCCCGGCGACGCACGGCGTCTTCTCGCGGAGACCCTCGTGGCGGCAGCCGTGCCCTCGCACTATGTGGTTCTGGACGAGTTCCCCGTGAACCGCAACGGCAAGCTGGACCGTGATGCCCTGCCCGTACACGCGCTCGACGCGGAGGCCGGGGACGGGTCCATGGGCGGTGCCTCGGAGCTGCACACCGCCGTCGCCGAAGTGTGGGCGGGAGTGACGGGCCGGTCACCGATGTCGATCGATCAGGAATTCCTGGACTCGGGCGGCAATTCCCTCAAAGCCGTTCAACTCGTCGGCCGGCTACGCCGGCTGACAGGGCTCGACCTCACCGTGGAGGAGTTCTTCACGGCCGGCACCGTACGTTCCATCGCCACCGTCCTCGAGCAGCGGTTCGAGAACCTCGATTCCCCCGGGATACCGTTATGAGTGAGCCCCTGTCCCTGCTCGACCGGCTCCGGCAGGCACCACCCGCGGCCGGGTTCCCCAAGCGAAGGACGGCCGACCGGACCCCGGCATCGGCGGCGCAGCGCCGGCTCTGGTTCCTCGCGGAAGCCGACGAGAGCACCGTTCCGTACCATGTGCCCGTGGCCTTCCACATCGACGGCCCGCTGGATGCCGAGGCTCTGGAACGCGGTGTCTCCCTGGTCGTCGAACGCCACGAGGCTCTCCGCACAGCGCTGGTCGTCGACGCCGATGGCCTTCGCCAGGAGATCTGCGAACCGTCACCCTTCGTGGTTGAGCGCAGGAACGCGGAGTCGTTCGACGATTTCATCCGTGCCGCGCACAAGGACGCCTGCGAGCCCGTCGACCTCTCCCGCGCGCCCCTGCTGCGGGTCCACCTCTACGCGCTTGCCGACGGCAGCCATGGACTCTTGTTCGTCTTCCACCACACCGTGATCGACGCGTGGTCGCTCGACATCTTCTTCGGCGATCTCAACGCGGCCTGCGCCGACGTGGCCCTGCCGGCCGTACCCCACCAGTACGGGGACTACGCCCAGTGGCAGGAGGGCTGGCGCTCCGGCGACGAGGCCCGGCGATCCCGGCAGTACTGGAAAGAGGCGCTCGAACAGGGGTACCCGCCTCTCTCCATCCATCCGCGTCGCAACCGTGCCGCCGACGGCCCGCGTGCGGGCGCGATCCATCGGTTCGGTGTTCCCGCGGCACCGGTCGAGGAGGTCTCCTCCCAGGCTTCGGCGACGCCGTTCTCCGTCCTGCTGGCGGCCTTCCAGGCGCTGCTGCACCGCTACTCGCTGAATGATGTGGTGAGCACGGGGGTGCCGGTGGCCTGCCGGACGACTCCGGAGAGCGAGTCGATACTCGGCTACTTCGTCAACACCGTGGCCGTTCCCACCGAGTTCGACAAGGGAACCTCGCTCACGGACGCGGTCCGGAGTGTCGGGCAGCGCATGCGCGAGGCCCTGAGCCACCAGGAACTGCCCTTCGACGAGGTCGTGGGCGCCGTCGCACCACATCGGAGCGCGGACGCGAACCCCCTGTTCGACTCCGTCTTCGTGATGCAGAACACGGAGTCGGCAACTACTCTCTCGCTGCCCGGCTGCAGGACGGAGCCGGTGCACGTCCACAACGGAACGGCGAAGTTCGACCTCACGCTGTCCGTCGTCAGGGAATCGGACACGTTCACCTGCGAGCTCGAATACGCGACGGATACCTTCGACGCCGACTGGGCCGAGCAGTTCGGCCTGGCATTCGGCGAATTGCTGCGCAGGGCGCCGGTCTCCCGCTCCCTTCCCGTCGGGGAAGCTCCGCTGCTCCCGGACGGGACGAGGGCCGGAATCCTCCGGGACACCGCGCAGGGCGTGGAGTCCTACCGGATCGACTGGACCTTGCACGGCCCTGTCGTGGAACAGGCCGCCCGAACCCCTGACGCGATCGCGATCGTTGCGGACGGAGCGAACGTCACCTATGCCGAACTGGACCGGCGATCCGACGCCCTGGCGGCTGTCATGGCCGAGCGAGGCATCGGCCGGGAGTCGGTCGTCGGTGTATGCATGCAGCGCTCGGTCGAGCAGATCGTCTCGCTGCTGGCGATACTGAAGGCCGGCGGGGCGTTCGTGCCGCTCGACCCGCGCCTCCCGAGGGCACGTCTGGCGGGCATAGCCGATGACGCCTCACTCGCCCTCGTCGTGACCGACGAGCAGTGCCTCGACCTGCTCGACGGCCTGGCACCCCTGCTCGTCCCCGACGCGGAAACGGTTCCGGACGCTGTCGCGACGACCCGCGCCACTGATCCGTCCGGCCTGGCCTACGTGTACTACACGTCGGGTTCGACCGGTAGGCCCAAAGGCGTGGCCATCGATCATCTGTGCGCCGGGACCCGTCTGGAATGGCTGCGGCGCCGCTACGCGCTGGGCAGCGGGAAGGCGGTGCTCTACAAGACGCCGCTCATCTTCGACGTCGCGATCTGGGAGATCTTCCTCCCTCTCATGACCGGTGCGACCGTCGTTATGGCGGATGCCGAAGCCGAGTCCGACATCCAGCACATCGCGGACCTCCTCCGCGAGCACCCCGTCGTGCTGGCGCACTTCGTGCCCTCCATGCTGGAGGTCTACCTCGACGGAGTCGACCCGCAGGAATACGCCCACCTCCAGTGGGTCGCGCTCAGCGGAGAGGCCGCTTCGGCCGCCCTGATCGAGCGGGCCGCGCAGCACTTCGGGGTGCCCGTGCACAATCAGTACGGCCAGACCGAGACCTCCGAGGTCGCTGTATGGGAAGGCGACGGTGACTCCCTCCCCGAACTGTCGGTCATCGGCACGCAGGTGGGCGCCTACCGGCTCTATGTGATGGACGAGTCGCAGGAACTGGTTCCCCACGACATGCCGGGCGAGCTCTGTGTGGCCGGACTGGACGGCCTGGCCCGCGGCTACGTGGGCAGGGCGAGCCTCACCGCACAGAGCTTCGTTCCCCACCCGTACCCGGCGCGGCCGGGCGAACGCCTCTACCGCACCGGGGACCTGGTCCGGCGCCGTGCCGGCGGGGAGATCGTCTATCTGGGCCGTGCCGATCACCTGGTGAAGATCCGGGGCTGCCGGGTGGAGACCGGTGAGGTCGAGAGCGTGCTCCTGGACCACCCTGCCCTCACCTCCTGCGTGGTGATCGCGCGTCCCGGACCGGGCGGTGACCTCTGCCTGGTGGCCTACACCGTCGGGCGGGAGGCCGGTCGCGCGGAGCTGGCCGGCCACGCCGCGTCCAGCCTGCCCTGGTACATGGTTCCCAGTGCGTTCGTCCACCTCGGCGAAATGCCACGCACGGCGAGCGGAAAGATCGATCGAAACCGGCTGCCCGAACCGCGGCCCTCCGATTTCGAGGAGGAGAAGCCCTGGGAGGAACCGCAGACGCCTCTGGAGGCTCATCTCGCCGCTGTGTGGGCAGAGGTGCTGGGGATCGGGAAAGTCGGCCGTCGCGACGGCTTCTACGCCCTGGGCGGCAACTCGCTTCAGACCACGCGTGTGCTGGCGACGCTCAAGGCCTCATTCGAGATCCGGCTGTCGGTCCGGGACTTCATGCACGCCCCCACAGTGGAAGGGCAGGCACGGTTGGTGATGGCT
This sequence comes from Streptomyces sp. NBC_01237, assembly GCF_035917275.1. Lineage (NCBI taxonomy): Bacteria > Bacillati > Actinomycetota > Actinomycetes > Kitasatosporales > Streptomycetaceae > Streptomyces > Streptomyces sp. NBC_01237. Next base: position 767,125 of record NZ_CP108509.1, on the reverse strand, counting down.
GCCCTGGAGAAGAAGGCCGCCGCACTGCTGGAGGAGAACGGCGCATGAGCGAGCACCTCACCGGGTCCGCTTCCCGCCAGGAGCAGCTGGTGGCCCAGCTGCTCGCGCAGGGGCTGGGCCGGACGACCACCGGAGCCGGAGCCGGAACGCACACCGGGGGGCCTCTGTCGGTCGCCCAGCGTCGGCTGTGGTTTCTCGAACAGCTGAAGCCGGGGACAGCCACCTACAACATTGCCCTGATGGCGGAGCTGCACGGGACGCCGTCCCGGGACGCCCTCCAGAACGCCCTGCACATCGTGCAGGACCGGCACACGGTCCTGCGCTGCCGCTTCACCGAGCAGGACGGTGAACCCCGGCAGGAGGTCGTACCGGGTGAGGGAGTGCCCCTCGCCTGGCACGACCTGCGGGCCCCGTCCGCGGACGCGGACCCCGACCGGACGGCCCGCCGGATCGCCGCGGACTGCGCCGAGCGTCCGTTCCGGCTGGACGAGGGCCCGCTCTTCCGGTGTGCGGCCGTCCTTCTTGCCGATGACCGCTGGCACCTCGTGCTGTGCTTCCATCACATCGTCGTGGACGGGTGGTCCGTCGGCGTCCTTCTCGATGAACTGGGCACCCTGCTGAGCGGCGGCAGCCTGGGCCCGGTTCCGTCCTTCCGGTTCCTCGACTGGGTGGCCGAGACCTCCGGGCAGTCGCTCGATCCCGAGGACGAGGCGTACTGGACCAAGAAGCTGTCCGGCGCCCCGGCCGCGCCGACTCCGTTCAGTGACGCCCCGCGCCGGCCGGCGGATCACGCCGCCGGCAAGCTCATGGGCTTCGTCATCCCGGCCCCCACGGTCTCCGCCGTGGAGCGGCTCGCCGAGTCGGCCGGTACGACCACCTTCGTGGTCCTCCTGTCCGCGTTCAAGGTGCTGCTGCAACGGGTGGCGGGTGTGGACGATGTGGTGGTCGGCGCACCGTTCGCAGGACGCCCCGACCCTCGCCTCGACAACGTCGTCGGCTTCTTCGTCAACACACTCCCGCTGCGCACCGAGTTGACCGGTGTCCGGACCTTCCGGGACGTTCTGGAGCGGGTGCGCGTCACGGTCATGGAAGCGCAGGACCACCAGGACACGCCTTTCGACCGCATCGTCGAACTCCTCGGCCTCAGCGGGGACACATCGGAGAGCGCGCTGTTCCGCACCATGCTGGCCTGGCAGAACACTCCAGGCGGGCAGCTGCAGTGGGAGGGGAGGACGGTGGCTCCCACGCATCTGGACACCGGCACGGCCAAGTTCGACCTGACGCTCTCGCTGGAGCAGACGGACCGTGTGATCGAGGGGCAGGCCGAGTGGTTCCCCGGGCTGGCGGATACGGCGTTCGTGGAGGGCTTCGTCCACGCCTACCTAGAGTTGCTCCGCTCGCTCACCGATGGGCCGGACGCCCAGCTGGCCGAGCACGCACTGACCGGTCCCCGCGACGAGGAAACGGTTCTCCCGCCCGCCGCTTCGCCCCGGCCGACGGTGCCGTACCGGACACTCAGCGAGCCCTTCGGAGAGCAGGCGCGGCGGACACCGGATGCCGTGGCGCTCCTCGGTGACGAGGGGACGCTCACCTACGCACAACTGTGGGAGAGAGTCGAGCGGTTCGCCGCCGGCCTGTACGGGCGCGGTGTGCGGCCCGGCGACAGGGTGGGCGTGCTCATGCAGCGCTCCTTCGACATGGTTGCCGCCCTGCACGCGGTGTGCGCGATCGGCGCGGCCTACGTCCCCCTGGACCCATCGGCCCCGCGGGAACGCCTCCACGGCATGCTGTCGGCGCTGGACATTGACCTTGTCACGGCCCATGGCGCGACCGCTGACAAGGTGCCCGACGGCCCCTGGGGCGTTGTGCGCACGGAGAGCCTGGCGGATCCGGACGCGGTAGGGGATGTCCTTCCGGACACCGCCGTCGACGGGCTGTCCTCGGAGCGCACGGCCTACGTGCTGCACACCTCAGGGTCCACGGGACGGCCGAAGCCTGTTGCCTATCCCACGGACGCGTCGTTGGCCTTTCTCGACTGGCTTCAGGACCTGATACCGGTGGGCCCGGGCGATCGCCTCCTTCTCAAGACGCCCTACGGCTTCGACGTGTCCGTGTGGGAGCTCTTCTGGCCTCTTTACCAGGGGGCCACGATCGTGGTGGCGGACCCTGACGGCCATCTGGACCCGAGCTATCTCGCGCGGTTCGTCCAGCGGCATGAAGTGAACGTGGTGAACTTCGTCCCTTCGATGCTGGAGAGCTTCCTGGGGCAGCTCGACGCCTCCGGATGCCCTTCCCTGAGCCATGTGCTGTCCGCCGGTGAGGAGCTCAAGCCGGGGCTCGTGGCCCTGACCCACCGGAAGCTCGAAGCCGAACTGATCAATCTGTACGGGCCCACCGAGGCCGGCGCGGTGAGCTACCACCTCACCCGGCCCGGGCCCGTGGGGACCGTACCCATCGGTCATCCATTGCCCTACGTACGCCTGTACGTGCTCGACGCGGACCTGCGGCCGGTCCCTGTGGGTATGCCTGGAGAGCTGTACATAGCCGGCGAACTGGGGCTTGCCGACGGGTACGAGGGCAGTCCCGCCGCCACGGCGGAGAAGTTTCTCCCGGACCCCTACAGCAGAGTGCCGGGCGGCCGGATGTACCGCACCCAGGACGTCTGCCGACAACTGCCGGGAGGCGAGCTGGAGTACCTCGGCCGGAGCGACCGGCAGGTGAAGCTGAGAGGGATCCGTCTGGAACCCGCGGAGATCGAACAGGCGATGCTGGCGTCGGCCGAGGTCGCCGCCGCCCGCGTGCTGGTGACGGGGAGCGGACTTGAACAGAGACTGATCGGTTTCTATGTGCCGGTGGAGGGTTTCGTACCCGATCCGCGCGCCCTGCGCAGTCATCTGGAGCACCGGCTGCCGCACAACATCATCCCGTCCGCCCTGGTGGAGGTGGAGACCATCCCCACCACCCCGAACGGCAAGACGGACCAAGCCGCCCTGACAGCGCTCTGGAAGGAAAGCCGGCGGAGTGCGGGTTCCGGGCGACCGACGGGGGACACGGTCAGGAGGCCGAAGCCGGCCGACGGTTCGCTGGAGGCTCGGGTATGTGCCGTCTTCGAGAACGTCCTGGAGATCCCGTCGGCCGATCCTGACACGGGCTTCTTCGCCCTGGGCGGGCACTCCCTCCAAGTACTCAAGCTCACGGCCGTGTGCAAGGAGCGCCTGGGTATCAAGCCGTCCGTGGCGACGATCTTCGCCCATCCCACACCGCGAGAACTCGCCGCATGGATCAGCGAGACGACCAGCAGTGAGCAGGACATTGTCGTTCCGCTGATGCCACGGGAAGAAGGGCCGCTGGTCATCGGCGTACACGCGGCCACGGGTTCCGCACTGCCGTACCTTCCGCTCAGCCGCGCGCTGGCGGACCGCTGTTCCTTCCTCGGGCTGCAGGCGCCCGGTCTGGAGTCGGATGCCAGGACTCCCGGTTCGGTGGAGGAGTTCACCGCGGTCTACCTTCCGCTCGTCGAGCGACTGGCCGCCTCACGACAGCTGGTGCTGACGGGCTGGTCCTTCGGCGGCAACGTCGCCTACGAACTCGCCGCGGCGCTCGACCGCCGTGGACGCGCTCCACTGGCCACGGTCCTCATCGACTCCTGGATCGGGGACAGCCTCCAGGACACCGCAGGGGATACCCCCGAGGAAGCGGTGGCCACGCTGCGTCGGCGCGGCCTGGTGCCGGACGGCCTCCCCAGTGAGACGGAGACCGGGATGCTGCGGGTGCTGGCCGGAACCTTGCAAGCCTTTCGTGCCTACCGGCCGGCTCGGTCGGAACTGGTGGTCGACCTCGTCAGGGCCACGGCGGATGGAGCGGAGAGCCCCTACCCGCGGCAGGTACGGGAATCCGCCGACCGCGGAATCGGAGCCTTCGCCAAGGAGGTCCGTATCCACGACGTCGACGCGGATCACTACAGCGTGATGTCCGCGGACCACGAGGGAACGCTGGCTTCGATCTTCAAGAGCATTCTGCGCGAGCGCACATGAAAGCGGGGGAGGACGAGACGACCGCAGGGAGGAGGCACTTACGACGACACCTGCGGGTCAGGCCCGCTCCCCTGAGTCTGGTGGTAGCCCTCCAGCTCACCATGGGCACCGCCTGGTGGATGGCATTGGTCGCCAACCAGGCGCGGGCGACCTACGAACTGGGTGCGACGGAGCTGTACCTCGCCCTGGTGGCCACGGTCTGGGGAGCCCCCACCATCCTCCTGGGGCCGTGGATAGGACGTCTGGCCGATCTGCACAGTCCCGCTGTCGTGGGGGCGGCGAGCACTGCCGTCGGTGTCGGCGGGGCGGTCGGCCTTGCCGTCGCGGACTCGGCGCAGTGGTTGCTCGTGGCGGCCTTGATCAGCGGAGTGGCCAGGGCGGTCACCCAGGTCGCCATCGACGCGTTGCCCAGCAGGATGCTGGGGAGCAACCAGGAAGTGAGATCGAGCATTCTGCTGGGCTTCGCCAGCAGCGTTCCCATCGTCGCGGGCCCCACCCTGTCGGCCGTCATGCTGGCGAACTGGGGCAGCAACAGCGCCCAGTGGGCGAACGCGGCCGTCCATCTGGTCGGACTGGCGATCTTCTGCGTGCTGCGGGTCGACGTGCCCTCCCGCAGCAGGGACAGGAACCCTGATGCGGGCGGCCGTCACCGGAGCCTCATCAGAGATCCGTCGCTGCGTGAGGCACTGGTACTGACGGGCATTGTCTGGGTGTCCCTGGGCTGGATCGGCCCGTTGGAGATTCTCTTCGTCAGCGAGGTATTGTCCGAGCCGGCCGAGACGTACGCGGCTCTCCAAGTGGCCTTCGGAGTCGCGCTCCTGGCGGCGACCTACGTGATGTCGAAGGGGCAGACTCTCGTCGTCCGCCGTTGGTTCTTCGTCATGACCGTGGTGCTCGTCGGCGCCGGGGAATCCCTGTTCGCCTCCTCCCACAGTGTGGGCATGGCATTCGCCGCCATCTCCCTCTGGGGAATGGCCGCGGGTCTCTTCAACCCCGCGAGCAGGATCGCCTTCCTCAAGGCCGCTCCTGCGGAGATGCACGGACGCGCCATGGGGCTCTGGAGGGCGGTTCAGTCCTTCGGGAGCCTGGCCCCCCCGATTCTTGCCGGTGTCGTCGCACATGCCTACGGGCTGCGGGCGGCCATGCTCGGCATGGGTCTCTGCACTCTGTTGGCCGCAGCGGTGGTGCTCGGGATCTCCGCTCGGCGTAGGACACGCGGAGGGCGGCCGGCAGCACGGGCGGCGGCGGGTGACGCCCGCGCGGACGAGGAGGACATCGGGTGCACCGACGAGCTTCAGAGCCGCTGACAACCGGATTCACATCGAGCCGTATCGGAGGCGTCGATGCTGTCCCCTGTGGAAACCACGAATTCCAGAACGGAGCGGTGAATGTTCCGCACGGCCGAACCACACCGACTGCTGATGTGCCGTCCCCGGCACTTCGACGTCGTCTACTCGATCAACCCATGGATGGCGCCGGAGAAGCCGGTCGACAACGGCCTGGCGGTGCGTCAGTGGGAGGAGCTCCAGCAGCTCTACACGGACCTCGGGCACACCGTTGAGGTAGTGGAGCCCGTTCCCGGCCTCCCGGACATGGTCTTCGCCGCGAACGGTGCCACCGTCGTCGATGGAAAGGTCCTGGGCGCCCGATTCCGGCATGTCGAGCGCACGGCCGAAGGGCCCGCCTATCTGAACTGGTTCTTGCGGAACGGCTACGAGGACGTCCTGTGGCCGGAGTTCATCAATGAGGGAGAAGGTGACTACCTGACTGTCGGCCGCAGAATCCTGGCCGGCACGGGCTTCCGTACGGACCCCCGGTCACACGCCGAAGCTCAGGAATTCTTCGGGCTTCCGGTCACGGGGCTGACCCTGGTCAACCCGAGGCATTACCACTTGGACACCGCCCTGGCCGTACTCTCCGATACCGAAATAATGTACTATCCGGCAGCGTTCACGCCCGGCAGCCAGGCAGTTCTGAAGGAGATGTTCCCGGACGCCGTCATCGCGTCGGACGAAGACGCCGCGGTGTTCGGACTCAACGCCTTTTCGGACGGTCGGAACGTTCTTCTGCCCAAGGCCGCGACCGGCCTGATTCCGCAGTTGGAGAAACGGGGTTTCACCCCCGTCGGAGTGGACGTATCGGAACTTCTCAAGGCCGGCGGCAGCGTCAAGTGCTGCACGCTGGTACTTCGCTGACCCACACGCCACTAGGGAGGCTAAATCATGAGTACCAACCGCGAACTGCTCATGCTGGATTCCGTCCTGATGATCGAAGGACCCGATGACGGGCCCTACTCCGCAGAGGAGATCGAAAGGGTGGCTGAGCTCTGCGAGAAGCTGCCGCGTGATGTAGGAATCGGCGACAACAACAATGTCGAGGTCGGGCGCATAGTCGTCGACTCCTTCGACATCGCGATGTCCGGTTCCAGCTCCGCACCTCACAAGGTGGCAGCGCCGCACATCGCCGAGGAGATCCTTCAGATCATTGCCAAGAGTGAGGCAATGGCCTACTGGGGCGAGCTGTGTGGCCACAAGGTGTCCGTACGGCGGTCGCAGGTCAACTACATGCAGCGTGGCCAGTACATAGGACGCCACACCGACTCGGAATCGAACCCGGAGTACTGCGCCAACGTCGTCATCGGTCTCAGTGATGACTACACCGGCGGCGAGTTCGTGGCTCACGGGGACAGCGAGCAGCCCAGACGGTTCGTCCTTCGCCGCGGCTCGATTCTCGTCGGCACCAACGACCTGGTGCACGAGGTGAGCGAAGTGAGCTCCGGTGTACGTGGTTCGCTGGTCATGTTCTTCGTGCCCGAAGGTCAGTGACTCCTTCTCATCCTGGCCCGGGGGCGATGACACGTTCGGCTGTCGACGGACTCCTTCGTCGAGCAGAGGTGAGGCGTCCGTAGGGCGGGGGCCGGCGTCGGGCTGCCGAACGTGAGGCTCTGGCCGCGGTCGTCCTCGCGGCCGGCTCGGGCTCTACATGGCGGCAGCTTCCGACAGTGTTTCGGTCCGGCCCGGCGGACGGTCTGCCGGCGGATCGCGCGGTGGAGCCTGGACCGGGTTCGGGCTCGGCTCCACCGCGCGGTCCTGGAGAAACTCGCTGCCCGCGGCGAGACGCGGCTTCGTGCCCCGAGGGGCGCGGTTCGTGCGCAGGAACCGTTCCGCGCGAGCAATGCGGCAACGTGATCGAAGACCGACAGTCCCCGACTGCGCACTCCTCCGGGTTGACGGTGTCGCGGGCCCCTCTCGTCCGTACCTCTGCGGCTGAACCCGCGAACCGTCAGTCATGAAGGATCGCGCCTTGCGGTGGTGGTGCGGCGGTTCAGTGCGAGTGCGGCGAGCGCGGCGGCCAGGTAGACGGCGGCGCCGGTGGAGAAGGCCCAGGCGTAGCCGGTCACCGTGTCGGTCTGTGTCGCGGCGACGGACATCAGTGCGGCGAGGCCGACGGTGGGGCCGAGTTCCATGGCGGTGTTCATGGTGCCGCCTGCCAGACCGGTCTGATGCGTGGGTACGTCCGCCGTGGACAGGACGGCAGCTCCGGAGAAGATGAGGGAGGCACCGGCGGGCAGGAGGATGAGGCCGGGCAGGAGGCCGAGGGCGAAGGTGGTGCCGGGGTCGATGCCGGCGAGGAGTGCGAGTCCGGCTGCTCCTGTGAGGAGTCCCGCGGTGGTGACGCGGGCCGCTCCGAATCGTCCGACCAGCACTCCGGCCACGCGGCTGGTCGTGATCAGGACGACGGTGAAGGGTATGAAGGCGCCGGCTGTCGCCAGCGGTGTCCAGTGGTGTTGTTGCTGAAGGTAGAGGGAGAGCAGGAAGGTCACCACTCCGGTGCCGGCCGATGCCAGCAGAATGCCGGTGAGCCCGAGGGCGCGGCTCGGCCTCCTGAGGAACCCGGGCGGCAGCAGCGGCCGGCGGACACGGCGCTCGACCGCGAGGAACGCCGAGAGCAGTACGGCGCCCGCGGTGAGCGGGACGAGCACGTCGGCAGACGTCCACGGGTGATCGCCGCTGACGATCAGGCCATAACTGCCGACGGAGATGCCCAGGGTGGCGAGTACGGCCCCTGCGGGGTCGAGGCCGGGCCGGGGCCGGGACGTTCCGGCGGGCCCGGACGGCAGCAGCCGCCGCGCGACGGTCAGGGCGAGGACGGCGACGATGACGGGTACGGCGAACATCCACCGCCACGACACCCGGTGGTGATCGCGCCGGAGGCGACGGTGCCGACAGCCGCACCGAGCACGGACACGCCGCCTCCTCCACCACCACCATCTCCGGGGCCTTCTCCCATGCGGGGAAACCCTCGATGCGCCGGTACGGCCTCAGTCCGTCTTCCGGCTTCAGATGAGTTCCGCCTCGGTCGCCGCGACCACTCAGCAGCAACTGCAAAGCCAAGGCCAAGAAGGCCGTCGTCGACCGTGCTCAGGTTGCGTTCGTGCTGCCCGCTTCATGGTGGATGGCCTTGCTGACATGCGGTTTGGTCGCTGTGAGGACGCTCCAGCTGGCGCCGCCGTCGAGACGCTTCCATGTGGTCACAGGGCGGGCGTCCATGGTCACCGTCGCGGTGTCCCGGTCTGTCTCGATGGAGATGTGCAGCCTCACCGGAAGGGCGAGCGAACTCGTGCAGACGAGGGTGAGCTTGCCGTGCGTGAACTCCTCGACTTCATCGATCCGGGGGAACGGCACCTTCTTGAGGGCGTGCAGCACGCTGTCGGTGAGCTGGTAGGCGGTGGTGCCGGCGGGCACGGGGGTCCGGAACTCGGCGGTGCAGGGCACAGCCGCGGCCTCGGCGGCCGGACTCAGACCATGACGCGAGGCCGTACGCCAGGCATGCCACGTGCTCGACGTGGCGACCGCGGCAGACAGGACGACGCCGGCCAGGAGGCCGGCGAGCGCACCTTGGAGCAGCGCGGCCGACCAGACGTCCGTGTCCTCCGATATCAGTACACCGGCCATGGCCGCCCCCACGACAACGGCGACCGAAGCGGCGGCCACGGCGGTGCGACGCACGGCCGCGATCCAATAGCGCAACAAGATGGGAGTCCTCGGTTTCTGAGTGAAAGGTTGATCAGACTACGTCCCGGCGCTGCCTCGATGCCGCTCTCGCCCGTGGGCGGGTGGAGTGCTGACAAACAGCGCGATATCGTTGCAAGTGGGGTAATGGTCGATGTGTCTTTCGCCGTTGCCACCTGTTGAACCTGGCGTATGTCCGTGTCCTCCAGGGTTGGAGACCGAGATGACTCAGCCTGATGAAACCTGGGCCGATCGAATGCGGGGCCTCACAGGCGCATCCGAGAAGGAAGGCGCCGAACTCGTGCGCGACATCTATAAGACCGCTCAGGACGACCTGGACGCCCAGCGGGCCCAGGCCGAGTTGGAACGAGAGGAATAACCGCGCCGACGGCCGCCGGGACCTGACCCGGCGGCACGGCCGGGCGGACTCCGGTGGTCGCTGCGGCCGTCCGGTGCCCACCGGGGCGCCCGACAGCTCACGCGACGGGTGCGGTGACACGCACGCGCATCTTCTCTCGGCCCCGAGCGCCTCGCAGCCACTGGGGCATCGCCGCGCTCGACTGCGTCTACCGGCGCGACACCCTCACTCGGCCGACGCCCACTCACCGAACGAAGCGACGCCCCACGGGACAGCCCTTACTGATCGTTTCAGAATGAGGTCCGGAGTCGCCTCAAGCAGATGATGCTGCAGGCGAGTTGGAGTAGTCCGAGGTGGAGGTCGGCTCGTATCTCGTAACGGATGCGGAGTCTTTTGAACTGGTGGAGCCAGGCGAAGGTGCGCTCGACGACCCACCGGGTCTTGCCCAGTCCTGAGCCGTGCGGGGTGCCGCGGCGGGCGATCTTGGGTGTGATCCCACGTGCGCGGACGAGACGGCGGTATTTGTCGTAGTCGTACCCGCGGTCGGCGAACAGTCGCCGGGGCCGGTGGCGTGGCCGGCCGCGCAGTCCGCGAATGTGGGGTATGGCGTCCAGCAGGGGCATGAGCTGGGTGACGTCGTGGCGGTTGCCGCTGGTCGGAGAGACGGCGAGCGGAGTTCCGTGCCGGTCGACGATCAAGTGGTGCTTGCTGCCGGGCCGGGCCCGGTCGACCGGCGAAGGTCCGGTGTGAGCCCCCCTTTGAGGGCTCTGACGTGCGAGCCGCCGATCGAGGCGTCGTCCATCTCCAGCAGGCCCTCTTTACGTAGTTCCGCCAGGAGAACCTCGTGCAGGCGGGGCCATACGCCGGCTTCGGTCCAGTCCCGCAGGCGCCGCCAGGCCGTCACCCCACTGCAGCCCACCAGCTCCGCGGGAACGTCCCGCCAGCTCACACTCTTGCGCAGCACGTAAACGATGCCCCGCAGAGCAGCACGGTCATCGGCCGGCAGCCGCCCGGGATACCGGTGCCGCCGAGGCGAACGAACCGGAAGCAGCGGAGCTACGCGTTCCCACAGGTCATCAGGCACAAGGTCAGCAGACACCCACCAGATCCTGCCGACCCAACGCCCAACTGCCAAGCCACTAAACCGATCTCATTCTGAAACGATCAGTTAGTGGTCGCCTCCGGAGGTCCTTCGGGGGTTGACTCCGGAGGCGGCGTCGTGTGGGGCTGGTCAGATGTGTCGGGGGCTGCGAGGTAGAGGGCGCAGGCGCAGTCCGGAGGGTGGCGCCTTTGGGGCCGGGGGTCCTCAGACGGGGCGCTTGGCCATGATGACCACGCCCGGCCCGGTTTGCTCATCCGCGGGGAGCCGGAGTTCGGCGACCGGGTGCAGTCCGGCCTGCTCGATCAGGTCCGCGAGCTGTTCCGGCCGCCACTTGTGCGTGGTCCAGCGAACGGGCACTCCTCCGTAGGCCTCGGTGCGCACCGCGTCCTCGTCGCCGACGTGTGTGGCGGCGATGAAGTGCCCGCCCGGCTTCAGGGCGTGCGCGAAATGGGCGAGGACCTGTGGAAGGACATCGCGGGGGAGGTTGAACAGTGACCACCACCCGAGGAGGCCGCCGAGGGAGGCTTCACCGAGGTCGAGCTCGGTGGCGGAGGCGACGCTGAAGCGGCATTGCGGATGAAGACGGCGTGCGTTCTCGATCATGCGGGGAGAGAGGTCTACCCCGGATACGTCGAGTCCGCGTTCGGCGAGGTAGCCGGTCACCGTGCCGGGGCCGCAACCGACGTCGAGGACGGGCCCGAGCTCGCCCACGGTGTCGGCGAAGGCGTCGATCGACGCCTTGAGCCAGGGATGGCGACGGATGTCACCCATGCCCGTCGTCACCACCATGTGGGCGTAGTTGTCGGCCACCTGGTCATAGGACTCACGGACGACGTCGAGATCGGCTGGGCGGTCAATATGGTGTGCGCGCATCAGCCAACAATAGGACGGTGGCCTTGTGGAATCCGGGGGCGTGGGTATGACGGTCATCCTGCCCGACAAGTCCCGCCACGGGCACGGGAGACTGCGGTACCGGTGATCCACTTCTCCCGATCGGCCTGCCGGCCATGCCTGTTGCCCTCGCCCGTCCGATCGTCCTGACCAACGCCGAACGTGAGCGGTTGAAGAAGGCGGCCTACGGTCACAAGACCGCGTACCAGGCCCGGCAGCGGGCCGCGATCGTGCTTCACGCGGCCCGCGGGCGCCCCAATGCGCACATTGCCCGCGAGACGGGCCTGCACCTGGACACCGTGCGGACCTGGCGCAACCGCTTCGCCGACGGCCGGCTGCCGGCCCTGGCCGACCGCAGGCGCTCGGGGCGCCCGGCCCGTTTCACCCCCGTGCAGGTCGCCGAGGCCAAGGCCCTGGCCTGCCAGCTCCCGGCCGAGACCGGGGCCCCGTTGTCGCGCTGGTCGTGCCCGGAGCTGGCCACCGACCTGACCGCGCGCCAGATCACCGGCAGCATCTCCGCGTCCACGGTGCGCCGCTGGTTGCGCCAGGACGCGCTCAAGTCCTGGCAGTACCGGTCCTGGATCTTCATCCGCGACACGGACTTCCGCGCCGGGGCCCAGCGGGTCCTGGACCTGTACGCCCGCACCTTCGAAGGCGAACCCCTCGGCACGGACGAGTACGTCGTCTCCAGCGACGAGAAGACCTCGGTCCAGGCCCGCTGCAGCTGCCACCCGACCCTGGCCCCGGGCCAGGCCAGGGCGATGCGCGTCAATCACGAGTACGGCCGCGGCGGTGCCGTGGCCTACCTGGCCGCCTACGACGTCCACCAGGCCCAAGTGCTCGGCCGCTGCGAACCGCGCACCGGCATCGCCCCGTTCATGAGCCTGGTCGTCCAGGTCATGACACAGGAACCCTACGCCAGCGCCAGGCGTGTCTTCCGGGTCGTCGACAACGGCTCTTCCCACCGCGGCAAGAGGGCCGCCGAACGGCTGACGGCGGCGTTCCCCAACGCCGTCATGGTCCACACCCCCGTGCACGCCTCCTGGTTGAACCAGGTGGAGATCTACTTCTCCGTGGTGCAGCGCAAGGTCGTCTCACCCAACGACTTCACCGACCTGACCCAGGTCGGGGACCGGCTCCGAGCATTCGAAGACCGCTACAACGCCACGGCACAGCCGTTCCAGTGGAGGTTCACCACCTCCGACCTGGACGATCTGCTGGCCCGACTCGACCGGCACACACCCGCCGACCGACACCAAGAATCCTCCGTCGCCCTGGCAGCCTGATCAACCCCCGAAGGACTTCCGGAACGGACCACTTAGTCCCTGACCTTGAGGAAGCGCATCCGGGTTGCGCCATTGCTGTCGGTGCCACCGGCCTCGGCGTTGGAGATCTTGCCGCCGGTGAGGACGAACATCAGGTGCAGGCGGACCCTCCGGGGGCCGGAAGTGACCGCGTACTCGGTCATGATGTGTGTGGTTCCGCCTTGCTGCTCCTGGCTCGCCGCGTTGATCGCCGCGATCTGGGTGAAGCTCGTCAGCAGGGTGTCCGTGGTCTCGTCCCTGAGCCAGCCGATGATGTAGCCGCTGCCGCCCGTGGCGGAACCGAGCGCGTACCGTACATCGCTGTCGATGTGGTACACCCCGGCTTCCGGGAGCACGATGTCGGACTCGGGGATCGGTACGTCGGTACCGGCCCGGGCCAGGAGGTTGGCGTGCTGGCGCTCGGAGTTGAGGAACCCGCTCACCGGTGTGAGTCGGGCGCCGATCTTCCACCTTTCGGGGCAGCCGGGCGTGCCGGTGACGTCGATGTCCACCGACCGTTCGCCACTGCTGTTGCCGCCAGGAGCGATACCCGTCAGGTCGATCCGCGGCACGAGTAGTCCACCGGTCGTGTTCCTCGCGGCATTGCAGGGGGACGGGTCCAGAGCAGGAGTGTCGGGTGCGTACAGACACCCGTCGCTGCCCCGGGTGATGGCGTTTCCCCGGTCGGTGGAGAGGCACGGAGGGCGGGCGGCGGCACATCCGTCCTGGCAGGAGGCGACCGGGATGACCGGCGGGACCGCGGCGTAGGGAGTCGTCGAGCCGTCGAGGGTGTCGGTCGTGCAGGTGACCGTGCCGTCGCAGTTGCGGCAGGTCGTACGGAGGAACGGCCTGCCGCAGCCCGGGGCGGACGCCTGGACGGTCAGGACGAAGCTGTCGACGGTCCACTGCTTGGGGCCGACCCGGCAGGCGTCGTCGTTGCCTGTTTCCAGGTTGAGCTCGACGACGATCTTTCCCGCGAGGACGTCCGCGACGGACACGGTGGTCGCTGGGATGACGCCGTTGTCGTCACCCCCCGCCGGCAGATCGGGTGGGCCCAGGAGGTCGGTGCGGATCGGGGTCGTGCCGTTCCACAGGGCGAAGCGGCCGTAGAGCCGGCAGGCCGCGTTCCTGCCGTCGTTGTGGACATGGACCGAGGCGCTGACCGTGACGCTGGTGGGGTTGCCCCGCAGTGACGCAGGGTCGATGTGCACGACACCGGCGAGCCAGGTGTGCTGGCCGTTGTGCGTCCCGTCGTCGGCCGGGAACGTGCCCGTCCCGCTGTTCAGGATGGTCTGGGCGACGACTGGGTCCAGCGCGGCATGGGTGTTGGCGATGGTGTAGTACGGCGTCGGGTCGGTGCTGCTCGCGGTCGCTGCCACCCGGTACGGCGCGGAGTCGCGCAGTGGGGTCGTCTCGCAGTGCTCGCACGGCTTGGAGCCGGGACAAGCGACGGGGGGACAGGCCGGTTTGGAGGGCTGACAGCCGCCGATGGCAATGGGGGACTGCCCGCAGCCGCATCCACTCATGGGTCAACTCCTCTTGTGGGGTGGAGTGGTGGCAGTGGCGGTGTGCGCCTTGCCACTGTGGCGCCGTTGGTGCACGAGGGGTTTGGTGTGTCGGCTCGGCGGCCGAAGCGTTGAAAGCCGAGCTGGGGCAGGTCCGTTGAGAGATACCGACGGACCTGAAGTCGGTCGAGCGACAGGGGAGCGGAGGAAGGCCGTCCGGGGGACCGCGCTCGCAGGGCCTTGGCTGACATGACGTCGATCGTCATCCAGCGATGTGTTGCCGCAGCCGGTCATGTCCTTGAGGTGAGGAACAGAAGCGGCCGCGTCGCCCCTCTTCGCGATTCTGCGGCTGGTACTGGGCACACCGCGTCGGGTGCTCGGACACAGGAACTGAAGCCCAGTCACTTGGCTTCTTCGTTGCCATCCCCAATGTACTATCCCGTGATCTGTCGGGCATTACCCCGTTAGGGTGGCCGATTTCACCGTCGAGGGGGTCGAGTGCCCACATTTCTGCCGACGTACGAGCAGGGGGTGTATGGCCGACCGGGCGCCGCTGCCCCCGGGCCTCGATGCCGAAGAGGGCGACCGGTGGATTCCAGGTGCAGCGGGTCCCGTGCCTCGCAGTGCCGCGGCAGGCTCCCCGGGGCCGGAAGGCATCCGTAGTTGTCGGGAACCGGCACCGGTAGAGTGACCGTCCGAACCACGGGAGGGCACTGGTGCGGACGCTGACAGGGATACGGAGACGGACTGGGGCGTTCAGGGCCCGAGCGGGCGCGGCGCTGGCGGTCCTCGTGCTGCTCGGCAGCGCCGGAACGAGTGCCGCGGCCGGCCCGAGCACCGCGTCGAGCGCCACAGCCACCACCGCTCCCACCGCTCGATTCGCCGAAGGCACCACCCAGCCCGAGCGCCTGGCCGGGGAACTGCGCAGGAATCCGGTCTACGTATCGGCCGACCGTCCCCGTAGGCTGCCGCGCTCGCTCGCCCCGGACATCGCCGCCCTCGCCGAACGCACCGGCGTGCCCACCTATGTGCTGGCGTTGCCTGCGGGCGACGACACGCTGCTCGCCCTGGTGCACGACCGGCTGGGCGAGGACGGACTGTACGTGCTGATCGGCGACCACAGCAGCATCTCTGCCTCCGCGTTCGGCGTCGACGTCCCGGTCGAGGAGGCCCGCCGTATCGCCCTGTACGGGACCCCGTACGGGGCCGCTCCACTCGCCGCGTTCGAGTCCTTCGTCGACGCGATCGCCTCCGGCCGCGACCGGGCCGCAGCCGACGCGGACGCGCTGTTCGACCGCTATCACAAGGACGGCAAGCCCGACCTGTACATCAGCTCCACCGACCGGCACAACCAGAACCTGCTGCTCGGCCTGGCCGTGGTGGTGATCCCCGGCCTGGTACTGGCCCTCGGTATCCGGCTCTCCCGGCGCCGCTCGCAGTCGGCCGGGAACAAGAAGTCCGCCGCCCCGGTCGAGACTCCGGCCGTCACCTTGGCCAAGGGTCCGGCAAAGGCCGCCGGCAAGGCAGCGGCGAATCCGAAGGCTCCGGCCCGCACCACCTGGTTCGCTGCCCGGCGACGCGGTGTGCTGCCCGTGACGACAGTGGCGGCGGTGGCTGCCGCGGTCGCTGTGGTGCTGGCCGGTCCCACCGTCTTCCCGCAGACCGTCGACAGGCCCGACCTCACCGTCACCCGGGGCGACCTGGACGCCAGGGTGGAGGAGGTCGCCGCGGGGCTCGCCGCCGGACCGGTCTACCAGGACCCGTCCACCGCGGACGTGCTGGCCGGTGCCGACCTGCCCGCGATCCGGCAGCGGATCGCCGATCTCGTGCCCAAGGGCCCGGTGCACGTACTGGTCACGACGACGGACGGCGATGACGAGAGTGGGGGCGACAGGAGCGTCCTGCTCGCCCGGGTGCATGAACGCACCGGCCGGAACGGCGTCTATGTGCTGATCGACCCGGTGTCCGGCCGGATCGACCTGGACACCTTCGGGACCGACCAGGACGCCGCGCGCCGCTTCAGGGATCTGCCGTCCAGCGTTCTGTATCCGGAGTACCGCAGCGACGGCGACCTCCGGGTGGTGCCGCGCCTCAACCGGACCCTGGACGCCGTTGCCGCAGCCAGGCCGAGCAAGGGCGACGACCCCGCGGACCGCGATGCCGGACTTCCCCCATTGCGCGACAACCGGCTGCCCGGCCTGTTCACCAGCGACTTCGGGCCCGGGATCATGCTCGGCACGATGCTGCTGGGCGTGCTGCTGCCGCTCGCCTGGCTGGGGATCGTCCTCACCCGGGCCGTGCTGCGTTCCCTCCGCACCCGCGCGTCGGACCCCTCGCCGTCGCACGCCGGACCTCGGCATGCCACTGCGCTGCCGTCCGTCCGGCAGTTGCGCGCCTGGGCTGCCGCCGATGTCCGCGAGCTCAGCGGGAGGCTGGCGGCCGCCGGCCAGGAAGCGCCCGGCCGCGCCCGCGCCTGGGACTGCCTGGACGCCGCCGAGCTGCTGGCCGGCTCCGGTGACGGATGTCCTGACGAGGCCGCCGAGGCCGGGCGCCTGGCCGCTGTCCTCGTGCTCGCCCAGGCCGGACTCGCCGCTCTTCGGGGACACCTCCACCCCACCCTCTGCCGGCTCAACCCGTTGCATGGCGAGGCCACCGGCGGCAGGGTCCCGGGGTGGCTCGTCGACCTCGACGTCGGCCCTCGGTCCGCGCAGTTGTGCCCCGCGTGCCGGGACGCCCTCCGCAGGAGCGGCGCCGACCGCAGCGCCTCAGGCCCGGCCACCCGCGAACGGGAGGTCACCGAACGGCTGCTGCGCCTGCCCGCGGCGGACAGCCGCACCCGCACCGCCTGGGACGAGGCCGGACAGGTCCTTCCGGCTGCCCGTGAAGGGCTTGACACACTCATCCTCAGGGCCAGGGAGTCCGCCAGTGTCCAGTGAACATCTGACCTGTGACCGCCCGTCCGGCACTTCCCGCCGCTCCGCCGCCCGGCTGCTCACCGCTCTGTTGATGGCCTGCACGGCACTGCTCGGCACCGGCGCCGCGGCCCGGGCGGAGACCGCGGGGACCGGGCCGACCGCGTCGACGATCGCCGAGGCGCTGGCCGACAGCCCGGTCTACGTAGACCCCTCCTACGAGGCCGCCGTCAACTCTGCCCAGCAGGACGCCCTGGTCGACCAGATCGCCACGACCGGCCTTCCGATCAAGGTGGTGCTGGTGCCGTTGAAGAAGGGCGACGCGTTCGACGGCAACGACCGCGCGCTCGCCTCGGTGATCAAGGAACGGCTGGGGCAGCAACAGCTGATCCTGATCACCACCGACAAGTACGGGAAGTCGCTCACCGGCACCGAATGGCCCACTGACGCGCACCAGACTCGTGACGCCGCCGCGGCCGTCGGCTTCCTCAAGGAGCTCAACGACGCCGGACTGGCCGCCCGGGTCGGCAAGGCCGTGGAACTGATCAACACCGGCAACGGCACCGAGGTCTACAAGGCTGAGACCGCCAGGATCGACAAGGAGTACTCAGCCCGGCCCATGCTCGACGAGAACCCGTCCGGCTCCTCTTCCGGCGGTGGTCCGGGCACCTGGCTCGCGGTTGCCGCGGTACTGATACTCGCCGTCGCCGGTACTGCCCTCCTGGTGCGCCGCCGCTCGCCCCGGCACACCGCCTTCACCTTCCCTGACGCCGTATTCGCCGCCGAGCAGGCTGCCGACGAGGCAGGGCTGCGCCGACAGGCCTCCGCCGGGATACTCGCTCTCGGCGAGGCGGTTGAGCACGCCGACGGCGCCGCCACTCCGGGCCTGAGCCGGGCCCTGGACGCCTACGATGCGGCCGGCCGGGTGCTGGACGCTGCACAGGGCATGCCCGATCTGGTCGGAGTACTGGCCCTGGTCGCCGAGGGCCGCTCCGCCCTGGCCACGGACCCCGGACTTCCGTTGTGCTTCTTCGACCCTCGGCACGGCCGCGCCGTTCGCCGGACCAGCTGGCGTCCGCTCGGGCGCCGGGAGCGGGTCGACGTCGCGGTCTGCGAGGACTGCGGTCAGGCCCTGCACGCCCGCCGCTCGCCGCAGGTGCTGGCGGTCCGCGACCAGGGCCGCACCATTCCCTACTTCGAGGTGGCCCCCGAACGCAGCCTGTGGGCGGCCACCGGTTACGGATCCCTGTTGTCCGGCCCCGACGACACGCTTGCCGCCCGAGTCGGCACCGGTGAGTTCAGCCGCGCCCGGCAGCGTTCCGCGGGCCGGGGCGCGGCCGGGGAGTGAGCCCGGCATGCCGCTCTGCCGGCGCTACCGGCGGTGCACCCTTCTGACCGGCCAGGATGTCGGTCCGGCGCGCTGAATGTGGGGAGTTGGCCCGCCTATGGTCCGGATCCTGCTTGGGACTGGGGCTGCGTCGTACCGGTGCTCGGACGCCGGTGATGGATTGTCACGCGGAGACCGGTGCCGGGACATCACGATCACGGGGGACGCGCCGGAGGCCGGCGAGCACATGCGCGGCCATCTCGCGCATGTGCGGACCCTGTGGCCGGCGCGGAAGCGGGAAGCCGGCCACGCGTCCTCGGCCCTCCGGCGCGGACCCCGCTGACACGGGGCCCGTCCCGCACGACCGGCTGTGCCGACCGGTCGGGGCGCCCACGGACCGGACGGTCAGGACCGTGCCCCCGGCGTTCCCCCCTTCCGCCGGTAGGCCGCGACGGCGACCACCAGGTCCTGCCAGGCCATCCCGCACGTCTTCACGACCAGCGGGCGGTCGGCCGGGGCTACGGCCCGCGAGGCGATCAGGTCCGTCATGGTCACCAGCGAGTCCGGGAGGAGTGAGCCCTCGTGCATGGCCATCACGACATCGCCCGCCTCGCGGAGGGCGGTCTCCCGGCTCTCCACGACGACCGTCGCACGGCCCATCAGCGCGCCGTCGAGTTCCCGCACGTCCGGTTCGTGCGAGCCGACCGCCAGCACCACCGCACCGTCGCGCACCAGCCGTCCGTCGAACACCGGTTCGCGGGCGGAGGTCGCGGTGACGACGACATCCGCGCGAGATACCGGAGCAGCCGTCTCCGCGCCGTCCGCCGTCGTGTGCCGGTCCGCCCAGCCGGGAACGGGTCCCCCGCGCCGGGTGACGACCGTGACATCGGCCACCGGGACGTGGGCCCGGACGGTGGCGACGTGCCCCTCGCCCTGGGGGCCCGCACCGAAGACCACCAGACGAAGTCCCCCGCGGGCGTCCGCGAGCGCGCGCAGCCGGTCCAGACAGGCCGCGACCGAGACGGCCGGGGTCCGCAGGGTCGTCAGCGCCACCCCGTCCAGGATCGCCACCGGGGTCAGGGTCTCGCTGTCGTGCAGCAGATACGTGGCGTTGATGCGCCGCAGCCCGCGCGCGGCGTTGCCCGGCGCGACGGTCGCGATCTTCACACCGAACCAGCCGCCGGATTCCGAGGGCATGAGCAGCCCCTGACCATGTGCCAGCGGAACGATCGCACGCGGCACGCCCCCGTCCGGGTCGAGCCCCCCGACCAGCGCTTCCCGGACTGAGGCGACCGCGCCGACCGGTCCGAGCGCGAGCACGTCCTTCTCGTCGAGCATCGTCGTCATCGCAGCACGAACCCCGGCAGGAGGGTGTCGTCGGGGTCGACGGTGAAACGGCAGGTCCCGGTGGCGTACGCCGTGCCCGTCACGGCCGGTACGACCGCGGGGAGGCCGTGGGCAGTGGTCAGGCGGGCGATCCTGGCGTGGAAGACCGATCCCACCACCGACTCGTGCAGAAGTTCGTCGCCGGGCCGCAGTTCCCTGGCATCGGCGAGCAGCGCGACCCGTGCGGCGGTGCCCGAGCCGCACGGGGAGCGGTCGACCTGACCGTCCGCGAACACGGTGACATTGCGGTGGTGCAACCGCCGGGTGCCATCGGGCCGGTGGGCCGGTGGGCCGGCCTCCTCGGTGAACACCGTCCCGTAGACGCCGGACAGCCGCGGGTCCTCCGGATGTCCGGCCGCGCCGGCCGCGTTCAGCGCGTCGCGGATCTCGCGGCCCGCCGCGACGAGCACGGGAATGTCCTCCGGCCGGACCCGGAGGCCGAAGCGCGCGGCCGGAAGCACCGCGTACATGGCGCCGCCGAAGGCGATGTCGACGGCGACGGGTCCGTGCGAGGTCGTCACCTCCACGCCGCGCGCGTGCACGTAACCGGGGACATTGATGAACGTCACGTCCGCGACCCGGCCGCCGGCGGTGCGTACGCACGCCGTGACGCGACCGGAGGGTACGTCGATCACGACGTCCGTCGTTCCGTCGGCGGACGCCGGGACCAGGCCCGAGGCGACCGCCCATGCCCCGAGGGCGATCGTGCCGTGGCCGCAGGCCGTGGAGAAGCCGTCCTTGTGCCAGAAGAGGGCTCCGAGGTGGGCACCGGCGTCGTCCGGCGGCACCAGGAAGGCCCCGTACATGTCGGCGTGGCCGCGCGGTTCGCCGCACAGCAGGGCCCGCGTCCACTGGACCTCGTCGCTGGCCATGGCGGCCGTACGCCGTTCGGCGACGGTGAGCCCGGGCTGAGTCACGGCCGGTGGAGCCTGCGGCACGATCCGGAACGGTTCGCCCCCGGTATGCCACTCCACCGTCTCGACCGGTTCGGTGCGCAGCGGTCCGCGCGTCTGCGCCGTCGCTGTCGGATGTTCCACCCGCCTGCTCCCTTCCGGTGTGCCGACCACCGTCGGACTCTCCCATGTCACTTGGTCATCCTCCCTGATGTGTCTCTGCGTGTTGTGGGCCGGTCCGCCGTGCGGCGGCCGGGCATAGGGGCACGGCGGGCCGGACGCCGATCGGGCGGTGGGCCCGCCGCACGGGCCCCTCGGCCGGGTTCACACGGTGAACCCGGCCGGGAAGGAGGCTGTGGCATCGAGCAGGTGCTGCCTGGTACCGGCCGGTGGAGCGGGAGCCGATGAAGGACCCGTGGACGACGCCCTGCCCGGTCGTAGGCAGCCCCCGTGCGTGCGGCGGTGCCATCCGTGCGCTGGTTCCCGTCCCGCACGGCGAGCGGTCGAGCCGGACCACCCGGGCCCGTACCGCCGAAGCGCTCCGCCGCCCCCGGGCCGGGGGCGGCGGAGCTGCCCGACCGGTCTCCCGGTCGGGCCGACGGGTCAGGAGGTCTTGCAGGCGCCCGCCGCGCAGTCGATCAGCCACTGATCGAACTCGGAGTCGTAGGCTCCGCCGATGGAACGGGTCAGGAGGTCGCGCGCGCCCGGCCAGTCACCGCTGCGGTAGTAGCGGAGCAGGTTGTCCACCTCGCCGGGGTGACGCTCGATCATGAAACGGACGGCCAGGTAGCCCCAGCGATAGGTCCGGTCCTGGTTGCTGTTGGCATAGGTGGTGTCGAACAGCGTGCTCAGCCGGTACGTGCGCTTGCCGGCCTCGGTGATCGCCGCTTCGTTGGTCTGCTTGAGGTAGGAGTAGGAGACGTACTCGGCGAAGCCCTCGACCCACCAGACGGTCGGGGTCGTCATGCCGTCCTCGAAGTCGCCGTACATGTTGTACCGGCCGTCGAGGTAGTGGGTGTACTCGTGGTTGAGGTTCCAGATGGCGAACTCGGGCTTCTGCCACTCCGCCTCGTAGGCGATGAAGCGCGGCTGGTTGCCCTCCACCGAGGGGTCGCCCTCCAGGTACATGCCGCCGTTGTTGGTGTCGATGCCGTAGATGATCCCGGCGTAGGTCCGGTAGTCGTTGCTGGAGTCGAAGGCGGTGACCTCGATGGTCTCGTTGCGGTCGTCCTTCACGGGGCCGCTGTCGCGCGCCACGCTGTGGAAGAAGGCGTTCTGTTCGGTCATGCTGCGACACGCCTCGGCCAGCTGCTCGGCGGTGATCTCCTGGGCCTTGACGGTGATGCCGCCTCCGCAGTCGTGCCGCACGGGCAGCACCGCCTCGGTCAGCCGCTCCTTGAGGTTGCAGGTGCCGTACTCCTCGCACCTCTCCTTGTCGTAGGCGTCGGTCATCTCGGCGACGCCCACCCACAGCGGCGCGGTGGGGCCGGTGATCTGCGACTTGGCGAGCAGGTCCTTGGCCAGCGGAGCGGCCTTCTCGCGCAGGCTGTCGTGCTGGAGGAAACGGCCCAGCTCGCGACCGGCGTTGTAGACGAGGAACGACTTGTCGCTGCCGAGCGTGTCGATGTGGTCCACGGCGAACTTGGTGACGCTGTCCAGCACGCTCGGGTCCTGCTCCACCGCGGTGACGAACTCCGGCACCTGGTGCCCGCGGAAGAGCACCGTGAAGACGCCGTTGACCGCGTTGACCATCCAGTAGGAGTCGTTGTAGCTCTCGTCGTAGTCGGCCAGCAGCCGCTTGACGACGGACAGGTAACGGGCGTTCTCCTGGGCGCTGTCGACCAGGATGACCGCCTCGGAAAGAGTCTCGCCGTTGGCGTCGGTGACGTCCTGCGAGCGCGGGGCGGCGAAGAAGGCGTCCAGGCCGCCCTGGATCGCGGACTTCAGTGTGCCGCCGTACGGGCCCACGTCGTCCGGGTGGTACCACTGCACGAAGTAGCCCGCGCGCAGGAACAGCACCAGCTGAGGCATCCCGGTGGAACTGTCGCCGGGGTAGTCGGCAGAACCCGCCCGGAGTGCCTGGGCGACGGTGGCCATCTGCTCCTCGCGGAAGGCCCCGCGCGCGTCGCCGCCGGTGAGGTTGAACAGTGTGTTGACGCAGTCGGTGGCAGACTCCTTGATCTTCCGGACCAGTGCGTCGCCGGTGTTCTGGGTGAAGTCACCGATCTGGCAGTCGGCTGCCCGGACTCCGCTCTTGCGCCCGAGTTGCGAGGGGCGCGAATGCAGGGACTTCCGGGCCTGCGGCCGGCTGTAGTCGGTGCGCTGCGCGGACTGGTCGGCGCTGAGCGGCGGACGGTCGGAGGCGGTGGAGGCGCGCCGGCCCGCGTGCGCCGCCGCGGCCGGTGCCGTGTCCAGCTGGGCCCGCGGGCTGTCCGGGTCGGAACCGAGGATGCTGAGCTGCGTCCCGGCGGCCGTGGGGGCACCCGCCGGACCGGAGGAGGAGGAGGAGGAGGAGGAGGAGGAGGAGGAGGACGGGGTCGCGGCGGCGAGACCCGGGGCGGCGAGGAGACCGCCTCCCAGGCTCAGGGCCAGGGCCAGGGCGGCCAGAGGAGCAGCCAGGCGCCGGTGCGCCCTGCGCGCGTCACGGCGCGCTGAAGATATTCGCATGTTCGCTCTTCCATGGGGGGAATCGACGGGCCCATACCACGAGTTGGCATGTGCATGCCCGCTGTGCAATGTACAATTTCACATGCCACACTGCACTGGGAAGGCCCCTGCACCGGGAATTCACCGGGGATTTCCCGGAGCCGTGCTGTCGAGCCGGGGGCGGCCGTGGTCCCGCATCCGTCACGCCGGGGGGCGTGACGGATGCGGCCCCGTACTACCGCCCCGGCGTACTGCCGCGCACCACCGGTTCCGCGGGAAGCAGCAGCCCGCTCGTCGGGGCTGCGGCAGGGTCCTCGACGGTGGTGATCAGCTGGTCGACGAGGACACGGGCTATGGCCGCGAGGGGCAGACGTGCGCTGGTGAGGGAGGGCTGGAGCAGCGTGCAGAGGGGCATGTCGTTGAAGCCGGTGACGGCGACATCGCCGCCGATGGTGAGGCCTGCGGCGCGGACGGCCTGGTAGGCGGTCAGGGCCAGCCAGTCGCTTGCGCAGACCAGGGCGGTCGGGCGGTCGGGTCCGGTCAGAAGACGCCGGACGGCGTGGGAAAGTGCGGCCGGTTCGTCGTCGGGGACGCTGACCTCGAACGCGCCGTCGGGGGCGGCGGCCGCGGCCCGCAGAAAGCCGGCCCTGCGGTCGGCGAGCCAGGGCAGGGACGCGGCGGAGTTGATGTAACAGATACGACGGTGCCCCTGGTCGAGCAGGAGTCCGACCAGGGCGGCGGTGGCGGCGGTGGAGTCGATATCCACCCAGTTCTGGGGGCGGCCGGGCGCGGTACGGCCGAAGGCGGCGAACGGGAAGCCGGCCTCGGTGAGCACATCCACCCGGGGGTCGTCGTGGACGACGTCGGACAGGACGAACCCGTCGACCTGGCGGGCAGCGATCAGGCCGTTGAAGGACTTGGCCACCGCCCCCGAGCCCTGCCGGGGGTCGGAGCGGAACACCAGGATGCGGTGGCCGACGGCGTCGGCCGCGGTCACCAGTGCCTGGAGGAAGCCGCTCATCAGGGGGTTGGGGTCGGCGGGGTTGTCCGCGGGGGCGGGATAGCCGATGACCTTGCGGGTGCCGGTGCGCAGGCTGCGGGCGGACTGGTCGGGCTGGTAGCCGAGTTCGTCGATGGCGGCGGTGACCCGGGCGAGGGTGGTGGCGCGCAGCCGGTGGGGGGCGTTGAGGGCGTTCGAGACGGTCTGCCGGGAGACTCCGGCCGAGCGTGCGACGTCCTCGATGGTCACCTGTCGAGCGGTCATCGTTCCTCTGTGGTCGGCGGGCTGGGACTACGGATGGCCGCCCCAGCCCGCAGTCGTCAGCGCTCGCGGGTCAGGGTGAGCAGGCCGCCGGTCGGCACGGTCACCGGGTTCACCCCGGCGACGAGGTCGAGCACGGTCTCGGACAGGATCTCACCACGGCAGTCCTGGACGCGGGCGAGGGCCTGTTCCGGTCGGGTGGCGGTCAGGAGCACCACGGGGTCGCCGTCCGCGTTGGCGACGAGCAGGGTCTGCGGGCCGTCCGCCGCGTGCCGGTCCGGGAGGGCGACGGGCAGCGGCGCGTAGCGGGCGACCACGGTGGTGTGGCGGTCGTGGGCGCGGACCAGGGGGTAGCCGAGGTCCGGTCGCACGGGCTCCAGGACGCCGAGTTGGAGGACATCGGCGTACCGGCGGAAGACGCCGAGCCAGAAGCGCAGGGCGGCGAGCCGGTCAGGGCTCTGGGCGGCCAGGTCGACGGAGATCTGCGGCACCGAGAACAGGGCGTTGACGAGGTGGACGGCGATGGACTCGGGCGTCTCGGCGGAGTTCCACGTGATCATGTCGGCGTGGACGGCGAGCGGGCCGGCGGTGAGCCGGCAGTCGACGGTGCGCTGGCGGTTCTCCGCGGGGCTGAGCGGGCAGTCGGTGGCGCGGACCATGGTGGCGTACGGCCACAGCCCCGCGCTGACGTAGGGCTGGCGGTGCTCGACGATCACGTCCGGCCGGGTGCGGCGCAGCCGGGTGTCGAGGTCGGCGAGCAGTTGGAGCACACCCTCGTGGACGGCGGTGCGATCCGCCCCGGCCGGGGCGGGCGGGGGGTCGGCGACGGCGAAGCGGTCGATGAAATCGAGTTTCACACCGTCCATGCCCCACTCCTCGACGGAGCGGGAGATCTTCTCGATCAGGTACGCCCGGACCTCGGGGTGGCGGGGGTCGAGCACGGCCGCGTCCAGACGGGGCTCCTCGCGCAGGACCATGTCCTTGAAGCGGCCCCAGGCGTCGTTGTGCCGGCCGATGAACGGCACCGCGTACCAGAGGAGATAGGCGACGCCGAGCCGGTGGACCTCGGCGACATGGGCCGAGGGGTCGGGGAAGGCCTCCGGGTTGGGCTCCCAGTCACCGCAGTGGCCGTAGCCGCGGGCGCGGTCGGCGGTCTGCCAGCCGTCGTCGACGATGATGCTCCCGCAGCCCAGGGCCACGGCGAGGGCGGCCTGGCGTTCGACGGCCTCGGTGTCGACGTTCTGGTGGAGGCTGTACCAGGTGGAGTAGGCGGGCATCCGGGCGGCCGGGGCGACGCCGGGGTGGTCCAGGCCCTCGGCCCACCAGGCGGTGACAGCCTGGAGAGTGGCGGCGAAGTGGCGGCCGCTGAGGTCGATCCGCAGCCGCAGCGGCGGCCCGTCGGGAGTGAGGTCCTGCTCCACGGTGAAGGCGAACTCACCGCTCTCCTCCACCACACCGGCGCCGACACGCACGGGTGCGGAGGTCTCCCCTGCGGCGGCGGTGCACAGCGCGCGGTCATCGGCGCCGATCAGGCTGGCGACGGGGGCGCCCAGGGCGAGTGAGACGGTCCGGGGGGCCACCCAGGACGGCGGCAGCCAGCGGGAGGCATTGGTGTCCGGTGTCCAGTAGGCGGTGGCCCCGACGCAGGGTATCCGCCATTCGGCACGGACGGCCGCCGGGACCGGCGCCGTGACCTCGATCATGGCCACGCCGTCGCCGACCGGGGTGACAGAGGTCTCCAGCCGGTCGCAGCCGAGCCCGGTGAGGTGGACGGTGAGCGGCAGGCCGGCGCCGTGGAGCAGCCCGGTGGCGAGCTGCCGGTGGACGACGGCGCCGGGGGTCGCGTCGGCCGGCGTGTTGGGGCGCCAGATCTGGACCGGCTGCTGCGGAACCGCGGGTACTTCGGTGGTCACGGTGCTCACTCCTTGGTGGCCCCGGCCAGCAGGCCGGAGATGAACTGGCGTTGCAGGACGAGGAAGAGGGCCATCACGGGGATGGCGGCGATGGCGGCGGCGAGCAGGACCTGCGCGTAGTTGGTGGTCACAAGGCCCTGCAGGGTGGCGGTGGCCACTGGCAGCGTGTACATGTCGGGGCTGCGCAACGCGATCAGCGGCCAGACGAACTGGTTCCATCCGCCGAGAAAGACGAACAGCGCGAGCGCGGCGATGACGGGCCGGTTGACCGGGATGACGATCCGCCACAGCACCCGCAGTTCGCCGGCGCCGTCGACGCGGGCCGCGTCCAGGAGTTCGTCGGGCATGGAGCGCAGTGACTGCCGCATCAGGAAGATGCCGAACGGGGTGACCAGGCCGGGCAGGATGACGGACTGGTAGGAGTCGATCAGACCCAGCTTCATCATCATCTCGAAGATCGGGATGAGCATCACCGTGTCGGGGAGTACGAGGGTGCTGAGCAGCAGGACGAAGAACAGATTGCGCCCGCGGAACTCGAATTTGGCGAAGGCGTAGCCCGCGAGGACCGAGACCACGACCGCGCCGGCCGTCTGAACACCCGCCACCAGCGCGGTGTTGAACAGGACGCGGGTGAGCCCGATGGAATCCTGGAGCCCCTGGAGGTTCTCCATGAGGTGACCGCCGGGCAGCAGCTTCGGCGGCCAGGAGAACACGTCGCTGTTCTCCTGTGTGGCGGCCATGGCGAGCCAGTAGAACGGAGCGACGCAGAGCCCGAAGGCGCCCGCGAGGAGCAGGGTGAGGAGGGGACTGTGGCGCTTCACTTGCGTTCCCCCATCAGCCGGACCTGCAGGAGACCGAGCACGGCCACGATCAGCGCGAGCGCGTAGGCGAGAGCAGAGGCGTAGCCGAAGTCGAAGTATTTGAAGCCGTTGTTGTACAGGTACATGGTGACCGTCAAGGTGGAGTTGTCGGGGCCGCCGCCGGTGAGGACGTACGGCTCGTCGAAGAGTTGCAGGGTGCCGATGGTGGAGAGCACCACGGTGAGGAGCAGGATCGGGCGCAGCTGGGGAACGGTGATGGAGACGAAGCGGCGGATCGGTCCCGCGCCGTCGACCTTCGCGGCCTCGTACAGCTCCTGGGGGATGCCCTGCAGGCCGGCGAGGTAGATCACCGCGTTGTAGCCGGTGTAGTGCCAGGTGATGACGAGCACGACGCCGATGCGGGCCCAGAAGGGGCTGCCGAGCCAGTTCACCCGGTCGATGCCGAACAGGGAGAGGACCCAGTTCAGCAGTCCGGCGTCGCGGTTGAGGATCACGGAGAACATCACACCGGCGGCGACCAGGCCGGTCAGCGAGGGGACGAAGACGCCGAGCCGCCAGAGCGGGCGCAGCCAGACCTTGGTGGAGTTGAGGCCGAGCGCGACGAGCAGGGCGAGGCCGAGCATCAGCGGCACCTGGACGACCAGGATCAGAGCCGTGTTCTTCAGCGCGGTCCAGAACAGCGGGTCGTGCAGCAGGCGCTGGTAGTTGTCGAGCCCGGTGAAGTGCCGGTCGGCGCCGTTGCCGGTGGTGAGGCTGATCCAGAGCGAGGCGACGATGGGGTACGCCTTGAAGATCGCGAAGCCCAGTACGGCAGGCATGATCAGCAGGTACGGGACGGAGGTGGGGGTCAGCAGTCGGCGGCGTCCCGTACGTGTGCGGCCGGTCTGATCGATGGTGCCGCGGCCGGCCGGGGCGGCGGCGGGAGCGTGTTCGGACGGAGCGAGGGACATGAGGTCAGGCCGCCAGCTTCCGGCCGGTCTGCTGGGCAAGCTGCTCTGCGGCCTTCCGGAGGGCATCGGCCGGGTCGGCGCCCTTGATCAGCACCTGGCTCTGCGCGTCGCTGGCGAACTTGAGGGCGCGGGCGTAATCGCCGGTGAAGTTGCTGGCCCGGGCAGGGGCGGAGAGCGATTCGACGAACGGTTTCAGCACCTTCTGGCCACCGTAGAAGGGGTGCGGCGCGCTGAATCGCGGGTCGTCGTACGCCGCGTCGAGGGCGGGGAAGACGCCGCCGGAGGCGAACATCCGGTTGATCTGGGCGGGCTGGGTGAGCGCGTACTCGATGAACCGCCAGGCGGCCCTGCGGCGCGTGCTGGACCCGGCGACGGCCAGGTAGGTGGAGTTGACGATGGCGTTGCGCTTGCCCCTGGGAACGGCGGCGGGCGGCTGCATGGAGCGCCACTTCCCCTTCTGCTCGGGGAAAGTGGAGGCCAGATACTCCACGGCCCAGGCCGCTTCCGCGTAGGTGGCGAGCTTCCCCTGGCCGAGCAGGCGCTTCTCGGTGCCCTGGCCCGCGGTGTCGGCGATCAGGCCGGCGTCGTTGAGCCGCTTGATGATGGTGAGGGCCTTGACCGCGGCGGGGGAGGCGAGCGTGATCCTCCCTGCCCGGTCGAAGTAGAAGGCGTCCTGGAGTTGCATCAGGTTCTGGAAGAAGTCCATGTCCTGGGTGGCGCCGGTCTTGTCGAGCCCGAGCAGCCGGACTCCGGTGGCGTCGAGGATCTTCGACCCGGCGGTGGTCATCCCGTTCCAGTCGCTGATGCCGTCGGGGTCGACCCCGGCCTTCTCGAAGTGGTCGTGGCGATAGAAGAGACCGAGAGGGTTGACCTCCCACGGGAGGGCGTGGGCAGCCTTGTCCGTGCCGATGACAGTCGGCCACAGCCCCTTGGCGAAGGCGTCCTGGTACTTGTCGGCCCCGAACTCGGACAGGTCGGCGATGCCGTCGGGGAACTTGTCCAGGTAACTGGGCAGGTAGTCGACGCCGATGTGCAGGACGTCGGCAAGGCCCTTGCCGCCCGAGGCGAGGCCGACGGTGATCTTGTCCCAGATGGCCGGGTTGCCGACGTCCTGGACGTCGACCTTGATGCCGGGGTTGTCCCGCTCGAAGGAGGGCACGACGCTGCGCAGGCCCTCGGCCGCGGTGGTCCAGCTCCAGACGACGATCCTGCCGCTGTCGCCGTCCCCTCCGGCGTTGCCCGAGCCGTTGTCGCCACAGGCGGCCAGGCCCAGTCCTGCGGCGGAGGCGGTGGCGAGCTGGAGCAGTCGGCGGCGGCTCAGTTGGTGGGACATGTCGACTCCTGGGAATGTGTCGTGCGGTGGGTGAGGGTGTGCAGCGCCTCGGCGAGCAGATCCGCCGCGGCGCCGGGGGTGGAGGTGTGGGGTGACAGCCGGATCCACTCGTCGCGGCGGGTGGTGATCAGGCCGGCCGCTTCGAGGGTGCGGTGGACGGTGGCGGGATCGTGGCCGGGCATGCGGAAGGTGCCGATTCCTGCGCGCTCGTGGGGGCCGAGTCCGTCCAGCAGGACCTCGGCGCCGGCCCGCCGTGCGCGGTCGAGCAGATCGGCGAGGGTGGCGCGGATACGGGTGCCGACGGCTGCCGGGCCGCCCTGGTCGAACAGGTCGTCGATGGCGGCACCGAGGGCCGCGGCGGCCGGGAAGTCCGGGTTGGTGGCGAGGTGGGCGGCGGCGCCGGGCAGCGGTGGCGCCGGATGCCGCGGCGCGAAGGGCTCCGTGACACCGGCCCAGCCGCCGAGCCCGGGTGCCAGGCGATCGGCACACCGGTCGCGGATCAACAACAGCGCGGCTCCCCAGCCGGCCCGCAGCCACTTCTGGCCGCCACTGACGAGGATGTCGGCGGCTTCCGCTTCGAGCGGTACGGCGCCCAGGCCCTGGATGGCGTCGACGATCAGCAGCCGGTCGGGCCCGAGGACTTCCTTGAGGGCGGCGAGCGGTGCCACATGCCCGGTGATCGAGTCGACGGCGCTGACAGTGAGGGCGTTGACATCGGGGGTGAGATGGCGACGCAGGAGGTCGGGGGTGATGTGCCGCGTCCCGGCCTCGCCGACGAGGCGGACGGCAGGGCCGCCGCGGTCGGCGAACCGGAGCCAGGGGTAGAGGTTGGCGGGAAACTCACCGCGGGGCACCAGGACGGTACCGGCGCCGTGGAGTGCGGCGGCCACGGCGAACAGGCCGTTGCTGGTGGACGGTGCGAGCGCGATCTCATGCGGACGGGCACCGAGCAGCCGGGCCGCCGAGGTCCGTGCGGCTTCGCCGAGGGCAAAGAGCCGATCGAGGTCAGCCGGGTCGAGACGGGTGGCCAGCGTGGTCGCGGTCGCGAGAGCGGCGACGGCCGGGCGGGAGAGCGGACCGACTCTGGCGTAGTCGAGGTAGCCCGCCATCGGTCCGCGACCGGGGGTCGCAGGGGTGGCGATCTCGACTGCACACGAAATTTGATCGTTCAAAATTGGCCCTAACAAAGCTTGATGCAGGTACTTCCAGCGATTTGAAGGTTCACATTAGGGAGATCGGATCGCCTCAGCAAGGGGTTCGGCGCAACTATTGCCCGGCGAGCCGTGCGGCAGCGCCCCGGGGGACAGCCGGCGGCGGGGCCGGCTCGGGTGCCGGGGAGCCGGCGCGTCGCAGCGGCGCCTCCAGGACGGGCACCGTCCTCGCGCCCGATCCCGCGATAGCGCTCGCGTCCCACACTCCCGACACGGCTGTCGGACCGATCCCCGGTACGTCCCTTTTCCGGCTGCCGCCGCCGTTCGTAGTCGTCAACTCCGCACCACGCAGGTCATGGCACGGGCTGTCCGGTCTCTACGCTGTCGCTTCCCACCACCCCAGGGAGGCGACATGCCGCTGTCAGCCCTGCCCGTACCGGTACTCCTCATCGGAGGCGGCGCCGGATCGGGGAAGACCACCGTGGCCACCGAGGTGGCCATGACCCGGCCCGGGACCCGGGTCGTCCACCTCGACCACTGCTTCCACACCGACCGCGGCCGGGCGCCCCTCGTCCCAGCGATCAACAGGCCCGGTCTCGTCATCAATTACAGCGACCCCGACTCCATCGACTGGGGTTGCGTCCAGGACTCCATGGATGCGGCGGTGTGCCCCGACACCCGGATCCTCGTGGTCGAGGGCACCTTCGCACTGTTGCCCGCCCTGACGTCCGTGGCTCGCTGGAGCATCTACGTCAACACCCCCGCCGACCTGCGCCTCGCGAGGAAGACTCTGCGGAAGATCAGCGACGGGGCGGACCCGGAGATCGGCCTGCGCGGATACCTGGCGCACGGCCGGGACGCGCACACCCGGCACGTCGCTCCGCTGCGGGAAGCCGCCGACCTGGTCCTGGACGGCACCCGGGCCGTCGGCCACCTGGTCCAACAGGTGCATGCGCTGCTGAATACGGCATGGAAGGCACCGGCGAACGGGTAACCCAGCCCGCTGACAGCGGGAGTCGGGGGTGTCACCTCCCCATGCCCGGAGCGTCGGAACATGTGCGCCGGTGACGACGGAGAAGTCAGGGACCCCGCGAACACCGGGCGTCCGGTCGGACGTTGAGCGGCATCGGAACGACGTCGTGCACGGTTGTCGCGTGGTGCGGAGGAGTGCGGCAGACGGAGCGCAGCCCCTTCGGGGCCGACCTCGTCCTGGAGTGAACCGGCCGCGTGCGGCGGGCACTCCGCAACCCATATGATTGCCCAGTGTGACGACTCGTATCCGTACCGTGCCGAATGTGGCCGCCGTGATCGCCACGGTGTTCCTCGCGCTGCCCCCGCCTTCCGCGTCCGCACACCAGTACCGGGCGGTCGTCCCGGCGCCCTGTGTCGGTGGCGAACGCGAACGCGCGGGCGAGTCCGCTGTCGATGACGGCGAGATCCGCTGGACGGAGAACACCCGCTACGACGGCCCGCGCAAGCATGCCCTCAAGGCATGGCAGTTCTCCGGTGCCACGATCGAGCTCCGCCCCGACTCCGCCGCCACCGTCAACGACCTCGAATTCCGCGACTACGACGGCGGTCGCGGAGACCGCGCGCCAGTGGCCCAGTACGTACGCGACTCAGGAACCGCGGCTACCGACCACATCAAGTTCAACCGCGGCAAGATGAAGGGGCGGAGCCGCGCCTATCAGAATTCCGCAGCTGCCCACGAACTCGGGCACGCCCTCGGCCTGTGCCACAAAGCCGACCGCTTCCTGTCGCTGATGTGGACCAACATCGCCATGCCTCCCGTCACCACCCCCCAGGCCGTCGACAAGGCCAACTACCGCAGGCTATGGAGCTGACATGCGCAAGCACGCCTGGATCACCGCCGTTTCCGCCGGCCTCGCCCTCACCGCGGCCGCCGGTACCTACGCAGCCCTGACCGACGGTGAGGTCACCGTCTCGTCCCTGTGTGCCCCGCTCGCCAGCACCCCTGAGTACGTCGCCGCACACGCCCCAACCGTCGTCATCGGCACGGTTACGGGCCCCACCCGCTACACCCCTGACACCGCAGACCCCGCGACAGGCGTCCAGGTCGTCACTCTGACTGTGGAGAAGACCCTCAAGGGCAGCACGCAGGACACCCTCACACTCGCCCAGTCCGTCACCCGTACCGCCCAGCACACCTACACCACCGACGAACCCGTATACCAGCCGCTCACCTCCGGACGGCGCTACGCCGTCGCCGTTCTCGACCAGGTGGAAAGCGGCGGCCGCTGGGTATGGGGTGCGGAGCGCGCGACCGGTGCGGCCGATGACGACCGATGGGCCGACGCCGTCGCTGCGAAGGTGGTCCTGCCGACCGGCACGTGCGACGACACCAGCACCATCACCTCCACACCCACGCCCTGAATCCGGCGCGCAATCGACAGCGTGCCTGCCCGGGAGCGGGACAGTGGGTGAAACGGCTGGCGGGAGGACCGGACCGCCGTCGGATATCGGCCGGATGGGGACGTGCCGACAGCCCCAGGGGAGTGGGCGGTGGCGGTTTCGGCCGGAGCGTGTGGCAATGCCCATCTGACGCGCAGCCTACGGAGCGGCAGGTCTTCCGTGTCCGCGTGCTGCCCTACGAGACCCTACGGTCGGGGAAACCGAGCCGCTTCGTCAGGGCGCGGTTCACCCTTGGGTCTCGTCCGGGTACGTACGAGGAGCGTGGTGTGTACCCGCAGCGTTGGTAGAGCGCCAGGGCGTCGTGATTACGGAATCCGGTTTCCAGCAGGAGCTGTGTGGCGCCGTTGACGGCAGCGTGGCGCTCCAGGTATTCGAGGATGCGCCTGCCAAGGCCGTTTCCGCGTGCGCTCTCTTTCACGTACATGCGCTTGATCTCCGCTGTTTCCGCGTCGAGGAGGCGGATCCCACCACAACCGACGGCGCCCCCGTCGTGGTGGGCTATGAGGAACAGGCCCTGCGGCGGGTCGAACTGTGCGGCGGGGGTCTCTCCGGGGTCTTCGGCGAATCCGTAGGTCGCGACCTGGCCGAGATGCAGGGCTCGGGTGAGGTGGTGCGCGTCGGGGTGGTCGTAGGGCACCGTGCTCAGTCGGGTAGGGGCTGAGCCGGCCGGGGCGGAGCTGAGGTTGGTCACGTGGCTGATGGTGCCCCGTCCCGGCCGGGTGGCGATGCTCAGGTTGCTGGTCTCGGTGGCGCCGCGGGTGAAGGAGACGCCTGAAGCCATCGGGCCGATGTCCGGTCGGCTGCCCAGTAGTTCGGCCATGACCGCATGGGCGCCCCCGTGCGGAGCCCGGCACACGCGGAGAGGTTCCGTCACGGATGGAGCGGGCTGAGCAGTCGCCCGCCGGGAGGTGATGCCGCGTATCGCGCGATGTGACACAGGTCACCTTGGTGTAGGGCGGGCGTCATGTGTTTACCTACAGCTGTCCAACCTTTGGAGGTTTGTATGGAGGGGTTGAGAGAGCCGCGCCGTGCCGCGACGCTGTCCGCCCAGGCCGCTGATCAACTACGGGAGCAGATCGCCTCCGGCCGCTGGCCGGTCGGCAGTCGGATACCTCCCGAACACGAATTGGTCGCGATTCTGGGAATCAGTCGCAACACCGTGCGAGAGGCCTTGCGCGCTTTGGTGCATCTGGGTCTGCTGGAAGCCCGTTCCGGAGACGGCACCTACGTCCGGGGCTCCAGCGAGTTGGAGGCGGTGTTGGTACGCCGTGCGGCAACAGCACACGTGTCCGATGTCTTCGAGCTGCGCGCGGTGTTGGAGGAGCATGCTGCGGGGCTGGCCGCGCAGCGTCGGACGAGCGCAGACGTGAAGCGATTGCGGGAGCTGCTGCACAAGGCGCAGGAGACCAACTGTGCCGGTGAGATGACCGCGTTGGCCGACGTCGATGGCTCATTCCACCTGGCGGTGGTGGAAGCAGGCGGGAACAGGTTGCTTGCCGAGGTCTACAAGCACTTGGGGAGCGCGCTGGCCGCAGCGGTGGCCGGGCTGACCTGGAGCAGTGATATCGCCGCCGAACACGACCACTGGCACACCACCCTCGTAGAGGCCATTGCGGCGGGAGACGCGGTGGCTGCCCGCTCCGCCGCCTCCACGCTCGTGCGGATCAGCAGCCGCGCCGCGCCGGGGCAGGAGGGGGCGCATGAGCGTGATTGTTCCGAAGGGCGCTGACGCTCCAACTGGCCCGTAACATCCACCGACCCCCCTGAGCGGGGCAGGCGGTTCACGGGGCAGCGGTCCCTCGGTTTCCACACCACGAACGCGTGGTTACCCCACATCGTGTACGACCACGGCGCCCTCGGAGGCGCCGCCGACCGGCAGTTGTTCCTGCTCCAGGCGACCGGTCCGGTCTCCAGCAGTGCCGTGCCGATCCTCGCCCGACAACTCACTGACGTATCGCTGCCGGCCGTCAGCGGTTCACTGATGTGCGCCACCGGATACCCGGGGCTGCTCCTGGCCCCCGAGATGGCGACCGCGTGGAGTGCGCTGATCGGCCTTGGCAGCGGCGCCTGCCTGGTGTTGGCGCTGACGTTCCAAGGCCGACGTGCCGCCGACGCGTCCCAGGCCGCCGCACTGTGCGGCACGGCCCAAAGCGTCGGCCACCTCATGGCCGCCGTTGGGCCCTTGCTGTTCGGCTCAGCCCACGACCTCGCCGGTGAGTGGACTGTCCCGCTCGCCCTTCTTGTCACGCTGCCCCTCGTTCAGGGCCTCTTCGGCCTTGGAGTCGATGGCACCCTCCGCCTTCCGCAATCAACGACTGCCCAGTCGGCACCGGAAAGGATTCGATCCGCATGAACGGAACGACCTGCTTCAGCTATTTGGACACTCCCACGGCAGCACCGCTGTCCATCACCGAACTCATGCCCGGCGCCTATAACGTCATGGAGTACACCGCCGTTGCCGCCGGCGAACAGGTGCTGATCCTGACGGAGAACTCGGTGGACCCTGTGGTGGTGCAGGCACTGGCGGCAGCTGCCGCCTATCGCAGCGCCGAGGTGCACGTTCTGGCCGTCCCCCCGTTCAGCGCGGGTGGCTGGGACTCCGAGGGGCCATCGCCCATGCTGTCGGCCATCCACGCCGAGGCCGATGTGGTGCTCTCCTGCACATGGTGGGGTGAGGTGCACAGCGACCGCCTGTTCTTCGACGAGGTCGCCAAGCGCAAGGCCCGGTTCCTCTCACTGCACCAGACCGCGACCGCGTCGGCTCTGGCCACGGGTGCCCGCTTCCCGCTGGAGCTGTATTTCGCCCTGGAAGCCAAGGCGACCGCGCAACTCGCCGCAGCCGACGAGATCCGGGTAACCACCGCTGCAGGAACCGATGTGACCTTCCGTGACTTCGCCACCAGTGGTCATCACGCTCCCCTCACCGCTGGAATGTGGCGGCCCTTCCCTTACGGTGGTGTCAACTTCTACCCCAACCGCACCGACGGGCTGCTGGTCATCGAGGAATCCACCGTCACCGGCACACCGGCCGAGCGCACCGCGATCGAACTCACCGACAACGTGGTAACAGCGATCGAGGGCGAGACTGCCGCCACCGAGCTCCGTCACTATTCACCCAGGGGCTACTACCTGCGGCACGCGCTGATCGGACTCAACCCGAAAGTGCGCTCAAGCGGTGGCGCCCAGTTCGAACGGGAGAAGCACGCCGGTGCGTTCTACCTTGGCCTGGACGCCCTGACCGAGGAGGGGGAGCCTGACCGTAGCGGGCCGGGACACGCCCACTGCGACTGCCAGTTCGACAAGCCGACCATCACCGTCGACGGCACACCCTTCATTGAAGACGGCCGCCTCCGCCTTCTCGAGGACCCCGAGATCCGCGAACTGGCCGCGCGGTTCGGTCCCGCCGATGTGCTCCTCGATCCCAATCCCCGCATGGTGCTACCTGCCCGATACACGCGGTGTTGACCAACTCCCGGGGGCAGCCCCAGGACCTTGTGCATGGGCTACCGAGGCTGGACTCTTGTCCGCATCGACGCCCAAGGAATCCCAACTCATGCTCTACACAATGGACATGGGTCTTGGAGAACGCGACCGCGAGGGCCACTCCTCGCGGTCGCGTGGTACACGTCCCGCGCCGCTGGTGACCAGCGAAAGCACGGCCCTTGGTGGTCTTCGAGTGAGGCTTGGTCCGCGAATGGCCCGGATCTCGGGGTAGCTGAGGGCCTGGATGACCGTCGCGGCCCGGCTTGGGCGGGGCCCCGTACGCCGGAGTGCCTGGTGCCTGGCTCCAGAGGCCGGGCACTCGGTGAGAGAGGGGCGGAGGGGCCGGTGAAACCGCCGAGCAGTTCTGACCTGGCGTCCGCAGATTGGTTGGCGGTCGGACTGGTGCCGACGGTTCCAAGGCTGGCGGCCTCACCTCCGCTCGCGCGGAGAGCACCAGTGGGGCCTAGTTACGTCTCTGGGCACGTGGCTGCTCCGGTGGCTTCCTGCTGGTGTGAGGGTGAATGAACTCGCCGCGTGTCGGGGTCGGTTGGAGGAGTTCGCCGGGGATGTCTTCGCCCCCTTGGTGCGTGCTGGCCAGCAGGTGAAGGGCGGGCTGTATCTGCGGGGTCTGCTGCTGGACGGGCGGCGGAAGGAGGGGGATGAGCCGCTCCATGATGGAGTCCTCAACTGGAGCGAACCGCGTGATCGCCTATGGCAAGGCGAGGAGACCGCGTCCAACCGACGCGATGAGCAGGAGATATTCGTGCTGTGCCTGCGAATCCTGCAATCGGCCCTGGTCTATGCGAACACCCTGATGCTCCAGGACATCCTCGGTGAACTGGAGTGGGTCGAACTTCTCACGCCTGCCGACCGGCGTGGCCTGACCCCGCTGTTCCGGTCCCACGTACGCCCGTACGGCGAGGTGAACCCTGACATGGCCCGCCCGGCTCGACTTCGCTGAGGCCGCGGTGCCCGGCCCCGGCGCCCGCAGCACGGGCGACGGGAAGCAGGCCGGGGAGCCTGCGGACGCGTGAGCTGTGCAGTCCTTCCTTGGGGTGAGTACTGCCCCCATTCCGGCCAGCACGCGATCAGGTGTGAGGCGCTTGCCTGGCGGCCTCGGGTGCCA
This sequence comes from Streptomyces sp. NBC_01237, assembly GCF_035917275.1. Taxonomy (NCBI): domain Bacteria; kingdom Bacillati; phylum Actinomycetota; class Actinomycetes; order Kitasatosporales; family Streptomycetaceae; genus Streptomyces; species Streptomyces sp. NBC_01237. Next base: position 729,284 of record NZ_CP108509.1, on the reverse strand, counting down.
TCCGTAGACCACACACTCGCGCAGTGCTGGCAGGTGTAGCTGGCGGCGCCGGCCAGCGGGCCCGCAGCGGGGCGACGTGCCAAGATGCCCGGGTTCCGCAGGTCAGTGTCGGCGGGTGGAGAGCGCCGTCCCGACGACGAGCTGTGCGGCCGCGGTGACGAGCAGTGCCGCCATCGGCAGGGTCCAGTTGCCGGAGGCGCTGTGCAGCAGGCCGACGGCGAAGGGGCCGAGGGCGGCGACCAGATATCCGAGGGACTGGGACAGGCTGGACAGGGCGGTGGTCTCGGCGGGGCTGCTGCCGCTGTTGCCGATCACGGCGAGTACCAGCGGGAAGGAGCACAGTCCCAGCCCGACCAGCACGGCCCATACAACTGGCATGGCCACGGGGGCGATGAGGAGTCCGGTGAATCCGGCGAGCATGGACGCGGAGATCACCAGGAAGGCGGGCCGTAGCCGGCCCGGCGCGCGTGCGAAGGCGAGGACCAGGAAGGTCGCGGGAATCCCGACCGCCTGAGAGACCGCGAGAATGCCGCCCGCGGCGCCGTGCGACATGCCTTGTGCGGACAGCATCGTGGGCAGCCAGCCGATGATGGCGTAGCAGTTCAGCGCCTGGAGTGCGAAGTACGTGCTCACCAGCGCCCCCAGCCGGGTCCGCGCCATCGCCCACGGCGATACGTACTGCGCCCCGCAAGCATCTGAGGCCGACCCGGACCGGGCCGAGGGAGCCCGTACGAACGCCCACACCAGGGTGGTGAGCAGCGCGGGCAGCGCCCACACGGCCAGGCCCAGGGAGGGCGAGCCCACCCATGCGGCCAGCGGCACGGCCACAGCAGCGCCCAGCGTCGAGCCGAGCGCCATCACGGTCGTGTACACGCCGGTGAGCAGGGCGACCTTGGCCGGGTAGTGGGCCCGGAGCAGGGCCGGCAGCAGGACGTTGCACAGCGCGAGCCCGGACATGCCAAGGACGGTTCCGCCGAGGAGTGCCCAGGTGGTGGGGATGCCGCGGACGGTGAGCCCGGCGGCAAGCGCCGCGAGCGCGAGCAGCACGGTTGGCTCGGCCCCGAGCCGTTTGACGATGCGGCCGGTGAAGAACCCGGCGGCGGCGAAGCTCAGGGTCGGCAGGGCAGGCAGCGAGGCGGCGGCCGCCGAGCCGAAGCCGAGGTCGGTCCGCAGGGCGTCGAGCAGTACGGAGGCGCTGCTGATGCCGAGGCGGAGGTTGAGTGCGATGAGCACCACGCCCGCTCCGGCGAGCCAGGTGGCGCGGGTACGTCCGAGGGGCTCGCGAGAGGTGAAGGTGGTCTCAGTCATGACGCAAACGTAAAACGTTTGATGTTTAAAGGTCAAATCATCCAATGTATGATGCTTGCATGAGCCTGGAACCGGCACGCCGCCCCACGTTGTCCGCCGAGGTGCTCGGCACGCTCCGCCGACAGATCACGGCCGGCGAGTGGCCCGTGGGCACCCGGATCCCGCCGGAACCCGAGCTGATGCGCCAGCTTCAGGTCGCCCGCGGCACCGTCCGCGAAGCCGTCCGCGCCCTGGCCCACGCCGGTCTCCTGGAAGTCCGCCAGGGCGACGGCACCTACGTGCGGGCAACCAGCGAGCTCTCCGGAGCGGTCCAGCGCCTCTACGCGGACCAGGCCTCCACCGAACTTCTCGAAGTCCGCGCCGCCCTGGAAGGCCAGGCCGCCCACCTTGCCGCCACCCGCGCCACCGACAAGGACCTGGCCGCCCTGACCGCGACGCTGGAGCGCCGCGCCGAAGCCTGGACGGCCAAGGACTTCGAAGGCTGGCTCGCCGCAGATTGGGAGTTTCACACCCGTATCGTCGACGCTGCGGGCAACGCACTACTCGCCGAGCTGTACCGCAATCTCGCCGAACCGCTGCGCGCCTCGATGTCCGAATTCTGGGAGCTGCCCGGATTCGATGGAGCGGACCCCGCCGGGCACGAGGACCTGGTAGCCGCCCTGCGCGGCCGCGACCCGGCCGCAGCCGCCCGGGAGGCCGACGCCAACATCAACGCCACGGCTGAGTGGCGCGGCTTCGCAGGCTGAACGACCCGACGAGCAGTCTTCCCCCACCGGTCAGGGACTGGGCGCGAGGATTGCGCTTGCTCACCTGCCGACCGATGGATGAGCAAGATCGGCAAGTGGCGGCGCGCGACCGGATCAGCGCCCGATCACGCGACTGCCGCTTGCGCGTCGCGCATCTCGGCCCGGAGCTCGGTGACGGCCCGGTGGAGGAACCGACCCAAGGTCGCCGCCAGCCCGGGCGATCCGGAACCCGAGATCGTCACCGACGACACCACCCTCGAAAGGGACAGCGGCCAACCGACCGGGCGGGGCCGGGCGATCCGTACCGGACCGTGCTCCGCTGCGCTGCGGGTCCTGCTACCTCCGGTCGGCACCACGAACGATGCGGGCCTGGGGCGCGGTAGGCCGGAGTTCCGGCGGAGGAGGCCGCACCATTTTCGCCAAGATCCGGCGGGCTGGCGAAGCTGTCGCGAGATGCGGTTCCGAGCGCCTCGTGGAGCGGGGCGCTCGAAGGCGGCGCGTACCTGCGTACCGTCGTCCCGAGCAACCGCTCTGCTTCGGGCACGCCCAGACCGCGTTCACGGAAGTCGTCATCGCGGCGATCCCGCAGCCAGGTTTCCTCGTCGATCAGAGGCCGGGGACATTGGTTCAGGGCGCGGCACTCTCGCCGAACGGCGCTATCGCGGGCTCTGTTCACAGATAGCTGGCCCCTCTCGGAGTGTCTGTGCCCACCGCAGCCGGGCAGGGCGGGCACAGGCCCTGTCTCACGTCATGCTCACACGCAGGGCATGTACGGGACGCGGGGCCGGACGGCGGCCTCGAGTTCGGCGTCGGCAACAATGCCCGGGTGAGGACCTGGACGGACGAGCTCCCCCAGATAGCGTTCTCCTGCTGCGACCTCCCGGAGGGCGGCGAATGGACGACTCAGGAGGAGGCCGCGTCCTCTCCGGGTATCGGCCCGATCCATCTCAACGCGCTGGCGCACAACGCTCACCGGATCGGCCTGATCCGCACCACCGGCAAGGACCTGGCCGTCACCCGCGCCAGCGTGGAAGCGGAGAAGCACTGGCGCGCCACCGCCCCCGCCGGCGCAAGGTCCTGCGCCTGCTCAAGGACACCGTTCTCTCTTTCTGAAGGCCCCGATCGAGGCCAGGCTCTCGGGTGCCGATCGAGCGATCAGGTTCACCTGTCAATCGATCAAGATTGCCTGTCGAAGGACACCTCCTGCCGCCCGATGCTGATGGAGCGTGGCACCGAGTCCGCTCGATTTCACCTGACAGTTGCGAGCCGACTCCGCGATCATTGGCCGATGACCACGAGACCGGACCTTCTCAGTCTGAGCACCGCGTGCCCTCCACCCGACGAGGGCGGCGTGGAGGTCCGCCCGATCGTCAACGGCCGGGATCTTCTGGCCGAGGTGGTACCCGGTGGCGTGGGAGGCTCCCGGTACCTGGGGGTAGGCCCCAGGTACCTGCTGGGCCAGGACGGGCCGATGCGCGCCACGGCCACGCCCCACGAGGTTCGTCTCGCCTGGTCCGGGTGCGGCGTGGAGGAGTGCTGCGGCGCGCTGTACATGACGGTCACGCGCCACGGGGATCATGTTGTCTGGACGGGCTGGCGCGACCTGGCCAATCAGGACATCGACCTGCCGGAGCTTAGGTTCACCGCAGGCCAGTACGAGGCGGAGGTCCTGCGAGCCGGAGAGGACCGCGGTTGGGAGTGGCCGGCAGGAGCGGTTGCGCGGCAGCTTGAGGCGGGGCTGAGGGGACACGGGGACTGGCTCTTCAGGTGGGACTGCGAGTTGGAAGGCATCTGGTCCTCCCGCAAGGAACCCGATCGAATCCACGTCGTCCTGAGGCATCCCCGTAACCGGGCCGATACAGATCTGCCCTGGCTCCAGTTCGGGATGACCCTCCCGATCTCCGCGGACGCCCCGTCGGTACAAGCCTGGCGCCTTGAAGCGCGGCTGACCGCAGGCGATCCCCGTGCCACCGCCGAGGTCTGGGGCGGTTCGCATGATGCCGAGCAACTGGGCTACCCATGGCCGCCGGTCGACCCGCTGGTTATGTGAACGGCAGCGAGAAGCGGGGGTGGGCCCTCGCTCCGCTGTTCTTTGTCTTTCGTCTGAGTCATAGGGCGGGGACGGAAGGCTCCAGACGGCGTCCGGCCGGCTGACAACCTTTCGAAGTTCTCGGGTGTGAGTTCAGCAGTACAGCCGCGGTGCACCTGCTCCCGATACCACGCTCGACGGTCGTGGCGGCCGGGTCGCCACTCCGGGTGTACGCGGTGGGCGGGCCCCGGCAGTACGGGCAGCCGACAGGTGCGCGCGGACGGCGAGATCCTCGGGCCGGCGACGTCGGTGCGGGACGTGACGGAGTTCCCGCGCCGGGCGGGGGCGGACCCGATGTGTGGGGACAGCATGCGGGTCCGTCACGATCTGCCGGTTTTCCGGGTGCAGGCATTCCATTCGGTCGTACGGTGTCCCCTTCACGCCGACCGCTATGTGGGGGATACATGTCGCTTCAGCAGCCGCCGAAGAGGAGCAACACCGGGAAGATCGTGGCGATGGGTCTGCTGGTGCTGCTGGGTGCCACTGGGTGCGGCTCGGACGGCGGGAGCGGGTCCGAGGAGTCGAAGCCCGCGGGTGCCGAAGCCGACGTGAAGATCGCCAGGTGTGTGGTGAACGAGCGGACGGGGTGGCCTACCGCGGACTTCCTGATCACGAACGGGACCACCAAGAACGGCCTCTATACCGTCACCGTGGCGTTCGTTGACCCGTTGGGTGACCGTCTGACTGAGGCAGTGTCGGAGTCGATCAAGGTGTCCTCTGGTCAGGAGGTTGCGGGGGAAGCGAAATCGCTGGACAGGGTGGAGGGGAATATTGAGTGCCGGGTGACGAAGGTGATCCGGCAGGTGCCCTGACGATGTCCGTCGCCCCCGGCGGGGGCGACTTCGAAGTGCGTTGATCGTTCACGGTTCCGTCACGATCTGCCCCTTCTGGTGCAGGTACTCCGGGCGGGTCGTACGGTGTCCCCTCACACAGACCATTTCATTGGGGACCCATGTCGTATCCGCAACAGCCCGGCCAGCAGCCTCAGCAGCCCCAGTGGGGGCAGCAGCCAGGGTGGGGCCAGCAGCCGCCCCAGCAGCCGAAGAAGAAGAGCACGGGGATGATCGTGGGCTTCTCATGCCTCGGCATCGTGGTCCTCGTCATCATGTTGGGCATCGTCGGAGCGGTGATGGGTGGCACGGATTCCGGTAGCGACGAGGGCGGGATCCTCGAAGTGACGGCCCCGCCCACAAAGGCCGCGGAGAAGAAGGACGACGCGCCCAAGGAGAAGGACGATGCCGGCCCCGAGGGCGACGTCAAGATCACTGAGTGCGAGGTGAACGGCGCGACGCAGTGGCCGGCGGCCAAGCTGGAGATCACGAACCGGTCGTCGAAGCAGTCGAACTACATCGTGCAGGTCGAGTTCCTGGACAAGGACGGAACCCGACTCGGTGAGGGAACCGCGGCGACGAACAATCTGGCTCCGGCCCAGCTGGCGAAGGAAACGGCGCAGGGTCTGGCGCAGGTGGATGGGAAGGTGACGTGCAGGGTGACGAAGGTGACCCGGTACGCGTCCTGACGGCCGTCTGAGCGTGACGACGCCCGTCGCCCCTGGTGGGGTGACGGGCGTCTGTGCTGCCTCGATCAGTGCGTGTTGCTGGGATGCGTGAGCCAGGCGTACCCCGCTGTGGCTTTGTCAGCGAGTTACGGCTGTGGCTCACATTCCGTGATGCGGCTAGTTTGGGACCCTCGACTAGCGTCATCCCTGGAGAAACTCACGCACCTGAGCGCAGCTTTCCCACACGCCTGACCCGCTTGCGGGAGAGCCTTTGATCAAGGCTTGTCCCGCAAATGATCGCCGGGTGAGCGTGTGCGGGGCAGCGGGCGGTTGGGTCCGGTCGGCCTATCCAGCGAGGGCGAGGTTGTGCAGTCGAGCGATGCTGCTCATCGCTCGAGAAACGCCGCCCCCCTTGAGGCGGCGGTTCCGCAGGATCCGCCAGTTGTTCGGCTGAAGACTTACTGATCGTTTCAGAATGAGGTCCGGAGTCGCCTCAAGCAGATGATGCTGCAGGCGAGTTGGAGTAGTCCGAGGTGGAGGTCGGCTCGTATCTCGTAACGGATGCGGAGTCTTTTGAACTGGTGGAGCCAGGCGAAGGTGCGCTCGACGACCCACCGGGTCCTGCCCAGTCCTGAGCCGTGCGGGGTGCTGCGGCGGGCGATCTTGGGTGTGATCCCGCGAGCCCGGATGAGACGGCGGTATTTGTCGTAGTCGTAGCCGCGGTCGGCGAACAGTCGCCGGGGTCGGTGGCGTGGCCGGCCGCGCAGGCCACGGATGCGGGGTATGGCGTCCAGCAGGGGCATGAGCTGGGTGACGTCGTGGCGGTTCCCGCTGGTCAGAGAGACGGCGAGCGGAGTTCCGTGCCGGTCGACGATCAAGTGGTGCTTGCTGCCGGGCCGGGCCCGGTCGACCGGCGAAGGTCCGGTGTGAGCCCCCCCTTGAGGGCCCTGACGTGCGAGCCGTCGATCGAGGCGTCGTCCATCTCCAGCAGGCCCTCTTTACGTAGTTCCGCCAGGAGAACCTCGTGCAGGCGGGGCCATACTCCAGCCTCGGTCCAGTCCCGCAGACGCCGCCAGGCCGTCACCCCACTGCAGCCCACCAGCTCCGCCGGGACGTCCCGCCAGCTCACACTCTTGCGCAGCACGTAAACGATGCCCCGCAGAGCAGCACGGTCATTGGCCGGCAGCCGCCCGGGATACCGGTGCCGCCGAGGCGGACGAGGAGGCAGCAGCGGAGCTACGCGTTCCCACAGGTCATCAGGCACAAGGTCAGCAGACACCCACCAGATCCTGCCGACACAACACCCAACTGCCAAGCCAACACACCGATCTCATTCTGAAACGATCAGTTAGAAAAGCTGATCTTCTGCGGCAGCAGCGGATCGCAGCGCATCAACACTGCCGTCCGCACTCAACTTGCCGCCCTGTCCGAGTGGTACAGCGTGCTGCACGTCGTCGGCAAGGGCAACCTCGACCCCCAGTTCGCCGACCGGCCCGGATACCGGCAGCTGGAGTACCTGCACGACATGCCGCACGCGTTGGCCCTGGCGGGCCTCGCCATCGGGCGGGCGGGGGCCACCGCTCTGGCCGAACTCGACGCCCTGGAACTGCCCGCCGTCCTGGTGCCGTTGCCCGCCTCGGTCAGCCCCGGTGACCAGCTCGACAACGCGCGCCTGCGCCGCTCGGCCCCCGGAGCGCTGCCGCGTCGTCGCCGACGAGCAGCTGACCGACACCGGCGTACTCGTCCAGGCATGCGCTGCCCTGTCCGCCGTCCTCCGCGGCGGACAGGGCGCCCGTCCGGCGACCGGAAGCCGCAGCCGAGCGCGTCGCTGATCTCGTCCTGCAAGCGGCGGATCATCACCGGTAGAGCAGGGCCATTCGTGGTTGCCGTACATGCCGCGGGTCTCCGCCTCGCTCTCGCCCCGGTAGGTGCCGTGCCAGTGCATGTGCTTCGGCTCCTGGTACGGGCCCAGGTTCGTCGTCACCGAGCACGCCCCGTACTCCCTCTCCACTCCGGCGGCCACCTCCCGCACCACGGTCACCACCTCCTTCAGCAGAACTTCCTCAGCGTTGCCGAGGTCAGTGAGCGAAGGGACATGCTCCTTGGGGATCACCACGATGTGGACCGGGTGCGAGGGGTTGGTGTGGTGGAAGGCCAGGATCCCCTGGGCCATCGCCGCAAGCGAGGGGCCTGCTGAGGTTGATCCTCTCCACCTACGACACGGTCCGGCCCTCCGGCCCGCTCCGTGAGGCACACCCTGCCCTGCCGGAACAGGCTTGCCGTGTGAGGGGTGTCACGTCGTGGTGACCCCGGTGCACGTTGTCGCAGGTCAGGTGATGTGCTGTGCCTGTTTCCCGGGCGATGGGTGAACGGCGTCACATACGCCGTGCCGAAGGCAGAACGCCCCGGTCGTTCCCTGTACGCAACCCTCTCGGAATGGCGCTGAGCCCACGGGCCCGGGACCTTCGACCCAGGGCCGAAGTCCCGACGGGTAGGCCTGGAGCCGATGACTGAGGGCCTTCGCGTCGTGCTGGAAGCCTCTCGGAACCAGGCGTCGCCGCCGCCAGAGTGGAGGGGTCGCCCAGCGCGCCGGCCCCCGGCACCGACGGCGCGACAGTCCCTGCCACCTCCGAACGGAGCACCTGAATTGTTCAGCACCACCAGCACGTCGGCTCATCACTCCGCGAGCCCGGCCATCCGTCGTTCTTCCCTGTTCCGCCGTGTGGCCGTCAGCGCGGCCGTCGCCGCCGCCGGCGCGGTGGTCGCGCTCACGGGCTCCGGCAACGCCTCCGCGGCCACCACCGGAAACAGCCAGTGGGACGCCCTGGTGAACTGTGAAGCGTCGGGGAACTGGTCTGCCAATACGGGCAACGGCTTCTCCGGCGGCCTGCAGTTCACCCCGTCCACGTGGCAGGCCTTCGGTGGTCACCAGTACGCCGCGTCCGCCCACCAGGCCACCGCACAGCAGCAGATAGCCGTCGCCGAGAAGGTCCTGGCCGCACAGGGCCCGGGCGCCTGGCCGGTGTGCAGCACCAAGGCCGGAATGTAAGCGCATCATGGCCTCACCGACAGAACGGTGAGGCCTGCGCTATGACCGTCACCGTACGGATATGAGCCGTCGGCGCGTGCCCTACCGATGCCTGGGACACCGGCGGAAGCGACGCGCCGCCGAACCGATCGCCGCGGGTGACCGGGCAGGCGCGTTCCCCGGGACGACGACACCTGGCACGCGCGTCGTCCGGTAGGCGCGCCGGCAGGCGATCTGTGCATGAGGTCGATCGGATAGGCGTGCTGCACCATGGAGCAGTTGCGTCATGTGTTCGAATTATTCGTCGCGTCCTGGGCGTGGGTGTGTCGTCGAGTTTACCGACCGCAGGAGCTCGGATACCGGCTCTGAACTGCGACGATTCATAGACTACATGTCCGTGACGATGCATCACTACTTTCTGATGTCGCCCGACGGGGTGGTTCTCGACTTCATCGTCTGAGGTGGCTCTGGAGCCTGTCCCGGTCCAAGCTGCTGACAGATTTCGGGCAGGTCATGGGCTTGGCGACAGGTCAACGGCCCCGGCTGAGCGGAGCGCGCGTCCGAGGTCGCCGACGAGAATCCGTGGGTGGCGGCGCCACCACCACATATCGTCGGGATCGAACCGACTGACACGATGAAACTGTGACAGTGCCTGGCCGTCGTCGAAGGCGGTCGCGGCCCGGAAGCGGTCGTCGAGTTCCTGGATCCGCTGGTTCCAGGTCACGAGCACGTGACCGGGCAGGAGAACCCACGCTTCGTGGAGCCAGTTCCGGCTGTAGAGGTCGCTGGTGTACTCGTCGATGAGGTCCTCGTAGCCGTTCTCAACGGTCCCGACGAGCAAGGCCCACTGGTCGACCATCTCGGTGACGGTGAACGCCTTGCGCCAGCCGCGCCCGTGCAGCACCTCGCCTGCCACTTGGTCGTCCTGGGGCTCCATGCCGGGGATGTTCGCATGGCCTCGTATGGTGCGGCTACTGGCTTTCTCTGGCTCCGAGACCAAGGGTGCTGTTCAGGTATCGCGCCCAACTCGACGCGTCCAGACCGGGAATGGCGGCGGCGCGGCCTCCGCCCGGTCCTGGCCATCGGACTCAAATGATGTGAGTTCGGTCCACGGCACCGAGCCGGGATCACTGTCGTCGAGGAAGCTGGTAATGATCGGTTCGAGCGTCTCGGTCAGCACGTAGTTGCAATCGAACGGGAGCGACTCCGAGGGCTGGGAGGAGGTCGAGCAGCGCAGTTGTCCGGCTTGTTCATCGTGCCAGACGTAGAACGTGGCGGTCCCGTGCAGACCGAGGGCCCGGATGCGGTCACGCAACGCCCTCGCGGTGCTCTCGAAGGCGGCAGCCACCTTCTCCACGGACAGCGTCGCCCGTTCCTCGGCGTCGGCGCCGAGGTACCAGGTGTTGGTCTGCGACTCGGTCGCCTGGTTGCCCGGGTCCAGGACCAGGGGTTCGTCCGCGACCTCTGCGATGAACGTCAAGAGCATCGGCCAAGTGTGCACTACGGCTGGTGGCCGCCCCACCAGGGTGCGACGGCCACCTGCCAAGTCGGATCAGTCCGTCGGAGCCGCGATCTGGGCTTCGAGGTCGGCGACGCGGCGGTCCTGGAAGCGGAGGTTGGAGCGGGCGGCCTTGAGACGCTCGTCGAGGGTACGGGTGTCGGCTGTGAGCTGACGGACTCGTTGTCTGAGGGTGGTGTTCTCGGTGGTGATCCGCTGGATGGCTTCCTCAGTCCACTCGGCCTCCAAGTCCCGTACCTGGCCGAGGAGTTCACTGATGCGGGTCTGCTGGGCGAAGATCTCGCCGTGTGCGGTCTTGAGAGCGTCTTCGGCGTTCAGAGCGCGTTCGCGCCAGGTCGCCTCACGTTCCTCGTCCTGGTCGGCGAGCAACTGGGTCCGGCGGTCTCCGGCCTCGGCCATCGCGGAGGCGATGACGGCCCGGGCCTCGGGATTGTCATAGAGGAAGGTGCGGGAGACGTCCGCGCGACGGGCGACGGCGGCGACGCTGACCTGAGCCTTCTCGCGCCGGAGTCGGGCGATGGCCTCGCAGACCCGCTTCAGGGCAGTCTCGGTCTTCTGGCGGCGGGCGGCCAGGGCAGCGGCGGTGCGGGGGTCTGGAACGGCAGCGGTCTTCATGCGATGTCCTGCTCGGGGTCGTTGTCGGTTGTGCACGTATCGCTGTACTCGCTCTGCTCGGCGGCGCCCGCGTCGGCGAGGTCGGCGGCGCGGAAGGCGGTGGACCACACGCGGTGGAAGTAGTCCTGAGGTTTGCGCAGGTCCAGGGCGAGTGCGTCGTCGAGAAGGCCGAGGCCGGCCAGGGCCTTCTCCAAGCCGTCGATGGCACGGGCCGTGGGCTCGAAGTAGCGGTGCAGGTAGTCGGCGGTCGCGTCGTCGGGGGCGCCCTCGGCCAGCAGCCGCCACTGTTCGCGCTTGCGCCGCCAGTAGAGGAGGTCGGCGCCGGAGAGGACGAACTTGTCGCAGTTGTGGCAGTCGAGGTTCCAGGGGCAGGCGCCGCCGTCGACGACCGACTGGAAGGTGCAGAACCCGCCCTCGGCGGGGGTGCTGCGGCGGGCGAGGTCGATGGCGAGGGCCTGGGCCCGCTCGCGGGTGAGCGGGGTGACCTCCCCGACAAGGAGTTCGCCGGGTTGGGCGGTGCCGGGGCCGGAGACCCAGACGTGCTGGAGGACGTTCTCCAGGTCCTCGCTCGTCAGGTGGACGTAGTGCTCGGCCATCCCGTCCGAGACCTGGCCGAGATAGCGGCGGATGTGGGTGAGGGTCGCCCCGGCCCGAAGCAGATTGGTGGCCAGAGTGTGGCGAGCCTGATGGGGGACGAGCTGGCCGAGGTCAAGTTCGGTGACCCACTCCCGGAACTTTCGGTGAAACCACTGGTAGGACAGCGCGGTGGAGCCGTCGGGGTTACGGACCCTGCTGGCGAACAGGGCGAGTTGGGCGCGCTCGGTGCTGGTCGGGCGGCGTCCGTGTCGGGCGACGAAGCGGTCCAGCGTCTTGCGTTGCCGTTCGGCGAGGAGATCGTAGAGCCGGTCGGGGATACGGATCGCCGTGTCGTAGTTGCCGACCTTGGTCTGGTCGTGCCAGAACATCGGCAGACCGCCGTAGCGGCCGATGCAGTTCCAGCGCAGTTTGAGGACCTCGTTCACGCGGCGGCCGGTCAGCACGATGGTCTCCCAGATGTCCCGCATCCCCTGGTCATCGGGGTCGTACTGCTCCGCGAGCTGGGCGAGGTTGACCCCGTCGGCCAGGGCTCGGGCGACTTCATCGGGAAACGGACGCCGGGCCCGCAGCGGCTCGCCGCCGGCGAACGGCATGGCGATGATGAACTCCCGGTCCAATCTGAGCCGTTCGGCAGCGCCGTTCTCCAGCGCGTTCCGCAGCAGCTTGCGGACGCCGTTGAACACGTCGGTGCGGGTGACGGAGGTGACCGTCGACAGCTTGCCGTAGAGCCCCTTCATCACCAGCGAGGGCAGCCCATGGCGTTCACGATGGCGCTGGTCGGCGATGAAGCGGTGCATGTGCTCCACCCGCAAGGCGCTCGGGTCGTGGCCACCGCCCGGGGCGTCGACCTCTATGAACGCGCTCAGTTCGGTGCATGCCCGGCGTATGCCGTCGATGGGCACTGCGGTGCGCGGGCGGTGGGGCGAGCGGATCAGCTCGGCGGTGTAGTCCCAGAGCAGGTCACGCAGCCAGCGCTGGGTGATGCGGGTCAGGTCGATGTGGCTGGCCCGGTTATGGAAATGGATGCCGAAGTGGTCGGTCTCAAGGAATCCGGCGTCCCGCGTCTGCTCAGGGGTGAAGTAGACCAGTCGCAGGTAGTGGAGCATCTTCTTCACGATCGAGGTGTGGAAGCGAGGGAAGTCGTCCAGGTCCAGGTCGGTCAGCGAGCCGGCGTCGCGTTCGCGCGCAAGGTTGACGAGTTTCTGGATCCAGTCCAGGCGCCAGATGCTGTGCCGGTCCTGCTGGGTATGGGCGAACAGGGTGTACTGGATCTCGGCTCGCAGCAGTGGCCGCAGACCACGCAGGTTGACCACCCCTGGCCGCGGGGCCACCTCGACTGTCGCGCACCAGGTGCGGAAGGCGTTCTCGTCCGTGCAGGAGACGGGGACGGGTCGTCCTTGGCTCTCGTAGCGCTGCCACCAGCTGGCCGGAAGAGCCGCCCCGCCGGGGCGGCGGTCGCGCTTGTAGCGGTGCCAGTGCCAGCTGCACAAACCCAGCGGCGACTCTGCCAGCCCGGGACAGACGGTGGCCCTGCAGTTGCCGTAGCCCTCGCGTGGCTCCTGTTCAGCAACCCACTGCTCGAAGTCCACCTCGGTGTTGCGTGGGGCGGCGTAGTACTTCCAGGAGCTGTAGTGGCAGCGGCACAACCGCAGGTCGGTTCGCGGCTCAGCCGGCCGATCGGGACAGACCAAACATGGGCCTTCGCGTTCGAACTCGGCCCGGGCCAGCGGCTGTGCCGCGGTGAGGAACTCCGCCCGGGTCGTGCCCGACTCCCGCGCCTTTCCCCACTTCTGGAGATGGATGGAGCACAGCTCTGTCCCTCCGGACTTGACGCGTTCGCAGGCACCGACGACGCATCCCCACTGGTAGACGGGGTGGTCTTGGGGAACCCGGATGAGCGTCTCGCGGAAGAGCGGGTCGAAGAACGGGGCACCGATCAGCGCGGTAAGGATCTCCAGCCGGTCCCGGCCTTCGCGGTCGGGCCGTTCGGTGTAGAGCGGCAGCAGCGAGTTCGCGGTCACTTCGTCTCACCCCAGACCGTGCGAAGCGCGGCGTCGAAGACCGGGTCATGAACATCGACGTGGCCATAGACCTCGTCGACCATCGCGGCCGACGCCCAGCCGCCAGCGTCCCGGGCAATCAGGGTGTTGCCGTCCGCGGCATCGAGAACCGCCGAGGTAAAGGTGTGCCGGAAGGCATGGGGTTTCACCAGCCCCAGACCAGCGCGTTTCCCGGCCCGGCCGAGCATCCGGCGGGCGCCGACCGGTGCCCACGGCTGACCGGTATCGGCACCGTGCAGCTGGACCAGGAGCATGCCGTGCCCGGCGCCGCGCGGGTACTCGGTCGTCATGTACTCGAAGTAGGAGTGCACCATCGCCGGGCTGACCCGCTTGATCAGCCCGCCGGTCACCGTCCCGCGCTCGACCCGCCAGGAGTGCTTGGTCTTGGCCTCGGCCCGGTTCGGGTTGCCGGGCCGGTGGCAGACGTGCAGGTGCGGGGTGCGGCACTCGCCGCAGGCCGCGTTCTCCCGCAGGTGCAAATCGACCAGGTGCAGCCCGCAGAGCTCACCGATCCGAAGCCCGCCGTCGGCGAGCCAGTCGACGACCAGCCGATCCCGGGCGGCGTTCACCGCCCCCAGCAGCCTCTCCCTCGCCCCCTGCGGCAACATCTTCGGGTGGCGGCGGTGCGGCCCCTTCGGCGCCAGTGGGTTGGTCGGCAGCGTGTTTTTCACGTGCCCGAGGAACGAGCGGCGCTTGTCCACCCGCGACGGCAGCCGGGACGTGTCGAGCTTCTTGCCGAGCTCGCCGTTGATGCCGCGAGAAGCCTGCTGCAGGTAGAAACCCTTCAGGCAAGCCGCCGCGGTGGACAGGGCCGAGCGGCCGTAGGGGCGCTTGCCGACCCGCCACGGTTCCCCGAGCGGTATGCGAACCTCGGCACCGACGATCCCCATGTACCTTCCCAGGTCCCGCAGTTGGTCCGTGTCGAAGGCCAGGCATTCGCGCTCCAGCCACCGCAGGTGGTCCACCAGGTAGTACGCGTACGTCTTCTGCGTGCCCGAGCCCTCGTGCTCACGCAGGAACCGGTCCGCCTCCGTGTGCAGTGATCCCTCGGGCCAGACGATCGTCCACGACCGCTGCCCGTCCTTCCGCTCGTTCCGCTGGTCCCTCAAGTTTTCGACCACGATGTGCCGTACCACTTGTCCTCCGTACCGACTCCAGAACATGACAGACGTCCCGGACACGGTCGGTAAACAAACCCAGGACGTGCTGGTCACAGTCCCAGACGGACATCAAGGGCAGGACTACGGGCGGTCGGTAAAGTCCAGCCTGAGCAGCACCGTTGGCTATGGCGCCTGACCCGCACAGCTACCTGCTTCAAAGAAATTGGCCAGGGCGGGCCGCAGCCACCGGGGCGACGCAGTACGGATCCCCCCGCTCACGGGCGCTGCGCGATGACGGACCCGGCGGCGGCAATCCGCAACGCGAGGGAACGGCCGGCATCCGGGTGCGCGGCGAAACCGGCACAGACCGCTCCGGGCCGGTCCTTGCCGGGGGCCGGTCTCGTGGCAGACGGTGTGCCCCTCGTCCTCAACGCATGCGCGGACCAAGGCGGCGAACCGGCCCGGCGCGAGATTGCCGGCGCTCTCGCGTCGGAAGTCACACGTTCCGCTGCGCTCCGACACCACCCGGACCCGGAGGGAGCCTGGGTCGGCGACCGAAACGGTCCGCGCTGGAGGCGGCGGTGGCTGGGGTGCGGGCATGGTGTCCTCGGCATGGGGTCGGCGTGTGGGCGTAGAAGATGCTCGACGAGCATATCCAGCGGCGGGCCCCGCCGGGCTGCGCCGCTAGGACGGCACTGGCAACGGGAACCGGATGCCGCTAACTTCCCCAGCATGACTACCCGGTTCGACTCCCAATTCGGCGGCGTCCTGCAATCCGCGCGCGAGGTCCTGCCAGAGGAATCCGTGCTCGTCCTGGAGCGCAAACTCCGCCAGATCCACACCGAGCGGCCCGACCTGGATGTTCCGGAGGTCGTGAACATGGCGTTCGACGTCATTTCGGGGGAAGTGATCGATGCCCGCATCGCCATGGAGGATGCGGGTGCGCGCGCCGATGAAGCGGCTGCCGCCCAAGCAGCCCACCTCGCCTCCATTCAACGCATTCAAGAACGCACCTACGAGCTGGATTGTCTCGAAAAGCAGTACCCCGGGAGGGCCACCATGGCCGAGGTGCTCGCTGCCGCTGGGATCTCCTGGGCGTACTTGGGGCTGACCGAGGAGGACGGTCTCCTCGTCGAAGAGATCCGCCGCGAGATGCGGTAGGGGACTGCCTCGCCCGGGCGGCCGCCACCGCGCCCCCGGGCCGTCGGCGGTGACCGTGCCAGGGATGCTTACACCGCGGTCGCCAGCGAAAGGCTGATGACCGAGATCCTGGCCCTCACCAGGTCCTCCAGGCCGCCACCACCATCCGCCTGCGCTGACCGGAAGCCCCTCCGTGCCGCCACTCGTCGCCTCCCTCGGTTCGTTCCCGGCGGCCCCCGAGTCATCGGCTACTGGGACTCCGAGCCACCCGCCGCTAGGAAGTGAGTCGAATCGTTCGGCCCGTACGTGGTCCCCAGCACCACCACCGTCGTCACAGCCGTGTCGTGGACGGCGCGCACGGACGCGGCAGCGGGACGACCGCCGTGGGCCAAGCATCCGGTCTGTTCCATGGGCATGGGCTGGGGAGGGTTCCGAGTGGCCGGGTGCGGGTTGGCGTGGTGGTTACGGGTGGGGGTCTTTCTGTGCGGTCGGGTCGGTGGTGTGCAGGTGGGCGAGAGCGGCCTGGAGGGTCTGTCCGGCGGTGAGGGCGCTGGTGTTGATGACGTGGCCCTGGGCGTGCATCCAGGAGTCGGCGGCCGCCTGGTAGTCGGCGGCCCGGCGTTGCCGGAAGGCGCGTACGGCCTCGCCGGGGAAGTCGTCGCTGTCGGCGATCCGCTGCCGCAGTGCATCCGGTCCGGCGTGCAGGACCAGGTGGTGGAAGCCGGGGCCGCGTCGGCGCAGCGGGGTGAAGAGGTCGGTGGCGTGGCGGGGGTCGAGGACGGTCATGGGCACGATGACGGGGCCGCCGGTGTAGTTGGCCAGGTTCGTGATGAACGCGAGGGTCAGGTGCCGCCAGGGCGGGTGGTCCTGATAGTCGCCGGTATGGCGCTTGTGCCCGTCCAGGGCCTCCTGCAGCAGGCTCCCGACGCCTTCCGGGTCGGCGATCACCGCTCCGTCCAGAGCCTTCCGCAGCCCGGTGGCCAGGGTGCTCTTCCCCACGCCGAACGCGCCGTTGAGCCAGACGATCACGTCCTGTCACCCGCTGTCGCGCCTGTTCCGGGCGGCGGGACCGGGCAGGGTACATGTGCCTCAGGGTCCGTCCGGCGCTTTTCCGCTGCCGTGGGCGATCCGCCCGGTGTGCGCAGCACCAGCGCCGCCAGGCCTTCCGTGTCGAACCGGGTGACTTCCTCGAAGCCGTCCGCGACCACGGTGAGTTCGTCCTTGTCCAGGGCGATGTGCCGCCGTTCGCCGGGGGTGCTCTCCGCGACCGGGGTGATGACGACGAGTGCACCGCCCGTGCGCAGCTTTCCGCCCAGCAAACGCAGTACCGACGCTCGCGCGATGATGAAGGCGATGCTCAGCCGCAACGTGACCAGGTCGTATCCGCCCTCCTCACCTGCGGGAGGGCGGGGCAGCGGATCCTGCTCGATATCCAGACACAGCCAGCGCACCCCCCGCACCTGCTGGTGCTCCGTACGCGCCCGGACCAGGGCTGCCTCGGTGAAGTCGACCGCGTCGACCGAGAAGCCCATACCGGCCAATGTGACGGCCAGTTCACCCGTGCCGCAGCCGATGTCGAGGGCTCGCCCGCCGACCTCGGGAGCCGGGGCATGCTCGGCCAGCAACGCCCGCTCACCTTCGCCCAGAGGACGAAACCCCTGCCCTGTGGAGTAGTGCTCCTGCCACGCACTCTTGGGGACTTTCTTCAAAACCCGGCTCCTCTCGTCGTTGTGCGGCTCGCTACGTCTGATTCCCCTGGGGGCTCCGGGCGGCCGCTGGCACTCGCTCCCTGAGGGGCGAGCAGCCCGTCGGGGCAGGTCACGGGGCAGCTCTTACACGGAACGGGTGCGGGTCAGGGAGCTGCCAGGACAGGCCGCGGCACGCGGAGACGGCCCGCTGTGCGCCGTCCGGGCCGACGTCGAGGCGGTAGCGGCCCGGGGAATCTGCCGCCCGCCACCGGACAGCGAGGTCCTGGAGTTCTGTCCAGATGTCGCGCGGCCCCTGAGCCGTGACACTCCATGCCTGGGGGCCCACCCGCCCGGCGCACATCCACGACCCGCAGGCGGGCGCACCGATGACCAGATGCTCGGCGCCGAAGTCCCGCACGAGGGCCCCACCGGGACAGTGGTCGGCTGCCGGCCAGAAACCGCGGTCGGTGTCCGCGGGCAAGGCCGGCTCGCTCTGGTGCGTCCACGTCCCGGTCCGGTGGTGATGCGCTGACGGAACCGATCGGTGAGCCAGATCCGTTCCAGGCCGTGCCCGGCCGGGTGGGTGAACTCCACGCACCGGTCGGGCTCCCGGACCTGAGGGACGCCGGACCAGTGCCGGGCCCGGTAGAAAAGCTGGATCCTCGGCCTCGCGGCAGGCGAGTCGACACTGTGGACCAGGTGGGCCAGCTCGACCTCGTCGGGTTCGATGATCAGCCCGGCCTCCTCCCGGGCTTCCCGGACGAGGCAACTGGTCGTTTCTTCTCTCTCACAGTGCCCTGCCAAGGCGTGCCACTCGCCTCCCGCGTACGCAGAGGCGGGGTGACGCAGTCCGAGGAGGACCCGTCCGTTGTCGTCCTGTAGGTAGAGGTGGACACCGACGATGTGGAGCTCAGTCCCCTCAGGTGCCTCGTGAGGCAGTAGAGGGGCGTTGCCCGGCGGGGGTTGGGCGGTCGGGTGCCGAGGCGGGACCCCTCGGCCTTCGTCGGGGTGGCGGCCCGGGCCGGGAACAGCGGCGTTCACTGCGGGCCGCCCTTCACCGGGTTCGCATCCGAGGCAGGGGAGTGGCCCGGCTGAGAGGGAACGGCCGGTGCGGTGGCCCCGTACTGGGCTGCCTGGGCGGTGTACATCGACCGGTAGATACCGTCAGGTACGGCCATGAGCTGTTCATGGGTGCCCTCTTCGGCGAGCCGGCCCTGGTCGAGGACGTAGATGCGGTCGGCGTTGGCCGTGGCCGCGAGACGGTGCGTCACGAGCAGGACCGCGTGGCCTTCCTCCGCGAGGGACCACAGGCTGTCGAACGCGGCGATCTCCGCGTGCGGGTCGAGGGCCGAGGTCGGCTCGTCGACCAGGAGAAAGGGGGCCGCTCGGTAGAGACTCCGCGCCGTGCCGAGCTTCTGCCACTGACCGCCCGACAGCTGGACTCCTCGCTCGTACCCCTTGAAAACGATGGAGTTCCAGCCGTGGCGCAAGCCCTCGATCAACTTCAGGACACCGGCCGACCGGGCGGCGGACTCCACCCGGTCCATGTCGCGGACACGGTCGCCGGCCCCGATCGCCACATTCGCGGCCGCGGTCATCTCCCAGCGGGGGAAGTCCTGCGCGAGCAGCCCCACCGAGGCGAAGATCCCGGCCCGGTCGGCCTCCCTGAGCTCCACCCCGTCACTGCCGTCGCCGGCCTGCCACCACACGTTGCCGGCCGGGGGCAGCAACAGCCCCGACAGCACCCTGGTCAGGGTGGTCTTGCCGGATCCGTTCGCGCCGACCAGCGCAGTCACCTCGCCACGCCGGACCCGCAAGCTGACGTCCCGCAACGCAGGGGAATCGGCCCCCGGGTAGGTGTACGACACGTTCTCCACAAGAACCTGACGGACAGGGGCCGGCAACGGGGCACCGGTGGCGGGGATGGCGTTCGCCGTAGCCAGGGCAATGGCCTCCTCGGTGTCGGTCAGGAACAGCAACTCCTCGTACAGCCGGTTGACCTGCTGGACCAGCGAGGTCAACCGGGCCGTCGACGCACGGATCGCAAGGACCGCCGTACCGCCCACCGCGAGCGGCAGTGACCCGTCGGCCAGCAGCCACCACAGCACTCCGTAGCAGGCCAGCGACGCGATGCCCGCGAACCCACCGGCGACCAGGTCGGTAAAGGCCTGAGCACGGGCCAGACGCCGCTGCTCCGCCTCGGTTTGGCGGGACATCTCCTCATAGCTCTTGAGGAGCTTCGTCCCTGCGGCGTGCACACGGATCTCGCCCTGCGCGTGCGGGCGGGTCAGGAAACCCAGGAGCGAGGCGATGGCCCGCCGGTGGTCGATCCAGTGCAGTTTCGACATGTACTCGCGGCGTGCCGAGCGCACCGCGCCCCATCCCTTGGGCAGGGCGATCACGAGCAGCATCGGCAGCAGCATCCAGTGCAGCGACGCCAGAACAACGGCGGCCGCCACCATCGCAATGAGAACGTTGCCGACCCCGACGGACAGCCCCAGCATGCTGCGGGCGGAGTCCGTGCCGAACCGGCCCGCCTCCAGCACCCTTTGTACCTCCGGGCGTTCGGTGGCCTCCAGCTCGACCCGCGTGACCGCCGTGTAGTAGCGCGCCGAGACCGCCCGCTCCACCTGCGGCTCCAGCCGGCCGGACATCGCCGTCGACCACGCCATCAGCAGGGCCGCGATCACCGCGGTCACCGCCAGTACCGACAACGCGGGCAGAGCCTCACGCAGCTTCTCCGCCGTCGGGCCCTGCGCGAACAGGTTCGTGAGCACACTGTTGACCGCCACCAGCCCCCACGCCGCGGCCACCCCCTGACCGAGCTGCGCGGCGACCACCCCCGCCATAGCCCGCGGGTCCGTCTGCCGGCCGGTACGGAGCACCAGTGTGATCATGCGCGGCAGCGCGGCCGCCATGTGCCGGAAGGAGAGCCTCGTCAGCGGGCCCTCATGACGGACGTACGACTGGTCGTAGCGCAGCGGCCCGCCGTAGAGCTCCCGCTCCGCATCAGAGATGGTCTTCTGCGCCGGTGTCCTCTTCGTGCCCTGCGGGGTATTGCGGCGTGAGCCGGTCGGCATCGAGTGATGCTCCTTCCTGACGGTCCGGGGGATCGCCGGGTTCAACGAGCACTCCGGGACTTCGAACACATGCGTTCCGGCCGAACCTCGAACCCCTGTTCACCACGGTGAATGGCCAGTGCGCGATACACCGGTCCTTGCCTCCCAACGGCGCCTGCAGGCAAACCTGTTGGCCGAAACGCCGCCGGTCCCGGCTGCCCGCTCGGCGGCATACGGGCCAAGCGGACCCGCACACCGCCGTCCCTGCCGTCGATGGCGCCCGTGGACGACGGGGACGCGGCCGCCGGTTCGGGCGTTCGCGGCAATGGGCGCCCGGCAAGCGGTTGGGCGATGGCACCGCCCCGCGTGAAGGCCCCCGGCCCGGTAGTGCTCAACCGCCCACTGAAATGTTCAGTCACACCCGGCGGTTCTCCAGATGGTGCAGTTGACGGTGAAAGGCCCGGCAGTGGGGTGGGGTGCGGTTGTCGAGCCGCCTCGTCGCGGGCCTGACCGCACGGATCGGCCGGGAGCTCGCCGCAGCGGGAGAGATCGGGGGGGAGTGGTCGACGGGAGACCTGCACCGGTCTGGACACTGGCCTCGTGGCCGAGGCCCCTCGCAGGGTCGGGCCGCCCCTGCACCCTCACAGGCGGCAGCATCCGCTGACGGGCGCCGGCTGCGTGAACGGTAGCTGCTGGTCAGCGGGCGATGTTCGTGTGGTTATGATCAGCTGATCAGGCAGGGGGAGACGTGAGTTGGCTGCCATGGGCAATCAGTGGCATGGGTGCGGTGTTCCTCGTCGTGGCTGGGGTCGGATACTGCACGAGGCCCGACGGCCCTGCCGATGCCGTCCGTATCCACCGCGTCTACCGCGTGCTGCTGCCGCTCGTGATCGGCTGGGTTTGCTTCGTGGGCTGGTTTCCCCAGGCCCTCGATGCCCCGTGGCTCGTGGCGGACATCTGCCGACTGATCGCGCTGGCGCCGGCGATCGTATTCTTCGCCGCACGACGCCGCGCATGCCGGCCGCCCAACTGCTCGTCCCGGCAGGGATAGCACATGTGGTGAAAGTGGCAAGAGATGCCGGGGCACGCGGCTCGTGACCGACGCCACCCACCGCACTGCTGCGGACGACGACGCGCTTCTGGAGAGGCTGCACGCACTCGCATGGGGTGCGGGAGGCGCGATCCCCTCCCGCGGAAGCCTCCCCGACAAGCCCTTCCCGCCTGTCACGATCACCGAAGTCGAGCACGCGGAACGGAAGCTCGGATATCGGCTGCCCGAGTTGCTTCGGCGTGTCTACACCGAGATCGGTGACGGAGGATTCGGGCCGGACGGCGGCCTCGCATCACTGATACCGCGCAGCATTCCGCACTGGCATGTGCGGGACTGGCCCTGCGCAACCGCCGTACATGGCCAGCGGCCAGGATGGGGCCCACCGACCTCGTGGTTCTTCCTTACGGGTGGCGGCTGCACCATGGAGTGGTACGTCTCTCTGAAAGCAATCGACAGCCCGGTGCTTCTCTGGGACGCCGATGGCTGGGTTCCCGAATGGGGCCAGAACCCTCACGACGGCCTGCGCTACGCAGCACCGTCTCTGCGTCACTGGCTGTGGACCTGGGCGGATGGAGGGGACGTATGGGACGAGGCACTGGCACAGACCAAGAAGGACGTCAGCAACTGAACGTAGCGCCCACGGCGATTTACATGGCACGGAGAACGCAGAGTAAGTCTGCACAGAGCGCCCTCCTCACGAGTCGAATCACCCAACCTGTGGTGCCATCTCAGGGCCGTCACCTGGCATAGGCTCAATACTGAAGAAGCCCCCATGGTGTCTTGTCGTTGGGGGTCGCCATCGCGCGCCCCGCCTGGTTGTGTTGATGTGCGTCAGACCCTCTGGCAGGGTGACGCTGCAAACCGGGCAGGGGAGTTCGATCTTGGGCAGGACCAACGACCCAGCGCCGGTCAAGACGTGGCCGCAGTCTTCAAATGGGACGGGCCCATGCTGAAGCAGGTCGCCGAGGGTGCACAGATCCACCGGAGTGTGTTGCTCAAGAAGCACCGTTGTCGTGCATGGCAGGGACGGCGTGCTACTCGTGGACGTCGGGATTACCGGCGCCGAAATGACCTGCCTGGCGAACGGCCTTCGTGAGCTGGGCCCGTGGTGGCAGACTTCTCGACGCATCCTGATTGGGATGTCCTCATCCCCGGAAACGGGTCCGTCGCCAGGGACGAGGCGGTACGCGCAAGGATCAACCTGGATCGAGCGTACGTGGAGGACCTACGTGACGCCCGGGTTTCCAGTGACCCACGGGTCGTATCGCCCAAGCCTGGCCGGGAGTGGTCAAGCGACATTCACGAAGGTCAGGCCCGAAGCCTCGCCCGAAGAAGCGAGCGCGAGAGAGCACGCCTGACCCCTTGGCCCGGAAACGCCCCGGAACAACTGGTCAGAGATGGGACAGGGGCGGGAGATACGGGGAGCTACCTCGTATCTCGCTCCACGGTCTGGATGCGCGGTATGAAGGGCGCCTGACAGGTAAAACACCTGCTCAGGCGCCCCTTTTTCTGTGTCTAGAAGAAGCCCAGCTTCTTCGGCGAGTACGACACCAGAAGATTCTTCGTCTGCTGGTGGTACAGCCGTTGCGCTCCCCTGACCTGCATAAATGCTTCGTTGGTGGGGGAGTTAGCAGGCTCAGGCCCGTGCATGGTCCGGATCTTGGTGGGGCAACGCAGCGGTAGGGGACGGCGTCAACCTGCAGGCCGGAGTGGGTTGCCTGTCCGCGGCCAGCGCACGGACCAGATGACCCCCGATGAATCCCGCACCACCGGTCACCAGGACGGGCCGGCGGTGCTGAACGACGTCCTGCACTGATGTCTCCCCTGGACGACTCGGCGTCCCATGGGCTCCCTCGCTCGACAACTACTCGGGCAGCAGTCCCGCCGCTGTCTCTCGGTCATCGAAAGCTCTTCTCGGAACGGGCCATCGCGATCCTTCCCCGTATTCCGGAGGAACCGACCTGCGCGTGGGTCGCCCGGATGTTCGCCCGGTGCCGACCCGGCAGCGACGTCGCAGGGCCGGCGACATCGTTCGCGATGAGCGGAGGGACAAACGGCCACGCACCCCGCGACCGCCTGTCTGGTCAGAATCCCGGACCGCCTGACCACCACCACACGCCCTACCGTCGCGCCTCGGCTGGTGGAGCGCTGCGCCGCCCGGTGGGCGCTGCGGCAGCCGGACAGGGCACCCCGGACGCGGCCACGGCCGCCGCGCGACCAAGCGGCGATACCGCACTCGGCTCTGCGGTATCACGGCAGGGCCGCAGAGCACTTGTCGGGCCGCGTCCTCGTCCTGGGGCCATACCTCGTCCAGGACGAGTTCGGCGCAGCTGCACGATTCCGGGTCGGCGAAGGTCGGGCATATGCGGTCCTCGTGGTGGTCCTGGCCGCCGTGCACGGTCTCGGTCACGCGGGTCCTCCTGGTGGATGGAGTGGTGCGGTACTCCCGTACACCGCCTCGGTTCCCGGGGCGGCAGAGCCGGGCGGAGGACACCAGAGTTGAGGCCGGTGTGACTGGTGTGACGTGCCGGGGGCAGCGATGGCTGCGGCGGCCGGGCTGGGGGTTCACCGCATCGGACGCGGCAGCGATGGCTGCGGCGGCCGGGCTGGGGGTTCACCGCATCGGACGGCGGTGACGGGTCCGGCTGCGCGCAGCCCCCTCTGCAGGTAAGTAGTCGGCGTCGCCGGGCCGGTGCTGGGTGCCCCTTGTCCTCCAGGTCGGAGCGCGTTTCCGGGGCCCGCCGCACAAGCACCCCTATGCGACCAGAGGCGCGATCTGGTCGCACCGCCCCGGCCGGGGCGGATGTGTACGTCTGGGGGTGTCGCTGTACGCGGCGCCGGGGTTGCCGGATTCCTCCCATGCCTTGCAGTCGTTGCGGTTGCCGGGCAGGGGCTGGCCGATCACGACGACCAGGCGGGTGTCGGCGTCGATGACGACCTGGTGGTTGGTGGAGTACCTGTAGTTCTTGGACTGCTCCGCCACTGCGTGGTCTTGGGTTGGGATCAGGGTGCCGTCCACGATGAGCACGGTGTCCTTGGTGAACCGCTTGCGGGGTTGGAGCGCGAGCATCGGCCCCAGGTGGTCGATGATGCGGTCCGCTGCCGACTTGGACAACCCGAAGAGCGGGGCAATCTGGCGCATTGTCAAGTTCGTGCGCCAGTAAGCCACGACCAGCAGAGCCCGGTCCTCCAGCGGGAGGCTCCACGGCTGGCCCCTGCGGACCGCATCCGCACCCTCGCGCCGCAGTACGGTAACCAGCTTGCCGAACAGGCGAGGGCTCAGCCCGGAGAACGGGGCTATCCAGAACGGCTCCGAAGCCGTGATCACACCAGACACCGGGAGATCATTTCACTCGTCACCGGATGTCCTCTTTCACCGCAGCTCTGGACGGTCTCACCGAACCTTGTGCGGCGCTCCTCGTAGGCCCCGGTGACCTGAGTCAGCCGAAGAGGGCAACGAGTCCATTCACCCAGATCGCGAGGAACACAAGGGCCGCCACCAGACAGCCGAAGCCCGCCAGCACACCGCCGACCGTCCACGGCTCGGAGGGCGCCTCGTACTTCCCTTCCAAATCGTCCCCGTAGGAGGTGGGGTCGTCCCAGTCGACGGGGTGTCCTAGCTTTTCGGCGCAGGCGGTCCGCACCGCGACCAGCTGTCCCTCTGAGAAGGCGGTGGCGGCCTTCGCCTCAGGGCCGTGCCAGGCGAGGGCCTTCATCCGCCACCCAGGAGACCCGTATCGCGCTTCGAAGGCGGCGGTCTCGTCGGCATTCCGGTCCTCTTCGAGGTACATCCAGCGTCCAGCCTCGGCGGCGTCGCCGTAAAGCCGGTACACCTCGGCCAGACGACGGCGGAGTGTCAGGTCGTGCGGGAAGGACGAGATGAGACCGCGCAGGCGCTGGCGCGCGACGGGAACCCGGCTGGCGGCCAGGTCTGCATCGACTCGGGCAAGTGTCTCTCTCAGGGGCATGAACGCATGATCGTGTACCGCACTGACCTACGTCGACCTGGTTTTGTCGCTCAGCACTCGCTCGCTCTCAACGGCATCGGCTGAACCTCACTCAGAAGGGACACTGCCAGTTACGGGACAGCCCTTCGCTTGACTCTGTCGGGGATCTTGAAGGTGCCGGTCAGGTTCCCAGGGTTCGCCAGGACTTCGGCCGGGGTATCTCGCGCTGGTCGAGGTAGTGCTGGAAGGCAGTCGGTCGGCGGGACGTCGGTGTTTCTTCGGCCGGTGGCAGTCCGCTGAGGCGCTCGATGTTGACGGCAATGCCCGTCAGAACGTGCTGGATGTGGGCCTTTCCCTGTCCTCGGTAGCGGCAGCGCCGCATTCCGTGGCCGTGGGCGAACTCGTTGACCGTGCCCTCCACTCCCGAGCGGACCGCATAGCGGGTCTTCCACTCGGGCGTCTGTTGCTCCGCGCGGACGCGAAGTTGCAGGTCATGGAGTTCTTTCGGGGGAAAGCCCACAGTTCGGGCACTGTCCGCGGTGGAGGTGCACTGAGTGCGGGCCGGGCAGGGACGGCACTGACTCTTGGTGAACCTGGCCACGATCAGCGGGGCCGCAGTGGGCGAGGAAGTCGGATAGGGGCTGTGCCAGCCCGCGCTGACCTGCCCCTGAGGGCAGGTGACCTGCTGACGGTCGTAGTCGATGTGGAAGTCGTCCCGGGCAAAGCCCTCGCCTCGGCGGTGCTGGCGGGTGGGATTGCCCGGCAGTGGTCCGGTGACGGTGACCTGGTGTTCTCGGGCGGCTTGTGCCAGGTGGGGCAGGGACGTGTAGCCGGCGTCGACCAGGTGCTCGGCGGGCAGCAGCCCACGGCACGCCAGACGAGTGTGGATGCCGGGCAGGACCTGACTGTCGTGGGTGGTGGCCGCGGTGGTGGCCACATCCGTGATCACATTCGGGCCGCCGGGAGCGCACGTCTCCGTCAGATGAGCGGCAAACCCCTTCCAGCTGATGATGCGCCCGTGCCTCGCGTAGCGGGCCGAGGTGTCGTACGGCGAGACGACTGCCCGGGACGAGGGCGGCAGCCCGGGTCCGCCTTCCTTCTCGGCGGTGCGCCAGCGCAGTCGGCCTGCCTGGTCACGGTGGTAGTTCTGCACCATGATCTGGCGCAGGGCCTGGACGCGGGGGCCGGACGTGGGGCCTGTTTCGCGCCGGTAGAGGTGTTCCAGGAGCCGGACAGCATCGTCCCCGGCGGTCAAGATCCTGGTCGTGGGCTTGGTGGGGTTCCTGCCCAGACGGACCGGCCGACCGTAGCGGCGGCCCCACTCCTCATCGACCAGTTCGTCCAGCAGGTGAGGGGACACACCGGCGACTTCTTCGAGTGCGGCGCGGACCGCCTCGGTGACCAGCTCCAGACGGGTCAGGTCACGCACCGCTGCCAGGACGTGGGTGGAGTCGGTGCGCTGCGTGGTGCGCTCGCGCACCAGGCCGGCCTCCTTGAGACGGGCCAGCACGAGGTCGAGGAGGCGGTCAGCGCGGTCGCCTTCGGCGAGACGGTCGCGGAAGTCGGCCAGCACGCTGTGATGGAACCCGGGATCCTCCAGTTCCATCGCCATGGCGTACTTGAAATCGATGCGACAGCGGACTGCCTCGGCGGCCTGCCGGTCCGACAGCCCGAGCAGGAACTGCAGCACACAGACGGTGGCCAGTTGAGCAGGCGAGATCCCCGGGCGCCCATCCCGTGGGTACCAGTCGGCGAAGTCCTCGTCGCACCACAGCCCATCGAGGCGATCGCGTACCCATATCGCCGTCGTACCGCCCGGATTGCTCGCCCGCGCGATCCGCGCGGTCAGAGAAGGGACTTGCTCACCGGAACGGGGGCGAAGGGACAACGGGCACCTCGACAGCTGCATCGGCCGGCGGAACTACTCGAGCATGCCCGTTGATCATGCTGCCGCACCGAGGAATTCCAAGATCCCCGACAGAGTCAAGTTAGCAGTCATGCCGTTGGTGAACTCCTGTATCGGAAAAGCGCCCTCTCTGTTAGATAATCCCATTTTCGCTGTCTTCCTCGTCGGAATCATGAGACCGCGCAGGTGGGAGCCCCATGGAATCCCGTCATGCAATTTTATGGACCGGCGTGATCGAAATGCTAGCGGTGGTTTGTTGACGGCGGGTCAGGGCTGCGGTAGGCCGGTAGCAGAGGAACGTTGCCTCGCTGCCTGGGAGCTTGTGATGACCCGTCGTCTGCCGTGTCCGCCCGCTCCGGGCCCGCTGGAAGCCTACGCCGCCCGCTTCGATGACCTTTTCTCCACACTGGCACAGCGCCGCGGGTTCCGGGAGTACCTCGCGGGACTGCTGCTGCCGCGGGACCGCAACAAGAC
Source organism: Streptomyces sp. NBC_01237 (assembly GCF_035917275.1). Classification (NCBI taxonomy): domain Bacteria; kingdom Bacillati; phylum Actinomycetota; class Actinomycetes; order Kitasatosporales; family Streptomycetaceae; genus Streptomyces; species Streptomyces sp. NBC_01237. Next base: position 701,459 of record NZ_CP108509.1, on the reverse strand, counting down.
TCTGACCTGCCTGGCCGGCACCGAGCCGGTGGCCGGAGCCCAGCACGCTGCGGTCCAGCGGCTGCAGTTCTTTCTGTCCGAGTCGACGTGGGACCACGAGCAGGTCAACGCCCGCCGGGTGGAACTGCTGCTGGCCGACCCGACGACCGCGCCGCACGCGGGCGGGGTACTGGTGATCGACGACTCGGGAGACCGCAAGGACGGGAAGGCGACCGCGCACATCGGTCGGCAGTGGCTGGGCCGGCTGGGCAAGACCGACAACGGCATCGTCACCGTGACCACTTGCTGGGCCGACGAGAACCTCTACTACCCGCTCCACGCCATGCCCTACTGCCCCGCTCACCACTTCCCGACAGGCAAGAAGGACCCCGGATTCCGCACGAAGCTGCAGATCGCCGTCGAACTCGCCCGCGCCACCAAGGTGGCCGGAACGGCCTTCCGCGCCGTGGCCGCCGACTGCGCCTACGGCGACCAAGACGGCTTCCGCCGAGAGCTCTACGCGGCGGGCCTGCCATTCGTCATGGCCCTCAAACCGAGCCACGGCAGCTGGGCCTACGGCAAGGACGCCTACACCCCCCTCCACGCCGCCCGGGCCCTGACCTGGACAGACCCCGAGAATCCCGGAGACTGGACCCAGATCGAGCGGACCTTCCGCGACGGGCGCACCGAGACCTGGTGGGCCGCCGACGCCACCCTCGGCTTCTGGGGGCCCGACGGGAACGTCCGCCTGGTCGTGGCCACCACCGATCCGGCTACGCTGCATCGCAGTCCACCTGGTACCTGGCCACCGACCTGCCCCGCCCCGGCGGACCCCGCGAGGCCGACAGTCCCGAACCCGCCGCTGACCTGCACGAAGTCGTCCGGATCTACGGCATTCGACACTGGATCGAGCAAAGCTACAAACAGATCAAGGACGAACTCGGATGGGCCGACTTCCAGGTCCGCTCCGACACCGCCATCCGCCGCCACCAGACCCTGGTCACCTGCGCGTTCTCCTTCTGCTGGGACACCTGGTTCGCCCGACTGCCAGACCAGGAGCCCGCCGTCGTCCCAGCAGTCCCACCGGCCTCCACCCCAGCAGGACCCACTGAGAGGGGGAACGAACAGACCCCACCAGCCCCAACCGGCCAGCTGGCCCCGCGCGATCCGCGCCGTCCGGGCCTGGCTCGACCCCTGGACCACCCTCCAACGCTGCTGGCGAGCCTGGACCAACGAGCCGCCACCACCCGAACTCCAAGCACTGATCAACGCTGTCGGCGCAGGCCACCCGCTTGATCTCTACTGCCCGGTTTAACAAACCACCGCTAGCCTCGTCGTTTCAGTTGGGGTTGCTGGGCGGCTGAGCGAGGTTGTTTGGGTCCGTGTCGGCCGGTGGGCATGGTGAGGGCCCGACGCGGGGTCGGGTTCTCCGAGGTCCTTGAGTCGAGGTGGGCGGGGGCGGCGGGTCAGCTGGCGGGGCGGGGCAGTGCGGCCAGTCGGTGGAACGCGTCCGTGAGTTCATGTCGCCAGGGCCAGGTCGCCGATATCCGAAGGCGGAGGCGGCGGCCGGCCCGGGTGATCCGGGCTGCGACGTGCAGGACCCGGTAGCGGAGTTTCTTGGGTTCGGCCGTTGCGAGTTCGCCGTCCAGCAGGAGGACGCGGGTCCAGGCGAGGAGGTCGATCGCCGCGAGGCTGAGTTCGAGCCAGGCGGCGTTGAGCGGGAAGTGGCGGGAGGGGAAGCGGCCGAAGCCGGTGGTCTTGCCGCACCGGATGTGGTCCTCGACGGTGGCGTGCTGGCGGTGGCGGACCTCCAGGAACTGGGCCGAGCCGGAGGTGAACCGGGTGTCGGTGAGGAAGACCTGGTGCCGCAGGCCCTCGTCCTGGTCGAAGAGTGAGAGCTGGGCTCCGGGGTGGGGATGTTCGCGGCGGACGATGATGCGGGTGCCAGCCGGGTAGCCGGCAAGGTCGGCCATGCCGGTCAGTTCGGCGACCTCGGCGGACTCACGAAGGGTGCCGTCCTGGTCCAGGGCGGGGTGCCAGACCTGCTCGGGCAGGGCCCGGATCGCGCGTCGGACTGGTTCGGTGACCGCGCACCCGACCGAGAAGCAGGTGCGGATTCCGCGTGTTCGCAGGTCTCGGATGTGGCTGAGGAATGCTTTCGCGGATCCGGCGCTGTCGGTGCGGACGAGGATGTCGGTGCCGTGCCGGTGGGCGTCAGGGATCTGAGCGAGAGCGTTGTCCAGCACCGCGATGTGATCCGCGCCCGTGTTGGCTCCGGAGTTTCCGGGCCGAAGGCGCCCGGACATGGCCTCGCCGGTGTTGGCCAGGAAACACAGCAGGGGGTGGAAGCCGAAGCCGCCTTTGTAGGTGGGTGCGGCCTGGTCCTTCTCTGAATGGCAGGTGATCAGCGTGGCGTCGATGTCCAGGACCAGTCCGGGCAGTTCCTGTCCGCCGGCTATCGCCGCCGGTATGCCGCAGCGGGTCTCGGACGCCTGCAGCCAGGCCACTTCGCGGGCCTGAGCCCTGGCTGAGGGCAGACGGCCCAGTACACGTCCGTCGACGGCGGCCAGCAGCCGCCAGGCAGTCGGTGTCGAGGCGATGGGGCCGAACACTTCGCCCTGGTCGCGCAGCACGGCCAGATCCGTAATGGCCTCGCCGCCATCAGCCACCATCACCGCGAGGTCGGTCGCGATCCGGCCCGGGTCATGACCAGTGCCTCGTGGCCGAAGCGGTCTCAACGGCCCCGGTCTCCTATCTCTGACCCACGGTGCAAAGTAGCCGTCGGCCCTCTGCCCGTCCCCCGTTGCTTCGTGCCCGGCCTCTTCGTTAGGTCGAACGAGTAGTCGACGGAGGGTGGGGACGTTCATGCGCCGGGAGTGGTCACCCGAGGACGTGGTGGCGTGCTGGACGCCGGTGGGCCCTGACTGGGAGCTGGTCGCGAACAAGTCCGGTCCGACCCGGCTCGGGTTCGTGCTGATGCTGAAGTTCTTCGAGCTGGAGGGCCGATTCCCCCAATTCGTGGAGGAGTTCCCGCAGGCCGCGGTCGACTACGTGGCCGACGCGGTCAAGGTGCCGGCGGAGGACTTGGCGAAGTACGACCTGTCGTCCCGCTCGGCGAAGGGGCACCGTACGCAGATCCGCGAAGCCCTCGGGTTCCGCCCGGCAACGCGCGCCGACGAGGAACGGCTTACCGGCTGGCTCGCCGATGAGGTCTGCCCGGTGGAGCTGGTGGAGGACCGCCTGCGTGAGGCCCTGCTCGTGCAGTGCCGCAGTGACCGCATCGAGCCCCCAGGCCGTATCGAGCGGATCGTGGCCGCCGCGCGGGCGCGAGCGGACCGCGTCTTCTGCGCGCAGACCGTCGCGCGCCTGGGAGGGGTGTGCGCCCGCCGTCTGCTGGACCTGGTGGCAGAGGGGAACGAGGACGGCACCGCGCTTCTGGCCTCGCTGAAGCGGGACCCGGGCGCGGTAGGGCTGGACTCGCTGCTGACGGAGATCACCAAGCTGACCGCTGTACGGCAGCTCGGCTTGCCGGAGGGACTGTTCGCGGACTGCTCGGAGAAGCTGGTGGCCGCGTGGCGGGCGCGGGCGATCAAGATGTACCCCTCGGACTTCCGGGACGCGGGCGAGGACGTACGGGCCACCCTGCTGGGCGCGCTGTGCGCGTCTCGTCAGGCGGAGATCACTGACGCCCTCGTGGAACTGCTCGTCGCCCTGGTCCACAAGATCAACGCTCGTGCCGAGCGGCGGGTGGAGCGGCAGCTGACGGCGGAGCTGAAGAAGGTGCGGGGCAAGGAGGGCATCCTCTTCCGGCTCGCCGACGCGGCGGTGGGCCAGCCGGAGGGGACCGTCCGCAAGGTGCTGTACCCGGTGGTGGGTGAGAAGACGCTGCGCGACCTGGTCGCGGAGGCGAAGGCGAACGAGAAGGCGTTCAAGGCCAAGGTCCGCACCACGCTGCGCTCGTCGTACAGCTCGTACTACCGGCAGATGCTGCCTCCGCTGCTGAACACGCTGGGCTTCAAGTGCAACAACACCGCCTACCGGCCGGTGATGGACGCGCTCGCGCTGCTGGCCAAGTACGCCGACGTCGACGGCAAGACGCGCTTCTACGACGCCGGCGACGCGGCGCCGATGGACGGCGTCGTCCGCAAGGACTGGCGCGAGGCGGTCGTCGACGACAAGGGCAAGATCGAGCGCATCCCGTACGAGCTGTGCGTGCTGGTGGCGCTGCGGGACGCGATCCGGCGCCGGGAGATCTACGTCGAGGGCGGGATGCGGTGGCGCAACCCGGAGGACGACCTGCCCGGCGACTTCGAGTCGGCCCGCACCGTGCACTACGCCGCGATCCGCCAGCCGGAGGATCCGAAGGAGTTCGTCACCGGGCTGAAGCGCCGGATGACGGACGGTCTGGACCGGCTGTCGGCGGCGCTCGCGGACGGCTCGGCGGGCGGGGTGAAGGTCACCACTCGCAAGGGCGAGCCGTGGATCACGGTGCCGAAGCTGGAGCCGCTGGACGAGCCCACCGGCCTCCAGGCCCTCAAGGACGAGGTCGTACGGCGGTGGGGCGTGCTCGACCTGCTTGACGTGCTGAAGAATGCCGACTTCCTCACCGGCTTCACCGACGAGTTCTCCTCGGTCGCCGCGTACGAGCGCATCGACCGCGCCACCCTCCAGCGCCGCCTGCTGCTGGCGCTGTTCGCTCTGGGCACCAACATGGGCATCCGGGCGATCGTGGCGACCGGCGAGCACGGCGAGACCGAGGCCGCACTGCGGCACGTGCGCCGGCTCTTCATCACCGTCGACAACCTCCGCGCGGCCGTCACCAAGCTGGTGAACGGCACGTTCGCCGCCCGGGATGCCGCCTGGTGGGGTCAAGGCAACGCGTGTGCGTCGGACTCGAAGAAGTTCGGGTCCTGGTCCTCGAACTTCATGACCGAGTACCACGCCCGCTACGGCGGCAACGGCTGATGATCTACTGGCACGTCGAGCGGAAGAACGTCTGCATCTACTCCCAGCTCAAGAGCTGTTCGTCGTCCGAGGTCGCGGCGATGATCGAGGGCCTGCTGCGGCACTGCACGGACGCCGAGATCGAGTCCAACTACGTCGACACCCATGGCGCGAGCGTCGTCGGGTTCGCCTTCACCGAGTTGCTGAACTTCCGTCTGCTGCCGAGGCTGAAGAACATCGGCAGCATCCGCCTGTACCGCCCGGACGATGCCCCGCCCGGCTGGCCCGCGCTCGGTGCCTCGCTGACGAGGCCGATCCGCTGGAACCTGATCGAGCAGCAGTACGACCAGATGGTGAAGTACGCGACCGCGCTCCGGCTCGGCACGGCGGAGGCCGAGCAGGTGCTGCGGCGCTTCACCCGCGGCGGCCCCAAGCACCCCACCTACCAGGCACTCGAAGAACTCGGCCGCGCCGTACGCACGATCTTCGCCTGCGACTACCTGGCCAGCCCCGACCTGCGCCGCGAGATCCACGGCGGCCTCCAGGTCGTCGAGAACTGGAACTCGGCGAACACCGTGCTCCACTACGGCAAGGACGGCGCCCTGACCGGCCCGGACAAGGAGCACGCCGAGACGTCGATGCTCGCCCTGCACTTACTCCAGTCCGCGCTCGTGCACGTCAACACCCTGCTGATCCAGCAGGTCCTGGCCGAACCGGCATGGGCGAAGAAGCTGAGCGACGAGGACCGGCGCGGCCTGACCGCGCTGTTCTGGTCGAACGTCAACCCGTACGGCACGTTCCGCCTGGACATGGACAAGCGCCTCGACCTGGGGCTCACGGTGCCCCACCCCCGAACCCTGGCGAACCTCGCCGACCGATCGCGTACGGAGACACGAGGGCTTCCAGTACCTCAGTGACCCCCTGATAAACGAGGCATCGTGGCAATCGGGAACCGAGGACCGTGGTTGAGCGTATTTCGGGCAAAGGAGCTGTGCACGCTCCTGTAGGGCGCTACGGTCTCAGACCGGCTGGCATGCACGAGCGACAATAGGGGGACGAGATGTTGCCTGAGGCGTTGATGGCACTGGCCGCGACAGGGGGTGCCGCGGTGGTGCAGGCAGCGGGAAGCGACGCGTGGGAAGGGGTGCGCAGTCGGCTGGCTCGGTGGTTCGGCCGCGGCGATGCGGAGCGTGAACGCGGCGAGCTGGAGCGATTGGAGCGCAGTGCTGCCGATCTCGCTGCCGCTGACGCCGGCAGCGTTGAGCGAATTAGAGCGCGGCAGGAGACCGTGTGGCAGACCCGCATCGAGGCCCTGCTGGAAGGCATGGACGACGATGAGGAGCGCGCCCGGGCCGCCGCCGAGCTGCAGCAGCTACTGGAACAGGCTGCAACCTCGACCTCTGGTGGCGTGGGGTTGGTGTCCGGCAACACCTTCCACGGCCCGACCGCCTTCCAGGCCGGCAACCACAACCAGCAGGAAAACCACTTCGGACCCCGGGCATGACCAACCCTGAAATGGGCAACACGGGCGTCGGCGTGCACGGCAGCATCTTCCACGGCCCCGCCGCCCTCCAGATCGGGCCTTTCGGCACCCAGAACAACCAGTTCGTCTACCAATGGAAGGCCACGTACCGGATCGAGGACTTTCCCACCGCGCCACAGCTGGTGTCCGCCCGTGTGCTGGCCAAGCAACCTTCCCGGCTGCTTCGAGGGGTACATCAGGTGGTGCCCTTCACCGGCCGCCACGACGACCTCGCCCAACTGGCCGACTGGCGCGAGGATCCCGCGGAGAGACTAACCATCCGGCTGGTACACGGTCCCGGCGGGCAGGGGAAGACCCGCCTGGCCGCCCGCTTCGCGGACCTGAGTCGCGAGGCAGGATGGACAGTGTGGCAGGCGGCTGTCAACGAAGCCGACGCCGCCCCCATCGCCACCAGCTCACTCCCCGAAATCGAAACCGGCATCCTGCTGGTGGTCGACTACGCCGAACGCTGGCCCACACCGGACCTGCGCAGACTCCTGCAAGAGCCAGCCTTGCACCGCACCGGCGTTCCCGTGCGTGTCCTTCTGCTGGCCCGCCCGGCCGACGTCTGGTGGGAGAGCCTGGCGACCTGGATCGGCGACAAGCTCGAAGCCTCCGCCGCTCCCCATCGCTCCACGAGAACCTGGACACCACCACCCCCGGCGGCCGACTCGTCTTCCACGTCTTCGCCGCCCTGGCGGAATTCATCCGCGAACTCATCGTCATCGGCACCAACGAGGGCCTGGCCGCCGCCCGCGGGCGCGGCCGCGTCGGCGGGCGCCCCACCGTCGCCACCGAGGAAGTCATCAAGGCCGCCCGCGACCTGCTGCCCGACCCCGGCCGCTCCATCACCTCGATCGCCAAGCTCCTCGGCGTCTCCCCGGGCACCCTCTACAACCACATCCCCGACCTGCGCGAACTACGCGCCGACGCCGTCCCCCGTCAGCTCAAAGCTCCTACGGAGTAGGCGAACCCCAGCAAGATCGATCTCACCGGGATTTCCTGTACCTCAACTACTCACACCCGGGCACGACGCGGCCGGAGGACCGGTGACACCGGGATCGGCATCCAGCTCAACTGCCCCTGACAGTTTGGAGCTTCACACCCCGCGACCGGGTGCCCGCAGTTATGGTCGCCGTGATGGTCGTGTCCGATGGAGGAAGCGAACGTGGTAGGCGTGGAGCTGGCAGTGGGCTACTTCTTCGCGTGGGCCGTGCGCAAGGCGCGGCGGGTGTCCGGTCGGGCGGATGCGGAGGTCGATCAGGCGCTGGACGCCGGGATGGACCGGCTGCACGAGGTGGTGGCCACCCGGTTGGGCCGTGAGCCGGCGCTGGAGAGTGTGGCGCGGGAGGTGACCGACGGCCGGGAGGAGCCGACCGCGGAGACCCGGGACCAACTGGAGCTGGCCTTGAGGTACACGGCCTCGCGCGACGCGGAGTTCGCCGCGGCGCTGCGACAGGCCATCGAGCAGGTCCGGATGGCCGAGGCGGCCGCCGGTCCGGGGGCGGGCAAGTACACCGTGAGCGGGAACACCATCGAGAATGCGGCCGTGCAGATCGGCGACAACAACGAGCAGCACAACCACTTCGGGTCCTAGTGACGACTGAGGCAGCCGGAGGCCAGTGGCCCGGATTCGGTCCCGGAACCGTCATCAACCTCGCGGTGGTGAAGGGCGACCACAACGTCCAGAACAACTACTTCATCACCAAGGACCCCGATCCGGTGGAGTCGGCGACGCGGCATCTGGCCGGGTTGGTGTGGGAGCAGTGGCACCACGAGGCCGAGCTGCGGGACCTCTTCCCGGTGCCGATCCCCGTTCTGTGGCGCATGACCGACGGCGGGAACCTCGGCGACCACGACCACCTGACGGGCGCTCCCATGGCCGGAAGCGCCTCGGATCTGGACTCCTTCGCTCGGTCGTTCCCCCAGCGGCAACCGCAGCGCCTGACCATCCTGGGCGGGGCCGGCAGCGGCAAGACGACCATGGCCGTCCTGCTGGTCCTCGAACTGCTGCGGCAGATGAAGGGAGGGGACCGGGTCCCGGTCCTGCTGCCACTGGCCTCCTGGCGGCCTGCCGAAGAACACCCGAAGTCCTGGCTGATCCGTCAGATCGTCGATACGTACCCGTTCCTGAGCGCCAGGACGGTCCGGGATCTGCTGAACCGCAGGCGCATCCTGCCGGTGCTCGACGGCCTGGACGAACTACCCGACCTCGAACGGCCGCTGGCCCTGCGGAAACTCAACTCCGGCTACCCGGCGCACGAGCCACTGGTGCTGACCTGTCGGACCCACGACTACGCCAAGGCGATCAAGAAGGGGCCCGTGCTGCGCTCGGCCCCGGTGGTCGAGGGCCGGCCGCTGACGGCGGAGGCGGTCGCGGGCTATCTGCTCGACCACGCCACCCCGCAACAGCGGGACCGTTGGCGGCCGCTCACCGATGCCGTGACCCGGGACCCGGACGGCCCCGCGGCCCAGGCCCTGTCGGTTCCGCTCCTGCTGTGGCTGTGCGGCAAGGTCCACGAGGACCCGGACCAGGACAGGAATCCCGGCGATCTCGCGAACCGGAACGCCTTCCCGACGCCCGAGAAGATCGAGCAGCACCTGCTGGACTCGCTCGTGCCGGCGGTCTACCCGAGTGATCCGCGGGATTCTCCGCACCCCGACCGAAGGGCGCCGCGCAGGTGGGCCAGGGGGCACGGGCCCCGGGAGGCCGAACGGGCGGCCCGCTGGCTCGGCCATCTCGCCCGGCACCTCACGAAGCGCGAGCAGACCGACCTCAAATGGTGGGAACTGGGCACGACCATGCACCCGTCGGCCCGGATGACCGTGATCGGCTGTGCGGCCGGGATATGCGTCGGGGCGGTCGTCTTCCTCGTGGACACGGTCTTCGTCACCGTCTTCGCGGCGCGTCCCGGCTTGGGCTTCCCCGCCAGGCTCGCGAAAGGACTCCTGGTCGGGCTCGCGGACGCCCTCATCAACGGGCCTCCGGCCGCGCTGCTCTTCGGCCTCGCCCACCGGGTCCGTCGGGCGTTCGTAGGGGCGGCGGTGGAGCCCTCGCGGATGCGGATCGGCACCCGCGGCCGGAGCGGAGCGCCGCGCACCAGGTCCGTCCGGGACATCCTCAAACAGGTCAGAACAGGGAGCCTCGCGGGGTTCGCGGGCGGAGCCGGGATCGGGCTGTTGTTCGGGCTGTGGGGAAAGGGGGTCGGCGACTCGCGCTGGTTCGAGATCGGGCTGGTGGCCGTGATGGTGTACGGCGCTCAGTTCGGGCTCGTGTTCGGGCTCGTGAGCGGGCTCGTGGCCTGGCTGGAGACTCCGATCGACACCGACTCCGCCGTTCGGCCCCGTGGTCTGCTGGCCACCGACCGGAACAACGTGCTCGTGCAGCTACTCCTGCTCGGACCCCTGGCCGGAGTCACCGTGATGGTCGGAAGCAGGCTCATCGTCGGGTTCCTCGGAGGCTCCCTCTGGGGCGTCCCCGTCACGGCGGAGCCGGTGTGGACCATCCGGTTCGCACTCCTCACAGCACTCGCGGGAGGTCTCGGAGCGGCCCTCTCCATGACGGCCTGGGGCGAGTGGGTGGTCCTCGCACACGTCTGGCTGCCGCTGACCGGGCGGCTGCCCTGGCGGGCGATGGCGTTCCTGGAGGACGCCCACCAGGAGCGGGGCGTCCTCCGCCAGGCCGGAGCGGTCTTCCAGTTCCGCCACGCCCGGCTCCAGGAGCGCCTCGCACGTCCGGCGGAGGCCGGGGCCGACGACCGATCCTGATCCGGGAACTGCCCGTTCTGCAGAACTAACCCTCCAGGACGCAGCCGGCCGGGCCGGGGTGTCAGGGTGGGGCAGCCCTGGCAGCGGCTCAGCCAAGATCATCCCGTGGCGGCTTTTGGGCTCACCTTGGCTCAACCCCCAGAGCGGCGACACCATGGTGGTGCCCGCGCTCGACCGCTACGGGCGCTCGCTGAAGGACCTGGTGAACATGGTCGGCGAGCTTCGCGCCCGCGGGATCGGCTTCACCTCGCTGCACGAGCGCCTGGACACCACCACCCCCGGCGGCCGGCTCATCTTCCACGTCTTCGCCGCGCTCGCCGAGTTCATCCGCGAGCTGATCGTCTCCGGCACCCGCGAGGGCCTGGCCGCCGGCCGGGCCCGCGGCAACGTCGGCGGCCGGCCCGTCGTCGCCACCCCCCGACCGTCATCCCATCAAGATCATCCCGCTGCCGCTTTTGGGCTCACCTTGGCTGGACCCCGACCGTCGTCCTGACCACGGCACACCTCGACCACACGCCGGAGAACTGCGACCCGGGCAACCTCCGCGCCATGTGCCAGGGCTGCCACCTGCACTACGACCGGGACCACCACGCACGCACCCGAGCTGAAATCCGTCGGACTGCGCTCGAAGCCGCAGGTCAGATGACATTCGAGCTGTAGCGGCTACTTTGCACCGTGGGTCAGGGATAGGACACCGGGGCCTCAACGCGGTGGAGTACGAGCTGGTCAGTCCAGTGGCATCGGCGAGATCAGCCAGTAGCTGTGCCCCGGCATGACCGACCACCCCCGCACCGTCAGCAGAGACATGAAGCCTGGGATGCGAACCGATACCCTGCACGCAGAAAGTGCCTTCCACCTGGACCGACAGAACCCCTCGACAAGGTTCATCGTCCTAGCTCGGAAGGCACTTTCGCGTTCACGGCCAGCAACTGGTCGCACGCCAAATGAAACGGCGAGGCTAGCGGCCGTGCAGGTACTCGGCGGCGAAGTAGCCGCGCTCGGCCTCGAAGTGCTCCCTGTTCTCGTTGGCGTACGTGATGCCGTACGGGCCGCCGAGGTTCAGGTATTCGGCGCTGGCGCGGTGGCCCTCGACGTGCTGGTATCCGGCTTCGACCTTGCCGCCCTCCCCGTCGTTGGCGACGGCGGGGGCGGTGGCGACGAAGCCGGCAGCGGCGACGGTAGCCAGGGTGAACGCGATACGACGAAGCATCAGTGCTCCCTCTTGAAGGCGTAGCAGGTAGTGGACAGCACGAATTCTTACAGCCCCAGCATCAACCACCAGGCCGCCACTCCCTGCTCAGCACCGCAATCATCCTTCTGGAGCCATAGTTGAACCTGGCAGTACTCGATCTCCCGCCACGTTTCCGCCTGAAGCCAAGTTCCCGAAGCTCTTCTGCTTCGGAGCTCACGTGGGCTCGGCCTTAGCCGATGCGTCGCCCCTATTCCATTCAGCTCCGGTTGAGGGGCAGGGCAACGTCGGTGACTTGGCAGTTCCTGGAAAGGGGAGCCGATGTGCTGTGCCCGGCCGACAAGGATGTTGGCGGCGTGGAAGTGCCAGGCCGACGGGAGATGCAGATGTCGAATCCGGCGTTCGGTCCGGCGTTGACGCCGAGGCTGCCGGTGGGGACGAAGGTGCCGGAGTTGCACCGGAGCGGTCAGGGCAACGGAAACAGCAAGGCCAGCCCTACCTGCGCACACGATGCTCGACGCAGATCGGGATGCCCCAGAGTCGCGAGCGGGCTCGCGACTGGATTCGGCCCAGTGAACGCATGAATGAGTTGCGTCCAGGAACGTCACGCCACGGAATCACGAACCGCAAGGAAAGGGTCTGTGCGGGTAGATGAATCCGGCATCCGGGGCGAGCGCCAAGGGAAGAGGCTCCTCGAACTCTCCCGTTCCTCGCGGCGGATTTGTGCTCCACCAACTTCCGGCAGTGCGGAACGGACACCCGACACGCACGCCCGGCATGCCCAATTGAGCCTGCTGCTCCGGAAGGGTGAATTCTCACGGCTTCCCTTATTGCGAGACCCTTGCAATAAGGGAAGCGTGACCCCTTCGGCTCAACGGTCGGCGTCCGTGTCGTCGTGAATTTCCACGCGGTGTTCACCGCGCCGCTCTGCCGTCCCACCGGCCCATTCATCCTTCATGGACCGCGAGGCCGACCGGAGGAACCGGTCGGGGATGTGCACGAGCGGGGTTTCGGCGTGCTTTTCTACGGCTGCGCAGTCTTTGGGTGAAGACGGGCCCGTGCTTCAAGCCGCCCCGTCGCCCGTTTCGCTGTGAGCCCGCTCGGTGCGCGATCCTCCGCCGCGGTACCGAACGTCATCCCCCATCAGCCCACTCCTCCCTTCCGCATGCCTTCACGCATGCGGAAGGGAGGGGTGTCAGTAGACAGAAGGAATGCCGTGAAGGTTTCCCCGTTCAGGCCCCGCTCGCGAAGCGTCCTGGATCAGTCCCTGCTCGTGCTCGGTGCCACCACTCTGGCCGCGGGACTCGGAGCGATGGCGCTCGCCCCTGGCCTCAGCGCGGCCTCCAGCCACCGTGAGGCGCCCCTGATCGCCGGTGACCCACGGGCGGACAACACCGACGTGTACGCGTTCACCAGCCCCGACAAGGCCGACACCGTCACGATGGTGGCGAACTGGATCCCGATGGAGGAGCCCAACGGCGGTCCGAACTTCTACGCGTTCGGTGACGACCTGCGCTACAACATCAAGGTCGACAACACCGGTGACGGCGTCGCCGACATCACTTACAGCTGGCGCTTCCGCAACAGCTACCGCGATGACGCGAATCAGTTCCTCTACAACACCGGCCAGGTCACCTCGCTGACCGACCCGGACCTGAACTTCCGCCAGGTCTACGACCTGGTCGTGACCACCGGAGGAAAGAGCCGGACCGTCCTGTCGGGCGTACCGGCCGCCCCGTCCCGCACCGGCAAGGCATCGATGCCCGACTACGCGGCACTCCGCAGGCAGGCGACCTTCGGTCTGCCGGGCGGCGGCAAGACGTACTCGGGCCAGGCCGAGGACCCGTTCTTCGCCGACCTGCGCGTCTTCGACCTCCTCTACGGCGGCGACCTGAGCGAGCGAGGGCAGGACACCCTGGCCGGCTACAACGTCAACACCATCGCCATCCAGGTCCCCAAGAGGCAGCTCGCCCTCAGGGGCAACACGTCCCGCAACCCGGTCATCGGCGTGTGGTCGACCACTGACCGTGCGGGCGTCACGGTCAACGACTCCCGCGAAAAGAGCGCCAAGAATCCGTGGAAGCAGGTTTCCCGCCTAGGGAACCCCCTGGTCAACGAAGTCGTCGTCCCTCTGAAGTTCAAGGACGCCTTCAACACCCTTAACCCCAGCCAGGACCGCACCGTCCAGCCGGTCGTCGACAAGGTGTACGACCCGATCCTGCCCAAGCTCATCCAGCAGGTCTACGGCATCCCGGCCCCCAAGACGCCCCGCAACGATCTCGCCGAAATCTACCTGACGGGCATCTGCAAGGTCTGCGGCCCGATCAAGGCCGACCTGAACGCCCACCGCCTCAACAAGGACGCGGCGCTCCGGAAGATCGTCCCGGCGGAGGAACTGCGCCTGAACATGGCGGTGCCGCCCACCGCCAAGCCCCAGCGCCTCGGTGTCCTCGCGGGCGACCTGGCCGGCTTCCCGAACGGGCGCCGCCTCGCCGACGACGTCATCGACATCTCCCTCCAGGCCGTCGAGGGCGCCGCCCAGACCGGCGTTCTCGTCCCCGCGCTCGCGGACGGCGACAAGGTCGACACGAACGAGGTCCCGTTCGCCACCTCGTTCCCCTACGTCGCGGTGCCGCACACCAAGAACGTGAACCGCGGCCCCGGCGCGGCCGGCCGCAACGTCGAGCAGTCCTCGATGGAGAACACCGCGGCGAGCCCCGTCATGAAGACGACCCAAGCCGCAGTGCTGGCCGGAGGAGGCGCGCTCCTTCTCGGCATTGGCGGCTTCCGCCTTCGGCGTCGCGGCGACGACAGCTGAACCGGCCGCAGTAGGACACGGACCGCGACCGCGGTGCCCGGACCGGAGCGTGCAGCCCGGCCCGGGCACCGGCACCGTTGAACTATGGGGAGGACCTTTCGTGTACCCCGACCACACCGCACCGACGGACACGCCGCCATCATCGTCACGAGGCGGCCGGCGGTTGCGGAACATCGCGGTCACCCTGGCCCTGGGTGCGGCGATGTTCGCCGCCGGCGCGGTCATGCTGACACCCGACGAGACCACCGTTTCCCGCCCGGCGGGCCAGGGGCAACCAGCGGGTCCGCCACGCGGGTCAATCGAAGCGCTCCAGGCTCGGGTGGCCCGGCTGCCGAGGGACCCGGGCGGTTGGGCCGCCCTGGGAATGGCCTATGTCCAGCAGGCGCGCACCACCGCCGACCCGGCCACCTACGCCCGGGCCGAGAAGGCGCTGGGGACTTCACTCACCGTACAGAGCACGGACAACACGGACGCGGAGGTCGCCATGGGCGCCCTGTCCGCGGCCCGTCACGACTTCCCCACCGCGCTGCGCTGGGCCCGCAGGGCCACCACCAGCGGCCCCTACAGCTCCTCCGCCTACGGAGTCCTCGCCGACGCCTACACCCAGCTGGGCCGCTACGACGAAGCCGACGAGGCCGTACAGAAGATGACGGACCTGCGCCCGGACGCCTCCTCCCTCGCCCGTGCCTCCTACGCCTTCGAGCTGAAGGGGGACAACGACCGGGCCCGTGCCCTCATGCGGCGATCCCTGGCGGCGGCGGCCACCCCGGCCGACACGGCGTTCGCCCACAACGTCCTGGCAACTCTGGACCTCCAGGACGCCAACCCCCGGGCAGCACTGGCCAGGACGCAGACTGCGCTCAGGGCAGCCCCGGCGGATTCGGCGCTCCTGGAGACCCGGGCCCGCGCCCAACTGGCACTGGGCGACACCACCAGGGCCGTCGCCGACTACCGGGCGGCCATCGCGATCGCCCCCCTGCCGCACTACCTGTTGGGCCTGGGCGAACTTGAGCAGTCCCTGGGCCACCGCGACCGGGCTGAAGACCAGTACGCCCTCCTGCGCGCCCAGGACCGCATCCGGGAAGCCGCCGGCGATCCGGCGGACACGGACGCGATCCTCTTCGAAGCCGATCACGGCAACCCGCGACGCGCCGTCACGATGGCCGAAAAAACCCTGCGCACCCGCCCCTTCGTCGCCGTCCACGACGCCTACGCCTGGGCCCTGCACCGAACCGGCCGGGACGCCGAAGCGCTCGTCCAGGCCGAGGAAGCCCTCGCCCTGGGCACCCGCAGCACTCTCTTTCAGTACCACCGCGCCGTCGTCCACCACGCGTTGGGTGATCCAGAAGCTGCCCGCCGCGACCTGACCGAAGTGCTACGTGAGCCAGGCTTCCAGCCCCTGCAGGCCGACGCCGCCCGTGCCCTGCTCCAGCGAATCGACACCACACCATGAACCACAACACCCTGCGTCGAGCCCTCACCACCCTGGCCGCCGCCACCCTGGCCGCCGTCGCGAGCGTGGCGTCAGCCTCTGCGGCTACCGCCCACCCCCTGGGCAACTTCAGCGTCAATTACCACACGGGCCTCCTCCTTCGGCCCGACCGGATCGACGCCCGGGTCGTGGTCGATCGCGCAGAGATCTCAACCCTCCAGGAACGCCCCGTCATCGACACCGACCACGATGACAGCGTCAGCGACAGCGAGTCGCGCGCCTACGCCGCGCGAGCCTGTTCCGGCCTGAGCGGGCAGCTCCACCTGAGCGTGGCCGGTACTCGAGCGGACTGGAAACCGTCATCGGCCACCCTGGTGTACGAGAACGGCGAAGCCGGCCTGAAGACCAGCCGCCTCACCTGCGGTCTGACCGCCCCGGCCGATCTCACCGAGCGCGTCGGCATCCGAGCGGAAACGGACTACGACACCGCGCGCATTGGCTGGCGCGAGATGACCGCCACCGGGCGGGGCGTCAGGATCACCCATAGCGATGTGCCTGCCACCTCCGCCACCCGCGAGCTGCGCCAGTACCCGCAGGATCCCCTCGCCTCCCCGATCCACCAGCGCACAGCGGCACTGCGCAGCGAGCCCGGGCAGGGTACGGCCGCCGCGCCGACGGTGGTGGACTTCCCCGGTGCGGGCGTCATCGGCGGGGTGCTCACGAAGGTCACCGGGGTCTTCGACTCGCTCGTCGGGGCCCGCGAGATCACCCTGCCCGTGGGACTGCTGGCTCTGTTCCTGGCCCTCGTCCTCGGGGCGTCCCACGCGGCGATGCCCGGACACGGCAAGACCATCATGGCCGCGTACCTCGCGGGCCGCCGCGGCACCAAGCAGGACGCCCTCACCGTCGGTGCCACCGTCACCCTCACGCACACCGCCGGCGTCCTCGTCCTGGGACTCGCCCTTCCAATCTCCACCCATCTGGCCGGTGAAACCGTCCTGATGTGGCTCAGCGCCGCCAGCGGGCTTCTCGTCATCGGCATCGGCTTCTGGCTCCTCGTAGGCGCCGTCAGGGGCAGGCCACAACACAACCACCATCACCACGGACCGA
This sequence comes from Streptomyces sp. NBC_01237, assembly GCF_035917275.1. Taxonomy (NCBI): domain Bacteria; kingdom Bacillati; phylum Actinomycetota; class Actinomycetes; order Kitasatosporales; family Streptomycetaceae; genus Streptomyces; species Streptomyces sp. NBC_01237. Next base: position 684,697 of record NZ_CP108509.1, on the reverse strand, counting down.
ACCACAGCCACAGCCACAGCGACGTCGGCCACCGTCATGACCACACTCACACGCACGGACCCGAACGTCCGCATCGTCACCGGCCTGCCGCACTGGTCCCCGTGCCCGACAGCGCGCCGGCCGGGGAACTGCAGGTGAACCCCACGGTCGCGACCCTCGCCCCGCCGGACCACGAGCACCACCCGTCAGGCACGCCAACGGTTCCTCGAACTGCCCGGCGTGCGAGCAGGTCCGGCCTCATCGGCATGGGCATCGCCGGCGGTCTCGTCCCCAGCCCCTCCGCCCTCGTCGTCCTCCTCGGTGCCGTCGCCCTGGGGCGTACTGCCTTCGGCATCCTCCTCGTCATCGGCTATGGACTCGGCATGGCCGCGACCCTCACCCTCGCCGGACTTCTCCTCGTCCGCCTGCGCGAACGGATCGAGAATCATGGCCGGGCCCGGACTCTCCGTCACAACCCCCTGCTCAGGAAGCTGGCGCGGACCGGCCCCGTCATCACCTCGCTCCTCGTCATCACCGTGGGCCTCGGCCTGACCCTGCGGGCGGCGACGGGAAACGGATAGCTCCGGCGGGGGTCCGAGCAGTGGGGTGATGCCACGCCCCGAGGAGACGGTCGGGCTCCTGGACGTCCACATCGACTGGAGGAGTTCGTCCAGGCGCAACCGCAGCGAGGCCGAGAGCCGTCCTCCCCGCTCGTACGTGGATGTCAGTGTCCGGGAATCGGCGGCGGCATGAGGCAGACGGGCCCCGGGTACGGATAGGGGTCCGCTCACCCTGAGCGGAGGCGGCGGGGTGGGCGTGAACTCTGGACGGGGAGTTCTGGCACTGATGGGCTCGGGCGAGACGAGCCCGACCATGGTCACGTTGCACCGGGAGCTCGTCGCCCACCTGGGCAGTGACGCCGATGGGGTGATCCTGGAGGCACCTTACGGATTCCAGGTCAACCGCGCCGACATCTCCATCCGTGCCCAGGAGTACTTCCGACGCTCAGTGGGTTTCACGACGGTGGTCGCTCCGGACACGCTCGCCGATAGGCCTTCGAGCGGCACGTCGGGCGATGGCGACGCGGACAGGATGCGTGACCGGGTGCGAAGGGCGGACTGGGTGTTCTCCGGACCCGGCAGCCCGTCGTACGCGCTGGGGCGCTGGCGCACCCTGCGTCTCGGCGAGATTCTGCGCGAGCGGGTGGGGCGTGGGTACGGCGTGACGGTGATGGCCTCCGCGGCTGCGTGCACGGTGGGGTTCGCGGCGCTGCCCGTCTACGAGGTGTACAAGGCCGGGCATCCTCCCGCGTGGCTCACCGGGCTGGATCTGCTGGGGGCGCTCGGCCTGCCGGTCGCGGTGATCCCGCACTACGACAATACCGAGGGCGGCACGCACGACACCCGCTTCTGCTACCTGGGCGAATCCCGCCTCGCTGCCCTGGAGCACGAACTGCCGGTCGAGAGCGCCGTCCTCGGGATCGATGAGCATACGGCGGTCATCGTCGATCTCGACACGTCGTTGGTACGTGTGTGGGGGCGGGGGGCCATGACGATCCGGAGGCGGGGAGTCAGTGTCCCGGTGCCCGGCGGTAGCACGCTGTCCCTGGAGCAGTTGCGTGGCCTGGTGGGAGGCAGGGAGTCCGGAGCGGTATCTCCACGGTGTCGCCCTGCTGCCGACGGGCACAGCACCACAACGGCAGCCACGGGCGGCGCGGCCACACTCCAGGAGGCCGTCGCGGCAGCCGAGTTACGTTTCGACACTGCCCAGCAGGCGCGGGACGCCGCGACCATGGCAGAGGTGGCGGTGGAGCTGGAGTCGGTGATCGCGGAGTGGAGCGCCGACATGGAGGAGGACCAGGGCGGGGAGTGGGCCCGCACGGTCCTGCACGGCATGATCCGCCGTCTCGCACGGGCCGCGGGGCGCGGTCTGAGCGAGCCGGAGCACACCCTCGGCCGGATCCTGGTTCCCCTGCTCGCCTTTCGCACGAAGCTGCGTGCGGATGGCGCCTACGACTTGGCGGACGAGGTGCGCGAGGCCATGGCAGCCGGCGGCGTCCGGCTGCGCGACACTGCGGAGAGCAGCGAATGGCGGTGGGAGGAGGAGACCGATGGCCTGGAGGCGGACTCCCGCCCGCAGACGTAGAAACCACCTGGCACCCTTGCTGGATGATTTGCACACTTGCATATCTTTTGCAATAAGATCGGCCGTGGGAACCACCCCTCCGGGCCCCGCCGACGTTGGAGTCGCGCACGATGCCGCTCGCCCCGCACGAAGTACCGGACCCGTCGCCGCCCGTCGCCGTCGAAGCGCTGCTGCTGCGGCACGATCCGACCGAGGGATTCGCCTATCGCCGGCTGATCACGGCGCTGGGCAGGAGTGCTGGCCCCGACCGGACCGCAAGGCGCCTCGCACGCCTGGGCGAACATGACGAACTGCATATGGCGCACTCGACCAGCTGGCGTGCCACCCGCGACGGCGGCATCGTTCTGACCTACCTCGTCCATCCGGACCCCGACCCGGACCGGCCCGCTATCCCGCTCCCCGAGCCGCACGTGATCGCCCGCTCCCCCCGGCCGGGCCATCCGGCCCCACCGGACCTGGAGATCGGCCACGTCGTGGCGCACGCCGTGAGGCATCTCGCGTTCCTCGAAGGCGCCGATCCCGCCGTCGCCGCACATCTCGCCACCTGGCCCGACATCGTGCACGCCCTGCGTTCCCTGCCCGTTGCGACTGCCGGAGAGGTCCACTACGCCTGCAGCTCGCACCACTCCGCGATTCCGGCCGGCCACAGCGCGCCTTGACGGGTGCGCGGCCCCGTTCGGCTCAGCCGTCATTGCGGGCGCACCGTACGCATGGTGACCTGATGGAGGCCCAGCGTCACATCATGGAACTTCTATCGCGCGATCATCGCCGATCAGGGCGAGCTCCTGCGAGCCAGTGTGGCGCTCGGCGCGCACCTCGCAGCCGCCCGCCCCGCTCTCACCCCGCGGAGGCAGGAGGCCCTCACCGGAAACGGATGGCCCATGCATTCCTCCCGCATGCCCCGACGAAGGTCCGCCTCACGCCGGGCCGAACGCACCCTCGCCGCATCCGGCGCCCTCGCCCTGGCGACCGCAGCCGCCGTCACCGGCCTGGCACCCGCCTCCAGCTCGGCATCGAGCCACCGCGAGGCGCCGATGACCGCAGGTGACCCCCGGGCCGACAACACCGACGTCTACGCCTTCACCAGCCCGGACAAGCCCGACACCGTCACCCTGGTGGCGAACTGGATCCCCTTCCAGGAACCCAACGGCGGGCCCAACTTCTACCCGTTCGCCAGCGATGCCCGCTACAACATCAAGATCGACGCGGACGGTAACGGCAAACCAGACACCACCTACACGTGGGTGTTCACCGACCACATCCGCGACAACGCCGACCAGTTCCTCTACAACACGGGCGCCGTGAAGTCGCTCAAAGACGAGACCCTCAACTTCCGCCAGACCTACAGCCTCACGGTCACCGACAGCGACGGCAGGCCCAAGACGCTCCTCAAGGACGCGCCCGCAGCGCCCTCCAACGTCGGCAAGGCGTCAATGCCCGACTACGCCTCGCTGCGCAAGCAGGCCGTGCTTCCACTGCCGGACGGCGGGCAGACGTACGCGGGCCAGGCATCCGACCCCTTCTTCCTCGACCTGCGGATCTTCGACCTCCTCTACGGCGGCGACCTGAAGGAAACCGGGCACAACACGCTCGCCGGCTACAACGTCAACACCGTCGCCATCCAGGTGCCGAAGAAGGCCGTAGCTCTCAAGGGCGACGCCACGCGCAACCCCGTGATCGGTGTGTGGTCCACGACCGACCGCCGAGGGGCAACCCTCGCCAGCGCAGGCAGCGAGGGCGCCGGGGATGCCAAGGCGGCGGACGCGCAGGGCGCACGCGAAAAGGGTGCTGAAGAGGGCTGGCGTCAGGTCTCGCGCCTGGGCAACCCGCTCGTCAACGAAGTGGTCGTGCCGCTGAAGTACAAGGACGCCTTCAACGCGCTGAGCCCTGAGAAGGACGCCACGGTCACACCCGTCGTCGACAAGGTGAAGGACCCGATCGTTCCCAAGCTCATCCAGAACATCTACGGGGTTCCCGCCCCCGCCGCGCCCCGCAACGACCTGGTCGAGATCTTCCTCACCGGGATCTGCAAGGAATGCGGCCCCATCAAGGCCGACCTCAACTCGCAACGGCTCAACGCGGACGTCGCCAAGGCCGGGGTGGTCCCGGCCGAAGAGCTGCGACTGAACATGTCGGTCCCGCCGGCCGCCAAGCCCAACCGCCTCGGCGTCCTCGGCCAGGACCTGGCCGGCTTCCCCAACGGCCGCCGCCTCAACGACGATGTCGTCGACATCGCACTCCAGGCCCTCGAAGGCGCCGCGCAGACCGGCAAGATCGTGCCCGCCCTGGCTGCAGGTGACGCCGTCGACACCCCCTACCGCTCGCCGGGAGACTCCTTCCCGTACGTGGCGCTCCCCAACACCGCGGCCGTCAACCAGGCCGACTCCCTCCACCCCGACGGCGGCGTCGGCGCGGGCCTCGGCGGCCTCGTCTCCGGCGACGGATTCCCCATCGTGCCCGTCACAGCCGTCGCCGGCGGCGCACTGCTGGCCTGCGCCGGAGCAATGGCCCTGCGCCGACGGCGCACCGGCCAGGCATGAGCAGCCCGCTCTTCTCCGGTCGTCCGCCCCGCTCATGGCGGGGCGGACGACCACGCCACAGCCTCGGTGCACAGCTCCCACTCCACCGTCGAAAGGCCAAGGTGGCTGCCGGTGCGGTGGCCGTCACCCTGGGCGTAGCCCTGACCTGTAGCGGAGTGTCCGAACTGTTGACAGAACCCGCTCGGACGCCCGGACCCCTCGCCATAGGCGCGGTGCCGGTGCACACCGGGCCCACAGAGGCCGTTGCGTCCGCCGAACGCGGGCACGCGGCGCCGCCGATACGGATCCGCATACCCGCCATCGGCCTCGACCAGCCCCTGATCGGCCTGGGGGTCCAGCAGGACGGCCACCTCGGTGTCCCCCCAGACCCCTCACAGATCGGCTGGTGGAGCGACGGTCCGCGGCCGGGCGGCCCGGGCGCGACCGTGGTCGTCGGCCATGTCGACTCCACCACCGGCCCCGGCGCCTTTCACGGCCTTTCCACGCTCCGCCCGGGCGACGAAGTCATCCTGGCCCGCGATGACAGGACCAGCGTCACCTTCATCGTCCAGGCGCTGCGTCAGTACGAGAAGGACACCCTTCCCGACAGCCAGGTCTACGCGACCACCGGGCCGCCTGCCCTGCGCCTTATCACCTGTTCAGGAACCTATGACCGCGCACGCGGCGAGTACCGCGACAACCTCGTCGTCTACGCCGCCCCCGCTCCCGAAGCGTGAACCAGCAGCGAGAGCGGGGTGACGTGGCATGAACCGCCCGAATCGAAGAAATTCTCAGGTCAGCGAGATACGGAAGCACGCCTCGCGCCAACCGAGGCCCTTGGACAAACCAATTATCCGCCCCTGGTAGCCGCGTGGTAGGTGGCGAGTAGGCGGAGCTGCCACACACGTCGCGCCGCTCCTGTCGATTCAGCCAGTTGCCGTGCATCGTTCCCTTCAGGGACCAAACGCCGGATGATCCCTGGCTGGCCGCGCTCCTGGTGGAGGCTGCCGCCAGGAACTTGCCTGTCAGGGGTGCCGTGGTGAGTGGTCCACGCGTTTCACGTCGTAGTAGTCGGCCACACAGGCCGTCGACCAGCTTCGCTTCCCGTTGCCGAACGGTTCCGTCATTTTGGCGATCGGTGTCGGTGTGTAGGGGACGGTCTTCGCTCCGTGCGCGACCCGGGCACGGATCCATTGGTCCTGCCGTTCCCAGTTGTGCGCCCGCACCTGCATCTGGTCCCCGAGGTGGACGAGCGGGGGTACGAGGCCGATACATGTGCCGGCACACACCACCGCGGCGCCCCAGCACATGACGCCGACGCGCCGCTGGAGTCCCTGGAGTGCCTGCCCGAGGAGTATGCCGAGGGCGGTCAGCAGCACGATGTACAGGAAGAGGAAGTCGTTCCACAGCCGGGTGGAGGCCACCACACCGGCGCGGAAGACGGGGTATGCGGCGAGCGTGGCGAGGTAGCCGCTGACAAGGAACGTGACGGCGCCTGCGCATACCAGCAGGACCGGACGGTGCGGTGAGTTCGGCGGGGTCCCGCCGGGGCCGCGTATGACCAGGCCGAGCAGGACGCCGGCGGCGAGCGCACCGAGGTACTGCCACGCGGAGAACGTGTCGATCATGATGTGCGTGAAGCCGCGGGCGGCCCCGGCCAGTGAATCCGGGGCGATCAGCGAGGTGCCCTCCGCGGCACTGAACCGGCCCCGCCGGTGCCGCGAGCCCGGAGACGTCACCAGGATCACGGCGCCGGCCACTGTTCCGGCCAGGCCGACCGCGCACCACACTTGCAGCCGACGGCGCTGATGCCCGCCCGGCATCCGGAAGGTCAGCACGAGTGCGGCGAGCAGCACCACCATCACGACGACCGTGGTCTGCTCCGAGAGCGTTCCGATACAGAGAGCGATGAGCAGGCTGATGGTCAGCGCGACGGCCCGGCCCCCGCGCGACCGGGCGGCAAGGAGCGGGATGACGGCCGCGCAGGCGAGGACCGGGGGCAGGGTGTGCGAGACGGATGCCGCGGGCCAGTAGAACGTCTTGTACGTGTTGGGCGACCCCAGCAGGAACACCACTGTCACCATGGACGCCACAAGAAGAGGCATCCCGCGCGGGACCGTCGACGCGGCCCGGCGCAGCGCCAGCGTGGTCACGGCCCACAGAACCCCCAGTACGAACACGGCACTGAGCGGGGCGAACCACTGGTGCCCCGCGACGCCGAACCTGCCGTAGAGCCAGACCAGCGCACCGTTCATGATCCGTCCGTTGTCATGGACGTAGAACTTGCCGACCATCCCGGAGAGTCCGTGATCACGGATGACCGGGAGGAAACACCAGTCATCGCCGCTCAGCCGCACCCACCGTGCGAACCAGGAGGCCAGCGCGATCAGGCCCAACGGGAACAGACACAGGACGTACGTCCACGGCACGGTCCGGAACCCCCGGGAGCCGGGGCCGTTCCTGTACGTCGGCTGCTCTGCTTCTGCCACTGCGGAATCCGTCCTCGATCGGCCACCGGCGAACCGAAATCCCCTGGCGCCGCCCACTTTTCCTTCGTGTCCGCAGTACCTCAATGGTTCGGCGACCAGGGTTCCGCACACGCGATGTCTGTGTTCAAGGCAACGCGAACGGCCGATTCCGGTGCGCTTTTCGAGATCACGTGGGTGACGGCCCGGCCCGGTGGTTGGTGGGGACGAGGGGTGTTGTGGAGCATCGACCGCATGGTCGGGTGCCGCCGCGGAGGCGTCCGGGCGAGCGAGGAACCGGAGGGCCAGGATGGGTGTGGCACATGCGGATGGGAAGAAGAAAGCGGTCAGGACCCGTGCGGCGCTCCTGCGCTGGAGTGCGCCGTGCCTGGCGATGGGTCTGCTTCTCCTGCCGTTGCTCGACCGGCCTGCCGGTGTGGCCGCCGGACACGCTCCCGCGCTCCTCGACGGGCCGGGTGCCCGCAGCGGTTCCCGTGTCTGTGCGCGCACGATGGTGGGCGTGGCGCACGAGGACGACGATCTGCTGTTCATCAATCCGGACATCCAGCAGGCCATCGGGCCGCGATGCGCGTTCAGCACGGTCTATCTGACTGCTGGGGACGCCGGCCGGGCATACGCCGGTGGCGACCACGTACAGAGCAGGGAAGAGGGTGTTCGAGCGGCGTACGCGGAAATGGCGGGCCTCCCGGACCGCTGGACGCGGGACGACCTCCACTTGGGCGCCCGCACCATCGCGTCCTTCACCTTGAACGGCAAGACCGGTGTACGGCTCTCCTTCCTCAGGCTTCCCGACGGAAATCCGGACGGCCGCGGGTACCCGGGGTACTCCCACCAGAGCCTCCTGAAACTCTTCCGCGGCGAGATCCGGACGATTCGGCCGGTGGACAGGACGCAGAGTTATACGGAGCGGCAACTCGTCGATTCACTCACCGCTCTCGCCCGGCGGGACGGAATCAAGCGCGTCCTCACTCTCGATTACGACAACACCGCCTTCGGACACACGTATACGCCGGGCGCCGATCACAGCGACCACGCAGTGGCCGGCAGGTACTTCCGGCGCGCCGCGTTCGGCCTTCCGGAAGGCGTCCAGGCCGAGGTGAAGGGGTATCTCGGATACGGAATGTCCCGTCTCCCCGAAAACCTGGACCCGGTCCGGACCCGGCAGAAGAACGCGATCTTCCAGTCCTATCGCACCGGTGAGGGGTGCGAGTCCAGAGCATGCCCGCCCGGCCACTACATGAGCGGGAAGTACCAGGAGTGGGTGCGCAGGGAGTACGCCCTGAAGCCCCGGGCGGCGCAGCCGGGAGAGATCGTGTCGGCGATGGGCCTGGCGATTCCAGCGGGGCGGTACGAGCGCTGTCTCGGTGCGGCGGGTGGCCCGAGAAGGCCGGGCGCGGCCGTGGAAGCGAGCACCTTCGACTGCGACGGCAGTGCCAGCCAGTCCTGGCGTATCCACGGCGGAACGATCAGGTCGGGGACCAGTCGGCACTGCCTCACTGCCGACTCGCAGCGGGTCACCCTTTCGCCGTGCGACGGCCGTCCTCAGCAGGAATGGCGCCTGGACAAGCAGGGGCGGATCGAATCCGGTGGCCACTGCCTGTTCCAGGGCGACCTGGCGGCCCGGAACCCGCGTCTGGCCCTGGGACCGTGCACCCCTCTGCGACCGGAACTGCGCTGGTACGGGGCTGACGCGCTGCCAGGCGCGTAGCTGGGGTTCCTTCCGGAGCTGACGCCTCGACGGATGCTTGCGTCAGGGGTGCAAGCCAGGTGTCGGGGGCGATGAATGCGGAGTCGAGGACGTTGGACAGAAGGCGCCCACGCCCTCGAACGCGCAGCCGGGTAAAGGGCTCGCGGCGGCCTCTGGGGCCTGGATCGTCTTCGAGTTGCGCCGTGATTCGTGTGAAGGTGAGAGACCTTCACCGCTGCCTGTCGTAGCAGGGAGGTGGAGCTGAGGGCAGCCTGACCCGAATGATAACGGGGAGGGCGGGAGCGGCCCTGACAACGCCCGGACGTGTCAGTACTGCCAGATGGTTCGGTTGCGGCGAGCGGGATGGAGAGGAGTACGCGAGGAACCGGCGCTTCACGTCTCTTAACGACTGCACCGGCTCGAACCTGGCAGATCTGGGCCGGAAGCGGTGCGCACTCGCCGTCTGGTGGAGGTGGGGAAAACTTCTTGTCCGGTATTTCTAAGCCGGTCGGGAGGCCACGAGGAAGGGCTACAGCGTCCTCGTGGCGATGCCGCAGGAACACATTCGGGCTCCTACTCCAACGAGCGAATCACAGTGAACACGGGAACCACACGGTCTCAACTCCCCATTCGTGCACGGCCAGTGCCCGGTTGAGGATAGGCGCACCGACTGCCGAACGGTCCGGGTGCGGTGGTGACGCGCTGCCTGATGGTGCTGCCGACGACAGGCCCGCCAGGACGACCGCCGCGAAGGGATGACCCCGGTGCCGATGGCGCGACAGGGCCAGGGCGGGACCGGGCCGGTGCGCCTGCGACCAGCTGTGCAGCACAGCGTCGCCGGGCAGCCGCCCGTGCGGCGCGTGGAGCACCGCCACGGCGAGCAGGGCGAAGGCTGTCTCCGCGGCCAGGGCCGCCCCGCCGCGGAGGCGGGCGGCTCTGCGGCGGGTCACGCCGCGGCCAGCAGGGGGCGCAGCGGGCTGTCCTTCAGCCGGGCTGCGAGCGTGTTCTGCTTGCGCCGCACGGCCCAGGTGGCGGGGAGGGCGACGAGGGCGCCGACGGCGAGCCCGACGAGGACGTCGTGCGGGTAGTGCACGCCCACCCAGATCCGGGAGGCGGCCATCAGGAGCGCCGCCGCGATGGCGATGAGGCCCAGTCGGCGTGAGACGAGGAGCAGCGCGAAGGCTGCCGCGGAGGCGAGGGCGGCGTGGTTGCTGGGGAAGGACCAGTCACCGGCCGCCGGGCACGCTTCGAGGGTGACCACGCCCAGTTGCTGGCAGGGCCGGTCCTCGCGGACGGCGAGTTTCAGCAGGGAGTCGACGCCGAAGGCGAGGACGGTGACCAGGGGGACGGCGAGGGCGGTGACGGCCGCCGGGGTGCCCGCGCGGCGGGCCTTCCACCACGCGACGAGCGTGAGCAGTGCGAAGATGCCCAGCCCGTAGGCCGACCAGCCGGTGATCAGGCTGTTGACCCAGGCGGGGGACCGGTGGGCAAGGCCGACGATGTCGAGGTAGACGGGGCCGTCGATGGCCGAGCCGTCGTACGGGGGAGTCATCAAGCAGATCCGTTCTGGTCCTTGCCGGTCCGCCGGGAGCGGAGCAGTTCGATCGCCAAAGGCAGCAGGGACACCGCGACGATCAGGGCGACGATCGGCAGCAGGTACCGGTCGACATTGGGGAGGGAGGAGCCGAGCGCGTAGCCGGCCAGCACCAGACCGGCTGTCCAGACCAGGCCGCCGGCCACCTGCCACAAGGTGAAGACGCGTGCCGGAATGTTCAGCGCCCCGGCGAGCGGGTTCAGGACCGTGCGGACCACCGGGACGAAGCGGGCCAGCACGATGGCCTTGGCGTGCCCGTACCGCTCCAGCAGCTCCTTTGCGCGCTCGGCGCCCTCGTGCAGGCGCTTGGACCTGCTCCGGGACAGGACCGCTCCGCCGGCCCGGCGCCCGATGAGGTATCCGGCCTGGGCGCCTGCCAGCGCGCCGGCCGCCGAAGCCGCGAGGACCCAGGGCAGGGACAGCGTCGCGGCCTTGTCAGCGGTGCCCGCGCACAGCAGGCCCGCGGTGAAGAGGAGGGAGTCACCGGGCAGGAAGAAGCCGACCAGCAGCCCCGTCTCGGCGAACATCACCACCGCGATGCCCAGGACACCGAACGTCGCCAGCAGCGACTGGGCATCGAGCAGGTTGACCGCAAGCGACGAAGCGGCGAGGACGGGTGGGGCCATGAGCGGGTGGCCTCTCACTGAATGCGGGCAGGGGACATCCGGACCGAACAACCGGTCGACTACAATCACGTAGACGGTCTACTGAACTGTAGACGATCGGGAGATGAGGAGAACGTAATGACCGAGGCCGCCGCCGAGCGCAGGAAGGCCGGTGAGCTGGAGGCGGGTGTGCTCGCGACACTGTGGGCCGCGGACGGCCCCCGGACCGCCGGACAGGTGCAGAGCAGCCTGCCTCAGGAACTGGCCCGCACGACGGTGACCACGATCCTGTCCCGCCTCTTCGAGAAGGGGACCGTCGGCCGGGAACGCTCCGGCCGCGGATTCGCCTACTTCCCCGTCCAGGACGCCCACGGCCTGACCGCCCGGCGGATGCACCACGAGCTCGACAAGGACACCGACCGCCAGAGCGTGCTGGCCCGGTTCGTCTCCGACCTGGGACCCGAGGACGAACGCATACTGCGCGACCTCCTGGAGGACGGTGGCGGGCGGTGACCGCCGCCCTGCTCGTGCCGCTGCTGATGCCGTTCGCAGCGCCGGCGCTCACACGCTGGGCCGGCCCGCACCTTCGGCCGACGGCCGCCCTGTGGACGCTGACCGCGACCGCGTGCGCGCTGGCGGGCGGCTGGCTCGCCGCGCTCGGCGGCCTGCTCCTCGCCGGCGCGCTCACCATGTCCACCCTGGCCCGCCTCGGCCACCTGATCCACCCCCTGGACATCGCGCCCGCCGTGGTCGCCTATCCGGCGACCGCACTCGCCGTCGGCGCCCTCGCTGTCTGCGCGTACGCCATGACCCGGTCCGCCCTGCGCCAATTCCGCCAGTACCGCACCGCGCACGCACAGCTGCAGAACGCGCCCACCGCAGGCGACCTCAGCGTCCTGGACCGCCCAGAAGCCGATGCCTACGCCCTTCCGGGGAACCCGGGGCGGATCGTGGTGACCGCCGGCATGCTGCGCGCCCTGGACGGACCCGAGCGCGAGGCCCTCCTCGCCCACGAACGGGCCCACCTGGCCGGACGCCACCACTACTTTCTTGCCGCCGCCGACCTCGCCACCCGCTGTCATCCCGCACTGAGGGGACTTCGCGGCGCCATTGGCCTCGCCGTCGAACGCGTCGCCGACGAAGCTGCCGCGGCCGCGGTCGGCGACCGGCACCTGACCGCGCGGGCCATCGGCCGAGCAGCCCTCGCCGGGACGACCGGCAGGGCCGCGCGCCCCGCCTTCGCCGCAGGAGCCGCGGGAGGCCCCGTACCGCAACGCGTAAAGGCCCTGCTCCAGCCAGCAGCCACCCATAACAGGCTGGCCGTCGCGGCGGCCTGCGCGCTGCTCGCGTGCTCCGCGGCCAGCGTTGCCGGAACCGCCACCGGGCTCGTAAACCTGCACCACCACGTGGAGATCGCCCAGGGCGAGGCGCAGGACGACTGACCGGACATCTGCCAGAGGGACGTAGCCCAGCCACGGCAGGTCCACCCGTTCACCGTGCCGACGGAGCGCGTCCGCGCGCGCCGCGCCCTTTAGGGTCGCCGCCATGGGGCGTGTTCGAGCGAGTCGGGAGCCGGGTACGGATCACCGCGGGTGGTCACGGCGTTCGTATGCGTTCGCGGTCTGGTACTTGCGTGCCGTCACCTTCGTCAACTTCCTCAGCGCTGTGTGGGTCTCCTTCGGAAACGACATCCGGCGGCACAGTGACGGCGAGTACTTCACGCCCTATCTGCTGACCGCCGGGTTTTCCTCGGGTGCTCTGTCCCTGTTTCTGGCGATCACCATGCGGCGGCGTAAACGCGCGGCCTGGATCCTCAATCTCGCCGTGTCCGGGCTGACGCTGGTGCTGACCGCCCTCGCCCTGGGGTCGCCGGTGTACCGGCAACACGCCCAGAACTGGGTCTCGGTCCTGCTGACCGCGCTCTTCGTCGTCGCCCTGCTCACCGGGCGGCGTGAGTTCTCCGCGAAGGGCGATCGCGCCAATCCGAAACTGGCGGTCGCCGTAGGTGCGGTCGGGCTGGCCGTGGGTTCCCTGCTCGCCGCCACGATGGTCTCCGTGAGCAACACCGACCCGGACCCCGGGCGCTCCGACTTCCCGGAACGCTGGCACTACGGCGTGCTCCGCATGTTCTCGCTCACCTACGACGACGTCCACTTCGAGGGGATCGTCACCCCCGGCTGGGCCAATGTCCTCATCAACCTGATGAGCACGGCACTGATCCTGCTGGTCCTGTACGCGGCGTTCAGGTCCCGCCGCACCGTCGACCCGCTGACCGACGAGGACCAGCGGGACATGCGTGCGCTGCTCGACCGTCACGGCGAACGGGACTCCCTCGGCTACTTCGCCATGCGCCGCGACAAAAGTGTCATCTGGTCGCCGTCGGGCAAATCAGCCGTCACCTACCGAGTGGTCAGCGGGGTCTCGCTCGCCTCCGGCGATCCGATCGGCGACCCGGAGGCATGGCCGGGAGCGATCGACCGCTGGCTGGCCCAGGCCCGCGCGCACGGCTGGACACCTTCCGTGATCGGGGCGAGCGAAGAGGGTGGCACCGTCTACGCCCGCCACGGCCTCAACGCCCTGGAACTGGGCGACGAGGCCATCGTCGACACCAATGAGTTCACTCTTGAGGGCCGAGCCATACGGAGTGTCCGCCAGGCGCACCACCGTGTCGAACGCGCCGGGTACACCGTTCGCATCAGCCGTCACGAGGACCTGCCGCCGGACGAGATGGCCCGGATGACCGAACTGGCCGACGACTGGCGCGACGGGGCGACGGAACGCGGTTTCTCCATGGCGCTGGGACGTCTCGGCGACCCCCAGGACGGGCGCTGCGTAATAATCGTCTGCCGTGATGCCGACGGACGGCCGCGTGCCCTGCTGAGCTTCGTCCCATGGGGTGGCGACGGGCTCTCCCTGGACCTCATGCGGCGTGACCGGAAATCGGACAACGGGCTGTTCGAGTTCATGGTGCTGGAGCTGATCCGACGCACGGGCGACCTCGGCATCACCCAGATCTCGCTGAACTTCGCGATGTTCCGCGCGGTCTTCGAACGCGGCTCCCGGATCGGCGCGGGCCCGGTGCTGCGGCTGTGGCGCTCCCTGCTGACGTTCTTCTCCCGCTGGTGGCAGATCGAGTCGCTCTACCGCGCCAACGCCAAGTACCGGCCCATCTGGGAGCCCCGCTTCCTGCTGTACGCCCAGAGCACCGACCTGCTGCGGATCGGGATCGCGAGCGCCCGCGCCGAGGGGTTCCTGGAAGCCCCCGCACTGCCGAAGTGGCTGCATCGCAGGCGCCTGGAGTCCCACCGCTGAACACGACGGCCTCGTCTCTCAGGCGCTGCAGGGACCGTTGCACACGACCGTGCGGGCTGCCCCGGATGAAGGGCGATCCCTCCGACGCTCGTCAGATCTGCTCATCGTGCTCGTCCAGTCCGCCCAGAATCAGTAAGGGGCAGGCCTCGTCCGAGCCACGGATCCTGTCCGGCTATGCCCGTCTGACAACTGATCAAGCTGTGGGTGAGAGAAGTCGTCAGCTGGGCGGCCACAACGCAACGGCAGCCGCAGCCGCGAATGGTCAGGCCCTTCAAAGGGACGACATCGGCGCGTGAAAGGCTCGGCCGTATGACCAGTGAAGCCGATGAACCACGTCGAGACCTGTTCCTCCGAGACGGCCTGGAGGCAGCAGACGTGGTGCGTGTTCACCGTGAGGCGCTTTGTGTCCTGCGAGACAGCATCGAGACGGCTCACGTCGATGCCTACAGCGATATCGCCTGGCCACGGGAAGTGACGCCCGCATACGAGCAGGGGTTGTCGATGGCCGCCAACGAGGTGGCCGAGGGCCCCCGGTCTGCCATAGGTGATCCTGGTATGGGGATTGACGTCGACGTCCGCGCGGACACGCAGTTCGACGTGCTTCTGGCCTTGGCTCCCTACACGATTCATGCCGAGGCGTGGCGACAGGGTCGGGAGATCTTCAGCGCCAGCGACACGGGCACAGCCCTGTGGATCGCTGTCACATCGGAGCAAGAGGTTCGGCTCATGTCACGGCTCGATGCACTGGGTGTCCCGCAAACGGCGTTCACGACTCAACCTCGCAGGCGGCGAAGTCTGTTCGCCCGACGGTCACGGCACCAGATCGCGTAGCCACAGGATGAGCGAACTCAGCTGCAGTCCCGCCCGGTAGCGGCTGGCGAGCTTGTCGAACCGTGTGGCAACGGCCCGTAGACGATTGAGCCGACTGAAGCAGCGTTCCACGACGGTTCGGTGCTTGTATGCATCCCGGTCGAAGGCGGCCCGGCGGCCGTTGGCGCTGCCCCTTCGACCCGGGTTGCCGACCTGGTCGGAGCGTTCGGGAATGGTGGCCTTGATGCCACGGTGCCTGAGCCCGGCCCGGAGCCCGGGAGGAGTACGCCTTGTCGGCCAGCAGCCGGTCAGGTCGGCGTCGGGGCCTTGCCCATCCCGGACCGGGGACGTAAAGGACGTCCAGGAGTGCGTCGAGCATCGTAAAGTCGTTGACGTTTCCCGGTGTCAGGACGATGGACAGCGGCATGCCTCGTCCGTCGACGGCCAGGTGGACCTTGGTGGTCAGCCCTCCTCAGGATCGGCCGAGAGCCTGCCGCGCCGCCGAGCGTTGCGGATCCTCCAATTTGTCCCCGCAAGGCTCCCCTTTTTGCGGGCGCCGGCGGCGTACTGGTGGGCACGATTGATGGTGGAGTCCACCAACACGGCCCACTCGATCCGGCCCACCGCGTCATCGCGGACCTGCGCGTGCTCAAGCAACCTGGCCCATGTGCCATCGGCTTCCCAACCCGACCGCGCTCTTCGTGCCCACAAGCGCCGCTGGTCTTCGGCACGACGGCGATCGCTCTGACCGTCTTCCGGGCCGGCCACGCGCGGCAGACAGAACCGAGAGCCCTCCGTCTTTCGGGAGTGCACCCAGCTTGAGGCCGAGGAGGCATTCGGCAGTGTGGAGTTGGTCAAGGCGGTAACCGAGATCTTCGCGCCGCTCTCCGGTAGGGTCGTCGCCCTCAACGCGCTAGGACTTGTCCGGGCGATCACGTGCGGAGCCAGATGACGAGGGCTGCTGCGGTGGCGGTGCCGAGGAAGACGTAGCCGCGCTTGTCGTATCGAGTGGCGACGGCTCTGGCGTGCTTGAGCTTGTTGATGGCCCGCTCGACGGTGTTGCGTTTCTTGTACCGCTCTTCGTTGAACGCGGGCGGTCGCCCGCCGCCTGAGCCTTTGCGTAGGCGGGCGGCCTGGCTGTCGGTCTTCTCCGGGATCGTGTGCCGGACGCCTCGGCGCCGCAAGTAGTCGCGGACGAGGCCGTTGCTGTAAGCCTTGTCCGCAGCAAGGCTGTCCGGCTTCTTGCGGGGCCTGCCCGGCCCGAGACGGGGGACCCGGATCTTCTCCAGCACCGATTGAACTGGGTGCAGTCCGCCTGCTGCCCTGGCGTGACGACCAGGGACAGCGGACGGCAGCGGCCATCCGCGCTCAAGTGGATTTTGCTGGTGAAACCGCCCCGCGAGCGGCCCAAGCCCTCGCCTCCCGCACCACCTCCACCAAGCGGCCGTGAAAACTCTGCCACGGCGTCTCGTCCTGGTGTTCTGCCTTCGCGGCCCCCTTTGAAGCGGGGGCCGGTGCGGGCGCCGGCCGCATGCTGATGCGCACGCACGACGGTGGAGTCGACAGAGATGTCCCAGTCGATCCCCCCAACCGCGTCGGCCTCGGCCTGGACCTGCTGGAGCAGACGCTCCCAAGTCCCGTCGGCCGACCACAGACGGTGTGAAGTAGGCCGCCGGCGAGGTGCTCGTGGTTCGAGTCCTTTTCCGACGGCCCCTTCCCGAACGGTGCGGGCTAAGAACTCGTAACACGATCTTGCTGAAGTGTGCAGGTGAGGCGTCGCCGGTGAGGCGATTTGGCCGTTTTGAGGGTGTGGGTACTCGACCCTGGACGATGAGCTCTGGGTGCTGATCGAACCGTGCCCCCCCCACCATTGCGCCTCGCCTGGGGCCTGGGCGGGCAGCTACCGCAAGCGCACCTCCGCAGCGCGCACTTCGCCCTCCCCCGTCCCTCCAACCGTGGTACCACAGAAGGGGTTTGTCTGGGCGAGTGTCGAACGGGGTGTTGTGGTGGCTGTGGGCTATCTGGTGACCGTGGTGTTGGCCGTGCTAATCGTGATGTTCTGTCTGGTTCGCATACGCGGGCCGAAACCGCTCTTCTACTTCAGCTACCGGCTCGGCCTGGTCTTCAACGAGATCCCGCACGTCGCTCTCTACGCGCTGGTGGCCTCGACAGCACTGGCCTTCTCCGAGGGCGACATCACCACGACCTTCGACCGGGTGAACGTTGGGGTGGCAGGGGCCGCGGCTGCCGGGCTTGTGGTGATCACCCTGCGCGGAATGCGGGCGGCGTCCGTGGTGCGTGTCGCCTTGGACGACGCGCTCGGCGTCGGGACGGGGACGCACCGCCGGCCACCGCTGGCCCGCATCCTGCTCAGGCCCGTCTTTCGCCGCCGCCGCGACGTCAAGCGGGTAAGCAACCTCAGCTACGGAGACGCAGGCCGTCGCAACCTCCTCGACGTCTACCACCACCGCTCACGCCCCGAAGGCGGCTCCGTAATGATCCACTTCCATGGTGGCCACTACGACCAGGGCCGGAAGAACACTCAGTCGCTGCCCCTGCTCTACCGGCTCGCCAGCCAGGGCTGGGTCTGCATCAGCGCCAACTACCGGCTGCGCCCCGAGTTCCCGCATCCCGCCCATCTGATCGACGCGAAGAAGGTCATCGCCTGGGCGCGCGAACACGCAGCGGAGTACGGCGCGGCGCCTGCGGCCGCCGTGTTCGTGGCGGGGAGCTCCGCGGGTGGGCACATGGCGGCTCAGGCAGCACTCACCCCCAATGAACCGGCCTACCAGCCCGGGTTCGAGGAGGCAGACACCTCCGTGACCGCGGCCGTCGTGCTCAACGGTTTTCTCGCGGAATACTTCGACGGCGACCCAGCGACCTCGCCGGTCAACCTCGTCCGGACGGATGCACCACCATTCCTCATCGCGCACGGGGACCTGGACGAGCTGGTAGACACGGAGAACCCCAGGGCCCTTGTCACCGCTCTGGAATCGGTCTCCACCTCGCCGGTCGTGTACGCCGAACTACCGGGCGCCCACCACGCTTTCGACCTCTTCCACTCATTCCGGTTCGAGGCGCTCATCGGCGGCGTCGAGGACTTCGCCGCGTGGGCGACGGCCCGGAAGAACCGGCCTGAGAACACGTAACACGGAGTTGCTGTGGGCTGGTTGGGCGTTACCGGAGTGATGGTTCGGCCGTTCGTGATGGTGTGGGCACTCGACCGTGGATCGTGGACGATGAGTTGTGGGCATTGATCGAGCCGTTGTTGCCGCCGTGGCCAGAGCGGTCCCCGGGGCCTCGGCCGGTGTCGGACCGGCTCTGTCCACAGGGCATTCTGTTCGTTCTCTATAACGACATAGCCTGGCAACTCCTGCCGTTGGAGTTGGGCTTCGGGTCGGGGCAGACGTGCTGGCGCCGACTGGACCGGTGGCAGAAGGCAGGAGCTTTCGACCGGCTGCACCGGGCCCTGCTCGCCGAGCTGAACGCGGCCGGCGAGCTCGACTGGTCGCGGGCCTGCGTGGATGGTTCTCACATCCGCGCAAAAAAGGGGGGCGCCGACACCGGTCCGTCGCCGGTCGACCGGCGGAAGACAGGCAGCAAGCACCATCTCATCTGCGACGGACGCGGCACCCCACTGAAGGTCATCACGACCGCGGCGAACGTCAACGACGTCACCCAGACCCTCGCCCTGGTCGAGGGCATCCCGCCCGTCGCGGGACACCCCGGCCGCCCCCGCCGTCGACCTGAATCCCTGCTCGGGGACAAGGGCTACGACTCCAACGCCCACCGCGACGCACTGCGGAACCGACGAATCCTGCCTGTCATCTCACGCAAGGGATCACCGAACATCAAGGGCATCGGCAAGCTCCGCTACGTCGTCGAGCAGACCTTCGCCCTACTCCACCAGTTCAAGCGGCTCGCCGTGCGCTGGGAACGCCGCACCGAACTTCACGACGCCTTCGTCTCCCTCGCCTGCAGCCTGATCTGCTTCAGACGCCTCAAGAAGGCACGATCATGATCGTGTTACGAGCTCTAAGGGATTGCAGATCATCAACTTGCTGTCGAACACCGTGCATGAGCTGCGGTGTCAAGAGCGAGAGTGCGCAACTTATTGTTCTGCAACCCCTAAGGGCTGTCCCGTAAACACGATCTTCAGAGGGCGACGCGCGGTCCAGCACGCGGCCTTGCTGGGTCCTCTGCTTGTGTGCTGCCCGGCTTCAGGCCCGTGCGGGGAAGTCAGGATGGTCGGCGTAAGGCAAGGCAAGGTCGCGTAGGTCGTGGCACGGCCAGGGGTCGCGGGCGTGACGGGCCAGGATGCGCCGCTTGGCTTCGACCTCGCGCAGGACGCGGGCCGGGTCGTGCAGTGCCACATGCAGAGCAATCGTGGGGTGGAATCCGGAGAGGTCAACCTGGCAGAAGTCGACCGTGTGTCCGTGGGCAGACCATTCCCCGCATCCGTCGCCGTCGCAGCGTCGGGCCAAGTCGGCCTCCTCGTCGAGCCGCGCCTTGAGAAACTTCACCAGCTTTTCAGTCATGGGAGCATTCTCGACGTTGTGCCAGCACCATGAAACGATCTTGTGGTGTCTGGTGTGATCACGGCGTGGGAGTCGTCCTGGATAACCCCGTTCACGGGGCTGAGCCCGCGTGTCTTCGGCAGGTTGGTGACTGAACTGCGCCGCGAGGGTGCGGATCCGGTGCGCAAGGGCCGCCCGTGGTCCCTTCCGCTGGAAGACCGGGTGCTGCTTGTCGCGGCGTACTGGCGCACGAACCTCACGTTGCGCCAGCTTGCCCCGCTCTTCGGGATCTCGAAGTCCGCGGCCGACCGAATCATCGATGACCTCGGCCCGTCGCTCGCGCTGCAGCCCCGCAAGCGATTCCGCAAGGACACCGTGCTCATCGTGGACGGCACTCTGGTGCCCACCCGCGATCACACCATCGCCGAGCAGTCCAAGAACTACCGGTACTCCACCAACCACCAGGTCGTCATCGACGCTGACACCCGGCTCGTCGTGCTGGTCGGCCGGCCACTGCCCGGCAACCGCAACGACTGCAAGGCGTGGGAGGAGTCCGGCGCGAAGGCTGCCGTCGGCAAGACGATGACGATCGCCGACGGCGGCTATCCGGGCACCGGGCTCGTCATGCCCCACCGACGCCGCAAAGGCGAAGAGCTGCCCGACTGGAAACAGGCCCACAACAAGTCCCGCAAACAGGTCCGCGCCCGCGTCGAGCATGTCTTCGCCCGCATGAAGACCTGGAAGATCCTCCGCGACTGCCGCCTCAAGGGCGACGGCGTCCACCACGCCATGCTCGGAATCGCCCGCCTGCACAACCTCAACCTCGCCGGATAGACGAGCAGTCGAGTTGGTCACCGACCACGTCCACACGGCTCAGAGATCATTTACGGGACAGGACTTTGGGACTGCTCGCTACCTAAAGGGCTCGCCCTTCCCGAACCTGAGTGACACGACATCAACGGCTTTGTCCTGCCTGTTCGGCGTGGTGGATGGCCCGTGCCGCGTTGATGAGGCCGATGTGGCTGAATGCCTGGGGATAGTTTCCAAGGGCCTCCCCGGAGGTGGGGGAGATCTCTTCGGCGAGGAGGCCGACGTCGTTGGCGCAGGTGAGGGCGGTTTCGAAGACTGTGCGGGCGCGTTGCACCTCGCCGATCAGAGCCAAGGCGTGGGCGAGCCAGAAGGTGCAGAGAAGGAACGCCCCCTCGTCGGACACGAAATCGTCCTGGAGGTAGCGACGTACCTGTCCGCGTGTGTCCGACAGCTGGTCCGCGACCGCGGACACCGTGGCGCGGATGCGAGGGTCGTCGCCGGGAAGGAATCCGACGAGGGGAAGCATGAGGGCTGAGGCGTCGAGCTCGCTTGATCCGAACGCTTGGGTGAAAGCGCCGAGGCGGGGGTTCCACCCTTCGGTTTCAATGGCTGTTCGAATTGTCTGTCGGGTTTGCCGCCAGGCGGTGACGCGTTCGGTCGCGCCGAGAGCGGGCGCGAGGTCGATGGCCCGGTCCAGGGCGACCCAGCACATCAGTTTCGAGTAGAGGAAGTGGCGGCTGGGACCTCGCACTTCCCAAATCCCCTGGTCGGGCTCGTTCCAGCGTCGAGCAGCGGTCTCGGCGGCCTGGAGGAGGAAGTTGCGGGTGGGCTGGTCGAACCACTCGGTGCGGGGGTGGGTCTGGTGTGCGGCGTCGAGCAGTTCGCCGTAGACGTCGAGTTGGTGCTGGCGCCAGGCGTCGTTGCCGGTGCGGACCGGTGTGCTGCCCCGCCATCCCGAGAGGTGGGGCAGGGTGCGTTCGCTGAGGTCTCTTTCGCCGCCGATGCCGTACATTACCTGCAGGTCGATGCCTCGTTCCAGCTGGGTTGCTGCGGCCTGGGCGAGGAATCCGAAGTAGGCGGCCTTCTCCTTGTCGCAGGCGGAGGTGGACAGGGCCTGGAGGGTGAAGCTGGCGTCGCGGACCCAGGTGTAGCGGTAGTCCCAGTTGCGGTCGGCTCCGATGCTTTCCGGGAGGGATGTGGTGGCGGCCGCGACGATGGCGCCGGTGGGTGTGAAGGTCAGTGCTTGCAGCACGCGCCCGCTGTGGGCAACCTCGTCCCTCCACCGGCCTTGATAGCCCTGATGGATCCCCGTCCAAGACCTCCACCCCTTGATCGTGTCGTTCAGGCGACGGTGGATGCGCCCGCCTCGCCAGGATTCCGGTTTCGCCTCGCCCCAGGCAGGCAGGGACGACAGCGCGAACCCGATCCGCTGGCCCGCCCTCAGTACGGTCTCCCCGTGCGCGGTCGCGCCTTCGGTCCGCAGCGGGAGCGGTGCGGACAGCACGAGACGCTGTGCGCCTCCGTACGCGCTGAGTCCGCCACGTACGAGGGACATCACCGGGTGAACGAGGCCGAACTCCGGGCGGGGCGCGAAGCTGGTCTCCACCGTCACCGATCCACTGGTGCAGGTGATCTGGCGCAGCAGCACGCCGGGGGAGGACGCCCCCAGCGCGTGACCGCGCTCGCGGTGTCCCATCGCGAGTGCGTCGAGGAGAACCACCGTGCCCGAGGAAGTATGGAAGGTGGTCTCCAGCGCCAGGGTCTCGGGTACATAGCGGCGGCTGACCTCACTCGGTTCACAAGGCCGGATCGTCCAGTGCCCGGCCTCCTCGTCGAGCAGACGGGCGAAGACCGCCGGGCTGTCGAAGCGCGGCAAGCACAGCCAGTCCACCGAACCTGCCGTGGACACCAGCGCGGCCGAACGGCAGTCCGACAGCAGTGCGTAGTCACCGATCGGGCGCGTACTCACGTCAGTCCTGCCTGCCGAGCGAGGATGGGGCCCGGTCCTGATCGCCGGGTCACGGGGCGGACTCGTGGCCAGGAGTGCCGTTGGCAGGTCCCGTCCGTGCCGCGCTGGGCCGTTTCGCACCCGACTCCGCTGTGGGGCGGGAGCGCCCCATACGGATCAGCAGGGTGAGCGCGGAGATCGCGAACAGTGCGGCGGTGATGAGTAGCCAGCGGCCGAGGTACACGTCGGTGGAGAGCGTCGTGTACAGGGTGAAGCGGTAGCTGACCCGCTGCAGGATCAGGGGAAAGTAGGTCAGGAACAGGACTCCGGAGAGGAAGACCGGGACCCGGACGTAGTTGATCCAGCGCATTGCCGGGCGGGCGGTTTCACTCGGTGCGGCTGGTTCCCGGCGCTCGCCCAGCAGGGTCTGGGCGGCGCGGTCGGTCACGGTGTAGAGGGGCAGTAGCACCAGGTCGTGCAGCAGGGCCGCTCCGACGAACCAGAGGACCACCTTCCACGGCTCGGCACCGGACAGCAGCCGGATCCCCGCGTAGCCGGTCAGCGCGAAGGAGCAGAGAACCAAGAGCAGGTGCAGCGGTGAGGCTCCGTAGAGACTGCGGAAGCGGTTCATACGTTCTCCCCGAAGGTCAGCCGGGTGACCCATTTGGTGTTGTGGACACCTGGATTGGCCGGGACGATGATGCGCGCCGGGTAGCCGTGGTCCGGCGACAGATCGGCTCCGTTGACTCGCAGGGCCAGCAGGGAGCGGGGGTCGCGGACCTGGTTGTCGCGCAGTGTGGTCGAGCGGAAGGAACCGCTGAGCTGGGCGGACTGGACGAAGACGCCGGGCGGGCTGTGGGTGAACCCGACGAGGGCGGCAAGGTCGGCCAGCCGGACTCCGCTCCACTCCTGGTCCTCGGTGGACCAGCCCTCCACGCAGGCGATCGGCAGCGCGGCCCTGTGCTGCGGGAGCGTCAGGACCTCTTCACGGGTGAGGACCCGCTCGCGGCCCCCGCCCCGAACGACAAGTCGCCAGGCCGCACCGGTGTCGACGGCACGGATGCCCACGCTGGCCGCGGTCTTGTTGATCTGGAAGCCGTTGGGACCAGGGCCCGGATTCTGGCTGCGTGGCGCGAGCAGCGCGGTGGGCCGGAGCCAGCCTCCGATGCTCTGCCCGGCCGTCACGGCGAGCAGCGCCAGGGAGCCGGCCCCCACCATTCCCAGCGCACCGCGGCGGGACATGGTCGGCGCGGCAGGGCGAGGAGTGACCAGACCTGTGGGGTCCGAAGGAGAGCTCTCGCCGGTCTTGGGCCGGCTGCGTAGTTCCTCGCGGAGACCGCCGCTGCGCAGCATCCGGACCATGAGCGGGATCCGGAAGGCGATGTGGACGACGAACGCGCCGATGAAGACCCAGGCCCCGTAGAAGTGCAGCGGGTAGAAAGAGCCGGGGAAAATGTAGTCCAGCTGGATGTTGAGTACCCCGGTGGCGAATTCGAACAGCACCCCTCCCACGAGCAGGAGCACAGAAATCCGCTCCAGCGCGTGACTGACGGACTTGACCGGGGGCCAGGAGAACAGCTTGGGGACCACCGACCACAGCTTCGCGAGCAGTACTGGAATCAGCACGATGCCGAGCGTGATGTGAACGCCCTGGGTGAGCCGGTAGAGCCAGTACGGATGTGTCGGCCAGGAGAACAGATAGAAACCCAGCCAGCCCCGGTCTGGAGTCTTGTCGTTGGCACCGAGGTCGGGGTTGTACGCGGCATACGAGAGCAGTCCCGTGACGAACATCAGCGTGATGCCCACCAGCAGCACCGCGCCGAGCACTGACGTCAGCCAGGGCCCGCGCAACGGGCTACGCCAGAACCCCGGCCGGGTCGGACCGGACGGCGGCCCCTCCCGCAACAGCCCCTCCAGACGGGCCCGCGGCAAGCTCTTCGCCACGGCCACCGGCCGCGCAGACGAGCCGGTCCTGGGCGCGGAGGATGCATAGCCAGTGCTGGCATCTCCATCCCCGTTCGGCGGGCCGGCTGAGGAGCGGCGGCCGCTACCGCTGCGCGGGCCCTCTTCGCTTCCATCAGGGGGCGGAGCCGGGTTCCGAGCCTGACTGGGACCACCGGCCGGTGCGGCTCCGGCCCGAGGCGGCGTCTTGTGGCCGCCGGACGTATCGGGACCGTCCGCGCTTCCCTGCCCGGCGTCCTGGGGCCTTGGGCCCTGGTCTTGCGAGTCACCCATGGGATTCCTTGTGCTTCATCAGACGGAAGATCACCGAATGGCATCGCACAGTAACCCTGGAATTTGCATCCGCCGCGTTCATGAGGGCGGACGTAACGATTTGTTCCCCAACCAGCTCGCACCAGTCGGGTCTACCTATCAGCGCGAGATCCGAAAACCCGAACTGCCCCGTATGAATGGGTGACGAGCCCGTGTGTGCATGCAAAGCCCGGGCCCCCTTGTGCGACCGTGGGCGACGTGACGGGAGCAAAGAATCGTCCCGGTCGTTCTCCGGGCAGTGACGCAATCTCAATGGCCGGCCGATCAGCCGGCCGCGCCGGGGAGTCCGCTGTCATTCCTGGATCGGCACAGCCTGACGCCCGGACTGCAGCTCCGGAATTCCAGACTGTCGTGAGTACAGCGGAGTCACCTGAGACCAGCCCTGGCCCTTGGCATGAGGAGACCTACACGGTCGCCGTCACCTCGGGCCTTGGCCCTCTCTTCCTGCAGTGCGCGGACGGGGCACGGGTCCCTTTGGACGTTGAGCGGTGGTCCAGCACCGCGGACGCCGCAGACATGACCGTCCTCCAGCGTTGCGAGAAGAGCGTGCTCGACATCGGCTGCGGCCCCGGCCGTTTGGTCGCAGCCCTCTCCAAGACCGGGCGCACGGCACTGGGTATCGACATCAGTCCAGCAGCCATCACGCGGGCCCAGGGCGCGGGCGGGTCGGCACTGCACCGATCAGTCTTCGATCCGCTCCCCTCCGAGGGGCAGTGGGGCACCGCCCTGCTCATCGACGGCAACATCGGCATCGGCGGAAACCCAGGCAGACTACTCAAACGAGTGGCGGAGATCGTCCAGCCCGGCGGGCTGCTCCTCGCAGAGGTGTCGCAGCCCGACGTCGACGAACGCTTCAACGCCCGGATCGAGGGCGGAGACGGCCCAGCCGGCCCAACATTCCCCTGGGCACGGACCGGAATCACCGCTCTCCTTCGCGAAGCACGTGGCAACGGCTGGACATACTCCGAGCAATGGGCAGCACACCAACGCACCTTCGTGGCCCTACGAACCACGGCTCCAGGCACCTGGGCACTACGGATAAGCCATTACCGCTGACTACGGTCCGCGCAAAGGCCCAGTTGCGATTGAGTGCAGAGCCCGCGGAGGCAGTCGAGGCGCCGCTCTGCGAGCAGCCCTTGCCCCTGGCCGCCCGTCCCTCATGTCCGACGCTGGGTCACGAAGGCGCGGACGGCTCGGAGCACGTCCAGGGGGATTGTGGTCTCGGAGCCGATCTCCACCAAGGGCCAACCGGGGTGCTTACAGAGCCCAGACGGTCGGGTACGTACTGGAGGGCGCCGCCTGCCGCATGCGTGATCACCAGCGAGAGCACGAACGCACCGAGATGCAAAGGATGGGTGCATGGCCCTTGCGGGGTGGCGCTGCGTGCGAAGGAGACCGCTTGTGAAGGCGGCCACACCGCCTTGAACCGGATCCTCGATCAGGCGACGAATGCCGACGCTCCCGGGCGGGCGGCGTGACGGCTCAGGCCCGGGAGCGCCGACGGGCTCACGCCACGGGGGTCGGGCCCAGGCGCAGCCGATAACACCGTTTCGCGCGCCTGAACCAAAGGGCTCTGCGACACGCACAACTGACGAAACTCTCACACGGCTACAGCTCCCTCGGCCTGGGCGACCGGTGACGCTGCTTCGGCTGATCAGGTGCGGTCCGGGAGCACCGCAGCGCGGTTGCGCCGCTGAACGGCCGGCGGCGGTAAGGGTTTGGTCTGCACACTGCCCGCTACGCATTGTCGAGAGGGAGCACCCATGCTTCGTAGTATCGCGATCACCTTTGCCACCGTTGTCGCAGCCGGATTCCTGGCCGCGGGACCCGCCGCCGCGCACAACTCCGACGACGGCTATGAGGCCGGCAAGGTCGGCGCCGGCTACGCCGAGGTCGAAGGGGACCGCGCCAGCGCGGAGTACCTGAACCTGGGCGGCCCGTACGGAATCACCTACGCCAAGGCGGAAAAGGCGCACTTCGAGGGCGAGGCCGGCTACTACTACGCCGAGTACCTCCAGGGCCGCTGATCCACGACCGCACGCACAGGTGGGGCCCGCCACGGGGTGCGGGCCCTGCTCGCGTTCACACGCGTACCGTCGGCTACTGCCCTGCGGACGTCTCGGAGAGCAGGTTGTCGAGGTAGGTGTCCATGTGGCTCCCGTCCGCCACCACTGCGATCCCGTCGCCCCACGCCTGCGAGATGTCTAGACGGGCCTGTGCGTTGACCAGGTCGGAGATCGCCTCGTTAGCAGCACGATCGAGAAGTGCCGATTCGCGACGTACGGACAGCTCGTGCCCGGACATCCCGAGGATGTGCCGGGCGGGCTCGTGGGAGCCCATGTTGGTGCACTTGACGAACGTGACGATCACGTAGCGGCCCAAGAGGTCGGTGACCTTGGGCTCACTGCCGGACGGCGGGCCGACGCGGCGCCACCACTCCACCCATTGCGAGGTCCGGGCCACGATCCCCATCAGGGAACGCCCCGGCATCCGAGCTTTGATCTCCCACTCAAGCCGCTTCGCCGAGGGCCGCTGCCCGTCAGCCCGAAACGCCTTCAGTGAGGGGGTGCCCGTCGCCGGGCCGATGACCAGGCCCTCGTTCTCCGGGTACCCGGCGTCCGCCGGCGCAGCAGCGTTCCGCAGCTTGTCCTCCAGCTGCTGGCGGAAGAACTTCGCGTCGAACTCTGCGCTCTCGCCCGGCTCAGCGAGGCCGACCTCCAC
Organism: Streptomyces sp. NBC_01237; assembly: GCF_035917275.1. Classification (NCBI taxonomy): domain Bacteria; kingdom Bacillati; phylum Actinomycetota; class Actinomycetes; order Kitasatosporales; family Streptomycetaceae; genus Streptomyces; species Streptomyces sp. NBC_01237. The sequence continues at coordinate 657,290 of NZ_CP108509.1, read as the reverse complement.
CAGGTAGGACGCCAGCCTCTCCTGCACGGCCTCCCAGGCCAGCAGCTGCTCGAACCAGTCGGCGTACTCCTCCGAGCCGACCACCGAGACTTCGCCGGTGCGCAGTTCCTCGGCGAGAGCGGTGAAGTCCATTGCCTCAAAGTGCTTGCGGACGAACTGGCGGGGCTGGGTCTTGTCGAGGACAGCCTTGCGCCAGTTCTGGGTGGCGAAGAAGATGTCGACTTCCTTGCCCTCCTCATTGAAGGCGCTCCACCGCCCGCCGCACGACTTCCGCCACTGCCTCCGGGATGTCCTCCACCTTCGGGAAGCACCCCATGCGCTGATACGACCTCAGCATCAGCAGCAGGGCCACCAGATGTTCATCACTGTCCGTACGGTCGGCGGCCCACTCCAGCTCATGGCGAGTCGGCGAGAAGAACAGATGCAGCTCATGCGCGGTGATCAGCCGCTTGAACCGCGGATACGCGGTCCGTTCGATCGAGGTTACAACCCAGCCCAGGCCCAGACGACAGTCAACATCACCACCAACGACACTGAGCCGACCGGGTGACGGGCCGTGCCCTCGTAGGGCCCACATCTCCTGGCGCCTGCTCGAACCCGTTCGGCCATGCACGAGTTGATAGTGCGAGGAATGTGGGGCTGAGGCATCGCCGGGTTTCGTTTGCGGTGGCGCACGATCCGGCAGAGTCTGCTTGACGTTGCTGCGGGGCAATCGGGAAGGGCGGCTTGAGTAGCCAGTGGAGTGATACACGCAGGCTGCGCGGAGCGGTGCCGCTGCGGCCTGTCCCGGCGCGGCAGAGTGCTTGTAGATGTCGCGGGCTCGTCTCCCATGTCGGCATCCGCCGTGGTCCCCAGGCCGGTGCCGTCACAGGACGTCTGGGGGCCGCGACCGGCAAGACGTGGCCCAACACGGTCTGCGCTCGGCGCGGCGCAGCACGGTCACTGACTTGCCGAAGCAATGCGGGTCGGGTCGCGTGAACGGGGCTGTCCCAGAGGGCTCGACGATGTGACCACCTCATCCGCACCACCAAGAACGTCTCACTGTGGCTAGTAGATACTGGACAACCAGCGGCGCCAGCTGCGGGCCGGGCTGGGTGCCCGAGCGGAATGCTCGAACGAGGTCCCCGCTTCGGGTCGTCAGTCTGCGGCTTCGCGGTGGGCATTCAGGGCGATCACGCTGAGTGTGGTGGAGAGGAATTCGGTGGTGATGGAGAGGAGCCCGAGGGGTTCGGTCCAGTTTCCGACGTCGTCACCGATCTGTGGCAGAGCCACGATCCGGGAGAGTACGTAGGCCAGGACAGCCGCCGCGGTCACGGCTGCGGTGAGGGCCCACACGGCAGAGCTGTCGTGGAGGGCCAGGGCAAGGGCCAGAGCGAAGCAGACGGCGGTCAGTGCGATGAACAGGGCTCCGATGTAGGGAGCTTCCTTCAGGTGCATCGGGGTGACCGGAATGTGCGCGACGCCAGCAACCACAAGCAGGAGAGCGGCGGGATACCGCAAAGGATTGCGCAGGGGTGTCCGCCGCCACGAGGATGCGTCGTCCGTGAGGTTATGGGCGCTTCGGACCACGGCAGTCTCCTGGGAGTGGGTTGGTCAGCGGGACGGCGGCCCGGTGTGGGGGGTGGCGTAGACGACGATGTTGTCGTGGAACTTCATCGGGCGTTCCCACGAAGAAATCGAGGAGGCCCGGCAGGCGTGGGCGGAGGGCTCCCGCTTCGGTGAGGTTCACGGCTACGACGGCGACCGGCTGTCCGCTCCCGAACTGTCGCCGGTGGCGCTGAAACCGCGGGGACGGGTGCGCTGACCTGGAGCGATGTGTTCTCCGGCGCTTCCTGCCGCGTGCGCTCGCTGCGTCCCCCCGCCGTGCCGGCGGGGGGACGCAGTTGTGCCTCCCGTGGGTCGCTTCCTCTGGCGGTCGGCAGTTGCACGTGTTGGCACCTGTGACCAGGTCTGATCAAACACTTGCTGACCCTTTGCTGACCCTACTGATGCGTAATCAGATCGCCGAGGTTGCGGGACCGCTGGTGTCGGTCGTGCCCTATCAGTGCTCTCCTGGGGGCCTCCTGTGGTGCGAGTTCGGTTGGTGAGCGAAATAGCCGCATTACTGCAGTAGTTGTACTTCCGACGGCGTTGCTGAGGCGTGGCAAACCCTGTGGATTCCGGATTGCTCGCAGAAATCACGGCACGCCATGTCACGCCCCTGTATGAGATCGGCTCGCTCCCCGGCACGATCCAGCTGACGATCTCGGTACGTACGTCATGAAGTTGTCTACTTGGTGGCGCTGACCTGCGAATTCTCTATCCGATGGGCCCCTGACCTGTATGGGTGTGTCTTTCGACGTCTTTCGGTTTCGTGCTGCGTTATGTAGCCGGTTCCCCCCACGCGCTCCCCGAGCCTTCGAATACTCCCCAGATTCTCCCCAAGGGTGCTAGCGCCACGAGCGCTGTGCCTGCGGCGGGAGGGTGTTCGTTTGGCTGTATACCCAGCACGTTGAGTGATCGCGGCGCGTCGTGCCAGCGTCCGTCAGCGGCTGACGGAGTTGAGTCCGCGAGGCAGGAGCTGGCGGTTTCCGGTCCCACATGGCACAGGTGGTAGATGGTGTTTTGTGGGGTCCAGGGTGGTCCAGGCGAGGTGCATAAGGCCAGGTCAGCTAGCTGTGGCCCAGGCGCGTCTACGTAGTTGGTGAGACGCGTGTGAGAGAAACACCCCCGCTGGCTGGTGCCGGCGGGGGTTCCCCGCGAGCGGCGGCGCCCGCTGGAATGCGGCCCCATGCCATCACGCTGGGCAGTTGCGGCGAGCCGGAGAACTCGACCGTTCAAGGCCCCTGGGCTGAGTGCCCGGCGGTACTGTCAGGCTCGCGGCGCGGGCCGCAGCGACGAAGTCCTTCCGGTGGAATTCGACGCGCTCGATGAGCGGGTCTCGAACCCATCCACCGATCAGTTGGTCCCACATGGCTGGGCATCGGTCGGAGCAATGCTCAAGACCTGTGGATCGGCCTCGGGTTGGCACGCGAAGGGCGTACCTTCCCGAATGATCCTGTGATGGTCATCGAGTAGGCCGACGTTTGCTGCGTCGGTCGGGAAGGCACGCCCGTGCTCACGGTAGTCAACGAAGACGGAACGACGCCACACGGCTCCCTGATAGACGAGATCGTCCGCGAGGGCGCGAGGCGGATGCTGGCCGCCGCTCTGGAAGCGGAAGTCAATGCCTACATATCCGAGTTGGCCGACCAGCGGGACGATTCCGGCCGCCGTCTGGTCGTGCGCAACGGCTTCCATCAGCCGCGGAAGGTGACGACCGCGGCCGGGGCGATCGAAGTGAAGACCCCGCGGATCAACGACAAGCGCGTCGACGAGGCCACCGGCGAACGCAAACGGTTCTCCTCGGCGATCCTGCCGCCTTGGGCGCGTAAATCCCCGAAGATCAGCGAGGTGCTGCCGCTGCTCTATCTGCACGGCCTGTCGTCCGGTGACTTCATGCCCGCGCTGGAACAGTTCCTCGGCTCCTCCGCCGGCCTTTCACCCGCGACGATCACGCGGCTGACCGCGCAGTGGCAGGCCGACCACAAGGCGTTCATGGACCGCGATCTGTCCGCCACGGACTACGTCTACGTCTGGGCTGATGGCGTTCACCTCGGAGGTGCTCGCCGCAGGAGCAAATCACGTCTGTGGGACCGAAGGAGAGACTGTGAAGAAGATAGCCGCGACGACCCTGGCCGCCCTGACCGTGGCCGGCACCACTCTGGCGTTCGCTCCCGTGGCCTCGGCCGGTGACATCGGGTCCGACCACAGCGGGAGCGAGGCGTTCTCGACGACGCTGAACCCGGTGCCCACGAACAACGTCACCGGTTCCGGCACCGCCCGGATCCACCTGGAGGGCAACAAGGCCACCGTGACGGTCGACGTCAAGGGACTCCTCGGCGGGGTTCCGCACGCGCAGCACATCCACATCGACGGCCAGGGCCGCTGTCCCACCGCGGCGGACGCGGGTGTCCACAACGGCAAGAAGTCGATGAGCACGTCGGACGGCATGAAGGCGTACGGCATGATCGGCACGTCGCTCACCACCACCGGCGACAACACGCCGACCAGCGCGCTGGCTGTGGACCGTTTCCCGATGGGGTCCGCGTTCCACTACGAGCGCACCCAGACCGTCACCGACGACGTCGCCAAGAGCATCCGCGCGAACAACGCGGTCATCGTCGTCCACGGCATCGACTACGACGGCAGCGGCAAGTTCACCAACGTGCTGGGCGTCAGTGAACTCGACCCCAAGCTCCCTCAGGTCGCCACCTCGCCCGCGCTGTGCGGCGTCATGCGTGAGCAGATGTCCGGCGGCGTCGCGGCGGGCGCGGGCAGCACCCAGGGCCTCCAGTACACCGGACTGATGTCGGCCGGTGCGGCCGCCATCGCCGTCGGCGGCGCCGGATTCCTCGTCGCCCGACGCCGCAAGGCCAACGGCCAGGCATGACCACCACAGCACGAGGGCGCCGGTAGTGCAGGCACCCACGACGGGCCGCCGCAGCATCTGGACTGCGGCGGCCACCCTGTGCGTACTGGCCGGAGCACTGACGTTGGGCGTGGCCCTAGACAAGCAGAGCGACCCCCCACCCAGCCCCGCCCCCGCCGGAAACCTGCCGGCCCAGGCTCCCGCGGACGATGGAATGCCCCCGTCCCTGCCAACCGCCGTGCAGATACCCGATGTCGACCTCAACGTTCCGCTCGTGCCAGTGCGGATCTCCGGAAGCGGTCAACTGCCGCTGCCCAAGGACCGCGACCGCGCGAGCTGGCTCGCCTCCTCCGTCACCCCGGGCGAGCGCGGCTCCGCGATCCTGGCCGGTCACGTCGACTCCGCGGATGGCCCCGCAGCCTTCTACAACCTGAGCGCGGCCAAGCCCGGCATGCAGGTCGCCGTTGCCCGCCGGGACGGCACCACAGCCCGGTTCACCATCGACGCGGTCGCCGTCTACCCGAAGGACAAGATTCCCGACGCGCTCGTCTACGGACCCACGCCCGGCCCCAGCCTCCGCCTCATCACCTGCACCGGCTGGAACCCCAACGAACGCGAATACCGCGACAACGTCGTCGTCTACGCCACCCCTCACACGAAGTACTCACCCAAATAGTGATCCGCGAACGGCGGCACGCCTGTTCACGCGCGGATGCGCTGGGCAGACCGCCTACCAGACTTCACCAGGGGTTCCGATGGCCCGCACCACCACAATGCCGCCGAGCACGCGGCGCCAGGCGCTCCACCATCCACTGCGGTTCCCCACGATCGTGCTGCTGATCGTCGCCGGAGCAGCACACATCCCCGTCACCCCGGAGCACCTGAAAGAAGCTCCGTACATCGGGTACCTCTTCCTGGCCCTGACCGTCGTCTGCTTCGCCCTGGCACTCACTCTGCTCCGATACGACACCCCCGCCGTCTGGGCAGTTGTCGTAGCAGTCTCGCTGGCCGCCGTCCTCACATACTTGGTGTCGCGAATGGTCGCACTGCCAGAGATCGCCGACGACGTCGGCAACTGGACCGAACCTCTCGGACTCCTCTCCATCACGTCCGAATTCGCCGCCGCCGCCCTCGGCCTGGTCGCACTGCAGTCCACACGCCGCACGCGGCGTTGATGGGCGGGACCGGCAGTGGCCGTGGCGCACACCGCGGAAATCCAGCCGGTGAAACGCTTCGTCGCCAACCACCGGCGGGTCACGATGCTGGCTGCTCCGGGGTAGGCGTAGGTGTCGAGGTAGGGCTGGAGGGCGGTGACTTGCTTGCCGTCCGTCGTGCGCTTCCTCGTCCCTGAAGCGCGGACTTTCATCTCCTTCCGCATGCTGGGAACAGCATCCCGAGACTCGAAATCGAAGTAGCGGCCGGATCAAGCTCGTTGTCCGGCCTCAGCACGAGACCGCGCGTTAGAGTGTGGGCTTCGTCACGTGCCGGGCCGGAGAGAAAGCGACACGATGAGCTACGCGAATGCGACACTGGCCGAAACAGCAGCCCGCCCGTAAAGCGACACGACCTGCGGGGACTCGGTCTCTGCGGAAACAAATCTGCGGCGGAACTTGCGTGCGTCTGCCTGCCGCAGCGGAGCAAGCTCCTCGGCTACCTCAAGGTCGACCCGAAGATGACCGGCCTCGTTCCCGGCTTCAGCAGAGACGTGACGGGGCTCGGCCACCACGGCACGGGCGACCTGGAGGTGCAGCTGCGCACCACGCGGGACGTGGAGCGTGCGGAGAGTCTGTTCCGCGCGAACTACGAAGCAGCGTGAATGGGTGGACGCGCGTGTTGCGCTGGGTAGGTGGTCGGTCCGAGTGGTGCCTTTCGACGTATGGGCAGGCTATGGCGGTGTACTGCCATGATGCGGGATCGCTTGGCTGACCGGCGATCCCGCGCTATGTTGGCCGCTTTGTTGGCCCATCGCTCAACGTGTAGGGCGCGCGGCAGGGCTGGAGTTGGGTGCCCGGACGGGCGAGGTAGCCGAGGACCGCCTTGTGCCTGTGGCTGGGTTCTGGCGGGTGCCGGTTGCGTGGGCAAGGCTCTCGGAGAGGTCGGCCAGCAGCGAACTGGGGGTACTTGGGGATGCCGTGAGGTTCCACGTTGCGCGATGGAGGCTCGGGCCGGCCCAGACCGTCCAGTTGTTGAGTTCCGGATGCTGGGTGACGGCATGAGCCTGCGTCCGGAGGTGCCGCTTGTGTGGTGCTCCGCTCAAGCCGTATGGGGGCGGCTGCCGAGCGCGCAGTGCGCGCCACCTTCCAAGAGCTGTTCCACCTCCCGGTGAGCAGAGTCGACGATGGCGCGGACGCACCGCGAAGCGTCCTCCGGACGTCCGTCCGCGATGGCCTCGGCCACTTCCATATGGCGGCGTACCGCGTCCACGTCCACGTGGTCCGGCATCAGGGGCAGGTCGCGGCGGGCGACGAGAAGCTCCTCGGTGACCTCGGAAAGCTGGGCGAACATCCCGTTGCCCGAGGCATTCAGCAGCGCCTTGTGAAAGGCCAGGTCCGCGGCTATGAAGCCTTGGATGTCATCGGTTCGAGCGACGCTCTCCATCGCCCGGGCGAGCTCGACGAGCGCCTTCCGTGCGCTGGGTGACGCGCCCGCCGCCGCGAGGGCCGCGGCGGACGGTTCCACCGCAGCCCTCAATTCGGTAAGTTCGCGCAACTGGGCGCCGCGGGAGGGGGAGGCCAGTCGCCATCGGATGACTTGGGGGTCGTAGAGGTTCCACTCGGTCATCGGTCGCACGGTGATTCCCACGCGGGGTCGGCTGGTGACGACCCTCTTCGACTCCAGGACCCGGACCGCCTCGCGTGCCACGGTACGGGAGACTCCGTACCGGTCCTGTACGTCTTCGAGGCGGAGCACCTCGCCCGCACGGATCTCCTCCGCGGCGAGGGATTCCCCGATGCGCTCGACCACCTGACCGTGCAGTCCGTGCAGTTCCACGCCACTCCCTGTCGTCCGTTTCACAAGCGCCTACGCTTGCCGATTCTGGCGTCCGGTGCCCGTCAACGAGAATCCGCGAGTCTACGCAAGAGCGTGCCCACGCGTTCACCTGTGCTCGGGGCACCGCCCGACGTCAGGGCCGAACCGATCCCGCAGGCCACCGCACCCGCAGCTATCCATTCCGGAGCGTTGTCGATTGTCACACCTCCAGTGGGCAGCAGGGGTGCCTGGGGGAGCGCCGCGCGCACGTCGCGCAGCCAGGCAGGTGATACGGCCGAGGCCGGGAAGAGCTTCAGTGCGTCGGCACCCTCCTCCAAGGCGTGCACCATTTCAGTCGGGGTGGCCACGCCGGGGAAGACCGGAACTCCGTAGCGGTGACCTGTGCGGATGACTTCCGGGTGGAGGCTCGGCGACACGAGGAAGCGTGCGCCGGCTTCTATGGCCGCGCGGGCCGCGGCCGCGTCGATGACGGTGCCCGCGCCGAGCAGCGCATGGGGGCGGGTCTCGGCGAGACGGGCCAGGGCGGTGAGGGCGCGTGGCGTGGTGAGGGCGATCTCCACGGCGTGCAGCCCAGCGTCCAGGACGGCTTCCGCCGCGGCGACGGCCTCGTCCGGACCTGCCGTGCGGATGATGCCGAACACGCGCTGTGCGGTGACGGCCTGGGTGGTTTCCCATCGGTACATGACGTTCATGCTCTTCTGCTTGTGGAGGGGTGTGGTGGTCCGGCGGTGGCCGGTTGCCGGTGTCACCGGATGACGGTTTCGGATCCGGCGTCTGTGAAGCCGGCCAGGGCGCGATCGAGGCCGGCCTGGTTGGGCAGGCCGTCCGTGTCGGTGGGGCATTGGACCACCAAAGCCGCTACGGCGGCGGCCTGGCGCAGGCACTGATCTGGGCCGTGACCGTGCAGCAGGCCCGAGAGGAATCCTGCGGCGAAGGCGTCCCCCGCTCCCACGGGGTCGGCGACCGGTACGTCAAAGGCGGGCTGGCTGACCGTTTCCGCCTCGAGGGTGAGACAGGTGGCCGATTTGTCGCGGTGCTTCACGACGATGGTTCGCGGCCCTGTCCCGAGCAATGCGGCCGGGTCCGGTACACCCAGCAGCTCCCATTCGTCCTCGCCTGCCAGCACCACGTCCGCGTGGGCCAGGAGAGGGCCGACGACCTCGCGCCAACGATCGGGGGAGCCGAGCTTGTGGCGGATGTTCGGATCGAAGGAGAGCACCGCGCCGGCGGCTCGAGCCAGTTCGACCAGTCGCCATGTCGCCCGGTTCGCCGAGTCCGACAGCATCGGGGTGATCCCGGTGATGTGCACGAGCGGTGCCCCCTGGAACATGTGGGGCTGCAGTTCGTCCGGCGAGAGGCGGGAGGCTGCTGAACCTGCACGCAGATACTGCACGTCGATCGCGCGCGCCGGGTGGCTGTCACGCATGAGGACACCGGTTGGAGCCCCCGGGTCCGTGACCGCGTACGAGCTGTCGACACCATGGGCGCGGAGCTGGGCCAGTACGGCACGCCCTGCCGGATCGTCGCCGACGCGGCCGAGCCAGCGAACGGAGTGTCCGAGCCGGGCGAGGCCGGCCGCCACATTGCTCTCGGCGCCTGCGATGGAACGGCGGAAGGAGACCGCGTGCTCCAGCGGCACTCCGGGTTCGGCCAGCAGGAGGAGCATGGTCTCGCCGCATACGACGACGTCGGGGCTCATCGAGCGAGCTCCGGTATCAGCGGGGCGAACTCCGCGCAGAAGCGGTCGATCATGTTCAGCTCCTCCTCGTCCAGCGAGTATCCCGGTGCCCGGCAGTGTGCGGACGCGAACCAGCCACGGCGCACGGAGACCTCCTTCTCGATGGCGATGATGAGCTCCACGTTCTGCATCCAGTAGGAGAGGAACGGCAGCATCCGGGTGTGCAGCGCGACGGCCTCGGCCTCGTCACCGCGCCGCCAGTGTTCCCAGATCTCGACGTACAGCTCGGTGAAGGAGCAGCCCGGCTGTACGCCGACTGCCCCGCGCCGCAGGGCGTCCGGCAGTTGCAGTCCTGCGTATCCGACCAGGGAGGGCAGCGGACGAGGCCCGGCGGCCAGCGCGGCGATCAGCCGTCCTGGCGGTGCGGACTCGACCTTGACCCAGCGGAAATTGGAGTGCTCGGCGGCCAGGGTGTGCAGGGTGGGTGCGTCCAGTGCTGTTCCGGTCTGTGCCGGGGCGTACTGCACCACGACGGGCAGCGGGTCGACAGCGAGCAGGACCTCGCGCAGGTGGGCCGAGACGGCGGTCTTGGACGGCGCGAGGAAGTGCGGCGGGAGCAGGTTTACGGCGTCGGCCCCGAGTTCCGCGGCTCGGAGCGCCTGGCGGACCGCGGTTCGGGTGGCGTGGTCCGGTACGGAGACGATGGCGGCGACGTCCTGGCGGTTCCGGGTCTGCTGGAGCAGCAGACCGGTGAGCAGTTCCCGCTCGTCGGGGTCGAGTTTGTGGAACTCGCTCGCGAAACCGGGGAACATCAGCGAGCTCACCCCTGTCGCAAGTACCCGGTCCACCACTGTGGTGAATCCGTCGGGGTCGAGCTCTCCGTCGTTGTGGAACGGAACCTCCAGTACGGGTGAGACTCCTCGGATCAGTGTGTCGAGGTCCTTGTGTTCGGGTGTGGACATGTCTGTTCCTCAGAAGGCTTGGCGGGGCGGGGGCGAGTCGGTCGCGCCGACGAGGAAGTCGAGGTCGGCGCCGGTGTCGGCCTGTGTGACGTGTTCGGTGTAGAGGTAGGTCCAGCCGCGGGTGACGGGCGGTTTCGGCGGCTGCCACGCTGAGCGCCGCAGGTCCATCTCGGTCTCGTCGATCAGCACGTCGAGCCGTCGGCCGGGCACGTCGAGTCTGACTTGGTCGCCGGTGCGGACGAACGCCAGCGGGCCGCCGACGGCCGCCTCCGGTGCCACGTGGAGCACGCACGTTCCGAAGGCCGTTCCGGACATGCGGGCATCGGATACGCGGACCATGTCCCTGATCCCGGCGTCGAGCAGCTTCTTCGGCAAGGGCAGGTTGCCCACCTCGGGCATGCCTGGATATCCGCGGGGGCCTGTGTTGCGCACGATGAGCACCGTCTCGGCGGAGACGTCGAGCGTTGGGTTCTCGGCGACGGCGAGGTATTCCTCTATGGAGTCGAAGACGAGGGCGGGGCCGGTGTGGTCCAGCAGGTGCGGTGCGGCTGCCGACAGCTTGATGACGGCACCGTCCGGAGCGAGGCTGCCGCGCACCACGGCGGTCCCTCGTCCTGCGGGCAGCACCGGGTTGTCCAAGGCTCGAATGACCTCACGGTCGTACACCTGCGCACCCATGCAATTGGCTGTCAGGGAAGAGCCGGTGACCGTCACCGTGTCCTGGTGCAGGGCGTCCCGCAGGTCGTTGACAAGGGCCGGCAGCCCTCCGGCGTAGGCGAACTCCTCCATCAGGAACCTTCCGGAGGGCATCAGGTCGATGAGCAGCGGAAGCTCGGCGCCCAGGCGGTCGAAGTCGTCGAGTTCCAGGGGTACGCCCAGTCGTCCGGCCAGGGCGAGCAGGTGCACCACCGCGTTGGTGGACCCGCCGATCGCCGCGTTGATCCGGACGGCGTTCTCGAAGGCGGCTCGCGTCATGATGCGCCGGGGGGTGAGGTCGCTTCCCGCGAGCGCCACGGCACGTGCGCCGGTCTCTTCGGCCAGTGTGCCGCGCCGGGCGTCCACGGCCGGCAGCCCGGAGCCGCCTGGCAGCATCATGCCCAGGGCTTCCGCCAGGCAGGCCATGGTGGACGCCGTACCCATGGTCATGCAGTGACCCGCGGAGCGGTTCAGGGACGACTCGAACTCGGTGAACTCCTCCTGCGTGATCGTCCCCGCGCGCAGCTCTTCCGTCATCCGCCAGATGTCCGTGCCGGAACCCACGTTGCGGCCCTTGAACCTGCCGTTGAGCATGGGTCCCCCGGTGAGGACGATGGCGGGCACACCGGCGCTGGCGGCACCCATCAGGGCGGCGGGCGTGGTCTTGTCGCACCCGGTGAGCAGTACGACGGCGTCGATCGGATTGGCGCGGATCTGCTCTTCGATCTCCATGGCCGCCAGGTTGCGGAAGAGCATCGACGTCGGCCGCAGGAAGGGTTCACCAAGAGACATGGCAGGAAATTCCAGAGGGAAGCCGCCCGCCTGCAGCACTCCACGCTTCACCGCGGCGGCAAGGATCTGCAAATGGCCGTTGCACGGGGTCAGTTCGGAGAACGTGTTGCAGATGCCGATGACCGGGCGGCCGTCGAAGTTGTGACCGCCGCGCCCCATGGCCCGCAGGTGGTGACGGGCGATGAAACCGTTCTTGCCGCCGTCGCCGAACCAGGCACGGCTCCTGAGCGGCTCTCGACGCGAGGCGGGAACTGCGGCTGACGGTGTCTCTCGCTCTGCCATGTATGAGCCTCCGATGGGGTACGGCCACGCGGTTCCGCCCGCTTGAGACCGTGCTGTGACCGTGCAGGGGCTTGCCCTGCCGACGGATTTAATGATGCTATCAAATGACGATAGCGCCTCGGGGGCCGCGCGAGGCTGTCGCCGAAGCGGAGGTTCAACCCGTGGTACGTACGCCGCCGGTGCGGCTCGTCCGCCTCTTGACCTTTGGCGTACCGCCTGTCGCGATCTTCGGAACCCGTCCGTCGGACACCAGCGGACCGGCCCCCGCCCATCCACACACCGATGTACGAAGCCCGGCGCCCTCCGCGCAACGGGCGAGCACACCGACGTGACCCGGAACCACCGGATCAGTCCTCACCACACGGCCCCGACAGCACGATGCGCGGCGGTCACTGCCAGCTCGAAGGAGCTCCTCATGAACTCTTCGTTCCACCGGAACATCGCCGTGGCCACCGGCCTGCTGCTCACTCTCGGTCTCGCCACGGCGTGTTCGTCGGGCAAGGAGTCCTCCGGCGGCGACGCGGTCGACAAGAAGGTCGACGGCAAGATCTCCCTCACGTACCTGCAGAAGCAGGGCGACCAGGAATACTTCATCGGCGAGGCGGCCGGCGCCAAGGCGAAGGCCAAGGAGCTGGGCATCGACCTCAAGGTGGTCAACCTGGGCAACGACGCCAACAAGACCGTCAGTGAGGTCCAGTCCGCCGTCGCACAGAAGACGAGCGGCATCATCATCGTCGTCCCCGACCCGGCCGTCGGCCCGCAGGTCGTCCAGACGGCGAAGGACGGGAAGGTCGCCCTGCTCACCTCCGACGACCAGATCTGCACCACCGGGCCCGACCCCGCTGCCTGCGGCAAGGACGACCTGGTCCCCCGCATCGGGTTCAGCGGAGCGCAGATGGGTGAGGAGGTCGGCAAGCGAGCGGCCGCCGAGTACAAGAAGGCCGGCTGGAAGGCCGCGGACACCCGTGTCATCTCGGCCTGGAAGCAGGACGTCACCGTCTGCGGTGACCGGGTTGGTGCCGCCGCGAAGACGTTCGACGCCGCGGTGCCGGGCGTGAAGACCATCAACGTGCCCACCGACAACACCCCGACCGGGGCCCAGGACAAGATCGCCGCGACGATCACAGCGAATGCCAAGGTCAAGAACTGGGTCGTCTGGGGCTGCAACGACGAGAACGCCATGGGCGGGGTCACCGCGCTGCAGAACGCCGGCATCGGCCCCGACCACGTCATCGGCGTCGGTCTCGGCGCCTACCTCGCCTGCAAGGAATGGCAGACCGACAAGAAGAGCGGCATGAAGGCCGCCCTCTTCATCAACGGCAAGGACGTCGGCGCCCTGGCCGTCCAGACCATGTACGACAAGCTCAAGAACGGCAAGAACTTCCCGCAAGAGGCCTTCGCCCCCACCACGATGGTCGACCACTCCTCCTGGAAGACCGCCGGTCTCACCTGCGGCTGACCCCTGCGGGCCGGCGGCCGGACCACTCGTTCCGGCCGCCGGCCGACGACAGCCCAGTCGTCGCGGTCCCCGTCCCATGAACACTCTGCGCGCCATGCCTTCGAGGTGAACGACATATGACCAGAACCCCCCATCCGCCCCCCGGCCCGGACCCTTCCGAAGGAAAGTCCGAACACACATCGCCGCCGTCCCCGTCGCCGGGCATCGTGGACGTCACCAAACGGTTCGGGGCGGTGCGGGCGCTCGGCGGCGTCACGCTCGACTTCCCCCGCGGGCAGGTCACCGCACTGATGGGGGAGAACGGCGCGGGCAAGTCGACCCTGCTCAAGATCCTCACCGGTGACCACCAGCCCACCGAGGGGCACATCGTCCTGGGCGGCGAGCGCGTTCTGCTCGACTCCCCGGCCAAGGCACGCACGGCAGGTATCCGGATCATTCCGCAGGAACCGGAGATCATCCCGCACATCTCGGTCGCCGAGAACGTCTACGCCGGCGCCCTGCCGCGCAAGTCCGGCCGGCGATTCGACCGGGCCGAGCTCCGCCGCCGCATCGACGCGGACCTGGCCCGGCTAGGCTTCGCCGATGTGCTGGACCCGGACCTCCTGGGTTCACAGCTGACCCCGGCCCAACGCCAGCTGGTCGAGATCATGCGCGCCCTCACCGGCAGCACGGCTGCCACACTGATCGCGTTCGACGAACCCACCTCCTCCCTCGCCGAGCACGAGGTGGACGCTCTGTTCGCCCTGATCCGGCGACTGCGGGACCAGGGCATCGCGATCGTCTACGTCTCGCACCGGATGCAGGAGATCTTCCAGCTCGCCGACCGTATCGCCGTGCTGCGCGACGGCAGCCTGGTCGGTGTCCAGCAGGCCGACACGACAAACGAAGCAGAGCTGGTACGCCTCATGGTGGGCCGCGACCTGTCCACCATGTTCGTCCGACAGCGGGTCGCCACCGACCGCCTCGTTCTCGACGTCAAGAACCTCACCACCGACGACGTGCACGACATCTCGCTCCAGGTCCACGCCGGCGAAGTCGTCGGCCTGGCCGGCCTCATCGGAGCAGGACGCTCAGAACTCGCCCTCGCGCTGGCCGGCGACCAGCCCGTCCACAGCGGCACCGCCACCCTCGACGGAGTCCCACTGCCAAGCGGCCGCCCCGGCGCGGTGATCCGCGCCGGCCTCGGACTCGCCCCCGAGGAGCGCAAGGCACAGGCGCTCTTCCTGCAGCAGTCCGTCCGCGCCAACATCTCCCAGGTAGTCCTCGACCGGCTGCGACGCTCCCGCTTCGTACGCCGCACCGCCGAACGAGAGCTCGCCCAGCACTACACCGACCGGCTCCGGGTCCGCACACCCTCGATCGACCACGAAGTGCGCAAACTCTCCGGCGGAAACCAGCAGAAGGTCGTCCTCGCCCGCTGGCTCGCCCGCAAACCCAAGGTCCTCATCCTCGACGAGCCGACCCGAGGCATCGACGTCGGCGCCAAGGCCGAGATCTACCAGATCATCGCCGACCTCGCCGCCGACGGTGTGGCCGTCCTCGTCATCTCCTCCGAACTCCCCGAACTCCTCGGCCTCGCCGACCGCGTCGTCGTCATGCAGGGCGGCCACATCACCGGCGAGCTCAACCACGGCGAAGCCACCGAAGAGTCCATCCTCCAACTCGCCATGGCCGACGACATCATCAGCACCCGTACCCCCGGAGCCTCTTCATGACCACCACCAGCGCCCCATCCCCGGCAGTCAAGGAGCCGTCGGAAGGACCGGCCTCCTCCACGCCGAAGCTGCTCTCCCGCATCAGCGGGCAAAACATCAGCCTCGTCGGCGCGCTGATCCTCGTGCTCGGGCTGTTCGGGGTCCTCAACGACAACTATCTGAGCCTGTCGAACATGCAGGTCATCGCGGAGGCGGCGACCATCACCGGGCTGCTCGCGATCGTCCAGACCGTCGTCATCATCTGCGGCGGCCTCGACATCTCCGTCGGCTCGCAGGCCGGTGTGGCATCCGTGGTCAGCGCCATGGTCTTCACCAGCACCGGAACCAACGCCTTCCTCGGCATGGCGGCCGCCATAGGAGTCGGCCTCCTCATTGGTGCCCTCAACGGCCTGATCATCGTCTACGGCCGGGTCAACCCCACCATCGCCACCCTCGCCGGCCTCGCCGCCTACAAAGGCCTCGCCCAACTCCTGTCCGACGGACGCGCCCAGGGATACGTCCTCAACAACGACGTCTTCATCTTCCTCGGCCGCGGAAAGATCGCCGGACTCCCCGTCATGGTCTGGATCCTCATCGTCGTCGCCGTGGCCGTCCACATCCTGCTCCGCTACACCGACATCGGCCGCAACATCTACGCCATCGGCGGAAACGACACCGCCGCCCGCCTCGCCGGCATCAACATCAACAAATACCTGATCTGCGTCTACGCCCTCATCGGCATCGTCGCCGCCATCGCCGGCATCCTCCTCACCGCCCGCACCGGATCCGGCCAGCCCACCTCCGGCAGCGAAGGCCTCGAACTCAAGGCCATCACCGCCGCCGCACTCGGCGGCGCCGCACTCAAGGGCGGCAAGGGCGGCATCGGCGGCACCCTCCTCGCCGTCGCCCTCCTCGGCGCCCTGGAGAACGGTCTCACCGTCCAGGGCATCAACTCCTTCTGGCAGAACGTCGCCCAGGGCGCCCTCCTCGTCATAGCCGTCGTGATCCAGCAGCGACGCAGCGGCGAACGCGCTGTCGGACTACCCAACTGATGCACCCGGGCCAGGTCCCACGCGGCCCGGGAAGGAAGGAGCGCCTTTCACCGAACCACGTGCCCACACCGATCCGCACACATAGCAGCTTAGTTGTCAAGAAGGGTTTGACGTGACGTTCTCGCACAGCAGCACGCCTTCGGAACACACCGGCCCCGCCGCAAAGGCAGGAGGGTTCAGCCGCCGCGGTGTGCTGAAGAGCCTGGCGGCAGCGGGATTCCTCGCCGTAGCAGGTGATGTCTTCCTTGCCGCACCCGCCCATGCCGCCACCGCTCCGCCCGTGATCCCGCCCCTTCCCGAGACGGTCTCCGGGGTAAGCAACCCGCGCGTTCCCGTCGCCTCCGGATGGCGCTGGACATCCAGCCCTCCGGCATCCTTCTGGACATCCGGCACCGACACCTCCTCGTGGCACCCGCTCGACGTGCCCGGCGAACCGGCCCTGCAGAACCAGTCCGTCCCCTCGGACACCGAATGCGCGTACACGGTCGAGGTCACCGTTCCGGCAGACTTCGCGGGCAAGCGCGTCATGCTCCGCTTCGACGGCGTCTACAGCTACGCCCGGCTGTGGGTCAACGGCACTGCCGTACGAACCCACGACGGCGGCTTCACCACCTGGTACGCCGACATCACCTCCCTGGTCACGCCGGGCCGCGCGGCCGTCGTCACCCTCGGCGTCACCGACCGGCCCACCAGCATCGCTGGCCAGTCCAACTACGCGCACCACATCATCGGCGGCATCCTGCGCGACGTCACCCTGGTCGCCCTGCCGGCTTCCCACCTCACGAGGCTGCACGCCGACACGACCTTCGACAGCGCGTACCGGGACGCCACGCTCACCGTGACCGCGGCCGCGTCGTTCCAGACGGGCCAGAGCGGAACGGCCACGCTCACCCTCACCGACCCCGAGGGCCGGCCGGTCGCGATCACTCCGTCGAAGATCGACCTGACCGGCACGGATCCGCAGCAACAGGCCGTGATCCCGGTCAAGGCTCCCCTCAAGTGGGACGCGGAACGCCCCCACCTCTACACCCTGACCGCCGAGTTCACCGCCGCAGGCGTGACCCAGACGGTGACCCGGAAGGTCGGATTCCGTCAGGTCAAGGTCGAGGGAAACAAACTGGTGGTCAACGGCAGCCCCGTACACCTGCTGGGCGTCTGCCATCACAGCATCACGGAGAAGCAGGGCCGTTCGACCAGCCCGGCCATGGAGGAGCAGGCCGCCCGCCTCTACAAGGAGGCGAACTGCAACTACATCCGCACCTCGCACTACCCGCCGACACCGGCGCTGCTCGACTGGGCCGACCGTCTCGGACTGTACGTCGAGGTCGAGTCGCCCGTCTGCTTCCAGCAGAGCACCGTCGACGACCCCGCCTACACCGAGCAGTACATGACACAGTTCGCCGAGATGATCGAACGCGACCGCAGCCACCCCTGCGTGATCGAGTGGTCCGTCGGCAACGAGAGCGGCATGGGCCGCAACTTCGCCTCGGAGAACACCTACGCCCACGAGACGGACCCGTCTCGTCCCACGGTCTTCGAGGACATGGGCCAGAGCAACGGCGGCACTCAGACCGACATCTACAGCGGTCACTACCCCAACCTCCAGAACGCCAACGGCAATGCCAAACAGCCCATCCAGTACGGCGAGTTCGCCCATGTGCCGTGCTACAACGTGGGGACCCTGAAGGAAGACCCCGGGGTGCGCGACTTCTGGGGCCACAGCATCGCGAAGCTGACGGACAAGTTTCGTGCCACGGACGGAGTCGTGGGCGGCGCCATCTGGGCGGCCATCGACGAGGTGTTCCACCTGGCCAACGGGCCTGTGGGGTACGGCGAGTGGGGCATCATCGACCTGTGGCGCCGCCGCAAGCCCGAGTTCTGGCTCACTCAGAAGGCCTTCTCTCCGGTGCAGATCGCGGACGGGGTGCTCACCGGCCTGACTCCGGGAGGAGCGATACCGGTGCCGGTCAAGAACTGGCACGACCACAGCAACCTCGGGGAACTCGCGGTCGGCTGGCAGATCGGCAGCAGGTCGGGCACCATCGACGGCGTCGATATCGCACCCCGGCAGAGCGGCACCCTGACCGTCCCGGCCGGCGCCTGGTCGCCGGGCGACACCCTGCGACTCACCTTCCGGCGTGGCACGGCGCTGATCGACGAATACCGGCTCTGGCTCAACACCCGTGCGACGCCGGCCTCCCCCTCTGACAGCGGCAAGGCGCCCACCGTCGACGAGAGTTCGGACACGATCACCGTCACGGGTGTCGACGCGCCGTTCACGGTGGTGTTCGACAAGCGCACCGCACGGCTCGTCGAAGCGACCGCCGACGGCACCGTGATCCTGACGAGTGGCCCGGACCTGGTGATCTCCCGTGCCGTTCCCGGACAGTGGGTGGGGACATCGGCGAGCGTGACCACGGCCGACGGCCAGGTGACCGTCACCCTGAAGGGTCGCTTCGGCGCCATCGACACCACGATCAAGGTGGCGGTGAGCCCTCGCGGTCTGCTGACCACGACCTACACGATCACCAACCCGCCCTCTGGCCAGGTCAGCGACGTGGGCATACGGTACGTCGTCGCCGACGGCACGGACACCTTGAGCTGGCAGCGGGACGCCCAGTGGACGGCGTACCCCGACGACCACATCGGCAGGGCCTCCGGTACCGCGACCCGCAGCCGGGCCACCGGCGCGGACGGATACCGTACGAAGCCGGACTGGTCGTGGTCCCAGGACACCCACAGCTACTTCCTGTTGGGCAAGGACAGCGCCGCTCACTGGACCAACGACTTCCGCAGCGCCAAGGCGAACGTCAGGGTGGCCAAGGCCACCGCAGGCGCGGCGGGACCGGGTGTGCAGGTCGAGTCGGACGGTACCCATTCGGTTCGGCTGGCTCCGATGGAGCCGGCGCTCATCGATGACGCCTCCCCGGACATCGTCTACACGGGTTCCTGGACCCATGCGGACGCGAGCTCGGGCTACACCGCCGGAGACCTGTTCGGCACGGAATCCTTCACCGACGCGGCGGGGGCAACAGCAGAACTCACCTTCACTGGCACGGGGGTCGGCCTGTATTCCGCCCGGGCGGACAACCTCGGCATCGTGAAGATCTCGGTGGACGGCAAGGCTGCGGAAACGGTCGACCTCTACGGACCGGGCAAGGCGCCTGCCCAGCTCGTCTTCCGAAGCGCTTCACTGGCGTACGGACGGCACACGGTCAAGGTGGAGTGCACCGGCACCAAGAACGCCGCTTCGAAGGGTGCCTTCGCGCTCGTCGACGCCTTCCAAGTGGTGGACCCGGTGATCGACGACTCCTCGGACAAGGTCGTCTACAAGGGCTCATGGACGCATGCGGACTCGAGCGAGACGTGGACGAGCGGCGATCTCGGGCGCACCGAATCCTTCAGCAGAACCGCGGGCGACACGGCGACCGTCAGGCTCTCGGGAACGGGAATCCGCGTCATCTGCCCCAAGGGCCCCAACCAGGGCATCGCTGAGATCTCCATCGACGGTGGGCCCGCCACCGAGGTTGACCTCTATGCGTCGAGCAAGCAGTTCCAGCAACGGGTGCTCGAACGCACCGGCTTGGCCGAGGGCCAGCACACTGTCAGTATCAAGGTGAGCGGCCGCAAGAACGCAGCTGCCACGGACGCCCATGTGGTCCTGGACGCGTTCGAGGCGCTGACGAGCGACGCCTTCCCGCTCAGGGCTCCCGGCGTGGGCCTGATCGTCAGCGCCCGCATCAACTATCCCGATCTCGCCTGGGGCAACTACATCGACCCCGCGATCACGCTGCCGGCCGACTGGAGCGGCACGGCACGGGTGCGACTGCTGCCCTGACAGCCGTCGGAGGGCATCACAGTCCGAGGTCGTGACCGGTCTCCGCAAGGTGGGCGGTCATGGCCTCGGCCGCGCGATTCCCGTCGCCACCGGCGATCGCGTCGGCGATGTGCCTCTGCGCATCGACCGTGGCTTCCTGACCCGCCCTCCGGCGTTCACGACCGTGGTAGCTCGCTCTGCGGGAGTCGAGCAGGATTCCGTTCATTGCCGTGAGAACGAAGGAGAACAGGCCCCATGCGGCCAGTTCTGCGACAGCCTGATGGAAGGCGAGGTCCGCGGCGATGAACGCCTCCGGCTCCGACCGCGTGGCCCATTGTGGCCAGCGCGCGATCCACCTCCGTCATGGAGCCCTCGCCGGCGGCGCGACGCACTGCGGCCCGGCGCGCGAGCTCCGCCTCGATCACACGCCGGGTGTCGAGCAGGTCCGCCAGATCCATCGAGTTCTGGCTGAGGCGGAAATCGAGAATCTGCTCCAGCACAGCGGGAGCGGGGACCGCTACACGCGCACGCTTGCCCTGGCTCGAGATGAGGACACCACGTGCGACCAGCGTGCGGATCGCCTCACGCACGGCGAGGCGGTTGACGCCGTGCCGCTCGGCGAGTTCGGCCTCGGCCGGGATCTCATCGCCCGCCCGCAGACCGCGCAGCTTGATGTCGCCGATGATCTCCTGAGCTACGTGCTGACTCAGCGTCGTCCGCCCGATCGTCATGCGTTCGCTCCCTCGCCTCTGGGCAGGAGCCGTCCCGCCTCCAACCCGCCAACACAATTAGCAGCTTAGTTGCTAAATTCGCCTCATATTCAAATCAGCACGCCGGCCCAGAGGCCCGCGCAAGTGATGGCTCTGCCCGGTGTGCTCCGTTACTCACCTTGACTACTCCCGCGCCCTGCGCGGAACGGAGACCGACATGTTTGACCTGAGCGATGAAGTAGTGCTGGTCACCGGCGCCGCCCGCGGCATCGGCGCCTCCGTGGCGGCGATGGCGGCAGCCGCCGGTGCGAGGGTGGGCCTCCTGGACATCGACGGTGACGGCGCGCGGGAAACCGCTCGCCGAATCGGCCCGTCCGCCGGCTGGGCAGCGTGCGACATCACCTGCGAGGATCAGGTCCGCGACGCTGTGAGTGCCCTGCGCGACGAGCTGGGACCGGCAACAGGCCTGGTGAACAACGCGGGACGCAACTCGTATGCTGACGTGGTCGCCATGACCACCCAGCAGTGGGACGAGGTGTTCGGCGTCGACCTCAAGGGGGCGTGGCTCATGGCCAGGGCCGTCCTGCCGGGGATGACCGCTCAGGGGCGGGGCGCGATCGTGAACATCGCCTCGATGCATGCCACGATGACCTGCCCCGGCATGTTCCCCTACGCCTCGGCCAAAGCCGGACTCGTAGGTCTGACACGCAGCATGGCCCTCGAGGTGGGACCGCAGGGTGTCCGGGTCAACGCGGTCAGCCCCGGATATATCGAGACCGACCTGCTGGCCGAGTATTTTGACCAGGAGGCGCCGCAGGTCCGCCAGGAAGCGCTGGCCAAACACATCCTCGGCCGACTCGGCACCCCCGACCAGGTCGCCTCTGTAGTCGCTTTCCTCCTGTCCGACGCTGCTGGATTCGTCACCGGCGCGGACTGGGCTGTAGACGGGGGAGTCTCCGCCCGATTCGCCTGAGGCGCGAAGCCCGGCGGCACGCAGGCGGATGGGAAAACGCCTTCCACCCTGCACATGGCGAGGACGGCCGGCGGCCCTGCGTATGACGACGGGGCCGCCGGGGCGTTACGGGGTGAGGCGGTAGACGCTGCGGGCCGTACCGGCGAGGATCTTGGCCCGCTCCGCGGCGGAGAGATCCGCGATCAGGGCGCGGCCGGTTTCCAGAGTCTTTCCGTAGTCGGCGGCCAAGAGGCATACAGGCCAGTCAGACCCTGCCATCAGCCGGTCCGACCCGAAGGCATTGAGCGCCATGTCGACGTATGGGCGCACCTCGTCGGTCCAGCTTGAGCCCTGCGGTATTTCGGTCAGCAGGCCGGACATCTTGGCGCTGACGTTCCCGTTCCTCGCAAGGGCCCGCAGGCCCTGAGACCACAGTGCCGCAGCACCCGGTGCAGGCGACGGCTTGCCGAGGTGATTCAGGACGAGTCGCAGGTGGGGGATCGCCCTTGCCGTTTCCGCAGCAGCTGACAGTTGTTCCGGGGTGACCAGCAGGTCGTATGCGAGTCCTGCCGCGGCCACGGCCTTCAGGCCGCGGTGTACGTCGGTACGACAGAGCCAGCGTCGATCGGGCTCCCCCTGCACGGGGTGACGGATCGATCTGAGGTACCGGCCATGGGGTCCCTCGCGCAGTTCGGCCACCTGGTCTGCTACGTCGGGAGCGGTCAGATCGACCCAGCCGACCACTCCGCCAATGAGCGTGTGCTGTCCTGCAAGGGCCAGGAACTCGGAGGTCTCCTTCCGAGTGGCAGCGGTCTGCACCAGTATCGCCGAGGTGACTTCGGCAGCCTGTGCGGCCGGCTTCAGATCCTCGACACAGAAGTTGCGGCGGATCGGGGCGAGCCCGGGGCCTACGATCCACGGCTGGCTGCGCACGGCAAGGTCCCACACGTGTACGTGAGCATCCACGAAGCCCGTCGCAGCGCTCATGGTCGCAAGGGGCGTTCGCTTCGCGACGGTGCCGGGCGTACCCGCAGACCCGCCATGCCGCCGTCCACGGCCAGCGCGGTGCCTGTGACCGAGCCGGCCGACGGGCCGGCCAGATAGACGATGGCAGCGGCCACCTCGTCCGCGGTGACCAATCTGCCGGTGGGCTGCCGGGCCTCCAGTGCAGCCCGTTCGCTTTCCGGGTCGTCGGCGGCGTCCAGGAGACGTCCGACCCACGGCGTGTCGACGGTTCCCGGGTTCACGCAGTTGACACGAATTCCTTCGCCGACGTGGTCGGCCGACATCGCCAAAGTCAGCGACAGCACGGCGCCCTTGCTCGCTGAGTACAACGCGCGTCGGGGGAGCCCGGCGGTAGCGGCGATCGAGCAGAGATTGACGATCGAGGCGGCCTCTGACTCCCGCAGGTATGGCAGAGCCGCCCGGGTCGTGCGCACGACTCCGAGAACGTTCACGTTGAGCACGCGCAGCCACTCTTCGTCCAAGTGGTCCGCAATGGTCCCCGCCGCCCCGACGCCCGCGTTGTTGACCAGGATGTCGATGCCGCCGAGCGCGCTGGCCGCACTGAGCACCGCGTCATGGATCGATGCTTCGTCCGCGACGTCGGCCTGGAAACCTATGAGCGGCGCGGGTACGCCAGCCGGCGCGAGGTCGAGGACTGCCACGCGGGCGCCCCGCGAGGCCATCAGGAGCCCTGTGGCGAGGCCGATACCGGAGCCGCCTCCAGTGATGACCGCGCGCAGCCCTGTGAGGTCGCTCCTTCCTCCAGCGCGCCCTGCTGCTGGACAACATCCGGGCCGACTACGTGCGTACGGCGCGGGCCAAGGGCCTGACGAAGGCCGCTGCCATCCGCAGGCACGCGCTACCGACCTCGATCATCCCCGTGGCCACCTCGGTGGCGTTCTCGATTCCCGCCATCTTCACCGGCGCGGTGATCTCGGAGACGATCTTCGGCTGGGAGGGCATGGGTCGCTACTTCGTGACGACGATCAGCCAGAACGACGTCCACGGCGTGGTCGCGGTAGCAGCGTTCGGCGCCCTCGTCACGGCGATCGGCGCGGTGCTCTCCGACGCCGTCGTCGCGGCCCTCGATCCCAGGGTGCGGGTGAGCTGAAATGACCACACCACCGACCAAGGACACCATCCGAACGGCGCGACCGCCCGAGGGTATCGACACCGCTGCGACCGGCCCGGCCGCAGCTCCCGCCGCCCGCGGTGAGCGAAAGTGGCGGCTCTACCTGCGCAGGTTCCTGCGCAACCGAATGGCTGTAATAGGGCTGCTGATCTTCGCGTTGATCGCCCTGCTCGGTCTCCTCGGCCCCTTGCTGACGCCACACAGCTACGAGGATGTCGACTTCCTCGCGATCAGCGACGCGCCCGACGGTGACCACTGGATGGGCACCACCGGCGCCGGCAACGACCTGTTCGCCCAGCTCACCCACGGAATCCAGCGGTCACTGGTGATCGGGCTCGCGGTCTCCCTCGCCACGACTGCCATCTCCGGGTTCGTCGGCGCCATCGCGGCCTACGTGGGCGGTTGGGTGGAACGGGTGGTCCTCGAGACGATCCACTTCCTCCTCGTCGTCCCGAGCTTTCTGATCCTGGCTCTGGTCTCCCATGACGTCGGCGGCGACTGGCGGATGCTCATCGTGGTGCTCGTCGCATTCGGCTGGATGTACTACGCCCGGGTCGTGTGGACGCTGGCGCTCTCCGTCCGCGAGAGGGAGTTCGTGGCCGCGGCCCGCTACATGGGTCTCGGCCCGTGGACGGTCGTCCGCCGCCACATCCTGCCCAACATCGGCTCCATGCTGACCATTCACTTCACCATCGGCGTGGTCACCACCATCCAGGCGGAGACGGCGCTGTCGTTCCTCGGCTTCGGCGTCAAGATGCCCGACGTATCGCTGGGCGCGCTGATCGGCGAGGGCAGCTCCCTTGTCTACAGCGCACCGTGGATGTTCTGGTTTCCCGCGCTGGCCCTGACCCTGCTCACCATCTCGATGGCCTTCATCGCCGACGGCCTCCGGGACGCCCTCGACCCGACCTCGCAGGCCGGAGGACACGCATGACCACCACACCGACCGAGATACCCGACCGCGGCGCCCAGGAGGCCCCGCTCCTGCGCATACGAGACCTGCACGTGTCCTTTCCCTCCGAGGCCGGCCGGGTCGACGCCGTCCGCGGGCTGTCGTTGGACCTGCGGCGCGGCCAGACCCTCGGCATCGTCGGCGAGTCGGGTTCGGGGAAGTCCGTGACCTCGCTCGCCATCATGGGACTGCTCGCCGAGAGCGCACGCGTACGTGGCTCCATCACGATCGAGGGCCGCGAACTGGTCGGACTGCCGGACAAGGAGATGTCGGCCATCCGCGGCAACGACATCGCCATGGTGTTCCAGGACCCCCTCACCAGCCTCACCCCGGTGCATAGCATCGGGAAGCAACTGGTCGAAGCGATACGGGTACACCGTGACGTCACCAGGGAACAGGCCTGGCGTCGAGGCGTCGAGCTGCTCGCCCTCGTCGGCATCCCGCGCCCCGCGATCCGGATGAAGTCGTACCCCCACGAGTTTTCCGGTGGCATGCGACAGCGCGTGGTAATCGCTCTGGCCATCGCCAACGACCCGAAGGTGATCATCGCCGACGAGCCGACCACCGCCCTGGACGTCACCATCCAGGCGCAGGTGCTCGAACTGCTGAAGAAGGCGCAGCGAGAGACCGGCGCAGCGGTGATCATGGTGACCCACGACCTGGGCGTCGTCGCCGGCATCGCCGACGAGGTGCTGGTGATGTACGCCGGCCGACCGGTCGAGCGAGCAGCGGTCGACACGCTGTACACCGAACCGCGGATGCCTTACACCATCGGCCTCCTCGGCGCCATCCCGCACGCGGACGACACTGCTGAGGACACGCTCGTTCCGATCGTCGGGAGCCCTCCGATCCTGATCGATCTGCCCGACGCGTGCCCGTTCGCCCCCCGCTGTCCCGTCGCCCTGCCGGAGTGCACCCGGGTCGGAGCCCGCACTGCTCGAGACGGTCGCCGGGCATCAGGCGGCATGCATCCGCAGCAGCGAGATCGAGCACGGCGAGATCGGCGGTGAGCCGGTCTTCCGCAGGCCACCGCCACCGCTCGGAGACCTCGAAGCCGTGCCGCGCGAGCAGCGCCGGGCCGTGCTGACGGTCACCGATCTGACCCGCGAGTTCCCGCTCACCAAGGGCGCGGTCCTCAAGCGCCGAGTCGGCACTGTACGCGCCGTCAACGGGCTCAGCTTCGACATCCGCGAGGGTGAGACCCTGGCGATCGTCGGCGAGTCCGGCTGCGGCAAGAGCACCACGTTGCTGTCGATCATGGACTTCGGCAAGGGCTCCGGAGGCAGCATCGAGCTCGACGGAGTCGATGTCACCGCCCTGAACGCCCGCGCGGAGCGGGAGCATCGGCGCAAAGTCCAGATCGTGTTCCAGGACCCGATGGGCGCCCTCGACCCGCGGTTCACGGTCTCCGAGTTGGTTGCCGAGCCGCTACGCGCTTTCGGCCTGGTGCCCGCTGGGGAGGTGCACAAGCGGGTCGCGGAGCTGATGGATCTCGTGGGTCTCGACCCCGCTCACGTGGATCGGTTCCCCGGCGCCTTCTCCGGGGGGCAGCGTCAGCGCATTGGCATCGCGAGGGCGCTCGCCTGCGAGCCGACGCTCCTCGCGCTCGACGAGCCCGTGTCTGCTCTGGACGTGTCAGTGCAGGCCGGCGTGATCAACTTGCTCCAGCGGCTGCAGCGCGAGTTGGGTCTGTCTTACCTCTTCGTCTCGCACGATCTGTCGGTGGTCCGGCACCTCGCCGACCGGTTGGCCGTGATGTACCTGGGCCGGTTCGTCGAGCAGGGCGACGTCGACACGGTCTTCGCGAACCCCACCCACCCCTACACGCAGGCACTTTTCTCCGCGATCCCGATCCCCGATCCGGCCGTCGAGCGCAGGCGGCGACGCATCCTGCTCACCGGAGACCTGCCCACCCCCACCGACGTGCCCGCCGGATGCGGCTTCGCCAGCCGCTGCCCGCTCAAACCCTCGCTGAGCGAGGAGCAGCGGCACCAGTGCGACACCGTCGTCCCGGCCCTCTCCCGGAAGGACGACGCTCACCACCACGCATGTCTACACCGCTGAACCTCACCAGCACGAGGTGGGAAGCCACTTCTGGACCGAGAAGAGAACGATCACTATGAAGCTGCAGCACAAGGGAATCGCACTCGCGGTTTCCCTCCTCCTCGCGCTGACCGCCTGTAGCGGCAGTGGCGGGGACAGAAGGGGCGAGAAGCTCAACCGCGACGAGCTCGCCAGCAAGGCCGACTACAACCCCCAGCCCCGGGAGAACGTCAAGGATGGCGGCTCGTTGACCGAAGCCCTGAGCACCATCCCGGACAACCTCAACGCCCTCCACGCGGACGCCAACACCGACACTGTGGAGCTGCGGAAGCTGTACAACCCGCAGCTGCAGTTCAGATCCGAGGACGGCAAGGTGTCCTGGAACAAGGACTACATCACGAACGTGTCCGACAGGGTTGTCGGCGGCAACCGGGTGGTGACCTACACGATCAACGACAAGGCCGAGTTCGACGACGGGACCCCGATCGACTGGCGGGCTTTCAAGGCTCTCTGGAAGGCGACCAACGGCAAGAACAAGGAGTACGCGCCCGCGGAGACGGAGGGCTTCTCCCTCATCACCGCCGTGAAGCCTGGCAAGAACGACAAGCAGGCAGTCGTCACCTACGACGGGCCGTGGCTGTGGTGGGAGTCGCAGTTCAAGTGGGTCATGCACCCGGACGCCACCAAGGACGCCAACACCTTCAATACCGCCTACACCAAGGACGCCCACGGCGAGTGGGGCGCTGGCCCGTTCCGCGTCAAGAAGCTCGAGCCCGGCGGCACCACCGCCGTCTTCGAGCGCAACCCGAAGTGGTGGGGCAAGCCGAGCAAGCTCGACACAATCGTGGTCCGGGCCATGGCCAGCTCCGCGCAGATCAACGCCTTCCGCAACGGCGAGCTCGACGCGGTCCGGGCAAACGGTGCGGAGGACCTGGCTCAGGTCAATGGCATGAAGAACACCGAGATCCGCAAGGCCGCGGACCTCTCGGTCGCCTTCATGCACGTCAACGCCTCCTCACCCAAGTTGCGGGACCCGAACGTGCGCAAGGCGATCCAGCTCGGTGTCGACCGCGACACGCTGCAGAAAGTACGCTACGAGGGCATGAACTGGCAGGCTGATCTGCCCGGCATGGTCACGCTCTATCCGTTCCAGAGGGGTTACCGCGACCTCTACAACAAGCTCGGCGGTGGCTACGACCCCCGTCAGGCCAAGAAGCTCCTCGACAAGGCCGGCTGGACCATCGGCGGCGACGGCATCCGCCGCAAAGACGGCAAGCGGCTCGAGCTGCTCTTCCCGGCGATCGGCGACGCGTCGTACACCAAGAACGTCAGCGCGGCGACGCAGGCGATGATGAAGGCGATCGGTGTCGACCTCAAGCTCGACTACCGCAACGCTCAGGACTACGCCGACACCTACACCAAGCAGGACTACGACCTTTTCCAAATGTCCTGGAGCACGGCGGATCCGGACGAGAACTTCTTCTACTTCTGCTACTTCTACTGCTCCGATGCGGGATACACGGACCAGCAGACGGTCGACACGTACGCACCGAAGGTGAAACAGATCGGCAAGCTCACAGACAAGCAGCAGGCCACGGACGCCTTTATCGCGGCGGAGAAGGAGATCCTCAGCACCTGGCAGATCCAGCCGTTGTACAACGCTCCCAAGATCTGGGTGGTCAAGAAGGGGCTGGCCAACTTCGGAGCCGGGCTCTTCTCCTTCGGCCCGCAGGCGGACATCGGCTGGCAGAAAACAGCCTGAGCATGGCCCGTCCCGGCCTGGTTCCTCCAGGCCGGGACGGGCCCGGCGCTTTTGCGCCGTTATGAACGCCCTCAGTCCGCGGAGGACGGACGGCCTGGGCGGGTACTCGAGCGACGCACGCGAGTACACCACGCGTTGTCTGACGCCTCGGGCGAGCGTCTCCAGGGCGTCGTCGATGCCGCCGATGAACGGGAAGTACAGCGGCGAGTCCAATGGCCGGAACCGTTTGCTCGCGCTCGCCCACGCCCGACGCACCCGAGGGCGGATGTCGTCTCCGGTGACGACTTCGGTGAACTCGTCCCCTTTACCGACAAGCAGTGCTCTGCGGAACGTGTCGAAGGCACCCGAGACCGCCATGCAGGAGGCATCGATCTCAGCGGCCCGGCTCCGACCCAGGATCTGCAGCCCCACGGCTGGCGGCACCGGCGCCATGACGTCCTCATCGGCTCCGGCCGCGCCCGCCAGGCCGGCCTCGACCAGCTCCGCATATGCGGCACGCGGTGTCTACCGGCCCTTCCCCGTACACGACGTCGGCGGGTGCGATGCCTTCGGGCAGGACGACGCGCAGCTCGGTGATCCCGGCCGTGCCGGACTCCGACTCGGCCTCGAAGGCGAGCGTGACGTTCTCGGCGAGAGCCTGCGCCTTCTCCGACTCGACCTCCACATGGGCAGAGGCCGGACCAGCGGCGAACAGGACGGCGCCGACGGCGAGGCCGGCGGCGACGGCAAGGGTACGGTTGTGATGACGGGTGCGGCTGGTACGGGACATGGGTGTCTCCGGGTGTGAGAGAGCGCGGCACGGCGCACACCCGGCGATACAGGGGTGAACTGCCGTCCCGGCAGGATGAGTGAGGATCTGCGTGTTACACACCCAGCTGCGGAGGACCCCGCCGCACCACGACATCCGCGAGTACCGGCCGGCGCGGCGGTGGCCGCGCGGCCCGCACCGGCACGACCGGGACCGGCCCGATCAGCCACCCGGCGACCACCGCACCGGTCAGCATCGCCCAGGAGGCTGCGATCCGCGCCCGCATCGTGTCCAGGGCCGAGGCGAACCCGCGGGCCAGCGACCACCAGGCCGCGTCCGCACGCTGCATGAGCACCGCGACAGCGACGGCGGCCAGCGTGTGCGCGACGGCCATGCCGGCCGACGCCCAGGAATCACCACCGGCCCCGAGCCGCTCGTGCCAGGCTTCGTGCCCGCCGTGCGCGTGCGCCGAGCCCAAGGAGGCCGGCGTATGAGAAGCGGTCACGGCGAGCCACAGGTGCAGCCCGCCCTGTACGGCAGCGCTGGCGCCCACCACGCACGGAAGCGACCGTGCCTGCCGCGCCCCGACGAGCCCGATGAGGGCTACGGCGAACAGGACGACGGCCGCGGCCCCGCCCTGCACCCACGGCATCGGCCCCTCGGCCATCAGATGGTGGGCGCTGACTCCCAGGACCGTGCTCACGACGGCGAACACCGCGGCCCGAGGAAGGGGCGGCGGCGTCCGGCAGGGTGCGGGAGCAGGAGGGTGGCGCATGGCCCGCCCATCATCGTCCATGCCGCTGCGCCCAGTCAGCCCGCCTACGGATATTGCACCCGCTGTAGCGGAGCAGGTGCGCACGTGATTACCGAAAGCGCCGGATGCGTAACACGGTTGCCCCGTCGTGGGTCATCATTGGCCTGACATGTCCAGTTTCCCGGTCCTCGCTGAATCTCGGCGCACCGCGCGCGGCACCGCCGCCCTCGCTCTCGGCCATGCCCTCGTAGCGGCGGGGCTCGGTGCGGGCCTGCATCACGCGACGACGGACTCCACGGTGTCCTGGCCCCCGCTCTTGGCCGCGGTCGCCGTCCTGGCCGCCTGTGCCTACCCGGTCCTACGTGCCGGGGCGTCCCGCCCCCGCCAGGGGGCGTTCGCCCTGGCCGCCGTACAGGCACTGCTGCCCGCATACCTGGAATGGACCGGCCGGGAGATTCCGGCCACGGCCCTGGACGACCACCGGCGTTTTCCGGCGTCCTGGCACCACAACACCCTCGCGATGGCCGTGCTCAACTTCGTTGTGGCTCTCGCTCTGGTCTGCTTCTTGCGCAGTGCCTCCAACCTGCCCACCCGGCTCGCGTACGCGCTTGTCGCGCTGGCCCGCCGATGGCGGATCTGCCTGCTCTACGCGGCCGGCCTGGCTCTGCGCCTCACAGGAATCCCTGCTCCGCGTTCCGCGATGCCACCACAGCCCGCCGCCGCCCTGCCCCGTCCACGGGCGCTGACGGTGCTGCTGTACCGCGCGCAGCCCTGCGCGCCGTAACGACGACGGCACGCCACCACACCCCTTTCACAGCATCCGCGCCGCGCCTGCGGCTGATTGCTGTCCTTCAGCAGGCATCAACACTGGAGTGTCTACGTGTCCGCTGTGCTTTCCCGCGTGCTGTCTGTACGCGCCCACGCCGCTGACGAATCCGACGGAATGTACGTTCCTCCACCGCCTTCCAACGAAGGCGGACTCATCGATTTCCTGACTTCGACGCAGGTCATCGCCGCCGTGATCGCCGGCCTGATCGCCCTGGTCCTACTGGCCGTCCAACTGGTGGCGGACCGCAAAAGGAAAGAGGCAGGGAGCGGAACGGCGGAAAACAGGGAGCTGCCCCAGGAAGCAACGGAGGCAGACTGACCGTCTCCGGAGCACTCCTGGACGGGCCGAGCCAGAAGAACAACGTGCCCTGCAGTGAACTCCGGCGCTGCCCCGGGGCCTTCCTACCGCTGGACCGTGGCCGGGGCCTCTTCGGCGGGGGCGTCTCGCAGGCCGAGCCGTAGGTGCTCGACGTGAAAAAGCGCCTGTTCCAGCAGCTCTGCGACGTGGTTGTCGTGGAGGGCGTAGACGATAGAACGGCCCCGGCGTTCCCCGGTGACGAGTCCGAGATTGCGCAGCAGGCGGAGCTGGTGGGAGCAGGCGGAGGCTTCCATGCCCACGGCTTCGGCAAGGTCGCCGACTGCGCAGGGGCCTTCCTGGAGGCGGGCCAGGATGTACAGCCGCGAAGGGGTCGCCAGGGCCTGAAGGGTGGCGGCGACGTCGGTGGCCCCCGCCGCGTCCAGGCGCTCGCGGGGGGTGGCGTGGTTCTTGTCGTCGGCTCCGTGACCCATGGCGCCCATCCTACCGATCACATGTGAAGACCTGTTCAGATGTTCCTGTACGGTGGATGTGTTGCCTTGCCTCCGCCCTGAAGGGTTGTTTTGTCATGCCGTCCGACCTGCTCCAGCGGCCCGATCGGGCAGCTCCGGCCGCCTCGCGCACGGCACCGCGGCGGCGTACCCGCGTGTTCGCCCTGGCCGAGGCACGCTGGGCCGCTGCGGCTCTGGTGCTGTTCCTGATCGCGCTGCCGCTCCAGCTCACCGGTGCGCCGGCCTGGTTCTGGGGACCTCTCTATGCCGCCGCTTACGTCACCGGTGGCTGGGAGCCGGCCTGGGCGGGGCTGACGGCGCTGAGGGAGAAGATCCTGGATGTGGATCTGCTGATGATCGTGGCCGCGATCGGTGCGGCCTCGATCGGGCAGGTGATGGACGGTGCGCTGCTGATCGTCATCTTCACCACCTCCGGCGCATTGGAGGCCCTGGCCACCGCCCGTACCCAGGACGCGGTGCGCGGCCTGCTCGACCTCGCACCCACCACGGCCACCAGGCTGGCGGACGAGGGCGGTGAGTCGACCGTCTCCACCGAGGACCTGGTGGTCGGTGACACCATTGTGATCCGCCCCGGCGAGCGGGTCGGCGCGGACGGTC
Organism: Streptomyces sp. NBC_01237; assembly: GCF_035917275.1. NCBI lineage: Bacteria > Bacillati > Actinomycetota > Actinomycetes > Kitasatosporales > Streptomycetaceae > Streptomyces > Streptomyces sp. NBC_01237. The sequence continues at coordinate 625,106 of NZ_CP108509.1, read as the reverse complement.
GCGTCCTGACCGGCGCCAGCGAGGTGGACCAGGCCACCATCACGGGGGAGCCGCTGCCGGTCGCGAAGGAAGCCGGCGACGAGGTCTTCGCCGGCACCCTCAACGGCACCGGAGCCTTGCGGGTGAAGGTCGAACGGGATGCCTCGGACTCGGTGATCGCGCGGATCGTGGCCATGGTCGAGGAAGCCTCCGAGACCAAGGCGCCCACCCAGCTGTTCATCGAGAAGGTCGAGCAGCGCTACAGCCTCGGCATGGTCTTCGCGACCCTGGCGGTCTTCCTTGTTCCCCTCGCGTTCGGCGCGGACCTGACCGGCTCGCTGCTGCGGGCGATGACCTTCATGATCGTGGCCTCGCCATGTGCCGTCGTGCTGGCGACGATGCCGCCACTGCTGTCGGCGATCGCCAACGCCGGACGCCACGGCGTCCTGGTGAAGTCCGCCGTCGTCATGGAGCGCCTCGGGCAGGTCGACGCGGTCGCCCTGGACAAGACGGGAACCCTCACCGAGGGAACCCCGCGCGTCACCGACATCTGCCCTCTGGACGGTTCCGGCCTGGACGAGGGCTCCCTGCTGGCCCTCGCGGCCGCGGCCGAACACCCCAGCGAACACCCTCTGGCCCGCGCCGTCGTCGACGCCGCCCGTACTCGCGGCCTGGCCCTCGCCGGCACGCGGGACTTCACCTCCACTCCCGGCATCGGCGTCACCGCCACCGTCGACGGCTTCACCGTCGCGGTCGGCGCACCCGCCCGCCTCCTCGACAGCCCCGAGAACGCCCTCACGGCCTGCGCTGCCAAGGTCGCGGCCGACCTGGAGGACGGTGGCCGCACGGCCGTCCTCGTCCTGCGCGACCGTGTCCCGGTCGGCGTGCTGGGCATCGCCGACCGACTGCGGCCCGACGCCGCCGCGACCGTCGCCGCCCTGACCACGCTGACCTGCAGCACCCCGATGCTGGTGACGGGCGACAACCCGGGCGCTGCCGCACGCCTGGCCGCTGAGGTCGGCATCAGCCGCGACGGAGTCCACGCCGGCCTCCTGCCCCAGGACAAGGTCGAAGCCGTACGGCGCCTGGAGGCCCGCGGGCGCAAGGTGCTGGTCCTCGGTGATGGCGTCAACGACGCACCCGCCCTGGCCGCCGCCCACACCGGGATCGCCATGGGCCGCGCCGGCTCCGACCTCGCGTTGGAGACCGCCGACGCCGTCATCGTCCGCGACGAACTCGCCACCGTCCCCACCGTGATCGCCCTCTCGCGGGCCGCCCGGCGTCTGGTGGTACAGAACCTCGTGATCGCCGGAGTATTCATCTCCGGTCTGGCCATCTGGGACCTGGTGGGCCACCTGCCGCTGCCACTCGGAGTCCTCGGCCACGAGGGCTCAACCGTCATCGTCGGACTCAACGGACTCCGCCTGCTCCGCGACGCCGCCTGGACCCGCGCCGCAAAGGACGACATGCGGTGAGCCCCCGTCCAAACAGGCGGCAGACCGGCACGTGAGCGCCGTCAGGGCACTTGAACCGCACTCCCACCACGACCGAGCCCCTCGCCCAGCAACAGTTCGCTTTGCCGCATTCGATGTCATCCGCCACGGCGCCGACCTGCCGGGGTGTCCACACACGGAACGGCGCGGCTTCGGAAATGCTGCTCGCGGAGGCCCGGCTCGGGGCGCATGAACTGGCGGCCACCGAACACGCGCTCACCCATGGGCTCCCGCCGCACCCACGAGGAGCACCTCCGTCTCCTGCGGGAAGCCGGAGGGGAGGGACAGCAGCTGGCCTCACTGCGTTCTCCCATCGGCCTCGACCGGGGAGTCCGTACGCCCGAGGAGACGGCCGTGTCCATCACCGCCGAGATCATCGCGCATGCCGACGGGGCGAGCGGACTGCCGCTGTCGCTGCGCACCGGCCCCATCCATCGTTCCGCTGCCGCTGGGACATTGCCCGCCGCAAGCACCTTGATCGGATGATTCCGCACCACGTACGCTGACGGCCGTTACTGTGTGTGGCGCAGGGTGAACAGCCTGCTGAATGTGGTTCGTTCGGGTTGCCTGCGGGATTTCGGGGGTGCGGGTTGAACAGCTCCATGCCGGTGGCGGCCGGGGTTCCGCCCATCCATTTCGGCGTGCACGAATGGCGGTCCGGAAACGCGGACGGGGGACGGGCCGACTTCGAGCAGATGCTCGCGCAGCTCGCCAGTGCGACCAATCCGAATGTCCGGATGATCGCGGTGAATCCCGGCGACTGGGGAATCGACGCGTTCGCCGGTGACCTCGGGGGCGCCATCACGGTGTGGCAGTCCAAGTACTTCATGCCGAAGACCACAACCAGCCAGTCGCAGCAGATTCGCGAGTCGCTCGCGAACGCGCTGAAGGCCGCGGCGGTCAACGGTCACACCATCAAGCTCTGGATCCTGTGCATTCCCTCCAGTATGGACGGCCCGGCAGCCAAATGGTGGGACGGCTGGAAGAAGCGGCAGGAGAAGGCGCACGACCTCGTCATCGAGCTGTGGGACGAGACCACGCTCGTGAAGAAGCTGCAGAGCCCCGAGGGTGACCAGGTACGCCGCGCCTACTACGAAGTCTTCACTCCCGCCGCCCCCGCCCAGGAGCAGACGCGGCTCGTGCTGGACGTAGAAGAGGGCAAGGCGGCGGCGCTCGACTCGGCCCTATTCGTGCGGCAGATGACCGAGGCCGGCCACGTCGAACTGGACTCGGCCAAACGGCAGTTCTTCAACGCCGACCTGGTGGCGCGCGAAGTCGCGCACAAGGGCGTGCCGGCCGAGGTCGCCGCACTGAGCTCTGCCGACGCCACCCTGCACGGCGTGTGGGAGATGCAGTTCAACGAGTGCTCGTCCGAGGGCACCCTCCCCGCTCTGCACGGCCGGGTCTGGCGCGAGGTGCGCTCCGAGCACGACAAACTGCCCAAGGCGCTGCGTCTGGAGGTGACGCACAGCTGGGGCCTGGTCCACCGGCTGGTCGACAACCGTCGGGCAGGGTGGGTCACGCACTGGAGGCAGATCGCGAGCGGTCACGCCGACGACTGAGATACCCCGACCGCCCGTACCGCCCGACCCCTGACGAGGAGCATGCCGTGCACGCAGACCGGCCGGTCGTGATGCCCGAGGACGAGGTGCCATTCCGCCTCGCTCAACTGCTGCTGCTCCTGGACGCCGTCGCCGCGCAGGACGCGAACGGGGCGACCTTGGAGCGCATCGGGTACTACGACTTCCTGTCCGCGAACCCCTTCCTCGTCGTTCCCCCCGAGAGCCGGGACGCCAGCCTCCTGCGACTGGCCGGATTCGACCCGCAGGTCCTGGCCTACGCGTCCTCCTCACAGCGGTTCACGAGCCGGCGCGAACGGATCCAGCACGACCTGGCGCTCCTGGTGGCCTACGGGTGCTGCCGCATCCGCAACCGCGACGGCTCCCTCACCTACTCGATCACCGAGGCCGGTCAGGATCTCGGCGGCCGGTTCACCGCCACCTACGCCACCTCCTTCACCACCGCCGCCGGCATCGTCGTCCGCCAGCTCCGCAAACTCACCGACAAGAGACTGCGCGAGCAGACCGCCCGGTGGCTGAGGCCGGACGGATCCGACGGACCTGCTGCTGCCCTCATGAGCGTGCTGGGCCCGGGGCCCGTGCTGGAAACGTCCTGGGAGGGATGATCACCATGGAGCCGCTTCCCGGCATCCGTATCCGCCGCCTGCGCCTGGTCGGCATCGAGCGGTCCTACGACGTCGATTTCACCTCCGGACAGAGGGTGCGGAACCTCTCCGTCATCGCCGGGGCGTTCAGCTCCGGCAAAACAGCGGTGCTGGAGTTCATCGCCTACGGGCTCGGCGCGAAACGGCATCCGCGCCACCAGGAAGTGCTGCGCAGGGTCCGTTCGTGCCTTCTGGAGGTGGAGCTCTCCGGCGAGCCTCATGTGATCGAGCGGTCGGTCGGAGAGCCCTCAAAGGTCGCCTTCGTCCGCCGCGGAACGCTCGACAGCACGACCGTCTCCCGGGCCGAGAGCAGGACCATCGATCCGCCCGGGGCGCAGGAGAGTCTGTCCTCCCTCCTGTTGAGCCACTGCAAGCTCGCAGGTGTCCAGCTACGCGAAGCGCCCACCAACAGCGAATCCCGTACGGACCCGCTCAGCTTCCGCGACGTGATGTGGCTCGCCTTCCTTCCCAACGAACGCGTCGCGGACAAGAACTTCCTGTTCGAGAACGACTACATGCGCAAGCACAAACTGCGGCAAGTCGTCGACGTCGCTTTCGGCGTTCACGACGACCGCGCCGTCGAACTCGGCCAGCGCATCCAGGAACTCGGCGGCCGGCTCAACCGCGCCAAGGCCGAACTCGCGGCAGCCCGTACCTTCGTCGTGGAGCAGGCTCCCACCGTGCTGAACGGCGAACCCACTCCTGCCGTCCACGAACGGGAACTGGCCGACATCACGAGCCAGCTTAGGGAGTTGGACCGCCGTGCGCAGGCGGGAACGGAATTCGCGGCCCAACTGCGCAGCCAGCACAAAGCGGCGGCCGGGATTTCCCGCCGGGCGGCAGCGGTCCTGCGGGACTGCGAAACGCAGCTCCAACGCCTGATGCCTCTGCGGGCCCAGTACGCGGATGATCTCCTCAAGCTCGGCATGCTCGGCGAGGCGCAGCAGCTCTTCGACCCCTTGAGTGTGACCACCTGCCCCGCCTGCCTGAACCGGCTCTCGGCTTCCCCCACCGCTGGCAACGGACGCTGCAGCCTGTGCCATCACGAGCTGAGCGCAGAAGAGGGCGCATTGGTCCTGGGCACTGCCGACGCCGGCAGCCAGGCCGAGGACAGCCGGGTGGACGTCAAGGCGGAGACCCGGTCCACCAAGGCCCGCCTCAAGGAGATCAGCAGCTACATCGACGAGCTCGGTGCCTCACTCGCCCCCCTCAAGCTCCAGGCCGAAGACGCGGCCCTCCGGGAAGAGGCAGCCGCCGCCGCGCTGGACACCGCGACGTCCCCCTCCGTCTCACCGTTCCTCGCCGCCCGCGACGACCTTCACCGAAGGCGCGAGCAGATCCTGCGCCAACTCGAACAGGCCGAAAGCGCGGTCAAGCTCCGCGAAGGACTCACCAAACGGGCCGACGCCGTGCAACGCCACGAGACCGAGATCGCCCGTCTCCGGGAGGAACTCGAACAGCTCGGAGACGCCTCCCACGACCGTGACCGTGTCATCGTCAAGATCAGCAACCGATACGGCGAACTCCTGCGGGCCTGGCGCTACCCCAAGGTCAGTACCCCCTTCATCAAGACCGACCTCACCCCCTTCGTACGGGGTGAGCCGTACCAAGAAGCCTCGTCCGGCGCCCGCACCCTGCTGACCCTGGCCTGGCAGCTCGCCGTCTTCGAGATCGCCGTCGAAGGAGGGGCCGCACACCCCGGATTCCTCATGATCGACAGCCCTCAGAAAAACCTCGGCCACGGCGGCACCCTCGATGCCGTGATCGCGGACGCCGTGGCGATCGGCGACTTCTACCAGCACCTCTCTCGCTGGCTCGCGGACCGCGGCAGCCGAGCCCAGCTCATCGTCGCCGACAACAGCCCGCCGCCGTTGGTGGAGAACGACGTGGTGGTGCGCTACAGCCGCAACGAGGAGCGGCCGCCGTACGGGCTGATCGAGGACGAAACCAGTGCGGACGAGGAGGCGGAGGCCAATCTCTGACACGTGTGCCTGGCCAAAGGCTCGGTGCTGGTGCAAGGAAGGAGGCGAGCTGTAACGGGGGCAGCTGGCCTCGGTCTTCGTCTATCAGTCCTGTGGGGGCCGCCACCCCTGGCTGGAATGGCCGCTGGAAAGCCCCTGACCAGGCGTTTTACTGCCCATGGTGGGGGTTCTGGGTTACTGACTGGATCGGCCTCCATCTGGGTGTTTCTGCCTGTTCCTGACTGCTGTTGGCCACGCGTTGGCCACGGATCCCGTTCGCTGGGACGGCGGCCAAGGAGCGGGAGGCTCGATAGCTTGCGCGTGGGAGTGTGTGCCTGGAGGCCCAGGAGCACGCTATGCCAGGTGGCATGGCAGAGGCCCCGGTCAGGTTGTGGCGTGACTTCGCACCACGTCCTTGGCTCAGTAGTAGACGTGCGGCCGAAAGGGGTCCAGCTCTTCGGGGTTGGACCCCTGGTTGCGTTCCGTGCCGGGAGAACACCGGACAACAGCGGTGATCTATGGCTGCCAGACGAGAAGCGTGCCCAAGGCGGTCCGTGCGCACGCCTTCTTCACCTTCGGGAAGCCGTTCACGGAAACAATTCCGTGCCCACTCGGCGTTCATGATCCATGAGCCGAGGAGGGGAAGGTGTCGGGCCTGAAGCTGTTCAACACAAAAGGCGGCGTGACCGAGGTCACGCCGCGTCTTGCTGACGTCGAGGCAGACGTGCAGAGCCTTGTCGAGGCAAACATGGAGGCCCTGCTGGGTGTCCGGTTCCTGACAAGCGAGTACAGCACCGGGCCGGTCCATGGCGGCCGGATCGACTCGCTCGGGCTGGATGAGAACGGCAGCCCGGTCATCGTCGAGTACAAGCGCGGCACGGACGCTGGTGTGATCAACCAGGGGTTGTTCTACCTGTCGTGGCTGATGGACCACCGCCGCGAGTTCGAGCACCTGGTCCGTCACCGGCTTGGGCCGACGGCAGCGGCCCAGGTCCTCTGGAGCGGACCGAGGCTGGTGTGCATCGCCGGCGACTTCACGCGCTATGACGTGCACGCGGTCGGTGAGCACAGACGCAGCATCGACCTGGTGCGGTACCGCCTCTTCGGCAGCGCGTTGCTCGGCCTTGAGACCGTGGCATCCGTCAGCGGCCGGACACCGGCGGCCCGCCGGGCGCGCCGGCAGTCGCCCGACGAAGGCCGCAGTGCACCCATGGACGATCTGGTGCGAACGGTTGACGAGATGCTGCTGGGCCTGGGCAACGGTGTGAACCGCATCCAGCGCAAGCAGTACCGGGCGTATCAGCGGCTGCGGAACTTCGCGTGCGTCTGCCCGCCGCAGCGGAGCAAGCTCCTCGTCTACCTCAAGGCCGACCCCAAGGCGGTCGACCTCGTGCCCGGCTTCAGCCGCGACGTGACGGGGCTCGGCCACCATGGCACGGGCGACCTGGAGGTACAGCTGCGCACCACGCGGGACGTGGAGCGTGCTGAGAGTCTGTTCCGTGCGAGCTACGCAGCGGCGTGAACGGTTGCGGGTATCTGGCGAGGCGCGTGTCGCGCTCGGCCGGTTCTCGGTCCGGGTGGTGCCTTTCGACGTACGGGCAGGTCGTGGCGGTGGACTACCAATGATGCGCGGGAGCGCCGGTTTGGCTAACCGGCGCTCCCGCGCTATGTTGCGCCGCTCTGCCGGCCCGGCACTCAACGGGTAGGGCGCGCAGCGGGAACGGAGTTAAGTCCCGGGATGGACAGAGGCGACTCGCCGAGGCCCGTCTTGCGCCTGGGACCTGTAGCTGGGGCCTGGCGAATGCCGGTTACATGGGCAAGGGTCTCGGAGAGGTCGGCGAGCAGCGAGCCGGGCGTGCTCGGGGACGCTGTGAGGATCCAGGTTGCTCGGTTGAGGCTCGGGCCGGCCCAGACCGTCCAGGTATGCAGTCCCGGCTGCTGGGTGACGGCTTGGAACTGAACACCTGCGTCGCCGGCGGGTGAGGTCCAGCGCATCCAGCGTCCGTCTTCCACGGTGTGCTTCCACCCAGCCTCGGTGAGGGGTTCAGTGGCGGTCGTGGCAGCCTGCTCGTCCACGGGGCCCTCTTCGGCCGCGCCCGCGTTGGCGATGATCGCTAGGTGTGTCAGCAGGCCCTCCAGCACCGGGGCTGGAGTTGTGCCGGTTGCTGTGAGAGCCCACGTCCGGTCGGAGACGGGTGTTTCGTATGCGGCCACGGTCCAGGCGGTCTGGTGGGCGGGGTGTTCGTGGGCTAGTTCGATGCGCAGGGTCTGGTCTTCGTGGATGGCGTGGGTGGTGTCGTCGGACCAGGTACGCCACTTCTGCCATTGGCCGTGCGTGTCGAGGAATTGGTCGAGCAAGGCGTTGTGGTCACCGGCGTCGGCGGCGTAGGCCGGCACGGTCTCCGGGTTCCGCATGGCGTGCCCGGACTCACCGGTTTTTCTACTGAGGGACGTTCGTGCTTCGGCCGTGGCGCGCTCGGTTTCAGTGGGCTCTGGGGGCCCGATGAGCATGGCGGCGCCGTGGCACCTCTCGAATTCCGTCAGGGCCTGTGCGGGCGAGTCGAAGGTGCCGGTGATCTTCCGCAGGTGGTTCTCGCCGTGGAGAAGGACGCTCTTGACGCCGCCGAAGCATGCGAGGTAGGTGCCGACGGCGACCGTGGTGTGTCCGTGTTGGGCGTGGGCGTGGATGCGGAGGTGTCCGTGGCGGATGTCGTCGTAGATCGTCTGGGCCTGCTCGGAAACCTTCCGGGTCTGGGCCCAGGTGGACCAGGGAACTGGAAACTCGGACCAGGTCCAGTCCCTGCGCATTGCTGCCTGGACCAGGGGCGCGATCTCGACGGTGATCCCGGCGGCGAGGAGTTCGCGGGCCGCATCCGCGGCCCAGTACGGCTCCTCACGGTCGATGCGTGCCAGGACCAGCGTGTTCCTGTCCAGAGCTGTCCAGCCGGCGGCATCCAGCCCGACGTGGGCGATGTGGGCCTGGGAGCCGGTGATGGTGGCAACTACAGCACTGCGGTGACCGGGGTGGGCGTCGAGACGGGCGTGGGCGTCGGTGAAGGGAGTGGTCACGAGGATCGCTTCCTTCGGCGGCCGGGGCGCTGTTGGTCCGGCCGCCGATGGGGTTGGGGATCAACGAGAGATCCGTGTGGTGGGTGCTGCGGCCTGGGGCGGGCCGGCTCGTGGTGGTGATGCCGCTCGTGCACGTACGGGCGTGTCCTTGTTCGGCACGGGAGCCGTGGCGTGGCGCCATCGGGTCCGTACGGCGGACAGGTCCGCGAGGGCGCGGCGGCTGCCGAGGACGAGCTGGTACGACGTGGTGGCCGGGTCGTCGGCAAACGCCTCGACGCGCCTGCCGATGTGCCGGGCTGTCGCGAGGAGGTGGCGCTGCAGGACGCGCTCGCCCCAGTGCTCCGCGGCGCCGAACGGATCGGCGAGGACGGTCAGCAGCTCCTGCGGCCGGACCTCTGGGCCGAGAAGGCCACGTTGTCGTGCTTCCCACAGAACGGTCACGGGGTCGATCGGCGCGCGACGCTGCGACAGGGCGGTCAAGCACTGCCACAGGCCGGCGTGCAGAGGCTGAGTGAAGTCGCCGGCTGTCAGCCATCGCATCTGCTCGATGTCGCCGGGGTGCGCGGTGGCGGTCGCGAGCAGCAGCTGCTCCTCGTCGACCGCGTCCTCGTCGAGATCTGTGGCCGGGGCGGGAGCGGAGGTGCGGGGCAGGGATCCGGCGTGCGGAGGGAATCTGGCGGCGATGTCGTCCACCACGGTGGTGAGGGCATCGGCCTCGGCGAGCGTCGCGGCCACGCGCTGGGGGAGTGTGGTGTCGCCCGCGGTGCGTGTGAGTTGCTGGGCGGCGGCGGCCAAACGACGCCGGCCATTCTCCGCTTCGATGATCCGGGCGTACGCCGGTGTGTGCTGAGGCCATCGGCAGACCTGGATGAGTTGCTGCAGGTAGAGGGCTGACAGCCCGCGTGTCTGCTCGCGGGCGGCGGCGAGCACGGCGCCGAGCCACTTCGTGTCCTGCGCGTGCTCGGCCGGGTCGGGCGCCGGTAGGGAGCTGATCGCGGTGAACAGGGCGGCGTGGGCGGGGGTGGAGAACGCGTCGGCACCGATTCCGGTCACGTCGCGAAGGCGCTGTGGTTCGAGCAGAAGGGCACCGAGGAGGGCCTGTTCGACGTGGACCACCGGGTGCGGCGGGGGGATCGCGTCGGGGTCGTCCTCGTCTGGTTCGGGGGTGTGGGGCATCAGGCGGCCAGGGTGAAGTCGTCGGGGTTGAGGGGGATGTTCAGGTGTGGGGCGAGCAGGTGGGCGGCGAGGCGTGGGGGGACTGCGTTGCCGATCTGGGAGAACTGCTGTCCCTTGTTGCCCGCCCAGGGGTAGTCCGCAGGGAAGGTCTGCAGCAGGCCGGCTTCGCGGGCGGTGATCCTGATCGGCTCCGGAGAGGTCGACGATTCCGCGTCCCGCATCGGTGAGTTGAGAGGCTGGGCGACCCAGGTGCACTCGTTCGCTCGGTGGCCGAAAAACAGGGTGCCAGCCGGTTCGTCGATGGATCTGACGGTGGAGTTGGCCTGGCTGTTGTTGCGCAGGGACCAGGACCAGCGGTGCGCCTCGGCGGTGAATCTCGCAGCCGGAGTAGTTGAGGCGGGGTCCTCGCGGATGCCGTGCCGGGGCGCCTGACCTGCACTATCCCAGGGGGACTGCCGGACGGTGTCCTGGTGCCGAGGTTCCCAGGCGCCGCGGTCGCGGGCGTCGGACAGTGTCTTACGGGAACCGGAGGGAAACGGTTCAGGTCCGCCTCCAGGCCCGCCGCCGGCGCAGACGGTGGGCACGGGCCGGTCGGTTGCTCCCCAGCCCAGCGCCTCGGCCATGCTCACCCACCGGACGCGGCCCGGCCCGAACAGGCTCTCCGGCTCGTGCACGTGGGCGTGTGTCGGTGCCGGTGGCTGTGCGGTGCGGATCCGGGAAGCGAGAAGGATGGACCGCTTCCTGGTCTGCGGCACCCCGTAGTCCGCGGCGTTGAGAATGCCGCACCAGACGGAAAACCCCCAACGCCGCAGGATGACGGCGTACTGCTTCCACAGAGGCAGAACATCAGGGACCTCCTCCATGACGATCCACTCCGGCTGTCCGGCCGTGTTCAGGGCGTGGAGGTAGCGCATGGGCTCGGCCGCCAGCAGCGAACGCTGATCACGGCAGGCGGCAAGGAGCCGCTCGCGGGTGTCGCGGCCGGCGGCCAGGTCCTCGACGGCCTGGTGGACCAGGGGCTGGTCCACCAGGCCGAGGCGTTTGCCGGCCATGCTCCACGCCTGACAGGGCGGAGAGGCGATCACGCCCACGGTCCGCCCGATCCACGGCCACGTCGGATACATCGCGACGTCGGTCCGCAGCGTCAACTGACCAGCCGCCACACGAGTTTTGCACGCCCACTCGTCCCATTCCAGGCCGACATCGCGGACGCCGAGCACGGTCAGCGCCCGGCTCCACCCGCCCGGCCCGGCGAAGAGATCGAGTATCACGTGGCCAGTCCGAAATCGCTCCGCTCCGGGGCTGCGGTGTCGCCGCGGCAGGCCCAGGGCGAGCAGCCGTCCGGCACACCGTTCTCCCACTCGTCCGCGCCGTCCTGGAGGGCGGCCTTCTCCGCAGCAGTGACGTGGTCGATCGGCGCCTCGCTCAGGGGCACCCGCGAGCGGTGAAGAAATGCCTGGCCGAGCAGCTTGCTTCCGGTGGCGTTGGCTCGCGCGTTGCCCTGCCGTATAGCGGCGTCGAACTCCACCACGTCCTGCCACTCGGCCGGGCTGTTATCGCGGATCTGGCGCCACTGAGCGTTCCCGTGAAAGGGGCAGCCGAGGCAACTCGATTTCGGTGTGTCCGCGAGCCCGATGGACGTCAGATAACGGGTGCAGTCGCTACGCGACCAGCCCATATCGATGAGGGGGTGGACGTTGCGCATGTAGCGGACGTCTGCGTCCTTGGCGCGGTGGAACTCGTCCGTGGAAATGCCGACCCACTGCTCAACGAATACGCCCTTCGGGACTCGCTGAGGATAGGGGTAGCCGAGAAGGTCACGGACCTTCTTCTTTATTGGTTTTATCTTATATTCGCCGGTGCACTGTCGCCGGGTCATGCCTTGCTTTCCATCCTTGTTCAGGATGTACAGGGGCATGGAGGCGAAGCGGTGACTGGGGTCGAGTGCGTCGTTCCTGATGTTTCCGGAAGTTACCCGAAGGACGGGTATTCCAGCCGGTGTAGCGATCTCCTTTTCGAGGCGGTCGAGGTGGGTATATACGGCGCGCGGCTCCCATCCGGTGTCGGCGAATATTGCGTAATCGACTCTCGGGAGGATGCCTTCGGCGGACAGGGCGAGCATGGTGCTGGACTGGACTCCGGCACCGAGGGAGATGGCGCGGAACGCCGGGATGGGGGAAATAGGGAAGTTCCTGTCGATGGGGTACGCGGGGCGAGGCCGGTCAGTGCCGCGGCATGCGGAGCGCGTCGGCGAAGGCGGCGACGGTGACCGTCGCCGAGTCGGGGCTCTGCTGGAGAGCTCGCACGACGGGCGTGCCGATGACGACGGCATCCACGAGAGGCGCCACGGCGGCAGCGAGGGCCGGGGTCGAGATCCCGATCCCGGCGACGATGGGTAGCGGGCCGGTGGCGCGTACGCGCTGGATGGCGGCGGCCAGTGCGGCAAGGTCGAGGGGGCCGCGGTATCCGGTGGGAGCGGTGGCGGCGGGGGCGTACAGCCAGCCGGACGCGGTCTGCTGTATCGCTCCGAGTTCTTGATCGGTCGCTGTGCGCGGGGCGAGATGAGGGACTGTGAGCCCTGCTTTGGCGGCGGTGCGCTGCCATGTTCCGGCCGCGTGATCGGGAAGGTCGACGACCATGATGCCGGCGGCGCCGGCATCAGCGAACCGGTGGGCCAGGCGCTCGGGGTCGTGGCGGGCGACGGGGTTCCAGTACGTCATCAGGATGGTCGGGCGGAGGACGGCGGCGTGCTCGACCGCACGGAGAGCGCGGTCGAGCACATGTCCGCGCCGCAGGGCGGTGTGGTATGCGGACTGGATGACGGGGCCGTCGAGGAACGCATCGCTATGTGCGAGGCCGACCTCGAACAGGTCGGCGCCGGCCCGTGCGAGGGCGTCGAGGCTTCGGCGTTCGGCCGTAGCGGTGTGGAGGCCGGCGGGAAGGAACACGCCCAGCTGGCAGACGGGTTGGGCGAGGACACAGAAGAGGGTGTCAGAGATGGGCAGGGTGATTCCTTGTCAGGGTCGTCCCTTCGATGGTGGGGCGTGGACGGTGCAGCTCTCAGTCGTCAGCGGCCTCGGGAGGGCAACTGGACTGGGGCCGGAGGGACCACGCGGGTCGGCGCGGCCGGTCTGGCCGGTGGGAGTCCGATGAAGGAGGCGACGGCTGTCGCCCCCGCGGGGGTGAGGCGGAGGCGGTCCAGGGGTGGCGCGCCCTTGAACGCGGGCGCGGCCGAGCCCTCAGTGCAGTCGACGAGGCCGTTGGATTCCAGGTGCCGCAGTGTGCTGATCAGGATCCTGGGTCCCCGGCTGTTGACGTACCGCCGCCCCATGGATTCGGTGACCACAGCGCGTCCTCGGGTGATCTCGTACAGCGCGGCGCAGTGTGCGGGAGCCAGCAGTTCGGCGGGGGCGCCGGAGCGGTCACGGCCTGGCTCCTGGGCGATGCGTGCTGCGCTGGTGACGATGTCTTGGGGTGCCAGGGCGGTCAGTTCGCGGGCCTTGTGCGCTGTGTGGCCGGCGGATTGTGCGCTGAGGTAGGTCAGTTGGTGGAGCCTGACCAAGGCGTCGCTCAGATCGGGGCCGGGGCAGGGTTGCTGGTTGAGGACAGCGGTGATCGCGGCGCTCGTTTCGGTCGCCAGCTGTCGTGCGGAGGCAGCGTGCGTTTGCGGGTCGGGTTCGGTGGGGGACGCGGAATCACGGCGTACCTCCTAAGCGGGGCGGTGGCCCGGCACTCAGCCGGGCCACCCCTTGTGGGTAGGGGAGTTGAGCTGGGATTTCGCCAGGTCAGCCGCACTCGAGGCAGCGCCCGACGTGGCTGGAGAGCGCGCGGGCCATTCGCTGCTTCGTCGATGCAGCCTGCTTTGCGCTGGACTTCGCCGCCGGCCTGCCCGCGTGCCGCCGGGAGTGGGCGAGCATGAAGCCGATCTCCCGCTCGTACTCCGCGCGGACGGTGTCGAACTGGTGGCAGGTCTTCATCACGGCTTCCTCGTGGTTCGGGGCAGGTGCGCGAGCCCGGGGTCTGCGTACAGCTGAGCCTGGAGCTTGCGGAAGCCCTCGTTGCTGATGCTGATGTTGTTGCGCCGAAGGTGAGGTCGTATGACCCGGCGGGTCATACGACCCGCTTCGAGAGCGGCTTGGCGGGCGACCTCGACCTTCATCTCCCACGGGACCTCGTCGTTCTGGTCCGCAGACGTGGTCCGCGGCGCCTGCGAGGTTTTGTGGTCGGTGGTCCGCGACCCCTGCGGTCCGCCCGAGGACTCGTCCTCGTCGTGGTCCGCCGGACGGTCCGCGGGCTGGTCCGTGTGGTCCGGGGCGTCGGCGGGCTCGGTGGACCGGTCCGTGGTCCGAGGGTGCTCGTGGTCCGGCATCCGGTCTGCCGGGGCACCCTGGTCCGCGCTCGCCGGGTCAAGATCCTGGGCCGGTCGGTGCCCCTGATCCGGCCGGTCGTGCTCCGCCGGACCATGGGAGACCTGGGCGCCTTGACCTGGGGTTTTCCTGGTCCGCCCACTGCCTTCGACGCCCTGCGGACCACCGACGGTCTGCTGGGCCGCAGCAGCCGGGTCGTGGCCCGCAGCCTGGTCCGAGGTGGAGTTGGTCCTGTGACCCGTAGCCGGGGCATCGTGGTCCGCCGGGACGGTCTCGGTGGCCTGGTCCGTGGTCCGCGGGTGGCCCTGGCCCGACGCGGCGGTCTGGTCCACGCTCTTTGGACCCGCCTGCGACGCTGGTTTGTGCCCGCGGTCCGAAGCCTCTCCCGGACGGCCTGCAGGGCGGGTCCGGCCCGGTGCAGGAGTTGAGGTGGGCCCGTGGTCCGTATTCCGCTTCCCGGACACCTTCACCGTCCGGTCCGCCGCGTATCCGGCACCCGGGTGGTGGCGGGTGATGAGGATGTACAGGTGGACCGCGCCGGCCAGGGCGAGGGGCGCAAGGGTGGAGAGGACTGCGACGACCGTGTCGCCCAGGCGCAGACCGGAGTGGGTGGTCTGCTGGTTGAGGCGGACCGCGTGCAGGGCGTTGGCCCAGATACTCGCTGCGGTGGCCGTACCGAAGAGCACCCAGACGTACAGCCGGGCGCGCAGCGGGGCCTCGGAGAGGACCAGAAGTGCGCGTACCCCGTAGGCGATGAAGCCGTCGATCACGAGGGGGAAGAGGTAGGTGAGGAATCCGCGGATGTGGATGGCGACGGCCATCTGCTGCAGGGCGTCGTAGCTGAGGGCGCATCCGGCGAGGCCGAGGACCACGATGGCGAGCCGGTCCCAGAACCCGACGGGCGCGACGGCGGGGTGTGCAGCCGCGGGGGTCATGCGGCCTTCCCGAGAGGGGCGGACGCCGAGGCCAGCGGCGCCGCAGGACGTGTGCCGGGCTTGATCGGCGCGGGGGCACCCATGGTGGTCGGGGAGGTCTTCTTCCGCTTCTTCTTGGGCCGTGGCACGCCGTAGGTGCGGTCACGGTCGAGGACCTTGTTGGCGGCCTGCCGGAGCAGGTCACGGGCGTGCTTGTGGCTGATCTGCAGGGCGCCGGCGAGCCGGGCGGGCCGCCAGCCGCGTACGTAGGCGTGGTCGATGACGACCTGCCGCTCGGCCTCGGTGAGATGGACGTCGCGTCCGCGGAAGAAGGCCGTCACACGTCGGTAGTCGAGGCGCTGGGGCAGGCCGTCGTGCAAGGGACGCCGCTCGGCCTCGGTCAGGCCGCCCCAGACGCCCTCCTTGAGGACGTTCTCCAGGGCGAAGTCGAGGCAGTCACGTCGTACGGGGCACCAGCCGCACAGCTCCTTCGCCTCCGCGATGTCCTCGTGGTCCCGGGGGCCGGGGAAGAACACCGCGTCGGCATCCTCGGGGTCCATGGCGTAGCACGCTCCGCGGACGTGCCAGCTCGTGTCTCCGATGCCGCGCAGACCGGTGGCCGGCGCGTCGTGGGTGGTGATGTGGCGCAAGGGGATCTCCGATGGGCTGCCGCGTCGGCCGCTGGGGCCGTGGGCGGACGCGGCGTCGGGGGCCGGCTGCGGCACGAAGGCGTGCGCCGCAGCCGGGACGGGACGGTGTGGGGAGGGCGGTGCACCGGACGGGGGCGCACGGGCCTTGCGCGCAGGTCAGGCTGCGGCGGGCTGTCGGACCTGCTCGGTCTGCTCGGCCTGCTGGGCGGTGGCGAGGTCGAGGCGGCTGGGATGAGTTGGGCACGGGGCGGTCCCGCGAGCCCCGCCGTCGGGGCCGATCCTCCGGCGGCGGCACGGATCGCCGGGCTGGGCCAGGCACCACGCGCACCGGACACCCAGAGCGTCGGGCAGACCCTGCGCGACGGCTGCCTCGCGTGCCGCTCGGGCGGGCCGGTAGGGCGCGAGGGCGACTCGGGCGGCGGGCGGTATGCAGGAGCCGATCTCCCGCAGTCTCGCCCGCAGTCTCGGGTCGACCCCGTCGCGGCCGGTCGTGATGGCCCGGGCCTGTGCGGGCTGCGCGGTGCCGGTGGCGACAGCACGCCGGGTGCCGACCAGCTCGGCGGTCCAGGCGGCCTGGTCGTCCGGGTCGACGGACGGCGTCGGATCGGAGTGCCTGGCCAGGCGGTCGCGCCGGTAGCTCTCCCAGGGACGAGCCACGTCCGCGGGCAGGATCTGGTAGGGCGAGGTGCGAATGTGCTGGCGGGCGGCGACGAGGACGTCCCAGCCGTGCGAGGTGGCCATCGGCACGTCGCCGAGCAGCTCGTACCACTGGGCGAGCTGGTCGCGTGCTTCGCCCTGGCCGGTGCGGATGGTGCGGGGGTCGAGGCGGCCGAGGTAGGCCAGCAGGGCGGCGATTTCGCGGCGGTCCACGGTCAGCCCTCCGTTCCGGTCGGCTCGTCGAGTGCGGCGAGAAGAGCGGCGGTGTGTGCCTCGGCCCGCGTCATCCCGCCAGGCGTGGTGCTGTTCTTGCCGGGCACGGCGTGGAGGTTCGGGCGGCCAGGAGCGTGCTCTCGGGCGACCCAGGACTTCCAGTCGGCGCTCCAGGCGTCCGCCGGCCTCGGCTTGAAGTCGGCGCGGTGGGCACGCCACTTCGCGTCGGCTGCTTGCAGGCCCTGCTCGCCGAGGCGGTCGAGGTGTCCCTGCTGGCGGAGCCAGGCATGGGTGGCCGGGTCGACCTGCCACTCGGCAGCCGAGAGGACGGCAGCACCACTGCTGTACCTCCGGTTCAAATCAGGTTCACTACGGTTCTGTGTGCCGGTGGCCGGTACATCGCTGTGCCGGTGGCCAGCACGCCGGTGTGCCGGTTTCCGTCGCGACCTGCCGGTTTCCGGTACTGCCGGTTTCCGGACCCTCGCGGCGGATTCCGGCACCTCACGGGGGCGGATCCCGTACCGCCGCAGAGCTGAGAGCCGGAGCCTCGCGGGAGCGTCGGGCTCGTCGGACACCGCCGCGTCGCCGCCCTCCTCCTGCTGCTCTCGCCGGGTCTTTACGACGGCCTCGGCGGCGAGGGGCAGACGGTAGACCGTGCTGCGCTGCGGGCCGACGAGGTCGTCGATCTGTTCCAGCTCGCCTGCGAGGAGCAGGCGCTCGACGGCTTCGCGCACCGTGGAGACCGAGGCGCGCGTGCGCTTGGCCAGGCTGGACAGCGAGGCCCAGGAGATGCACTGCTCGTCGGCCACCCGGTCGGCGATCGACAGCAGGACCAGGCGCGCGGCCCCTCGGCTGGAGCTGTGCTCCCACACCCACTCGCGGGCTTCGGCGCTCATCGGCCGCTCCCGGTGGGGCGGGCCGGGATGGGGTGCTCCGGCTCGGGGCGCTGAGGCGCCGGAGCGGAGGTGGCTGCCGCGCAGGCCGTACGGAACGGCCTTTTACGCAGGGCAGGAGGCATGCGATACTCCCATTTGCAGTGTTGCCACGCTGATGCGCCCCTCGGAAGGACTCAGCGTGGTGATGGTGGGCAATCTCGCCCTTGCCGGGGCGGGTATGCCGTTTTATGCGTTCGGCGTCCGGGAGTTCGCGCTCTCGGGCGCCGCCGCTGTATGCGGACCTACGCGGTCTGGTCGGTGCCTGCCGCGCTCTTCATGTTCGTAGTGCCGGGCGGTATGCCTGGGGGACGACGAACATCGCACGGTCCCGTGCCAAGATCCAGAGTTGGTTCTCAAACTCTGTACTAGTTGCAGAGAGTCACAGGGCGGGTCGGTCGCGCAGTTGCCCGCGGGCGCCTCGGTGCTGGCGTTCCTCATGCGCTGACCGGCGACTGCTGAGGCGGCGCATCGCGCGCCAGCCCCGCCCGCCGAACGGCGTCCGCTCCTTGGGTGCCGCAAGCGCTGGGGCGGGCGCCGGGGCGTTCACTCGGCCGGCAGTCGCCGCGCACAGGGCCCCGGACAGGCTGCCGGTCAGAGTGCCGGTCGCCCCTGGAACGGTAACTGGTTCGCTGGCATGGGTGGGGTCCTGCCTGGTCGTGGCGGCGCGCACTGTCGCTCGCACGGTCTGGAGAAGTGGGGGATGAGGTGGCCGCAGAGAGGTCACCCTCCGGCCCCACAACGAAAACCTACGTGATGTAAAGTGATGTTGCAAGGGGTTGTTTTGACGCAGCCTCCGACCCTCTCACCAGCACATTCAGGAGCACAGGTGCCATCACGCCGCTTCGACGGCCGCCGCCTGCGGGAGGTGCGCCGCGCCGCTGACATGCATCAGCGCGTCCTGGCCCAGGGGCTGGGCCTGGGCTCGCACGCGCCCGTGGCCACGTGGGAGAGCGGACGGGCGTTTCCTCCGGCGGAGAAGCTGCCCAAGATCGCACAGCTGCTCGGCCAGGATCTTGACGTCCTGTTCCCCCGGGACGGCGATCCCGACCTGGTGGACCTGCGTTGCGATGCGGGCTACTCCCAGGGCGCTGCCGCAGACGCGGCGAGGGTGCTGAGCCGCTTCCTGCTGGGGAGCGCTGAGCGCGGGGTGCGCCGACTCGACGCCGACGCGGTCGCCATGCTGGCGGAGCTGTACGGAGTGACCAGCGAGGAGCTGCGGGCTGCCGAGGCCAGATCTTTCGGTGAGTCCGTACCTTCACACCGATCCGCCCCCGGGAAGACGCCGACCGAAGGATTCGAAGCCCTTCTCCGGGCGGCATTCCCCGGCGCCGACGTGTCCGACAGCGACGTTGCCTCAGCCGTCAACGCCAAGCTGGGCAGCGACCTCGTCCAGCCTGCGCAGATCGCGGCCCTGCGCGCCGGTATGGCCGCGACCGACGTGTTCAGCGGCCTGGCCCGGAGAATCGCCTTCGAAGGGCTCGGCGCGGTGCTCGGTGTCTCCCCGATCGTCTTCGAGGACGGGGCCTCGGTCGAGCGGCGCGTACTGGAGGACATCCGGTACCTCGCGGAGCAGCGCGACATCGCCCTCGCCGCGCGTGGCGGCGAGGGCGGGGTTTCCCCGGCGATGCTCAGCGTGCTCAATGAACTGCTGGCAGCCGAGAACGCTCACGAGCAGGACGGCGGTTCGCGGTAGGTCCGACGCGGCAACTGGTTACGCCGCACGCGCTTGGCCTTCCGGGTATGGGCTGCCGCTCGCAGGCGCCCCTGCCTTCTGAAGCAGCTGACGCACCTGCTCCGGCGTCATGGCGGTGTAGGCGCGGGTGACCCGCGCCAGCCAGAACCCCTCCGCCCGGGCATCGCTCAAGGGCTTACTCGGCAGGCCCCGTACCGGGAGTGGAGCCCGCTTTCCCGCGCCCGCGCTGTGCAGGGCAGCACGGATCCAGTAAGCCTCGGCTGCCGGTTCCGGATCGGGAAGGTATTCGGCCGCGGCCTGCGCACAGGGCATCAGGTCCTCGGCCGCGTGATGACGCAGCTGCTCCACCGCATCGCCGATCTCCTGCGTCCAGCGGTCCAGGCGCACGTCCAGCGGGGGCGAGAGGCGAATCATCTCCCTGGCGGCCGACCCGGGCGGCTGGAAGGCGAGGTGGGGGAAGGCGCGCATCAGATCCCGCCACAGAGGGTAAAGAGTGCGCAGTGCGCACCGGGACGTCCAGCGTGCCGCGACCGCCGTCGTGGACGGGATGCTCGCGCCGGCGGCCCACAGCCCCGCTACCACCAGATTGACGGAGTCGGCGATGGTGCGCATCGTGACCGAGCTGGCATCCGTGGGGAACCAGACCGTGAAGATGCGCAGTGCGGGGTAAACGGTGTAGATGACCATGGCAGCGGCCATGAGGGTCAGCCCGATGCGCAACGACCGGGTGTCCGCGCGCTGACTCGCGCGGCTCCACTGGTAGCAGCAGGTTGACGCGGCAGCCGCGAGGTACGTGTACACGATCGTCAGGAAGAGCCCCGCACCCCACTGCCCGGCGTGAT
Organism: Streptomyces sp. NBC_01237; assembly: GCF_035917275.1. NCBI lineage: Bacteria > Bacillati > Actinomycetota > Actinomycetes > Kitasatosporales > Streptomycetaceae > Streptomyces > Streptomyces sp. NBC_01237. The sequence continues at coordinate 604,933 of NZ_CP108509.1, read as the reverse complement.
CGGCGGCGAAGTCAACGCTCGGCCGGCTCCGGTCCACCACGGTGAAGAAGAGGACGACCATGGCGGCCAGGGCCCCCAGGGCGCTCGCATTGGCGACGCGGCTCACCCGCCGCGAAACGGTGATGTGCCGCGGCGGGACTCCGGAGATAGGCCGTGCGTAGATTGCCGTGATGTAGTTGAGGATCGCGAGGATCGCACCCATGGACGTCAGGTACTTTCCCAGCGCGGAGAGGTCCGTCACGGGGGAGTGGTCCAAGGCATGCTTCACCTGCGGCACCCGGCACCAGATCGTCCCGCTGAACGCCAAAGTGCAAAACCACAGAGACCGCCGAAGACGATCACCGTGACGCAGGGCCGGCAGGCGCCACAGAGCAACTGCCGTCATGGCGATGGCCGCCGCCCAGATAAGGCCGCTCAGCACAGTTGCTCCGCATTCTGACCCGTCGCCCCGCGCGGTGCGGCCACCGGGTGGGAGAGGCTCGATTCCAACTGACTGACCAGGTCGTCACCCGGCGGTGTCGCCCGACGGACCTGCCGCTTGATCACGGAGGCGCCCAGTTCCGCGACCTGTTCCTCTGCAGTGTTGTAGCGCGTTCGCGCCTGGACGAGGGCGCCCGGCCCCAGTTCGTCCAGCAGTTTCCCCCGCACTCCGGACGGAAGTCTGTCCAGTACGTCCACCAGGGGAATGCTCGTGCCGTGGTCCACCCACTCGTGCACGAGTTCGTGCAGGATCGTGTGCTCGGTCTGGTTCGGTGTGGGCCGACGCCGGAAGAGTATGTACGTCGTTGACAGCCCCTTCACCCGCAGACCGCACGCGGTGCGCAGATCCGCGTCCGGATCATCCACCGGCAGCAGGTGAATGGTCCGGCCCAGCGCGACTTCCATGCTTGTCACAAGCCGTTGCACGGTGAACGGGTGCGGGATCGGCAGGCCAGACAGCCGGTCCTCGCACTCGCGACGCAGCCGACGCATCTCGCCGCCCAATTTCAGCGCCCGCAACGCACTCATTCTTGACTCTCCCGAGCATTCGCCGGAACCGTCCAGTCGGACGGCCCCGAGATGCCTACTTCCGAGGATCCTGGGGCAGGCTCGGAAGCGGCCTGATCGTCAGACCTTATGCCTGCCGCTTCGAAGCGGAAATCACCAGGGTGTACGGAATTCCGGTTCGCCTGAATTTGCGAAGAGAATTCACCTTGACCGACTGGGCAAGATCATTTCTTTCGGGCGGGTGATTCCGTGACGCGGAAGAAGGGGAGCGCGTCTTCGTTGTAGATGGTGTCGCGATTCCCTCCGTCGCTTGACCTGGACATGTTCGAGTCTGCGGGACCTCCTGTTGCGTGGGAGCTCGACTGCCCAGAACGGGGCTGTGCGTCTCTGGATGTGCTGGCAATTCCTTTCCCGGGTATCTGCGGTGACGCCTCTTCAGGACCCCTGGTCCTGCAAAATGCCTGAATGGGCGCCTGCTTGTTGCCAGCTAGGACCCAGGAATGGCAATCGGTCGCACGTCAGGAGAATTCCCACGCCTGACTGGCGCTCAAGTCTGCACGCGCAAAGTCAATTTCCATTGAACCGTGTTCGGTTCCACGTGTTCAGTCCTCGGGCGCGATGCCAAGCCCTGGCAGCATCAGTTGCCCGTTGTCCCCGCAGTTCACGTCGGTCACCCCGAGGTCGCCGGGCATTCGCGCACCGCGTGCGCGTACCTCCTTCACCACGAGCTTCGCCGCTGCCTCCGCTCCGTCCGCATCGGCGGCAAAGTATGCGTCCCACCACTGGAGAAGCGGCACTCGGCTGTCCCAGCCGCGATGCCTCATGGTGACGGCGTAATCGCCGCTGCCCGAGCCGTCGCGGTCGTCGATATAGATGGTCAGGCCGTCGTCTGCTCCGTAGAGCACGGCCAGGACTCGACCGCCGTCCGCGTGGTTTACGACGTTGTATCCCGCCCAGTCGTTCACCTGCGGCGTCAGTTGGGTCGCCCAGGCGTGACATAGCGACCGTATCGACTCCTCCAGCCGGTCCCAGTCCGGAGCGAGGGGAGGGGCCGGGAAGCTCGGCGGGAGAGTGCCGATGCCGTTGCGGGCCACCTGCCAGAGATACGGCAGGTCGCTGTAGCGGGGAACCTGCCCCTTGTCGTCACCGACCCCGCGGTCGAACGCGTCACGCTCCGCCGTCTCCAGAACCTCCGTGCCGTGGCAGGAAAGAATCAGGCCCACATCACCCGGATGGAGCAGCAATGTGTGTTGCGGCAGCCGCCAGCGGATGTTCGGACCGGCCGCACCACCCCCATACAAGGTGGGTATGCCTATCCGATCCACGATGGCGCTCAGGGCTCCTCTCCAGTCGTGCACCGGAAGTGGGAGCGGCCCCTCGGTGTCGACTGGGGGGTGAAGGAGCAGCTGCTCGGCGGCATCGGCGATTTCGGATATTTTTGGCCACATATGGGAACTCTGCGCCCAATGGGTAAAACCTGCGATTCGGAACAGTTCGGTGGCTCTGCGGCGACGCGCCGGCAGCGCAGTCCGGAAGACGCCAACAGTCGGACGCTCCTGACCTAGGCGGCCCGCGAGCCCACCGCATGAGAGCCTCCAGGAGCCCTCCATCCGCCCGCCCGCAAGGTTGCCTCGCGGGCGGGGGCACACCTACGCAGCCCTATGCGAGGGCGCGAACGTTCGCGACGAGGTCGTGTCGTGTGCAGGCGTACTGCCACAGAAGACTGCTTGGTGGTGCCAGCGTGTAGGTGGCTGTTGGCGGTGCAGCGCGTGGAGATGCGGGCGGCGAATCCCGGAGATCAGGTGACCCATACGGCCCCGCATACGCGCCCATTGCATGGGCATCGACGAACCCGTCGAGGGATACGATCTCTGCGTGCAGGCAGTTCCCGAGGGCGTTGTCGGCTCTCGGGATACTCGTGATGATCTTGCTACAGGGCGGCGCGCGCTCCTGCTCACTCAGCTGCCGAGGTCTGTCATGGGTTGCGTGCTGGTGACGACATCGACGCGGTGGGCCTGGGCGTAGGAAGCCAGCGACAGGGACAGCTTCGGCTCGCTGTTCGTCTTGCGTGAGGTGGTGGCTAGGTGGCGCAGGAGGCCGGGTGTAGCCCGCATCCGCCCTTGGAGGAGCCTAAGGCGGGCGGTGCCGTGTTCCGCCTCCAGTCGCAGCGCGTGTTCACGGTCGGGTTTCTCGATCAGCTGCACCAACCTCTGGACCGGCTCTCTGCCCGCGCAGACGATCACACCGTGGTGGCCCGCTGCGGTTGCATCGAAGGGCGCTGCGAGCACAGCCGGTGTATCAGGAGAGGCTGCCGTGGCTAGAGCGGACAGCGCTGTGTGAGTGGGGTCGACGTTGTCAGCGAAGATCACGTACAGGTCCCCGGTGCGCAGGTGTTCGGCACCGTTCAGCACGGACGTCACGTCGGCGTACCTGCCGTGCTGGGCGATGAAGTCGACCTGGAGGAGGTCGGAGGCCGATGGGCGGCCCGGAAGCTGGTTGGTGAGCATCCGGTAGCGAGCCAGCGCTCCGGGGGCGAGAACCTGGCGGGTCCAGTCGGTCAGGGGCGTGTAGTAGGGGTGGTGGACCACGACAGCATGGCCACTGCCGATGGCGGCGGCTTCGTCCACGATGTGCGCGAGCCCCGGCCGGCCACAGACTGGGCGCAGCTCCTTGGGCAGGTACGGCGACCAGGCACTTACCCGTGTGCCCAGTCCTCCGGCGGCGATCACCACAGGGAGTACCGAGAAGTTTGGTGGCCGGTTCATCGCTGTCCCCTTCGGGCCGGGTCCCCGGACGATAGCGTCGGCGGATGCATACACGTGTGACGGGCATCGTCATCGAGGACGACAGGCTTCTCCTGCTGAACCAGGACACCGACGGCCCCAGGAGCTGGTCCCTGCCGGGGGGCAAGGTCGAGGACGGCGAGACGCTGGAAGAGGCACTGGTCAGAGAGATGCGGGAGGAGACCGGCGCCGAGATTGAGGTGGGTCGGTTGCTGTACTTGTGCGACAACATCAATGCGCACGTCGTTCACATCACCTTCGAGGCCCGCCGCGTGGGCGGGGAGATCGGGGAGGTCAAGGAAGGCGCGGACACCCGGCAGATCCGCGGCGTCGAGTTCGTGGCGCTGGTCGATGTGCCCGCTCTGGGATTCAGCGACCTGTTCGTGAAACTGTGCCGGCAGGGGTTCCCGGGCGCCGGGTCGTACATGGGGCCGAAGTCCGCTATCGGGCTATGACCCGAACGTGCTGAGCAGCAGACGGTCGAGCCCGCCCGGCGTGGCCTGGGCGGAGCTGTCGGCGGCGGCGACCCACTGATTGAGCCGGTGCGCCAGCTCCCAGGCCCCTAGCCGTGCGGCGTCCGTGGTGTGGGCGTCGCGCACCAGGCGGACACCCACGCCACGCGAGGAGCCGAGCAGATAGCGGGAGCGGACGGCAGTCACCGCCTCCTCGGTGCCCGGTGTGTTCCACGCAGCACCGAACAAGTACTTCTGCACGGGCCGTGATTCAGGCTGATCGGGACCGTCGCCGCACCAGACCTGCACGTTGCCGATCAGGTGGTGGACCTCCCGGTCGCCGAGCCCGGGTTCCGCAACGGGGCAACTGTCGCCCGCTACGTAGTCGCTGTTGTGCGCCCGCGCTCCCTTTGCCGCCTGCAGTGCTTCGGTGCGGGTGGGCAGGCGCGCTCCGCACCACGCCGCCATGAATGCTGCTCCGATCCAGGTGACCCAGTACGCGGGATGCTGTTCGTATCCTCGGCTGATCCGCCACCGCCGATCGGCTTGGTCGTAGTGGAGGCGCCCGCCACGCTCGTGGGGCATCGGGCAAACCAGCAGGTTGGTGCCCAGACGGGAGTTCGCTGCACCGCCCGCGTGCAGCATGGTCAGCAGCTCGGCCATTTCCGTATTGGTGACCAGCAAGTTGCGCCACTGGGTTCCTGCCACCGG